>CAWEDJ010000065.1:0-50580 GCA_963807635.1 uncultured cyanobacterium
ACCGGCTGTTTCATGCTCATGCACACCGGCGGCAAACCCATCGCGTCAAAAAACAATTTGCTCACCACCGTCGCGTGGCGCCTCGGTGACCGGATGGCGCAATACGCACTCGAAGGCAGCATCTTCATCGCTGGCGCGGTCGTGCAATGGCTTCGTGACGGCTTGGGCATCATCAAATCTTCCGGCGAGATCGAGGCGCTCGCGGCACAAGTACCGGACAACGGTGGTGTGTATCTCGTGCCGGCCTTTGCCGGGTTGGGTGCGCCGCATTGGGACGCCTATGCGCGCGGCATCATCATCGGCCTCACGCGGGGCACGACGCAGTTCCACATCGCTCGTGCCGCGCTCGAAGGAATCGCGTATCAAGTTGGCGACGTGCTCCGGATAATGGAAAATGACGCCGGGATCCGCCTCAAGGAACTCCGCGCGGACGGCGGCGCGTGCGTCAACAATCTGCTGATGCAATTTCAGGCCGACTTGCTCGGCGTGCCCGTGGTGTGTCCGCGCGTGGCCGAGACCACGGCACTCGGGGCCGCGTATCTGGCAGGTTTGGGCGTCGGGTTCTGGAAAGCAGCGTGAGATCGCCGCCCATTGGGAAGCCGACCGCCGCTTCATCTCCGCTATGAAACCGGTCGTGCGCAAGAAACTTTTTCCGGCCGACCCGGGCGCTGGCACGGGCGAAAAATTGAACAGTTCGCTTGAGAAGGTATAAACTTCAAAATTCGTTCGCGACATCATGCTCGGTCGGACAATCGTTTCCAAAATCATGAACCGCGCTGAAATGTTGCAACGCTTGCGGGATGAGCCGGGCGACTGGGATGTGCTGGTGATCGGCGGTGGCGCGAGCGGTCTGGCCACGGCGGTCGAATCGGTGGCGCGCGGCTACCGCACGGCGCTGGTCGAGCAGGCCGATTTCGCCCAAGCCACTTCCAGTCGCAGCACGAAACTCATCCACGGTGGCATCCGCTATCTGCAACAGGGCCGCCTGTCGCTCGTGCGCGAATCTCTACGCGAGCGCGGCTACCTGCTCCGCAACGCGCCGCATCTCGTCCACCACCTGCCGTTCCTCCTGCCGGTTTACGCGTGGTGGGAACGCCCGTTTTACGGCGCGGGCATGAAACTTTACGACCAACTCGCGGGCAAACTGGGCATCGGTTGTTCCAGACATCTTTCGCGGCTGGAAACGCTCGCGCGGATGCCGGCGCTAGCGCGCGACGGATTGCGCGGCGGAATTTTGTATCACGACGGCCAGTTCGACGACGCGCGGCTGGCCATCACGCTCGCGCAAACGGTCGCCGACCTCTCCGGTGTGGTGGTCAATTACATCAAGGTCGTGTCGCTGTTAAAACAAAATGAACGTGTCTCCGGTGTGTCGGTGCGCGACCTCGAAAGCGGCGAAGAATTTGAAGTGCGCGCCCGCGTGGTGGTCAATGCCACGGGCGCTTTCAGCGATGGAGTCCGTCGGCTTGACGACCGCACCGCGCCGGAGCTTCTCACGTTGAGCCAGGGCGCGCACATCGTTTTAGACAAATCGTTTTTGCCGGGCGGCTGCGCCTTGATCATTCCTCGCACGTCGGATGGCCGCGTGTTCTTCGCCATTCCGTGGCACGACAGGGTGCTCCTTGGCACGACAGATACGTTGGTTTCGGAGGCCTCGCTGGAGCCTCGTCCGCTGCGGATGGAAATTGAATTTCTCCTCGAGCACGCGGCGCGTTATCTCGCCCACGCGCCAACGGCAGCAGACATTTTGAGCGCATTCGCCGGCTTGCGTCCACTGGTCAAGGGCGGCGTCAGGAAAACGTCGAAATTATCACGAAGTCATCAGGTGGTGGTCGCGCCGTCGGGTTTGGTCAGCCTCATCGGCGGCAAATGGACAACCAGCCGGTTGATGGCCGAGGACACGATGAACCACGCGGCCGCGGTCGGCGGTCTGTCGGCACAGTTGTCTTCGACGAAAACTTTGCGGCTGCACGGCTGGCGCGAAGCGGGCAACGACAGGCTGGAGTTGGCCGAATATGGCTCCGACGCCGGGGAATTGCTCGTCATGTGCGGAAGTGTTGGTAACAAACCGTTGCATCCGCATCTGCCGTATTGCGCTGGTCAGGTGGTCTGGGCAGTGCGCCGGGAAATGGCGCGCACGATCGAGGACGTGCTGTCGCGGCGCCTGCGGGCGCTGCCATTGGATGCGCGGGCCGCCGTCGAAATGGCGCCGCAGGTCGCGCACATCATTGCATTGGAACTGGGCCGCGATGAAAATTGGGAAAAACAGCAAACGTCAAATTTCCAGGAACTGGCATTGCGGCACTTGTTAAAATGACGACGCGAAAATTATTCTGCTTCGGCCATCGCGGCGCCTGCGGACACGAGCCTGAGAACACCGTCCGTTCCGTGCGCAAGGCGCTGGAGTTGGGTGCGGACGGCGTCGAAGTGGACGTGCATTTCACGGACGGCCAACTGGTGGTGATCCACGATGACACTTTAGACCGCACGACCAACGGCCAAGGCCGTGTGACGAAAAAATCCTTCGCCTGTCTCCGGTCGCTCGACGCCGGATCAGGCGAACACATTCCCACGCTGACGGAAATTTTCGACGCTGTGGACCGCCGCGCCGTCATCAACGTAGAACTTAAAGGGGCGCACACTGCGGCGCCAGTGTCCGCGCTCATCGCCGAATACGTGAACCGCCGCGGTTGGAGTTACGACGATTTTCTCATTTCTTCGTTCGACCTTGCACGGATTCGAGAGGCCAAACGATTGTGCCCCGAAATCCGCATCGGCGGGTTGATCGCGAAAACGCCGCGTGGCTTGGCGAAGTTCGCGGAAGTTTTGGGCGCATGGTCGCTGCACGTTAGCAAACGCTGCGTAACCCCAAAACTGGTAGTAGATGCGCATCGGTTGGGGCTGAAGGTGTTCGTTTTCACGATCAATCAGCCGGAGGAAATCGCCCGGATGAAACAGCTGGGCGTGGACGGCGTCTTCAGCGACTTTCCCGAAAGAGTAGTAACCGTCAAAAATCTTCAATGAAACGAACAATCGAACCGACAGCGCAGCCAAAACATGATGGATCCAGGGAAAATGTTCTCAATGACGCCGAAACAGGATATCTTCACTGATAAGTTGTCTTGTTTCAATGCTTCCAACTTCCAAGTCTCGGCAAGGGCATGTGAACGTTGTTTTCACTTTGTTCCTGAAGTTGGCCGCACAAACAATCGGATTATCAAAGCCTGCCAGGGGCACAACCGCAAAGCAGGCCATCGCGCCGATGCACGCCGGGCGCTGGTAAGGATGCCATCCCGGGAAGAGTACGAAAAAAAGCCGCCCCGAAGATTCCAACCCCGGAACACATAGCCAAGCCATATATCACCTCTTGATTTTCCAACCCTCAACCATCAAACCTGTGAGACGCCATTAAGTTCATTTTTTCTTTTCGGTTATCGCTTTATTCAAGTTTTGGCGCGGGTAAATCAAACGATAAAACCGAATTTGAACGGGCGGCTTGTAACAAGCATTCGATCCGAACGCAGTATCAGCCGAAACACTCAGGGATGTGACTTCCAACCCGGCCAGGGCCCGTTGCGATTCCGTGGACGCGAGCCAGCCGAAAGACAGATTGTCCCCGATGAAGGGGGAAACCAGGAATCCACTGCGGGCCATCCCTGGAATCATGCGAAACCGATGTTCTCCATAATCACGCAGCGAGACATTCAACTGCAGACCGGGTGGTTTGTAGAGAGTCGAAGCCAGGTCTCCCCAAAAGGATTTTTTTATGTCCATCTCAACCCAGACCGGACCATCACCGACGGCAGGCACCGGGACCGATTCCCCGAACTGAGCCACCACATTCGTCAGCAGCTCCAGGTGATACGCGCGAGGTGAGGCTGAGTGAGCCAGAACCAGGAACGTTGCGCGACCATCGGATGCCCCGCGGATGTCGTAGCGCGTCAATAATTCCGGCCACGACCGGCCATCGTCCAGTGAAGGATAGCGACCGTCGATTGTTTTTACCTGAAAGAACAGGTAATCCGGAGCGCGCGGGGTCCGGAGAAAAGAAGCGTTTAATTCAGCCAACTCGGGAGTGTATGCGCTGAAACTCTGGATCACCGGCCGCGGGTCATAACGAAAATTCTGCGCGAATACGGCGGTCAGGTTCCCCGTATAAAGATCCACTTCTCCTGAAACCGCCGGCAAAGGCCATCGTGTTCGTATGGTGAGAGCATCCTCTTCGAAATGCCGGTACAAAGACCCCGTGAACGCGGATTGGACGGGAGCCGTCAGGCTGCGCAAGCTGAATGTCCCCGCCAGCTGCCTTGCCAGTCCCTGCTCCGAAAACCAGTGGCTGTAAACGGCAGAGGCAAAAAGCGCGCAGGCCGGCAGCAGCGTCACGCCGGCGTATCGCAGCCAGCTTCTTTTCTCGCGCCACGTGACCGCCAGGCTGGCCAGCGCGATGAGCAGAAGTCCGGTTGTCGCGCCGACCTCGTGCCGGTCGCACCGCACAAAACCCTCTTTGAAGATGAGGAACAGAATGGCCCCCAGGCCGGCGAGAACCAGCCCGCCCTGGAACCGGGGCCTGCCCCGGGCAACGAAGCCGGTCAGGCCGGTAACCGAGGCGGCCAGCACAAGAAAACAAATCACGTCACGGGTTTCGGTTGCCCCCTTCCTCATCATCGCTTCAGTGTAGCCGCCGGTGATCCGTAATGAGTTGAGAAGATATGGCGCGAGCGAGCTCCAATGCTGTCCCGCCGCCTTCCAAAAGCACAGAATACTGGCCCCCAGCACAACGACGATCCAGGGAAACCGGCGCCGCCGGAGTTCGTCAGTCGCAATCACCGCCACCACCGCTGCCGCGGCGATGAAGCCGGTAAATTTTGCCAGGCTCAACAGTCCCAATGACACCACGAGCGCGATCTGGATCGACGTGAACGAGTCCTCCTCGACAAAGAAATGCAGAAACAATAACAGTACCGACCAGGCGACAAGTCGAGCACTAAAGTCATCCCCCACCGGGATGCTCGAAAACGCCGTGAAGGCGATCAGCCAGAGCCAGGAGATCGCCAGGTTGTCGGAGAAATGCCGCGCCACTCGCCCGGCCGCTCTCCAAAAGATGACCGACAGCCCGATCCATACCACCATAGAAACCCAATGCGTCGATGGATGGTAACCCCGGCTGATAAAGCCCCAAGGGCCGTAAGTGAAGACAAGCTCGCGACCAAACTGGAAGTTCTGGGAGAAAGCTATGTGCAATGCTTGCGTCCAGGCATTGTCGATGTCATCGACGGCAGGGTACTGGTCCGGCGGCGTGCAAGGCAGGAACCTCGAGAACACATAGAACAAGGCGCTTATCCCGGCCAGCCAGGGAAGCGCCGTTTGCCATCGTTCGTTTTTCACCGGAGAATTCAACTCGGCCGGAGATTTGAGCCGGAACAATCCAGTCTGGCGCTGAATACGGGTTTGATCTGCACGCCGCCTTTATAGTGCAAGCAAATCCAATGTTAAACAGATTTTCGGCAGCCCGGCTTCAGGACGCATTGACCTCCGTGCTTCTAAAAGCCGGACGAGACGCAAAAGGTCGTGTGAAATGCCCGCTGATGGACAATGGTGCGGGTGGTTGCCCGCCTATTTTTTTGTCGGTGATCAAGATAAGCAGGATCTTCTAAAACGGCTTCCATTACGCTCAGGATCGGTGACAAAGTAGGGAGAGATATAACCCTTGTCAAAACGCATCCCTTCGGTGATTTTCCAATTCGGTGGTCATGGATTTGCCTTCTTCAAGGGAAATTACGCCCTCTTTACCGACTTTATCCATCGCATTGGCAATCATTTGACCCACTTCTTCGTCGTTACCCGCAGAGATCGAACCTACTTGGGCGATCGCCTTGGAATCTTCAACGGGCTTAGCGTGTTCAGCAATCCGTTCAACCAAGAATTCAGTCGCTTTGTCGATACCGCGTTTGATGGCGATAGGATTAGCACCTGCGGCAACGTTGCGTAAACCTTCTTTGACAATGGCATGGGCGAGAACCGTTGCGGTGGTGGTTCCGTCTCCAGCAACATCATTGGTTTTAGAAGCCGCTTGACGAATCAGGGAAACCCCTGTATTTTCGATATGATCGTCTAATTCAATTTCTTTAGCAATGGTGATCCCGTCATTAATGATTTTAGGGGCACCAAATTTTTTTTCTAGGACAACATTACGACCCTTGGGCGAGAGGGTAACAGCAACTGCTTCTGCGAGGATATCAATCCCTCTTTCGAGGGCGCGACGAGCTTCGTCGTTATAAACAATGGATTTAGCCATAGGAATTGTACCGTTGTAGGAAAAAGGTGAAATTTAGAAAGTTTTACTCAGTTAAAAGCAAGGAATGGGAGCCGTGAAATCGGCTTAAACCACAGAAGCGAGGATATCTTTTTCGGTGAGAAGAACATACTCATCGCCACCTAATTTGATATCGGTTCCTGCGTATTTGGAATAAAGGACTTTATCACCTACGCCCACATCCAAGGGGGAGCGGCTACCGTCATCGTTGCGTTTGCCAGGCCAACGGCGACAATTTCACCGATTTGGGGTTTTTCTTTGGCGTTATCGGGTAAATAAATACCACCGGCGGTTTTTCTTCCGAGGGGCTAACTTTAACAAAACGCGATCGCCTAAGGGTTTTACAGTAGAGACATTAATGCTGATAGCTGCCATGAATAATCATCCTCCTGATGAAGATAAAATAGGGGAGTTGAGAGAATGGAGATTTAGCACTCTCACCTCATGAGTGCTAATGTAACCAATTTAAGTCCCGTCCCGCAAGCCTTCGTTAAGTGTGGTTTCCCGAACTTTGGGGTTTGAGCCTAAAATTTGTGATGTCACTATGACACCTTAAGTAGATGGCAAAACAGAGTCATTGGGGTTAGGTTTGTTGGACAATTGATTGCTGACTCGTCGTAAAACCCCATTAATAAATCGGTGTCCTTCCTCATCGGAATAACGTTTAGCTAATTCGATCGCCTCATTAATCGCGACCTTTTGGGGAACCTGAAGAAAGATCAATTCTGCTAATGCCAATCGCAAAATATCCTGATCAATTTTCGGTAAACGATTTAATTGCCAATCGACCAGGGAGTTTTCCAGTTGCTGATCAATTTCTTGACGACGACGATGAACCGTTCCAATCAGTTCTAAGGTATATTCCCTTACTTCGTACTGGCTAGCCAATTGAATCATTTCTGGTAGTTGACGGCGATCGCTAGGCGATTAATGGCAACTTGGGTCATATCGATCGCTTCTTTGATCATGTGCCTTTGCACCATCTAGGGAATTGGCACGAATTTCACTGCTCAGAAGTCTTTCATTACTCCGACTTACCTCATCTGAAGCCGTTTCTAAAATCTCATGAATTTCGCTAGTCAAAGTCCGAATCGCCGCTAAAACCAAAGAATTGGCATCTTCTTTTTCTAATTTTTCAGGATTATTTTTAATTTGACTGAGACTCAACAGGGCTAATTCACGGGCAATACGTCGGGGTTGTTGGCAGAGACATAAAAATTTAAAGTGGGAATGATCCCAGGGATGGAGAAAGATTGAAAAAATAAGGAGTGGGAGTCAAAGGTTAAGTTTAGTCTGAATCTCATCCTAATCTGCGATCGCAATTTGGACTTTAAGCTCAAGCAAACGCGATCGACTCCCGTAGAAACTATCTCACGATGAACGAGGAGCTTTAGGTCTAGATTGAATTTCAGATATAATATTACGCAATCCCAATGCCCCCGCAGTGGCATAACCGATCGCCAACATCAAACTATTTAAACCCGTGCGTAATCCCTGCTTAACTGCCTGGCTGGTGGCTTCCCCTTCGGCTTTGGATTGACGCTCTTGTAATTGAGTTTCCAGTTGTTTTTTGATTTCAGCAATCTTGCTTTTGTAGGCGGCGGGATCTTTTGATAAATCTCGTAATCCCTGCAATTGAGCTTTTTCATTTTGAATTGACTGCAATTGCTCAGGAGAAAGGGGATTCCCTTGGAACTGTCCACTCTCAATGACTTTAGCACGCTGTTCAATTTGTTGATTCAACACCTCTGGATTTTGGGAAAGACTATTCACCTGTCTCAGAAATCCTTGTATTTGCTCTTTTCCTTGGCTGGCTCCTTTTTCTATCTGCGTCAAAGCTTCGGATTTAGCTTGATTCAAATTATTAAGATGAATAGGAACAATCAATAAAAACATCAATCCCAAGATAGCGGATAATACAAAAGTAGGAAGCCGTAAATCAAAACCAGAAGATGAATTTTTAGGGTTATTCGCATTAATAACCGACTCAATCCAATATCCCACCATAATCATGCCGACCCCGACCATCGGCACAATGCCCCGATCAACCAAACTGGTTACGAGTCCTAACTGCCACTGGGGATCTTTAAAATTGAGAGGAATAAGAAGAGTCAGATAATCTAGCAAGGAAGAAAGAATAAAAACTACGCCAAAAAGTTTGACACACAGTACCGTTAAAGTTGAATTATTCATGATTTTTGGATTTTAATCTATTGAAGTCTTATTTGAGGCTGAATTTGCGATTTTTAAATAGTTAGACAAAATAAAGATTATCTTTTCGCAACAAAATAGGTCAACTTACCACTATAAATGACAGGTGTCATCATTTTATCGGCCCTGAGTCTTTTCTAAAGTTCTGGAAAATCTGAAAATTCTGATAAAATCCCGCGAATAAAGCTTATTTTAAGATAAATCTTTCAACAGACCCCCGTAGTGATTGTCATTAATCGAGATGAACATTATTTTTAATGAAGTTATGGGCAGTATGGGCTTTCCAATGGTGAAATTTTAATATAATAGGGGGATAAATTGGGAGATTTTCTAAATAGATGGGGAAAACACTCTGCTTTGTCTATGGCAAAATTCTTAATTTATAGACCTTTTCGCTAATTCAGGATGACTCAGATGAAACCAGGGGTTGAGATTTTACCGAATAAAGAGGCGTTGATTGCGCGATCGCTGAAATTGGTGGTTGAAAAACTCAACCGAGCGGTTGAAACCAGAGGAGAGGCGACCATTGCCCTATCGGGAGGAAGCACCCCGAAACCCCTCTACGAAGCCCTGGCATCCCAACCTCTGCCTTGGTCAAAGATTCACATCTTTTGGGGAGATGAACGCTACGTTCCCAGTGATCATCCCGACAGTAACGAACGCATGGCCCGTCAGGCATGGTTAGACCAAATCGATATTCCTGAGCATAACATCTACCCTATGCCCACAGAAGCGGGTGATCCGCAAGTCGATGCTCAGTCCTATGAAAATGAATTGGCTCGATATTTTCAGGTGGCGGCGGGAGAATTTCCTGCCTTTGATGTCATTCTTTTGGGGCTAGGAGATGATGGCCACACTGCCTCCCTGTTTCCCCACACCCAAGCCTTGCAAGTCTGCGATCGCCTGATCACCGTCGGTAATAAGGATGGTCAACCCCGTTTAACCTTTACCGTGCCATTAATTAATCAGGGACGGTGTGTGATTTTCCTCGTAGCAGGAGCCAGTAAACAGCCTGCACTAGCTGAAATTTTTGCTGAAACCTCCGATCCCCAAACCTATCCCGCCCGATTTATCCGACCCCAGGGAGAATTATTCTGGTTATTGGATGAATCAGCAGGAGCCGCCTTTAAATAATTTACCTTGATTCCATTTATGTTGATTTGTCCTAATTGCAACCATACCAACCCCGAAGGCGCGACCCAGTGCGAAGCCTGCTACACTCTGCTACCCCAAATGATTCATTGTCCCCATTGCAACGCCCCCATTCAAACGGATGCAACCTTTTGTGGCAGTTGTGGTAACAGTGTGACTGCTCAACCTCCTGTGATTGCTGCCGAAAGTTCCATGACGAGTAGAGCAGAAACGCCCAATATTACTCCAGAAATTCCTGCGATCGCCCAACCCCCAGTCCAACCAATCGCGACTCCTGCTGTTATGGGAGTGACCCAACTGCAAGTCCAATCTGCCAGCCTGCTCCACTTGCAAACCCAGACCCAACTCGATTTTCCCCAGGGATTGGCGGTCATTCATATCGGGAAACCCAATGAACAAATTCCCCCTGATATTGATGTGTCGGGCTTCCCGAATTCGGATATTGTCTCTCGCATTCATGCGGATATTCGCCTAGAAGGAGATACTTACTACATTGAGGATGTGGGCAGTGCCAATGGAACCTACATTAATCACGGGACACTGATTAAAGGGAATCGGCATCGTTTACGGGCGGGCGATCGCATTTCGTTAGGGAAAGGAGATTTGATGACCTTTATTTTTCAACTGACCTAATTTTGATACCAGGAGGATTCATGGAAAAAAAGAGGCAATTTGGTTCAATTTTAGGTATCCCGTTTTATCTTGATTCTTCTTGGTTTTTGATTTTGGGATTAGTTACCCTAGTTAATGCGGGGGAAATTAATGGTGGAGTTTTGCAAGGAAACTCTCCCTGGTTGGGGTGGTTATTGGGCTTTGTGATGGCCTTATTGCTCTTTGGTTCGGTTTTATTACACGAATTGGGCCATAGTTTAGTGGCTCGTTCTCAGGGCATCACGGTGAATTCGATTACCCTTTTTCTCTTTGGCGGTGTTGCTTCCATTGAACGGGAATCCAAAACGCCGATGGGAGCTTTTTCTGTGGCGATCGCGGGGCCATTAGTCAGTTTTGCCTTAGGTATCCTTTTTTTTACCCTGGGGAATTTGAATCAAGAATCGGCACTGTTGAGTTATTTAACCGATGATTTAAGTCGAATTAATTTATTTTTAGGATTTTTTAATTTAATTCCTGGCTTACCCCTGGATGGAGGGCAAGTCCTCAAAGCCATAGTCTGGAAAGTGTCAGGCGATCGCTTCACGGGAGTGCGTTGGGCCGCTAGAAGTGGCAAATTCATCGGCGGTCTGGGTTTATGTTTAGGTTTATTAGTAATTCTTTCTTTGGGCGACTTTAGTGGAGCTTGGTTGGCTCTCATTGGTTGGTTTGTCTGGCGCAATGCCGATGCCTACGACCGTTTAACGGATTTACAAAATAGTTTATTAAGCATTTTTGCGGCTGAGGTGATGACCCGCAATTTCCGCGTAATTGATGCTAATCTCACCCTGAAAGACTTTATTGATACTTATATAATTAGGGCTTGCTGAAAAAGTCAAAAAACAGGAAGAGGGGATTAATTTATGAATTTAAGGCGAGTAAAACATAAGGGTTAAATGAATTGTCAACACAAAGCATAAGCTGGGCTAATAAGAGGGCAGAAAAATAAGCTCTTCTTCCGAAAAAGACAAAAAAAACGTAAAACCTGCCGAAGCAGGGCAAAAAGATTGATGACTAAAAAGGTGATAGCAATAGCGGTTTCAGAGGTATCAGGAAGTTTTGTCATAACTCGATTGAGGCTAAATCGTCTCTTTGCTTGACCAAATTTGCCTTCAATAGCATTACGGTCTCTTTCATCTTGAAGAGCTTCTTTCTTTTTTTCTGGACTAATATTTGTGGGTCGTCTTCCCAAGGGTGGGCCACTCAATCGAATTCCCTTCTCCTTACAAAAAGCGCGATTTTCCCTTGTGCGATAGATTGCATCAGCATGAACAGACTGGGGATAGTAGCCTGTCTCACGTTTAAACTCTTCTATTTGTCCTTTGAAGTCGCCTGATTCATTATAATTATCCCAACTTAATCGGTATAAATAAAGATATCCATTCACATAACTTGCTGATAGTTTTGCACCAAACTCTACTGGCGTTCCCGCTTTTCCTCTAACAATGGGACGAACATGAGGTTGAGTCAAACTCACAATTCTATTTTCTACCTTATTTTCTTTATTTTCATACATTCCTACTTGTTGCTCATAGGCTTTTTGTATTATCGACAGTATCTTTTCGTCTTTTTTACTTAATTTTGCGACCTCTTTATCTTCTCTTAATTTTTCTATATGGGAAAGGTTTCTTTTGATATATTGGATTTGTTTTTTTATGCCCTTTCTCCTTTCTTTTCTCGACGGACGGCGTTTTTTTGACAATTTTAAGTAATCTTTTCTGGCTCTTATTCTATAGGTTCTTGGTTTTTTTCCTTTTTTTTTAGTTTTTTTATACAAGTTGTCTATTATTTTTTCGGTTTTTTCTCTTGCCTCATTCAAGATTCCTATATCTGTTGGATATTTGATGTCTGCTGGTGCACAGGTTGCATCTATTAATAGCTTTCCTCTATTCTGATTTTCCCCTTCACTTTTTTCTTTTACTTCTGATAATATTTCTTCTTCTTTTTTTACCATTGCTTTATTTATTTGATTCACCAAGTCCATTCCTATTCTTTGACGGAAATGTACTAACAGTGACGCATCAAATGCCTCCTCATTTTCATATACTTCTAGTCCTATAAAATATTGTAAGTAAGGGTTTTCTTTTATTTGTTCTACTGTTTCTCGGTCACTTATTCTCAATATTTCTTTTATTATTAATGACCCTAATGCCATCCTAAATGGTTTGGCTGTCGCTCCTTTATTTTCTGAAAATTGTTTTGCATATTCTTCTTCAAATTCCTCCCACGGAATTATTTTTGACATGATTACCCAACGATTTTCTTCTTTTGGCTTCCACTCACTTGGTATTTTGAAGTTTTCAACAGTCGATTTTTCGGATTCTTTTTTGGGGTACATCGTTCAATGCTCTGGAAGGGGAGGGGTGCAAGCCTTTTCACTCATTTTAGACCTTTTTTTTGCACTTTTTTTGCTCTCTAAATCCCCTCATCTCTTTTCTTATAAGGCTTTCAGCTTTTTTCAGCAAGCTCTAATTAAAAATCCCCAGGAAAATTGTCTTTACTATGCGGCCTCAGAAGGTCGTTATCGGGGATTAGTGCGGATTGAAACCTTACAAAAGATTGAGCGCAGTGAGTGGGACTGGTTGACTCTCAAGGATATTGCCCAACCCCTCACGGAAATTCCTTCTGTTTCTGAAAAAACGCCTCTCGTCACCGTTGTCGATTTGTTAGAAAAAAATTCCTTCGGCGATCACGAAGCAGGACTGTGCGATCGCATTTTGACGGTTTTATCTCCTGCGGGAGCCGTTGCGGGAGTGATTGATCGGGGAGATATTATCAAAGTTTTGGCCCTGAAACACAAATTCCCCATTCCCGACACCGAAATTCAACGAATCAAAACCGAAGGAACCTATCCTCCGTTTTTACCTTTGGCGACTCTGATCAAAAACCTTAATCCCAAATAGCGATCGCATTTTTTGTTTTTGAGTAGATAGCTAAATCGGCGATCGCTGGAGGTTATCAAGAAATTCTCGTAATTTTCTAAAAGATGGACAGCGTTGAGAACAAAGGTCTAAATCCAGCATTTTGGCTAACCTAGCATTGTCATTCGGATTATAACGAGGACGTTGTTTCTTGTCGCAAGATAGCTTTATTAATTTTTCTTTAGGTTTAACAATTGACTGAGGATTGGGATGAGCTTTTGCTTTTTGACCTCCGAGATTTTGAATAACAGTCGGATCGGACCAAAACCAAGCTTCTAATTCTTCGATAGGAATACAGATATATTTTTCCAGATTTTTAAATTGAGAAATCAAATTTTCTAACGTTGTTTGTAATTCTTTTTCATCATTAAGAGAACCATTTTGGGGATTACGATCCAAATCATGAACAATAATAAAGACATTACAGCCTTCGCTTGATAAAGTAATTATTCTCCTTACAAGTTCTTTCTTTAAATTACCAGAACCTTTTGCTCCCCAAGGCTTAATCTTAGTGTTGTATCCTAATTTGCTGCGATATATGATTTCGCTAACTGCCTCACAGTCAGTATCATGTTCACCAATTAAACCAATTTTGATCTCTAGTCATCGAGAATACCACTATAAACCAAGTCTCCTAAGCTTCCTTCCTCATTGAGATAAGCGACAACACTTTTCATTTCGTCGTCCCCCAATTTTCGCACAAAAGTTTGGCTATTTTGCCGATAAACTAGATTGATTTTATCAGGTTGAGTCCAGGAAACTACTTGAGGAGAATGGGTGGATAGAATTAAATTTTGTCCATAGGTATAAGATTGAATTTCATTAAGTAATTTTTCTAACATTCCTGGATGAATTTGAGTTTCAGGTTCTTCAATCATAAGCGTAGAAGTTGGATTAGATTTAAGAAGATCTACGAGAATAGATAAAATCCGAAGTGTTCCATCAGAAAGCAAGCCAATATTAACACTATCTAATAATATTTCTACAATATATTCATTCTCTTCATCACGAACAAATTTTTCTTCAGTTATTCTATTTCCAAGTCCAATACGTTGACAAATCTTTTCTAATTCATCAATTTCTTCTCTGTTCATACGACGTATTAAAATTGTTAGCCAATCTGTAAACTCCCATAATTCAGGCATTAGAATGCGATGAGTGGGTATATTTAATAAAGCAAGACGACGTTCTGTGTTACGGCGAATTGCTCGTGTTCCAAGAAGACGAACGCCATTTAAAACAAGACGAATCCACCTCATTTCATCGGGTAATTCTAACTTTAAACTTTCTGGAAAATGCAATCGTTGAAGTGAGCTAATATTACCAAGAATGGCGACACGAGGTTCTTTTGTATTATGGAAAGTTGTTACTCCACTTTTTGTTGTCCATATAAGTTCTCTTTCTTGATCAATATATTGACAACTTTCATTCCATGAAAATTGTTGTTCTTCGGAACTATCATCTATAAAGTTATTGTTGTAAAGTTCATCAGCAGAAGGCGGAAATCCTATTAATTCATACTTATATTCAATTCGACGAGAAGTTGGAGTTGAAATTTCGATAATTAATTTTATTGGAATGGCTTCATCCTCAATTGGTCGAATTGAGCTACTTCCTCCCATCGCAAAGGATGAAATTGCTTTAAATCCCTCAAGAATGGCTGATTTTCCTGCTCCATTTCTACCGACTAAAACGGCAACACCATCATTCAAAGAAATCGTTACTGGCCCACCTAAAACAGGCCAACCATCGAGCGTAAAGGATAAAAGACGTGGTGGATTTGAGTCGGACATAAATTTTTTGCCATACTGAGCCTATGGAATTAATTCTAACCGATAGTAGCTTTGCCCTTTTCAAAATATTCACAACAAAAAAGGGGCCGAAGCCCCAAGTTAAAGTTAGTGCGTCCATAAATTAAAAATGAAAAAAAGAGAGATCCAACAAAATCTTGCCAAATCTCTCCTTAACTTCAATTATCTAAACTGAATTTTTGTTGTTAAACTGAAATTTCACTGACTTCACGAGTCATGTGATCAAAGGGCGCGTCAATAAAAGCCGTATTGCTTAAACCCGCTTCATTGGCCATTTCTTTAATAATATCTTTCATAATTTGGATACCACGTACCGTTGGGCCGATGGGAACACCTAAAGAGTTATAGGTTTCTCGTAATCCGTATAAAACTCTTTCATCTAAAACATTGTTATCCCCTGCAACCAACGCATAGGTAGCATAACGGAGATAATAGTCCATATCCCGTAAACACGCCGAAAAACGACGGGTTGTATAGGCATTCCCACTAGGACGAATGAGTTCGGGAACTTCTTCAAATAATAAAGCGGCTGCTTTTTTGACAATATCGGATGAACTGGTATTAATCAGACTGGCGGCGGCGATACGGGCTGAACCAGAGTCAAAGTAAGCTTTGAGTTCGTCCATCGCGTTTCGGTCTAGATATCGGCCAGTAACATCATAGTTTTTAATTAAGGTCGTAACCGCGTCTCTCATTAAATTGTTCTCCTAACAGCAGTTTGGGTGTGGCTTACCCAGAAGCCGAATTTTTTAGTTTATCTAATATCATCATTTCCGAGTGAACACAAGTCAAGTCCCCTCAATCTATACGACACAAATCTATAGGTATTCTTTCTCTGTTGTTTTGGGGGCTAAGGGAAAAAACGCGATCGCCTAGCAACACTGCGCGATCGCGGTTTTCTAGAACCTTGAATCAAGTGGGGAATCCTGGTGTATGTTAGTTAATTAAGAGTTTAACGGTTGATTCTCCTTCTCTCTTGCGTGAGGCCTCTGTGACCGTCAACAAAAAATCCGTCCGTACTTCCTCTAGACCCTCTGCCAGGAAAAACCCCCGAAAGAACAAAAAAGGGCATCGGGCAAGATGGCTCTGGATTAGTTTGGCTCTCACTGTGATCGCGGGTATTTCAGCCGTAGGAGGCGCATTATTAGCCTTTTCCCTGGCCTCTGTCCCCCTCAGACAAGCCAAGCTTACTCCCGCCCAAGCGGCTGTTTTTGGCAAAGAAGAAACGATTTCCTATAAAAACCTCAATATTCCCCAACTGAGTCGCCCCGTCAATATTCTGGTTTTAGGCACAAAAGTTTTAACGTCCGATGTGCAAAGTAAACCTAAGGAAAATGAAAGTTATTTTTCCCTCGTCAATTCGGTCAGTGGACTAAGCGACACCATGATGTTAGTCCGTCTCGACCCGATCCAAAACAAACTTTCGGTTTTATCCATTCCCCGCGATACCCAAGCCGAAATCAGAGATCACGGTCTGAGAAAAATTAACGAAGCCAATGCCCTGGGTGGGCCGTCTTTGGCCGCAGAAAGCACTAGTCATTTATTGGGAGATGTTCCCATTGATCGCTATATTCGAGTTAATGTCCAAGCTGTTGAAAAATTAGTGGATGCCCTGGGCGGCGTGACCGTTTATGTCCCCAAAGACATGAAATATCAAGATGATAGCCAACATCTGTATATCGATCTTAAGGAAAGGCCCAACAACACCTCGACGGGAATAAAACCCTGCAATTACTCCGTTTTAGAAAGGATAATTTAGGGGATATTGGACGGATACAACGCCAACAGGTGCTTACCAGGGCTTTGGTTGAACAAGCATTAAAACCCCAAACCTTACTCAAAATTCCTGATATTCTCTCTATTTTACAGGCTTATATAGATACCAATTTGACGACTGAGGAGTTATTTGCGATCGCGGGATTAGCGGACCAGACCAAGCGCAACGATGTACAGATGTTAATGTTGCCTGGAGATTTCAGTAGTAACGGTAGGCGAGAAGTTAGCTATTGGTTGCCGAATCAAAGAAAAATCCAAACCCTAATGTCCCAATATTTCGGTCATGCCACAGAATCCAGCAGCTTAGACGGAGAAGAATTGCGGTCTGAATCAACATCCCCCGATCCCATGAAAATCCGCATCGCCATTCAGGATGGATGTGATAATCCCGAAGCGGTACAAGCTTTAGTTCGTCATTTGAATAAATTGGGCTACAGCAGGGTTTTAGTGGCGAGTAACTGGCGTGAACCCCTCCAATCAACCCGCATTGTTGCCCAGAATGGGGATGCCTTGGGCGCGGCCAATGTTCGAGCTAATTTAGGTTTTGGGGAAATCTTAGTCGAGAGTACGGGCTATCTTGTGTCCGATGTTACAATTCAACTCGGTAAAGATTGGCAAAAAACAGTGATGTTTCAACAGTAAGGGATGGAATCCTACCATTGGGAATGAGGACTTTTATGAAAATTGATTTGATAGCTCGATTTTATAAATTTACCGCTATGATTGATGGGTAATTCACACTCTGCTACTAAGAGACTGTTCAAGCTAAAATTGATTTAAGAGCCTTCTATTGTGATCTAAATTATTTAAAATAACTATGACTTCCTATACCTCCGCCACCGCTAGAGCCGAAATGAGTGAACTGCGGCGACTCAAAAGTTTATTACCACCAGAATTGCAAAGTTGGGTAATGGTGGAAGGAACAACGGAGATTAACCCGCCCCTCCTCCGTTCTGAAGAATTGGGTAGAGATGAAATTGAAATTCAGATTGACCTGACGAAGTGGGAAAATTTGGCGATCGATCAGCGCAATCTTTTGTTTTGGCATGAAGTTGCTCGTATACAAAATGACACCATTCCCCGTGAAGGTTGGGAAATGGCCGCTTTGGCGATCGGTTTAGGGGGAGCAGTGGGAGAACTCTGGGTTCAAGATGGTCTCTTGCTTTTACTCGCGCTCTCTCTCTGTGGGATTTCTGGGTATCGCCTCTGGCAAAAAAATAATGGTGATAAAAAACTTAAGGAAGCGATTGAAGCCGACGAAAAGGCGATCGCTCTAGCCACCCGTTTTGGTTATACTTTGCCCAACGCCTACAAAAGTTTGGGGAGTGCCTTTAAGACCTTAATTGAACAAACGCCAAACCGTCGTCAACGTAAATATTACGAATCTCGATTACAGGCCCTCAGACAAAATGCGGCGAAAGCGAAAGCTAAAACCAAGCAGACCATCTCATAAAATCATGATAGCGATATTCACCCCAGTGAAGTATGGTCAAAGCTTGATGAACAGGAAACTTTAACCCCTTGCCCATACCTCATCGGACTGCATAGCGCAATAATGACCCGCTTAATAATATTTTTGAATTACTACATTGTCTAGGACTGTTATGAATAAAAATAATTGAAATGTCAAACTTAGATTTCCCTATCGAATTGATTAATTGTTCCTCCACTATTTTTATTCCTAAACGGTTATCTGTTTTAGAAGCCGTTAGATTTAAGGAAATTACTGACAGAATCCTTGCTGAAAATATTGATTTAAAAGAAATCATCCTGGACTTTAATCAAACTCAATTTATTGACAGTAGTGGAATTGGTTCATTGGTTTATGTTTTTAAAGTCACTCAATCCAGAAAAATTAGTTTTATTCTTTTAAAAATCAATCCTACCATCATGTCCGTATTGACGATGACGGGATTAGACCAGGTTTTTACGATTGTTTCCGATTTAAAGGAAACTCGCTCTGTCCCAGATTCCAATAATTCCAATATTAGGTATAAATCTCGATCATCTGCCTCTGAACTACCACCCCAGACCCATCCCTCTATCCGCTCCTACTTCAAACGATTTTTGGATATTATCGGCAGTTTAGTGGGGTTAGGAATCACAGGACTCTTATTTATTCCCATTGCGATCGCGATTCAATTAGATGATCCTCGGGCAGTTTCTTCCGACAAACTCGCTGTGGCTGGCTAGGTAAACGATTTAAAATGATTAAATTTCGTTCCATGTATACCAACGCAGAAGCCTTAAAAAATCAAGTCGTAAACGAAGCAGAAGGAGCTTTTTTTAAAAATAAAAATGATCCTCGTATTACGAAAGTCGGTAAATTTTTGCGTCGCACGAGTTTAGATGAATTGCCCCAATTTTGGAATGTCTTAAAAGGAGAAATGAGTTTAGTCGGAACCCGTCCTCCCACCCCCGATGAAGTGGAAAATTATGAAGTTCCTGCTTGGCAACGTCTGGATGTTAAGCCTGGGATGACGGGGGAATGGCAAGTGAATGGACGTTCGAGTGTAAAAAGCTTTGAAGATGTCATCAAGCTAGATTTACGTTATCAGAGTAATTGGAGTCATTGGTATGATCTTCAACTAATTTGGAAAACAATTTTGATTATTTTCACAAAAAATAATGGTGCTTCCTAAACACAAATTTGAACGGGCAAAAGGCAAATTGCTAAGACAATTCTATCTATCGATGGAATCGGATTTAGCTGGTCTGCAGAAAATTATTCCTTGGTTTGAATATAATTGCGGGGAGCTACTGAGTCAGGGGATTTTTCTACCGATGCAAATTATCCTCATTGAAGGATTTACGAATGCGGTTAAATATGCCCATCTAAATTTACCAAGAGAAACTCCGATTGAGGTATTTGTGGATATTTTTGAAAACCTGATAGAGATACGAATTTGGGATTATGGGTTAACTTTTAATTTAGAAGAACAACTCCAATTAGAAATCAAGATGAATGCTGAAGATTCGATCAAACGTGAAAGCCATCGGGGTTTATTGTTAATGAATTCTTTGACCGATGAATTAAGTTATATTCGTGAAAATGAAGTCAAAAATTGTTTGATTATGCGGAGAAAAATCACTCGTGATCTAGACCTATTGTTTTGAATTATTGACTTAAATTTTGACTTCATTTTTTGACATTGGAATTTAATAACCAACAATCACAATCCACATTAAGGAGGCTAAGGTAATATTCGCTAAATGCTGGGGAATTAAAAGAGTAAAGGGTTGACGAGCAATTTTTTGAGTCAGGATAAGCGAACAAATAACGCCTAAAATCAGAACGGAACCTTGTAAAAAAGCAACTACAGCAGGATGGGCAATTAAAACGGGTAGATTTTGAGCAGATAGGCCAAAGGTAGCCAAGGTTAAGGGAATAATAGTCCCCGCTTCTCCTAGTCCTAAGCGTAAGTAATGGGCTAAATTACCTGCTAAAACGAGGGGCAAATAACCGTAGGCTAATTCTAGAAAAGTTGTCCGTTTTCCTGTTGAAAAAAGTTTAATGATTTGTTGGGCTAATAGAGGGATTAGGATGGGGACACTCAAGGCAAGCATTGCGGCGAAGGAATGTGAGGTAAATTTCTCAAAGTTGAGATGTAATCCCCACTCAAAATTAATTTCGGGTAAACGACGTAAAAAGACATTATTTAATAACAAAAATAACAGCGCGACTTCATAGCTACGGGGGATATGGGTCGTCCAAAGTTCAATGCCAGGAGGACGTAAATTCACCTCTACGGAACGATGGGGACAGGCTTTTAAACAGGTCATACATAAAACACAATCGCGATTATCTTCTAGTTGGGCGGGATGGGAATAGAGGGGGCAACCATTGGTTTCTTGGCCTTCTCCTTTTTGGGGGCCGCCTTTGTAGCATTGATAGGTGGTGCATTCGGCGGAACAAGTTCCCTGTTGCGATCGCAATTCTGTCATAGAAAGTTTGGCAAACATCCCATTCATTCCCCCGATGGGACAGAGATAACGACACCAAAATCGGCGTTCAAAAATGGCAGAACAAATCATCGCTCCCGCCGTAATAATTAATAGTAACCAGGCAGAAAGATAGGCAGTATTCGGTAAATCCCAGAGTTCTTCCCAGAGTAAAATTAGGGCAAACAGGCTAAATAAAAACCAACCTCCCCATTTTTCGGCAGTTTGTCGGGGCCATTTTTTCAGTTGACGGGGAAAGAGCCAGAGGGATAATTTTTGGGTGATTTCGCCATAGATCATGAAAGGACAAACGGCGCACCATAATCGACCGACAAAAAGAAAACTGATTAAAACTAAAGGCCACCACCAGGCCCAAAAGAAATTTAGGGCAAAATTTTCTGAACGAGTTTGGGGCCTAAAAATAAAATGGCGACAATGAGGGGATAGACGATCGCGGTAAAACCGTAATTAATTTTGTCGGGCCACCAATCACTACGGAGAAATTTTCTCAAGACCGAATAGGCATTTAAAAGATTTAAACGTAATTGTTTTTTCTTACTTTGAGAAGGCCAGAGGATGTCTTCGGTAATTTCCCGCGATCCCTGAAGTTGGGTCATGGCCCGATCCACTAGATTGGATAATTCCCGTAGATTATTGGGAAAATCGTAGGCTTGCAATTTTCGTAATGCTTCGGGAGTAACTGGAACAGGATCAAGTCCTTTTTTTCGACAAGCAAGAGTGATGTAATAGTTCACATACTCTTCAATATCCATTTTTCTGACTCTCAGGGGAGGAACTTTGATTTTTTGGGGAAATAGATTATCGATTGCAGGGATGGTCGTTTCACTGATCGCAATAATACGGGCTTGGCTTTCCTTGGCTTCGGCTTCTTCGGGATCATCCTGGCGAGGGACAGGGCGATAGGTTCCTTTTTCGATTAATTCAGCGATCGCGGGTCGTAAAGCCGTAGGAAGTTCCTGAATATTATTAAAAATCATTGTTCCCTTACCGAGGGCTTCAATCAGTCCCATTCTGCCGCCCTTACGGCCAAACAAATCCGCTCCATTACTCTGCAAAGTCGCACAACTGACAATCACCAACGGTTGTTTTCGATATTCATCAGACTGAAAATGAATCAGAGCGGCAATATTATCCTTTTCTAACCCTGGTTCCCCGAAAATTAAGACCGCTTCTCGACTATCAAAGGCATCCTGAATTTGCGATCGCAACTTTTCCGCATAACGACTACTGCCCATAATCGCCCGCCTTGCCTTGGGGACAATATAGGGACGCAAAATACTTTGTCTTTCCTGTTCAAACATTAACTGGGAAGATAATACTTGAACTTCTGAAGCGAGATATTGAGAAAATGCCTGAATAATTTGGGGATATTGTTTAACCAATTCCTGAAAAATAGACGCTTCTAGAAACCAAAATTTACAATCACTGGAACTGACAACGGTTTCTCTGACGGGTTGCTCTAGAATTAATGCTCCTAAATTAATCGCCGCCCCAGGTAATAGGCTAACTTTTTGGGATAATCTTTCTAAATGACCCAATCGCAAAATATAAAGGCCCTTTACCGATTCTTTTTCTGTCACTAAAGTTTTGTTTGCAGATAGAGAGAACGGTTGAAGATGGGGGACTATTTGATTCAAAATCTCCTCATCCAATAAACTTAACTCTGTTCTTTCTTTCAACCAATTTGTTAAATCAGTAAAGAGCATTTTTTGATTCTCCTAATAGGTTATTTTATTGGTATTAAATATTTTTATGTGTGTGATTAAGCTATCTTAAACTTTCTTTTTAAAACATTCTTAAAATCTTGTAGGGGTTTAGTTACAATTAAGCTGACACGCTCAATCCCCCCTGCCCCCCTTGATAAGGGGGGTGTCCGTAGGACGGGGGGATCTGATAAGTTTTAAGATCCATCTACTTAGGGGTTTAGTTCCTAAATCCATAGAGTATAAAATTCAAAAAAAAACAAAATTCTCAAGATGAAATAAAACCCAAAAATTGATCGGTCAAAAATCCGTTATGATCATTTAATCCCTAATTGATGGGTAGGTAATTTTAATTATATGCAGAATGGATCAACTTCTTACCTCTGTTCCCACTGGCCCTTTTCAAATATCCGCCCAATCTCCATCCCCGCTTAAATTATCCTTAATCCTACCCACCTTTAATGAAAGTGGCAATATTAGCGAAATTATTAGAGTATTAAGCGATTTACTCGATTCTGCTTGGGCGGGTCGCTACGAATTAATTGTCGTCGATGATAATAGCCCCGATCGCACCTGGAAAATTGCCTTAGAGTTAACAAAACAGTATCCCCAACTTAAGGTTTTACATCGTGAAACAGAAAAAGGGCTTTCAACGGCGGTAATTCGGGGTTGGCAAGCGGGTCAGGGAGAGATTTTAGGGGTAATTGATGCTGATCTACAACATCCTCCCGAAATTTTATTGCAACTACTCGCGGAAATGGAACGGGGCGCAGATTTGGCGATCGCGAGTCGTCATGTCGAAGGAGGCGGGGTCAGTGAATGGAGTATGATTCGTCGTTTTCTCTCTAGAGGGGCGCAGATGTTGGGCTTGGTCATTTTGCCCGAAGTGATTAATCGTTTATCTGATCCCATGAGTGGCTTTTTTATGGTGCGCCGTAGTGCGATCGCGGGTGTTACGCTCAGTCCAGTGGGGTACAAAATTTTGATTGAAGTGGCCGCCAGGGGAAAAATTCGTTGGATTGGGGAAGTGGGCTACGTTTTTCGGGAACGGCAAACAGGGGAAAGCAAAGTTACCTGGAAGCAATACCTGGAATATCTCCAACACCTGATCCGCCTAAGATTATCCCTATCCTCTCGCTTTATTCAATTTTGTCTGGTGGGTTTAACGGGTGTGGTAGTAGATATGGGATTGCTGTTTCTCTTGAGTGATCCAACGATGCTGGCTTGGCCCCTGACACGCAGTAAAATTATCGCCTCTGAGTTAGCCATTATTAATAATTTTCTTTGGAATGATCTCTGGACATTTGGGGATATTACCCGCCGTCAGCCGAGTAAAAAACAACAACTCAAACGCTTTATTAAGTTCAATTTAATTTGTTTAGCGGGTTTAGTGTTAAATGTGATTTTGTTAAATCTCTTTTTCAATGTTTTTGGTTTAAATCGTTATCTGGCTAACTTTTGCGCGATCGCGATCGTCACTTTCTGGAATTTTTGGGTGAATCTCAAGCTAAGTTGGCGTGTCACTGAGATTACATAGGGAGATAAAATTTCTTCGTCAATTGTTACATTTCAAAATTTTCTTTAAACCATTGACGGGTAATCGGTTGGTCGATCATTAAGCCTTCCCCTCCCAAGGTCTCTAGGGGTTTTCCTTCCACACTAATCCAGACGGGCATATTGGGATCAAGACTAGAAGCAGTATATAAAACTTGCCCCAATCGCCCCGCCATACTTTCGCTACCACCTCCCTGGGTAAAAGCGGCTGATAAATTGAGATAAACCCCTTGAGAATTAACTTTTAGGCTCAGTAATTGAGTTCCCGACGGAATGGCTGTACTTGCGGGAATATTGGGCGTTTGGCTGAGGAGTTGCTCTAGAGCGGTCTGTAGAACCTGATCTTTATTAGCTGATTTTTGGACAGAAACAGAGGTCGCCACAAAAGCAAGGTTGTCACTCTTCGTGCTTAACCAATAGGTTTTCGCCTGGGACTGAACAATGGTAGTTTGAGGCTTTTGGACAACCTTGGGTTTTTCAGGAATGGGGGAAGGATTAACGGTCTCAATATTTGGCGATCGCGTAGGGGAAGAGGTTAAACTTTGGAATGCCCACCAGGCCGCGCCTGTTCCAGCGATTAGAATAGCTGTGATGATTCCCAGGGTAAAACCGATGGATTTCGGCTGATTGTTGTTGGACATAACCCCTCCCGATTAACTTAGCGATTTAATCTAGTCTAACGTTTTTTTTGAGAGCAACTACTGATTATTGATGATTATTTAATGTGACCTTATCATGTCTCGATCACAACATTTAGTTTTAATTGGCGGTGGTCATAGTCACGCGATCGCCTTAAAAGAATGGCAAAAAAATCCGATTCCAAACGTTAAGTTAACTCTAATTACTAATGTTTTACAAACGCCCTATTCAGGAATGTTGCCAGGCTATATCGCAGGATTTTATCGTTTTGAAGAGACTCATATTGATCTCAAAAAACTTGCCCAATTTGCTCAAACAAAATTAGTTTTGACAACAGCGATCGCCCTAGATTTAATCAAAAATCAAGTGATTTGTGCTGATTGTGCGCCCATTCGTTTTGATATTTTATCAATTGATATCGGGAGTACACCCACTCTCCTGAATATTGTTGGTTCCGAATATGCCACCCCCGCCAAACCCGTTCCCCAATTATTAGAAGCCTGGGAGAATCTTTTAAACTGTGTGCATCAAAATCCCGAAAAATCGATATCAATCAGTATTGTCGGGGGTGGTGCGGGGGGCGTAGAGTTGGCTTTAAATATGCAATCGCGATTACAAACCATTTTGCCGTCTCATTTAATAATCTTGCATCTCTTTCATCGGGGACAAAAATTATTAGAACATCATAATTCTTGGGTTAGTGAAAAACTAGAAAAAATCTTGAGAGAAAGAGAAATTCAAGTGCATTTAGGCGAAACGGTTCAATCTATTCAAGCTGATGGATTAGATTTTTATAAAATCAACTGTCAATCCAAGTTAAGTATTAAGACAAATTATATTTTTTGGGTGACCCAGGCATCTGCTCCAGATTGGATTAAACACTCGGATTTAAGTACGGATTCTTCGGGATTTATTCTGATTAAAAATACTTTACAAACCCTTTCCCAGGAAAACATTTTTGCAACGGGAGATATTGCGACAATGCCCGATCATCCTCGTCCGAAAGCGGGCGTTTTTGCGGTTCGACAAGGAAAACCTCTAGTAGAAAATTGGCGTAATTTTTTATTCAATAAACCGTTAAAACTCTACTTTCCCCAAAAAACTTACCTGAGTTTAATTGGTATAGGGGATAAAACGGCGATCGCTTCCTGGGGAAATTGGGGCTGTCAATCCCATTATTTTTGGCAATGGAAGGATTATATTGATCGCCAATTTATGGATCAATTTATCTAAAAAAATACCTAAAAAATTATGGTTTAGGCTTAGGATTATTAGCAGGATTCTCGCCCTGGCTTTCCGCATTAATCGTTTGAATTTGATTAATAAAATAATCCTCTCCATCTTCATATTTCAGCGATCGCGCCAGTGTTAGAGCTTGCTGATAGGCTCTTAAAGCAGGTGGATATTGTTTGGCTTCTTGATAAATTTGACCGATCGCTTCATAGACTTTCATTAAACCGTAATAGTTATAGGATTGTTGTTCAACTTTTAATAATTTTTGATAAATTTGAAGTGCATAATTCGGCTGATTATGATTTTTATAAAGCATTGCTAATTTTTTGAGAGCAAGACTAGCCGCACCATATTGCTGTAACGACCAACTTAGAGTAAAGGCTTCTTGATAGTTTTGGCTGGCTTTTTCGGGTTGATTGAGAGTAGCGTAATCATCTCCAATGGCAACTTTTAAATCAGAAATTAATTCTATTTTTTGATCGGTAAAATAACGATTAACTAACCTTTCTTTAATTTTAACAGCATTTTCAGGGAGAGAAGATTTTGTATAAATTTCAGCGAGTTTTTCTAAATAAAGTCCCTCATCATAGGCATTTTGTTCCATCTGGGCTTGGGCTAACAAAAGCTCATAGGTTTCGGCGGCATTAATATAGTCAAATTTTGCCAGATAAAGTTCTCCTAAAATATTTGAGGCTTGTTTTTCAGCTTTAATATTATTTTTTTCACGGGCAGTATTGCGAATTTGTTGATAAATTTGAATGGAATCATCCAAACTTCTCATCTGTTTATAAGCCTTGGAAAAAGCGGTTAAAATTGCTGGCGTTAAATTGCCATTTTGCGCTTTTTGAATGACATCCAATCGATGGTGAATGACGGCTAATTCTTCTTTTCGATTTTTTTCCCAAGCAATGCCTCCCACTCTTCCCAAGGCATCAATTTCTCCCAGGGTTTCTAAACTTTGTCGGCCCCGTAATTCCCGATACCAAATCTCGAAAGCGGCTTCTAAATTACCCGCATCCGCTTGAGATTGGGCTTCGCTGTTAAGTTTATCTAGGGCTTCTATCAATTTGCGTCTTTGCAAAGGAGTAAACGGAATTTGGGAGGGAACCAAGGGATCGGGGGGATACTGCTTCACGTCAAGGGGATCGGGTTTAGTGAGTTCGGGCTTTTTGGCGGGGGGAAACACTGGCATGGCAACCATGATCCCAGGAGTATTCGCCGCGATCGCATCTTGGCGGCTGAGTAAGCAAACTTCTCCACTGAGACACAAAATAAACGGTAAAATCTTGGAAAAATTTTTAACAAAAGAATAAATCATAGAATCACAAAAACCTTCCCCCATTTTGTCCTATTTTCTGACAAAATAATGGCACAATAGACAAAAAATTAATTTAGTTGTCTCAAATCCTAACATAGCTTGCCTTCCCTTGATGAGATTCCCCCAATGAAAAGAATCATTTACGGACTTTTGAGTTTATTTTTTATTATTACTCTAACTTCCTGCGAAAATTTACCCCAAGTGAGTGCAGAAGATAGACTTTTTTTAGATATTTCTTTGGACTTTTTGGGAGAATACGAATTACCGAAACAAATCTTTCAAGAAACTAAATTTGGCGGGCTATCGGGATTAACCTATGATAGACAAAAAGACCTATTTTATGCCATTTCTGATGATCGCCAAAACCCGCGTTTCTATACCCTTAAAGTTAATTTAAAATCTGCTCAAAATAATACACCCCAGATTGATGCTATTAATATAGAAAATGTCACTTTATTAAAAGACCAAAAAGGTGAAATCTATATGCCCACGAGTATCGATCCTGAAGGGATTGCCCTCACTGCTAGGGAAACGGTGTTTATTTCTAGTGAGGGTGATAATCGTATTAATATTGCACCATTTATCGGTGAGTTTGATTTAAGTTCAGGACAAGTTAAAAATTATTTAAGACTTCCTCAAAAATATTTACCGCCTGCTGTTGGTGAAACGGATACTCAGCCTCGCGGAATTCAAAATAATTTTAGTTTTGAGAGTTTAGCGGTTGGTTATACTAGCACCTTAAAAGATGATCCTTTTCGTCTTTTTACGGCCATTGAGAATCCCTTATTACAAGATATTTCTAAGGAAAAAACTCAAAAAGAGTTACCCCTACGTTTTTTACATTATGTGATTAATCCCATCGGCGATCCTGTAATCGTCAGTGAGAATTTATATTTGCTTGATCCTGCTCCGAGTGGAACGATTTACAATGGATTAAGTGATATTACGACCCTCGAAAAAGAAGGCTATTTTATTAGTTTGGAGCGCAATGCGGGGCTGGCGGGCTTTGGAGCAAAACTTTTTCAAGTGGTTAATTCAAATTCAACCGATACCTCTAAGATTAGCAGTTTTAAAAATGGCGTAGAAGGAGTGGAACCACTTCGTAAAAAATTATTGTTAAATTTAGATGATTTAGAAATTGATTTAGATAATTTGGAAGGATTAGCTTTTGGCCCAAGTTATCTGATGGGAGTCAAACTTTATTGTTAGTCAGTGATGATAATTTTAGTGATCTTCAAATTACCCAATTTCTTCTTTTTAAAGTAAAAATTGCTTGAAGTTCATCTTTCAGGCTTGGGCATAATACCTGGGAGAGCTTTCCCCATCGAACCCAACGAGAAAACTGAATAGGTTTGTGATAACCTAAATAGCCAGATATAAAACAAAGAAAAAAGGAACTAGGGATGACGAAATTACGGGTGGGGTTACTATTTGGGGGACGCTCTGGTGAACATGAGGTCTCTATTAATTCGGCACGGGCGATCGCCAAAGCCCTAACAACGGGCAATAATCTCGAAAAATATGACGTGATTCCCTTTTATATCCAGAAAAATGGTGTTTGGCATAATCCAGAAATTGCGCGATCGCTTTTAGATGCAGGACAACCCCTAGCCGACGAAGCCATTAATAAAGCCCAACTCTGGCAATTTCCCTCGCAAGTGTCCGAAATTGACGTTTGGTTCCCCATTTTACACGGCCCCAATGGGGAAGATGGGACAATTCAAGGTTTGCTCTCCTTGATGCAAGTACCTTTTGTGGGGAGTAATGTACTGGGTTCTTGCGTCGGCATGGACAAGATTGCGATGAAAATGGCCTTTGCCCAGGCGGGTTTACCCCAAGTAAATTATGTCGCGGTTGAACGCAGTCAAATCTGGTCAAATCCCTGTGTTTCCCCTAAACTTTGTGATGATATTGAAGAAAAAGTCGGTTATCCTTGTTTTGTTAAACCTGCTAATTTAGGATCATCGGTGGGAATTGCCAAGGTTCGCGATCGCAAAGAACTCGAAGCCGCCCTGGACAGTGCCGCCAGTTATGATCGTCGCATCATTGTGGAAGCAGGCATCAATAATATTCGCGAAGTGGAATGTGCGGTTTTAGGTAACGACAACCCAAAAGCCTCTGTTATTGGCGAAATTACCTACGATAGCGATTTCTATGACTACGAAACCAAATATACTGACGGACGCGCCCAACTCCATATTCCCTCCCAACTTCCTGAAGCAATTGTTAGTCAAATCCAAGAAATGTCTCTCAAAGCGTTTCGGGCAGTAGATGCGGCAGGTTTATCTCGGATTGACTTTTTCTATGTAGAAAAAACGGGTGAACTTTTTATTAATGAGATTAATACTTTGCCTGGTTTTACTGCCTTTAGTATGTATCCCCAACTGTGGGGTGCGAGCGGTATTCCCTTTGTGGAATTAGTCGATCAATTGATTCAATTTGCTTTGGAAAGAGGTTAGTCGGCTTTTAAAAAATCTGATAGTCGCGATCGCCATTTTCTTATTTTCGATACTAAAATAGAAGCTAAAGTAAGTCATTTTTAAAATTCTCATCAAATGTTATGGCTGTTGTTAGTAATCTTAAACGACTCTATGAAATTGATGATTCTCAGTGGTTAGAAGAAATGATCGAACTACTGAAGAAACGTCAATTTGAAAATTTAGATCTGGAAAATTTAATTGAGGAGCTAACAGATTTGGGAAGTGAAAAGAAAAACGCTGTTGTTAGTCTCCTAGAGCAGGTTATTCGGCATTTATTATTGTTAGAATATTGGACGGCAGAACGAGAACAAAATCAAGCACATTGGGAATCAGAGATCGTTAGTTTTCGGACGCAATTAAGAAGAAGAATGACGACTAACTTACGCAATCATTTAATCAATGAATTACGATCAATTTATCAAGATGCTCTGATTTATGTAAGAACTAAAACCCGTTTCAAGGTTGATTTTCCTCGAAGTTGTCCTTATAGTCTTGAGCAATTACTAGACATCAATTATTTTTCACAAATATAAAAAAATAATTTCGTTTAGTAGATTTTTTTTACAAAATAAAGTACCTTAAATTAGGCTAGTTTTTCTTATCAATTATCCTTTAATTTTCGCCATCCGAGGGAGATAGGTTTTCTTTTTGAAAGCCTTGAATAATCAATTGAATCGCTAATAAAATCAAGCCGATCGCGACAAAACCAAAAATAAACGTTGCCATCGAAGCGACTCCCACCACCAAAGTCCGCACGGCGGAACCAATTTTAATGACCAATACATTATCCGAAGTAATCGGTTTCTTCGCAAAAGTTGACGCGATCGCGTAGGTGAGGGAATACAAACCTGTGGCCAAGCCGCCCGCCATCACCGATCCGACTAAACAACGGAGGGGCGTAACGTCTTTTTTTTCGGCTTCGATTGGGGTAGTTTCGGTGATTTCACTTTCTTTCTTCTTCATTCGCACCTGATTAAACGAGGTTTGCCTATCGATCAAATCATAACTTATCTTTTGTCCCCTGCTATCGAATCTGTTCATTAGTCTTCAGAATGATCTTCTTAGCCTATAAAATATAATTGTGTTTAAAGTCGCGATCACCAAAACCTAAAATTGACGAAAAATCTGCTAATTTCTGAAAAATATCTTCCTATTCACACTTCTGTTCCCAAATTTTTATTGTATGAAAGTAATTCATTGGCTCGCTAAAGAATCTAAAAAAGTTGGAATTTTAGCCTTGTTTTTCACAATTTGTTTTGTTTATATTTTTATTGTGATGAACTTATTTTTAAAAACCTATTCTATTGATACCTACGGCATTTCCAAAGTTATTGTTGGTTCTTTATTTGCGGCAAAAGCTATTTTGATTTTAGATAAAACTCCTTTTATTAATCAATTTAGGCAATTTCCTCGTTATGTTCATTTGTTTTATAAAACTTTCCTTTATACGACTGCTGTTGCGCTGATGGGAGTATTAGAAGGAATAATTCACAGTTACGGAGAAACCCATCAATGGACGGATGCTTTCAGAATTTTTTTAGAGAGTAAAAATCTAAATTCCTACATTGCAACAAATTTATGTGTTGGAGTTGTCTTTTTTATTTATAGCATTCAAACTGAATTGGAAAATAAATTTGGGGAAGGTTGGATGGGTAAATTTTTTCTAACCTCTTCTGATGACGTGACGTAATTATTAGATTTTTCAGAAAATAAAATATTTTGGAAATAAATTTTAGGAGCTTACCCTAATTCGCTATATTGATTCACAGGGTTAATAAAATGAATGTTACAATAAGCTGTCACAAATTTAGATTGCATAATAATTTTGCTGAAAGTATTGTAACAAGAGGCTTAAGCCCCTTGCCTGTATGCTTTTTAGATAATTAACAGCTTAAAACCCTAATTCCATTAACCTTATTATTATTTTCTGTACTAAAAACATATGACTCAAACCGACCTAAAACCAGCCGTTTACTTTATTGGTGCAGGGCCTGGTGATCCTGATTTATTGACCCTCAAAGCCTACAAAATTCTTGCCCAAGCAGATGTTATTTTATACGCCGATTCCCTGGTTCCAAAACAAATTTTAAAAGACGTTAGAGCCGATGCCCAACTCATTCCGACAGGGAATAAGGTTTTAGAAGAAATTTTACCCTTGATGATCGAAAAAGTTAGGAAAAATCAAGTAGTTGTTAGGCTTCATTCAGGCGATTTAACTCTTTATAGCGCGATTTATGAACAAATTAAAGCATTAAATGCGGCGGATATTCCCTTTGAATTAATTCCTGGCATCAGTGCTTTTCAGGCGGCGGCGGCCAAATTAGCCGTAGAATTAACCGTTCCCGATTTAGTACAAACTATCATTCTCACTCGCATTAGTGGGGCCGCTTCTGCGGTTCCTGAATCAGAGGAATTAGCCTCCCTGGCCGCCCATAAAGCCAGTCTGTGTCTCTATTTAGCCGCTCGTCATGCGGAAACAGCCCAGGCAAAACTATTAGAACATTATGCTCCCGATACCCCCGTGGCCATTTGTTTTCGGGTTGGTTGGGAAGATGAAAAAATTGTCGTTGTTCCCCTAGAAAAAATGGCTGTGGTGACGCAAGCTGAAAATTTGATCCGCACGACTCTATACATCATCAGTCCTGCCCTAACTGCGAGCCAATCCGTCCGTTCCCAACTCTATCATCCTGAACATTCTCATCTGTTTAGACCCCGCAAAAAAGACTAAATTCAGATTATTTCGGATTATTTCAGATTTTGGGTTTTAGATTTTCTCTTGCCGAAAACTGGATATGATTGATCTGTGGATTTTTATCCTGTCCTGTAATCTATTAGTTCAATCTATCTCAAAGATTTCATGGTTAACGTTACTCAGGCTCACTACACCAATGTTCAAATCGCCACCTGGCTCCGAGGTTTATTAACGATCGCCTGGCCGATGGAGATTATACCGACACAGAACAACAATTTATTACCGATCTCGTTCGGGAAATGGGTTTTAAAGATACTGACACCGTTTTATTCAAAACCATTACCCCAGAGGAATTAGTTGAAGGATTAGGGCGCGAGAAAGTGACTGCCGAAAATTTCCTGAGAACTGCTGTCCTAGTCGCGATCGCCGATGGACTCTATTCCCCCGCCGAATCCCAACTATTGCAGGAATATAGCAAAGCCTTGGGCATTAAGATAAAAGCCTTAGAATCCCTAGAACATACCCTCTGTGACCCCAATGCAACCCATCCCGATGGTTCCCCCCGATACCAAGACCATCCCCATCCCGACCTACTGCATCCCATTAAAGACTGGTTAGACGAAATGCCAATTCATGACCATCGTTTAGCCCGCTTTATTTGTAAACTAGTGCCGCCCCAGTGTCCCTTTGAACGAGATGTCACCCTATTTGGTCATAAGTTGGTGCATATTCCTCCTTTGTGTAAGCTTAATCCCCTCTATGAGCAATTAGTCGGTTTACGCTTTCGTTCTTTGTCCTATCTCGCTGATGAATGCAAAGAAGATATTTCTGAATACATTTAATTGGATAATTGGAGAAAAAATAAAAATCATGAAACAATTCAAGCAACTCACTTGCATTATTGAAAGGGAAGGAGATTCCTATGTTTCTCTTTGTCCTCAAATCGATATTGCTAGTCAAGGTAACTCGGTAGAAGAAGCCAGAAAAAATCTAGTTGAGGCAATTGAATTATTCTTTGAAATGGCAAGTCCAAATGAGATTTTAGCAAGAGTCTATTCTGAAATTTATGTAACACAAATTGAGGTAGCCATTGGGTAAATTACGAGTCCTCTCTGCAAAACAAGTCTGTCAAATTTTGATTGAGCATGGCTTTTTGCAAGTTAGACAACGTGGTAGTCATATTATTATGCAAAAGAAAATTGATGATTCTAGCATTACGATCCCTGTTCCGAACTACTCAGAAATTAAAATTGGTACACTTCAATCAATTATTAGACAGTCAGGTTTACCAAGATCCTTTTTTGAATAAATTCATGGTAATTGTTAGAAATTGCTAGAATAGAAGTAGAAAAAACGATTAAAACTAATAAGACCACCGCAAGCTATTAATTATGCAATTTATCGACCACGCCGAAATAGAAGTTGAAGCAGGAAAAGGCGGAGATGGCATAGTTGCCTTTCGTCGAGAAAAATATGTCCCCGCAGGTGGCCCTTCAGGTGGCAATGGAGGACGGGGAGGATCGGTTATTTTTAAAGCCGTTGAAAATTTACAAACCCTGCTAGATTTTCGTTATGCCCGTTCTTTTAAAGCTGATGACGGCAAACGCGGTGGGCCGAATAATTGCACAGGAGCGGCAGGAAAAGATACGATTGTGGAAATTCCCTGTGGAACTGTCATTTATGATGCAGAAACTGGGGAAATATTACAAGATTTGGTCACCGATGGTCAAACATTTTGTGTTGCCCAGGGCGGAAAGGGCGGTTTAGGCAATCAACATTTTTGAGTAACCGCAACCGCGCCCCTGAATATTCCTTACCAGGTTTAGAGGGAGAAAAACGTCAATTACGGCTAGAATTAAAACTTTTAGCAGAAGTTGGTATTATTGGTTTGCCTAATGCAGGGAAATCGACGTTAATTTCTTCTTTATCCGCCGCTCGTCCTAAAATTGCGGACTATCCTTTCACTACACTTATTCCTAATCTGGGCGTTGTCCGTAAACCGACGGGAGATGGAACGGTATTTGCCGATATTCCAGGTTTAATCGAGGGAGCGCACGAAGGGGTGGGCTTGGGCTTCGATTTTTTACGTCATATTGAACGTACCCGTTTGTTATTGCATTTAATCGATTTAACTGATAGTGATCCCATTGGGGATTATCACACCATTGAACAGGAATTGTTGGCCTATGGTCGGGGTTTGTCAGAACGGCCCCAAATTATTGTTTTGAATAAAATTGATGCTGCCGAAAAAGAAGTAGTGGAAAGGGTTCATCAAGAATTAAGTAAACTAACCTCTGTTCCTATTTTGGAAATTTCAGCCGTGACCCGTTTTGGGTTAGATAGTCTCTTACAGGTTGTTTGGGATAAATTAGATGAAATGAAAGCGTTGACCGAGGAGTTTTAGATTGATTTTAAGCGATCGCGCTTTTACCCCATTAAAGAATGGTATTAAAATTGAATTAGCATAACTCCAGACAACTTTTATTTTCATTACCATGACAACCCAAACAACTTCATCTATTTACGATTTTTCGGCCACGAGCATCGAAGGCAATCCCGTTGAACTGAGCAATTACAAAGATAAAGTGTTGTTAATTGTGAATACGGCCAGTCAGTGCGGTTTTACTCCCCAATACCAAGGTCTCCAGGCTCTTTATCAAAAATACAGCGATCGCGGCCTCGTCGTTTTAGGGTTTCCCTGTAATCAATTTGGCCAACAGGAACCTGGTAGCACCAGTGAGATCCAATCCTTTTGCGAAACTCGTTTTGGGGTTTCTTTTCCACTTTTTGAAAAAGTCGATGTAAATGGTATTAATGCCCATCCTTTGTTTAAATATTTAACTAAAGCCGTGCCAGGAATTTTAGGAACAGAAGGCATTAAATGGAACTTTACGAAGTTTCTGGTTGATCGTAAAGGAAATGTCGTTAAACGCTATCCTTCCATGACCAAACCCGAAGATTTAGAAAAAGAGATTGAAGCCTTGCCGTAAAGATTTTTTCGTTACAAAAATACTATGCAAAAGCCCCCTAAGTCTAGTTCTTTGGAAGTGAGAGAATCCTAAGACTTGGGGGATTTGTTGTTATTCCACACTATCAAAAATCACCTAAGGCGTTGGATTAATGACAGTTATTTTTTTAATAGAATAGCGGGTTCAATGGGAGTTAAAACACCTTGATGGATATTCCAACAGCGATCAGCACTAGGAAGTAATTCCGTCGGATCATGGCTAACAATCAGTAATGTCCAGTGATGTTTGAGTTTATTCAATAATTTTGCTAACTGACGACGCATTGACCAATCCAATCCTGCGGTCGGTTCATCCAGTAATAACAAGTTGGGTTGCCGAATCAGTTGAACCGCGAGGGAAAGTCTCCTTTGCTGACCACCGCTTAGAGCCTGGGGGGACGCATTCCAATTTAATTGCTCTAGTCCCACTTCCGTTAAAGCTTCCTTGATGCGATCGCTGCTCAATTCGGGATGACCGAGGCGCAACTCCTCTAAAATGGTTCCGCCACAAAAATGCCGTTCAGGAAATTGAAAGACCAAGCCGCCCAATTGCTGTAAATGGATGGCTTCTAAGGATTGATTTCGCCAAAAGATTTCTCCACTGGTTTGTTCGGCCAATCCCGCTAAAATTTCTAATAGGGTTGTTTTACCCGATCCACTGGGGCCAATAATTAAACCTAACTCCTGGGGAGCCAATTCCAAGTTAACTTCCTTTAAAATGGGGGTTAGTGTTGCAGGTGGATGGTAGCTAACATTTTTTAAATAGAGCATTAATTTTTAAATAAAAGTCCTAAGATCTGGAAGAAGCGGTTTTGTCTCAATTCTCTTTGGGAAAATGTTTACACTATCAACGGGGGATGACAGGGAACAAAAACATTCTACAACCTATTTTAGGGAAACTATTACGAAAAAGTGAGGGGAACTCCATTCATGATTCTCCAATGCCAGACAAATTTTTCAAATATTTCAATTTTTAGCTATTTTTAGGAGTAAAAGATGATAAATCTCAAAAAATCGCCTACCCTTTTTTCAATAACCTTTTCTTTGGCGATCGCGACAATAACAAACTTGGAAGCAAGTATTGCCTGGGCGGGCGATCCTTTCCGAACAACGAACCCGCGTGATATTGACAGCAAAACAGAAGCCGCCTTTATTGCTATTTTTCGAGAAGGCAATTACAAAGAAGCCAGACAATTTCTCGATCAGGCAACGGAAGGAGGAAGCAACGAACCCTTAGTCTATGCGATGAAAGCATCATTATATTACGATTCGGCTAATCTGGAAGAAATGAGAGTTTATGCGGATAAAACGCTACAAACCGCAGAAAAATTAAAAGAGCAAGATCCTCTACGGGGAAATTTATATTTGGCAGTTGGTCACTTTATGGAAGGAGCCTATTTGCTCAAAAAAGGGAGTTATCTAGAAGCCGTCAGTAAAACAGGTCAGGTTTTTGATTATCTAGAAATCGCTTCAAAAATTGATCCCAATGATCCAGAATTCAATTTATTACGGGGTTATCTCGATCTATTTTTATCTAAATACACGCCTTTTTCCCAGTCCGATCAAGTGATTGCTCGTTTTGAAAAATATGCGTCTCCTAATTATTTAAAAAATCGCGCCCTCACGACCACCTATCGGGATCTCAAAAAATATGATAAGGCAATGGAATATATGGATAAGGCGATCGCCGAAACCCCAGAAAATCCTGAATTGCAATATCTGAAAGGGCAATTATTAAGACTTCAGGGAAGAGGTAATAAAAATTTAGATCAATTAAAAGCTTCTCAAAGCTATTTTGAAATGGCAAAACAAAAAGAAGACCAATTACCCCAATCGGTGGTTATTCAGGTAAATCACGAATATAACGCCGTCAAAGACGAAATTCAAAAATTAGAAGCCAATCCTAATTTGTCGGAATTTTAAAAAAGGAAAAGTTCTTTTTGTCCTAAATCTGCTTCAAAAATAATATAGCGGTGTGCAGTCGTATGAGGTATGGGCAAGGGGCTTAAGCCCCTTGTTAATCGAGCTTTGGCATATCTCTCTTGTATGAATATCGTCTTGTATGAATATCGTTATAACTTTTCCAGACTTTTTTTATTTTTGAGGTTTCATCAAATGTTCTTCAATAAAGTTGGTATAAACATCACCCACTAAAAATGCGGGAGTTTCCAAAATTCTACGATGAAAATCAATAGTTGTGGGAATTCCTGTAATCGCACATTCTTTTAAGGCACGTTTCATCCGTTTAATCGCCATTTCTCGGTTGGGAGCCCAAACAATTAATTTACCAATCAATGAATCGTAATAGGGTGGGATTTCGTAATCAGTATAAACGTGGGAATCCACCCTGACCCCAGGCCCACCAGGCGGCAAATAGCCACTAATTTTGCCTGGATGGGGACGAAAATTTTGATCGGGATCTTCGGCATTAATCCGACACTCGATCGCATGGCCATTGAGATTAACTTGGGATTGGGTGAGACTTAATTTTTCACCCTGGGCAATCCGAATTTGTTCAGTAATTAAATCCAAACCCGTAATCATCTCTGTGACAGGATGTTCTACTTGAATACGGGTATTCATTTCCATGAAATAAAAATTTCCTGAAGCATCTACCAGAAACTCAACGGTTCCCGCTCCTATATAATTGATCGATTTTGCCGCCTTGACTGGCCGCATCTCCCATTTTTTGCCGTAATTTGGGACTTAAAAAAGGACTAGGAGCTTCTTCTAGTAATTTCTGATGTCGCCGTTGAATGGAACAATCCCGTTCTCCTAAATGAATAACGTTACCATAATTATCGGCTAGAATCTGAAATTCAATATGGCGCGGACGTTCAATAAATTTTTCTAAATAAACACCGCCATTGCCAAAGGCTGCCTCCGCTTCTCCCTGGGCCGCCTGGAACATTCGTACAAATTCGCTTTCTTCTCGCACCAGACGCATTCCTCGACCCCCTCCCCCTGCCGTAGCTTTAATGATCACGGGATAGCCAATTTCTGAGGCCATTCTCAGGGCATCCTGTTCTGATTCGATTAAGCCTGGACTCCCTGGAACAGTGGGAACCCCTGCTTTTTGCATGGTTTTCTTGGCTGTAGATTTATCCCCCATTGCTCGCATTGCTTCGGGAGAAGGGCCGATAAAGGTAATTTGATGATCGGCACAAATTTCAGCAAATCGGGCATTTTCTGCTAAAAAACCGTAGCCAGGGTGAATGGCGGTAGCATTGCGCGTCAGGGCCGCAGAAATAATATTCGGAATATTGAGATAGCTCTTACTGCTAGGCGGTGGGCCAATACAGACACTTTCATCCGCTAACTGGACATGGAGGGCTTGACGGTCAATGGTGGAGTGAACGGCAACGGTTGTGATCCCCAATTCTTCACAACTATGCAAAATTCGTAGGGCGATTTCCCCGCGATTGGCAATGAGAATTTTGGAAATTTCCATGTTGTAGGTGCATCTGATCGTGTCTATTTAGTAGAATATCTGGTTTTGTTCTCTAAGTGTTTACTCATTTGCTCGCGTTAAGTCCGACGGGGGGCGATCGCTGCTCCATCCCCACCAGCCTTGCCCGCATTCACACTGATAAAATTCTTGCCATTTACGGCGATAATCTTCAGTCATTACTGGCGATCGCCGATTAATCCAAACTCTTTCTGCTTTGCGAGCGGTCTCCCGACACTGGGGACAATGAAAATCAAAGGAATGAACGGCATGATTAATCCAATCGGGAGGGGTCGGGCTAAAGGCTTCCATTAGGTCTCTTTCCAAGGTTGGGTCTTCTAGCTGTTGGAGCGGTGGGCTTTCGCACTTACCATCATTTCAATGGTAGATGTTAAGTTTTGAGGGTTTTGTAGCCTTGATTTTAGCTTAAATTGTTCATAACGGATGAGTTTTTGAGAATCTTCGGTCTGACAGCACAAACAGAGCCTTCTAAGAAAATACTTGACCAAGAAAGCTCTATACTTTAGGGGTTTAAGTTTAATTATTAGTTCTAATTTAAATTTACATACCCATCAAAATTTAGTTATTCCCAATGCCCAAGCCCCAATCAGAACAGCTTTCGTCAGTTAACCGCTACCAAAATGCCGCTCTCAATTATTATCTGCAACTGACGGGGTCTCCCTATCTCCACTATGGCTACTGGGAACCGTTACCGACCTCTGTCGCAGAGCGATCGCTGTTTAAATTGCAAATTGCCCAGGAAGCCTATTCCCAAAAGCTTTTAAATTTTATTCCTCCTGAAACCAAGAGTGTATTGGATGTGGGCTGTGGTATTGGTGGTAACGCGGTGTTTTTGCTTAAACAGGGCTTAAAAGTTGATGGTCTAGCTCCCGATTCCTTTCAGAAGAAAAAGTTTTTAGAGGCAACGGAAGGGAAAGCGATTTTTCATGACATGAAATTTGAGGACTTTACCGCAACCCAAGCCTACGATTTGGTACTGTTGAGCGAAAGTAGTCAATACATGGCTTCTAGGGATATTGCTCAGGGGGCGGCTAAAATTCTTAAACCAGGGGGTTATCTTCTGTTAGCAGATATGTTGCGCTCTGACATGGACTACACAGAAGGAATTTTTTCCAATTGTCATGTTGTTGAAGATCTGAATAAATCTCTTTCTCAATCTGGATTTATTCTAATTAAACAAGAAGATATTTCCCAACAAGTTGCTCCGACCTTAGATTTGGCGATCGAACATTTTCGTCAATTTGGGTTAAGTACGGGGGAATATATCGGAACGCTCATTAAAATTGCTGTTCCACCCCTTTATGCGTTGTTAAATTGGGCCTATAAGCGTTGGTTACAAAAGGCGATCGCCGAAGGTCTAGCCGCCAGAACAATTTTTGATAAACACCTTTGCTATGAAATTCAACTCTGGCAACTTTCAGAAAGAAATAACTAATAAAAGCACACTAGAAAGCATCCATAACGAAATCGAACACTTCTCCCCTGAAGCCCACGAACTTCTTTTGGACTTTATCCGTATCCTTGAAAAATGATAGACTGTCAAAAAAATCAGGGAGAATCCCTATATCAAAAATTTCAAGAACAGGGACTTATTGGCTGTTTTAAAAACGATAAAAATGTTTCCATTCATTGCAAATCATTGTTGACAGACCCCTCTCTTCAAACAATTCACCCGATAGGATGAACTCTTTTTTAAAAACAGAAAAATGACCTTGCTTGATAAAATATAAAATTTTTATAGTTTTTTTTTGCTGTCTCTGAATCTTCATGCTATAATGTGTTGCGAATACTTTTTCTTTGCATTGAAAGCGGAAGGGCTTACAAGCATTCATTTCGCTTAAGTTACTGAATGCTTATCTCATTCTTTTTTAGAGAGGAGCAACTTCAATGTCAAAACTTTGACATGATTTTCTGAAGAAACATTAAGTTTAAATAATCAAAATAGAATGAAACAGCTTCTTTCTTCATCTTTTAAAGATCGATATCGTATAAAAGTTACTACTTATAAAAAAAGTTGGGCAAGCTTACAGTCGGAATGGAGAATTCTTCTTGCGAAGATAAAAAGACAATTTTTTCGTCCGAAATTCCCTGATTTAGATGGAAAGCTCAATCTCCATCTTGGTTGTGGAGAAATTAATCATCCGCAATTTGTTAATGTTGATGGTTTACCTGCTCCTCATATCCATTATGTAAGAAAAATTGATGATCTATCATTCTTACCTGCCAACAAAGTAGATTTAATTTATGCTTGCCATTGTTTGGAGCATTTCTCGCATTCAAAAGTATATTACGTCTTAACAGAATGGTTTAGAGTTTTAAAAAAAGATGGAATTCTCCGTCTATCCGTACCAGATTTTGATCTGTTATTAGGCATTTATAAAGATAACGACAATAGCACTTATTCGATTGTCGGTATGTTAATGGGAGCGCAAGATTATAAATATAATTTTCACATGGCAATATTTAATCGCTCTGGTTTGACTGACTTACTTCTTAAAGTTGGATTTTCTGAAGTAAGAGAGTGGAAACCGTGTTCAGATGAGTTAACTACCTTTGATGATTCTTCAGGACGTGAGATTTTAATAAATGGTAAATATTGTCCTGTAAGCCTTAATCTTGAAGCTAAGAAATAAATCTTTCTTCTGTTGTATGATCTTTTAATTAGATGTCTTATTCATGGTAATTTTTATTGCCAGAGCGAGATGTCTTTTTATTTTGTAAAATCTCTCTTGTGAAAGAAGACATGAAAATATTTTATAAATGGCAATAAACAAAGTTATGATAAAAGAGGGAATAAGACTTCGCCTCCAATAAGCCCTCCAGACGACTTTATTCCAAATAGAGAAAATAATTTTTTCTGGTAAAGTTAAAGGCAATTTATCTGGTAATTCTGCTAGGGCAACATAAATCGTTCTGTCAATAATACTTCTATCAATTCCAACTAATGTATTAATCAAAGAGATATTCTGAGCATTCCAATCTTGAACCTGGTGGATAACTTTACTAGCCCAAAAAGAGCTTCGATATTCCCGATCATATTTAATACGGTAACCGAGTCTTTCATTAAAAGTTCCTTGGCTCCAAGTAGTGGGAGTATCTCCTTTTCTCACAGAATACATAGTGTAAGGAAATCTTTTCAATCTAGAAAGCAATCCTGAATTATTAAAAGCAAATTTTACATATTTTTCCATACTCCAATCTTGACGATGATTCATTTGTTGATATAGCTGATCGGGATTGGCAATAATTGAATAGGCGATCGATAAAACATTGATAATATCATTTCGATGAACAACCGTATGTCTATCATTAAGTCCCCCATAATCTTCTCCGTCTGGTACCCAAATAAATCTAGAGTCTAGGAACTCTATTGGTATATGAGGAACTTCATATATAAAATCTGAGCGCGTTATGATGTACCAGTCATATTTTTCAAGAATGTTATTAGCAATAATTTGCTCTTTTAAAAACCATCTAGAATAAAGTTGTATTGCAGGCGAAAAAAAACGCACATTTCCTTCTTTTATTTCCCCTAACCAAAGTTCTTCAATTTCTAGTAATTGTCTCCAATTTCCTTGATAATTTTTGTATTCTTGGGCGGAATCAAAAAGTTCACTCCAGTCACTAGGTTCTTCAAATGTCCAGACATATTTAGCTTGTTTATAAAACGGATTATCTTTGTCCTCTCTTTGACCATCTCCAACGCAGAGACACAAATCTGCCTGAAGACTATCTAAAAAATTATTCTTAAAAGAATCAAAGGTTAAGTCATAACCTCTGGTTTCAGGTAACACAATGATCAGTACAGATTCCATAAAAATAGCTGTTGCTCTAATCTATAAATTCTTTTAATTATAATTATCGTGATATTAAAAGATTAACATATATAACCTAAAATTTTGGACGTGATAGTATCATCAATTTTTCTGCTTTAACTGAGACTTGTTTTTTAGAAAATATTGAAACTAGATAACGCTTCCAAGAAAGAGGATAGTACATGACTTGACTAACGTTCAAGCTGGCTTGGGGAAACCAGTTGGTAATGATATTAGGATCATTAATAAAGTTGAATCCAGAAAATTCAAATTTATCATTAATACTATCGCACTTATTGCGATTTTGTGCAATGGCGAAATTAACCATGTCAGAATTCATCAATTGGCAGTAGCGATCGCTACTAATATTTATAAAAGTCGCAATAATTGTTCCATTTTTTTTCAAGATATCGAGAAATTTTTGCAAAAATATTTCTGGTTCAGCAATATAGTGCAGGGTTTCTAAAAATAAAATATAGTCAAATTTGCGAGATGACAAATCATTAAGCGATCGCTCCAGGTCGGGTGTTATTACTTCTATTCCTTTCTCCTTAGCAAGGGTCGCAATGATGGAATTGAGGGGAATGGCCGTTACGTCATGGCCCATCTGAAGGAGTTTTTCCTCTGTGCTTCCGTCCCCACATCCTACGGATAAAATTTTGCGACGACCTGAACCAATTTTTTTTAAAACAGTTTGATCACAATTAGTAAGGTATTTTTTATCAAAACTACGTATCAAAAGTTTAGTTTGATTTTCTAACAGACTAGTATTAACTAATTCTCCATGAGCAATTTCCTTCATCGCCTCAATTTGGGGTTTTAATTGCTTTATGTTCAGCCCCCATTTATCAATATAGTTATTAGGAAGATGTTGAACTAAAAAACGATCAAGATTCGATAAGCAGATGACTTTCTCTAGACCACAATCGATAAAAGGATCGGCTGATGCCGCCTCTAAAATTCCGCCTCCTCCTGATATTCTAGGAAAATTATTATAATTTCCTGAGTTAATGGCTGTAGAAAGTTGGGATTTCGTCAGAAGATAACAAGCAGAATGTTTGTTGTTGAATTGTGCGAAAATTTTTGATTGAACACATTGCACTGATTTTGCAATCCAATGATAACTATAATGAATATCCGTCAGTAGGATTTCATTTTCTTGATTCACTTCATAACGAACAAAACCGAGAACTTGATTCTCTGGAAGGATTTTACTGATGTCTAGAAAGGCTTCTATATTTTGTTGAGTGATCAGGATATCATTTTCAGTATAAAGAAATAAATCGTAGTTATTAAGATTATCAATAAATAATTGGCGGTGGGCAAACACTAAGGAACGCGGATCGGCATTAGGAAGACCGACAAGACATTGAATATCATCTCCCAATTTTTTTTCTACATTAGACTGAACGATAATATCTTTTTCATAGGGTATTTTCCTCAACGATTGAAGTAAGGTATTCAAATAATTATCATTTTTGTCTCCATAGCTGGCAATTGCAATTAAAATTTTCATTGTTGAGTTATTATTCCGTTAAAATTTTAGATAATTTTTTTTTAAACAATGCTTTAAAATCATCTTTTGCTGAAAGTAAATTTTCTTTTGAGAAAGAATTTTACGGAGAATTTAGGAGTTATGCTACCATGATTTTTCAAAAAATGGGATGAATTTTCTGAAAAAATATTGATTAAAAATTATCTCCTGAGATGGATTGGGCGGGAATGGCGGCAATAATTGCATCAATTACTTTACTCACGCTGACAATTTCTATCCCTGATACTTCGGGCGCATTTTGTCCCTTGGGAATGATAGCGCGTTTAAAGCCTAATTTAGCGGCTTCTTTCAGTCTTAATTCAATCTGGGAAACTGATCGCAACTGACCGCCTAAGCCGACTTCGCCGATTAATACGGTACGGGGATCAACGACGCGATCGCGGAAACTAGCCACGACAGCGATCGCGATCCCCAAATCGGCGGCAGGTTCGGCGACTTCTAATCCTCCCGCCGCGGCCACATAGGCATCTAATTTGGAGAGGGGAATGCCGACTCGTTTTTCTAAAACCGCTAAAATTTGCTGTAAACGACTGTAATCCAAGCCTGTGGTTGATCTGCGGGGGGAAGGATAACTGGTGGGACTAACTAAGGCTTGTAACTCCACCACAATGGGGCGAGTTCCCTCACAGGCTACAATGGTTGCCGTCCCTGGACTGGACTCTTCCCGATTGCCCAAAAATAATTCCGAAGGATTCTCGACTTCAGTAAGACCCTCTTCTACCATTTCAAAAATCCCGATTTCATGGGTCGCCCCAAACCGATTTTTGACTGATCGCAGTAATCGATGGGAGGCATAGCGATCCCCCTGAAAATATAACACCGTATCGACCAGATGTTCTAACACCTTGGGCCCCGCGATCGCACCTTCCTTGGTGACATGACCCACAATAAACAGGCTAATATTTTCCCGTTTGGCGACTTGCATGAGGGTAGAAGTACATTCCCTGACTTGAGCAACGGAACCTGGGGCAGAAGTTAACGCCGCATAATAGAGATTTTGAATACTATCAATCACGGCAACCTGGGGTTTTAAGGATTCCAATTCCCGCAAAATTTCTTCTAAATCCGTTTCAGGCAATACATACAACCGAGAATCCGTATCTTCTTCCGCGATCGCCGACTTTTTCGCTTTAGCCTTGCCCCTAAACTCCGTTGATTGAGTTACGCCCAAACGAGAAGCCCGTAACTTGATTTGTTGCCCCGACTCTTCTGCTGATACATACAAAATTCTCGGCAATTTTCGAGCCAATTGGTAGGCAACCTGTAATAGTAGGGTCGATTTGCCAATACCTGGATCTCCCCCAATCAACACCAACGCCCCAGGTACAATGCCACCCCCCAAAACACGGTCTAATTCCCCATAACCAGAAAGAAAACGGGTTTGATCGTGGTCACTAATTTGAGAAAACTTGAGAGACGTTCGGGGTTGAGCAGGGCCAGTGTTTTTAGGGGTAGAGCGGATGACCGCACTCCGATTAACATTGCCTGACGGGGTAGCATTGACGATTTGTTCCTGTAAACTCCCATAAACGCCACAACTCGGACATTTTCCGTACCATTGGGGAGAATCTCCGCCACAGGCATTACAGACATAAAGCGATCGCGGTTTTGCCATTTTTGTTTCTTTGTAGAAAAATAAAGATTCTTCAAGATTTATGAGCTAAATTTGGTTTATGCTAGACATTAGAAGCACCCTGGTCTTGCTGTCTGGAGTCATATTTAAGACTCTTAGAAAGCAAAATAGTCCCAGGAAAGCGATATAAAGAGAGAAAATTACTAATCAACGTAACTTAAAGATTAGCAATTTTACTTAACAATTAAGGAGCGTTGAGTAAATTGGAACCCCATAAAGAAAAAATTCTCGTTGTCGATGACGAAGCCAGTATTCGTCGTATTTTGGAAACTCGTTTGTCCATGATTGGCTACGATGTGGTCACCGCCGCCGATGGAGAAGAAGCGATCGCCATTTTCCACAAAACCGAACCCGATCTGGTGGTACTTGATGTCATGATGCCCAAGCTAGATGGCTATGGAGTGTGTCAAGAATTACGCAAAGAGTCCGATATTCCCATTATCATGTTAACGGCCCTCGGCGACGTGGCAGACAGGATCACGGGCCTAGAACTGGGAGCCGATGATTATGTCGTCAAACCCTTCTCTCCCAAGGAACTGGAAGCCCGAATTCGCTCGGTTTTACGCCGAGTCGATAAAAATGGAATGCCTGGAATTCCCAGTTCAGGAGTCATTCAAGTCACTTCCATCCGCATTGATACCAATAAACGTCAGGTTTATAAAGGCGATGAGCGTATCCGTCTCACGGGGATGGAATTCAGCCTGTTGGAATTATTAGTCGGTCGGTCAGGGGAAGCCTTTTCCCGTTCGGATATTCTGCAGGAAGTTTGGGGCTACACACCCGAACGTCATGTGGATACCAGGGCGGTAGATGTCCATATTTCTCGGTTACGGGCTAAATTAGAGGATGATCCCAGTAATCCCGAACTCATTCTCACTGCCAGAGGAACAGGTTATCTCTTTCAACGCATTTTAGAGCCTGGAGAAGAACCTTAATGGATCTGTCCAGCGATCGCCCATGAAAAAAGATCCTAATCTAATTGTGCGTCTAATCCCGTTGATAGCAGGTGTGATCGGTAGTATTTTATTACTGATCAACCGATTAACAACAGTGGAATTAACTCCCTCTCAAGCGCGTTCTGACGTAGTGGGAGTTATTCTTGCGGGGATGTTAGCCCTCGTTTGGTTGATTTGGCAACAGGTTCAACCCGTCCCCCCCGATGCTGTTACCTTGATTGGAAAAGAAGGACTAGAATTTGCGCCCGATCTATCGGATCCCGTGAAAATCGAACTCGCCTGGGCATCCCATTTATTGTTAACCAATACGGTGACAAAATCTTTGATTGTGTATTATCAAGGTCGGGTCTTACTACGACGGGGAATTTTAGGTATTAATTCAGAACTTAATCCAGGAACCATTGTTAAACGAGTTTTAGAAACCCAAAAACCAGTTTATCTAGTCAATTTAAACCTATACCCAGGCAAAGTAGAATTTGATTACTTACCCGAAAATACCCAAGGTTTAATTTGTCAACCGATGGGAAAAGAAGGAGTTTTAATTTTAGGGGCAAATGTCCCCCGTAGTTATACTAAACAGGATGAAAATTGGATTGAAGGTATTGCGGATAAATTAGGAAATACCCTCGATCAAGAATTAGTTTAAAAAATTGATTTCTCTGCGATCGCCTGTTTCGTCAACTGGACAAGATAAAAATCCATACTATCATTCAATACCTTTGCCAAATTACGAGAGTTCAATTGTTGTAGAAACATTGTGAATACGACCAAGAGAAGTAAGGTTGGCAAAAATCTGGGCTAATAAAATAGGCTCTGGCTGTTCGGGAAGCATTTTTAACATTGCATGAGCATAGTTCAAACCACGGTAGTAAGCTTTAAGATCAACAATGCCAGAGCCAGGATTATCTTCACGGAACTGAGCTAGAAGAAGATGGGATAAATTGACCATGAAAAAAGAAAGGTTAGCCGCATTAGTAACAGAGGTTTGACCGAGGTTCATAAAATCTTCCAATCCCCAAAACTGCTTGGCATCACGAAAATTAAATTCGATTTGGAAGCGTAGTTTATAGTAGTCGATAATTTTGTCATAGGATAAAGTTAAGTCACTGGAAAAGAGAATTACGTGACTGCGTGCATTAGTTTTGAGATTGGTTTTCACCAAAATCACTACATTCAGGGACTGGGCAAATTCTTTGTGCAGTAAGGTAGCTTGATAAGTATCGGTTTGGATATCTTCCTCAATAATACTTTGACGCAAATATTCATCAGAAATATTCTGCCAGTTCAGCTTATCCCCGTATTTACGACGAGAGGGATGATTCGGGTCAGAATGTTGGTAAGGTATATACAGTGCTGAATCATGACGTAACTTGGAAATGATGTGGAAGTTAACCTGTTTCGCCATCTGTAAAGCATTGTTGTTTCCAAAATGACCGTCTAAGACCAAGTAAGTGAGGGGAATAAAGTTTGCTATTAACTTGACTAACTCATTAATCATTTTCTTAATTCGTAATAATTCAGGTGTAAGAACTACCTCTTTTTTATTTTTGTTCTTACTTCCTTTTGGTCGTCCTCGTTCCCGTTTTTCTTGAGGTTTTACTTCTGGAATTGGCGAGATACTACTTTTTTCTACATCCCTCTTGATTACCTGTTCTATCTGAATCGGAAATGAGTGTCTTTGTTCAACACTTACTAACGATAATGTAAAGAAAGATAGTCCCGATATTGGTTTACTGAATAGACTTGAAAAGAACCTATCTAATCCATAAGTTTTTTTGCCCGCTTTCGTTATCACTACCTCGTCTCCTGCCAGCAAATAAACATCGTTTGGAGAGAACAAATGCCGACGAAAAAATATCCAAAATACTGTTGCCCAGGGGATGACTGTATGAAAAAATCTCATCACTGTCCGATAACTACCACCAGTTCCTGCCCAACGGGAGATTCCCAACATTGTCACTCGTCCGCTCATGCCTAACATTGCCATGATAATACGCCTCAACTGACGCATCGTTGTCACTTTTATTTCTGGTACTAGGCATTGCAAGAGTGTTAGTATGTCCAACATGGGCTGTCTGTGGTTTTCGAGGTGTTGTTTTTGAAGACTATCACTCTACTACATTCAGTCCTCTCTCTTCATCCGCTTTTTTTGGCTAAGGTCTTGATCATTACTATCATTTTTCGATCTAAGATTAGGATGAGAGCTTAGTTAAAGACTTGTAAAACTATGATCAATCAGTATTTTAACGTCATTGTAGAGAAAGATAGTGATGGTTATCTAGTTGCCTCTGTTCCTGCATTAAAAGGTTGCCATACTCAAGCAAAAAGTTATGATGAGTTGATGGAACACATTCAAGAAGCGATTGAACTTTGTTAAGAGATAGAAAATGAAGAGTTTGAGCCGTTAGAGTTCGTAAGTGTACAACGGATAGCAGTTCAGAAATGAGTAACATTCCCTCGATTACTGGAAAGCAAATGATTTCGGCTTTAAAAAAAGTAGGTTTCAACATTGCGAGAATTAAAGGAAGTCATCACTTTTTGATTCATAAGCTGTTCGTAATCTAAACTGCACTAACAGAATTACCTTTATTTTTAAGTTTACGATTCCACTTAATAACTAGCCCTCCTTCATTAAGAAGATTATGTAAAACTATTTCTAATTCTTCGACAGACTTAAAAAGCCGATGAGCAAGATACTCTTTTGTAGAGTGCCAGACTAATTCAATTAAATTATAATCTGGACTATATGCTGGTAAATATCCTAAATAAATCTTCGGCATTTCTTTTTCTATTTGCTTAATGATTTCTGCTTTTTTATGGAAACTTGCATTGTCTAATATTATTACTATCTTAGGGCCCTTCGCCTCAAACTCTTCTGCTAGATTTCCATCTTCTACCCATTCCCTCATTGCTTCTGCATAAAAAACTTTCATGACTTCATAGAACGTTTCTGAATTTCCTTTTTTGACAAATTCTACAAATCTTTTTTTATCGGAGTATCTTAGAAATCCCATCACATTTACTCGTCCTCTTTTTCGTTCTCCTGCTAATTTTTTTCTTTTCCCCTTTTGACCCCAACATTTTCTTCTTATCACACGTAAACTGAATCCACTTTCGTCCAAAAACCATATCTGGATTAGCTTTGGGTTCTCTTTTGCGATTTTCATATACCCTTCTAGTTTCTCTTTGAATGCTTCTCTTTTTTCAATATCTTTCTTTGTTTCCAAGCTATATTTTGCCCAGATATACGAATAGTTATTTTTTTTTAATATATTTCTAATTTGACCACTTGATAGTTTTATTCCTGTCTTTGCTTCTAAATATGTTGACAATCTTGCATTTGTCCATCTCCCAAATTCGTACCCGAATTCTTCAGGTTCCTTTTCAATTGTCTCCAACAATAACTTTACATATTCTTCTGTTGCTTTTTGATAATTTCCCTTCATTCTTTCATCTACTAAGCTTTCTAAATTCTCTGGGTCTCCATGTACGCACCAATAGGCTACTTTTCTCAAGCTACATCCCAGAAAATTAGCAATCTCAGCTTGAGTTTTTCCATCATTTAGTAATAAAAGCATCAAAATTCTTTCTCGAATATCAGGATGTCCATTCTCTTTTAGAGCTTTTTGTAGTTTTTCCTTTTGGTCTATTTTTAGAAAGTTCTTTGCTGGCATTGCTTTATTCTCTTCTTTTTACTATTTTTATTATATGCTATTTAGATATGCAACAGC
>CAWEDJ010000066.1:0-6080 GCA_963807635.1 uncultured cyanobacterium
CTGATTGATGACACGCTCTAGCTGAATCTGCTCAAGAAGAAATGCAGAAACACCCAAAATGGAATAAGGAAAAGGGCTGGAAAAATACCCTCAATAATTTACGATTGTTTATTCAGCCATTATGTTACTTCAATCTGCTTAAACCTTGGTTAGTCGTGATTTTTACTCCTCAAATACTGCGAGTATTTTGTCGTCTATTCTTCCAGTTAAATAAACTAACAAATTCTCTGTTGGAGATGATTTTTCCTCGTAGTTTCTATCTATCTTCTGCCTAGAGTGATAGAACAGCGTTATAGTTATTTTAAATAAGAATGAGACACTATGCGGTACAGTATTGACGGATAATTTCGTCGAGAGATGTGCCAGGGTCAGCATACATCCTCGCTCGTTTTAGCGCACCAAAATCATGTTCAATATCGTTTAAATCGGGAGAATATTTGGGAAGAAATAGGATGTTATGCCCTGCTTCTTCTACTAACTGTCTGATCATCGTCTTTCGATGAATTGGGGCATTATCCATAATTAGTATTGATGGTATAGCAGAATTCACTTGAATGAGGTATAAATATAAAAAAGAATCTCATAAAGTATTAATTTAAAAAACATGAAAGCTTATTCTGTAGAATTTCGCAAAAAAATAATTGAAGTATATCAAGAAGAAAAAATCTCTCAAGCGAAGCTAGCAATGCGATTTAGAGTCGCATTGAGCTTTGTGGAGAAAATTATTAAGCAATGGCGTGAGACAGGAGATGTAAGCCCGAAACCTCATGGTGGAGGACAGAAATTGAAAATGTCGGGTGAGCAGATTATTCTCATAGGAGAGTGGGTCAAAGAAAAAAATGATGCAACCTTGGATGAATTAAGATACAGACTAGAAAAAGAAGCAAATATAGTGGTAAGTAACTCAACGATTAGTCGTATCTTAAAAAGACTAAATTTAACGCGTAAAAAAAAACGATACACGCGAGTGAGCGATATACAGAAAGAGTACAGCAAAAGAGGTTAGAGTATTGGGAAAGAATTAAAGATGTAAAATCTGAAGACATGGTATTTATTGATGAAGCAGGCTCAAACCGAGGAATGACGAGGCTTCAGGGCAGAGCGGAGAAAGGAAAGAGAGCTTATGGTCTAGCTCCAAAAAGTCGAGGAAAAAATGTGACCATGATAGGAGCAATAGCTCTGAAAGGGATAATAGCATTTGTCAATATATGGGGGGCATCAGATAGTCTCACCTTCGAGGCATTTATTGCTCAATTACTAGTTCCTAATTTATGGGAGGGAGCCTGCGTAATACTAGATAATGCTTCTATCCACAAAGAGAAAGATATTAGACCAATCATAGAAGGGGTAGGAGCTAGACTAGAATTTCTCCCTCCCTATTCTCCTGACTTTTCCCCGATTGAAAATTGTTGGTCAAAAGTAAAAGAAATCATCCGTTCTAGAGAGCTTCGTACCTATGCTGATTTAGAGAAAGTAATTGTGGAGGTATTTAATCAAATTTCGTTGAGGGATATTCATAATTGGTTTACTCATTGTTGTTACTGTGATTCCCCTTTTCGTGAAGATAGACAATGATTCGATTACCCCTCACTCATGTGAATATCGCTATATCCCCCCTAAAAAGCATTAGGAGGGAAAACGCGATTGCCTAAATAAAGCTAAATAAATTTAAGACGTTTATTCAGTTATTCAGCAACGGGATTTAAACCACGATTATCTAAAACCGCTTGTAATTGAGACTCTTCATCCTTCGTTAAAGAAGTCCGCAGAACTTTACCACCGAATTTGCCCACTTCTTCAAGCACCTTATCAGGGGTAACTTTACGAACCAGTACAAATAAAGCAGAAGACTTGGGTTGGAGAGTTTCTCCCAAATCACGGATAAAGTTATCGTCAACGCCAATATCGCTGAACGCACCCGCTAAAGCACCACTAGCCGCACCAACAGCAGCACCTAGTAAAGGATTAAAAAAGAGGATTCCGATTAATAATCCCCAAAAACCACCACTGGCCGCGCCTGCACTGGTGAGGTTGACTGCTTGTTTTAACTTGATTTTACCGTGTTCATCTTTAACCACAACCGCCGCATCTTCGAGTTCAATCAAATGCTCAACCTGTAGTTTAGCCAAGGTCAGACGCACTTCTTCGGCTTTAAACTCGTCGTCGTAGGCAATGACAATTAAATCGCTCATAACTTAATTTTTTGATAAGGGTGATCGTTTTTGATCCTAACAGTTGTCGGTGTAGATTTTATGATGTGGTAGTCTGAGTTACGTTCGTGATTACTCATCTTGACAAATTAATTATGGTGTGGACGGATTTACATAGCAAACTTCACAAAACCCTCAAACAGCGATCGCTCTTACCGAAAGGAGAACGAATTTTAATCGCAGTTTCGGGGGGACAGGACTCGGTTTGTTTATTAAAATTACTATTAGATTTGCAATCGAAATGGCATTGGCAATTGGCGATCGCCCATTGTGATCATGGTTGGTCAACGGATGCGGGAATTGCGGATCATGTGCAAGATTTAGCGAAAAAGTGGGGACTCTCTTTTTATGTTAAAATCGCCAACAACTTAAAAGAAACAGAAGCCGCCGCGAGGGAATGGCGTTATCAAAGTTTAACGAAAATCGCAACGGAACAGGAGTTTTCTATCGTCGTAACGGGTCATACCCAAAGCGATCGCGCTGAAACTTTTTTATATAATTTAATGCGGGGATCGGGTAGTGACGGGCTTCAGGCAATGACTTGGCAACGAGAATTAGCTCCTAATATTCCGTTAGTTCGACCCTTTTTAAATATTTCTCGCGCTGAAACGGGTTTGTTTTGTCAACAGCAACAAATTCCGATTTGGGAAGATGCGTTTAATGAAAAACTCCACTATGCCCGTAATCGCATTCGTCAACAATTATTACCGTATTTAAAAACAGAATTTAATCCTCAAGTAGAAACAGCGATCGCGCAAACGGCTGAACTGCTACAAGCAGAAGTCCAGTATTTAGAAAATATTACGGAAACATTATTTAAACAAATTGTGAATAGTGAATTAAATCAATTAGATCGTAATCAACTAAAAAATCTTCCTCTAGCATTACAAAGACGAATTATTCGACACTTTTTAAGGCATAATTTAGAGACTTCTCCTAATTATGAACAAATCGAAGAAATTCTTCAGCTAATTCCAGCCCCTAATCGGAGTCGGACTAGTACTTTTTCCAATAATGTAGCCGTAGAAGTCAAAAATCATTGGTTAATCATCATTAAATTATCTGATGGTAAATTTACTCATAAATCATAAAAACCTTGTAGGGTTTTAGTCACCCAATCCAGAAAATGCAAGATTTTCTGATAATTACCATAATTAATTCAAAAAATATTTATGTTCAAAAATCTGATCGAAACCTATAAAACAAACAAAAATTTATCAGAAGAAAATCCAGAAATTTTTAATATCTTAATTGGATTTATTGTTGTTGTCGGTGTAATAATTTATCTTTACTACTTTAAATTTTCAGGTAATATCACAGGTTTTTTTAGGATTGGTTCAGTTTTACCCCTTTCTCCTTTTTTGAATCCCGATCAAACCTTTATTTTTCGAGATGAATTAGGCTACGATGGACAACAATTTTTAAGTTTAGCTCTAGATCCCTTTTTGCAAGATCTCGATACCCTAGCAAGCCTCGATCATCCTGCCTATCGTTATCGCCGCATTCTCTATCCCTTATTGAGTTATTTTTTAGGATTCGGCAATATTCAAATTATTCCCTATGTCATGGTTGCTATTAACGCGATCGCGATTGTATTAATGATTTGGGTAACAGGTTTATATTTTAAATCCTACTCAGTCAAGGTTAATCAAGCTTTATTTGTCTTGACAATTCCTGGGGTTTGGATTGTACTATCTCTTTCAACATCGGATTTACTCGCGGGTTTATTTTTAGTGTCTGCCTTCTATTTCTACCAAAACAATAAACCGATGTATATGAGTTTAATGGTGTCTCTAGGTTGCCTAACGAGGGAAACCCTAATGCTCCTTTGGATGACCTTGATAGTTTCTTCTATGTGGCAAAAAAAATATCTTTATTTTAAATATTTAGAAATGGCAATTATTCCTCCTCTAGCTTGGAATATTTATGTGATTCTATTAGGGTTAAATGGTGCGCCAGGAACAGGTAATTTCGGGCCGCCACTTTTCGGAATTATTGAAAAATTTTTATCGTTATTTACCGAAAAATTTAGTTCTAAAATTATTTTTGAAACCTATTTATTCATGCTATTAATCCTAGCTTTTGCTTTGATTTTTTGGCTCTCCTATCCTCTCCGTTCCCCAAATCGTGCAGTCCTGGTCTGTAGCCTAATCTATTTAGGACTGTTCAGCGTGAGTAGCCTACTGATTCTTAAGTATTATCTCGACTATTCGCGGGTTTTTCTAGATGTTTATTTTTTAGCTTTACTGAGTATTAATTTTCGTTCATTTCCCAGAAAAACTCTTTTCTTTTCAGCCTCAAGTTTAGCCAGTATTGCTTTTTTAGTGTTGCATTCTTAGAAAATCTCGCCTAAGATAAGGTTTTTCCAAAGCGATCGCCTAATCGAAGACGTTGATTTCCCTAGATATAACCTAAACTCACGATAAAAGGATGCATTTTATTGAAAAGCGAGAAATTGATCCCTAGACAGTTGTTCAAGCCTTCCCCAAAAATCTACGATAAGCTAGAGGAATGAATTTTCCAACTACTCGGAAAAATCGCCATAGTTAGTAGCGACGGTGGTACTGACTCCATGCTGCGAATCATTACGGATCAAGCTGAGGCACTCACGGAATTAGGACGGATTAATCATCGGTCAACAAATCGAGATTTTCGTCTTCAGGAACTGCGGTGCGCGATATTTTAGAACGTGTTCGTGTCCAGGGTGATCGGCTTCTCTGCCATCAGCAGTCTCCCTAAAACGCCGAGTTTGCGGGTAAGCGGCTCAGAACTGGATGTAGCCTATCAACAAATTCCCAAGGATTTATTAAGTGCGATTCAAGTGGCCTGTCGTCAATTGGATGCTTTTCACCGCCAACAGTTGCCCAAATCCTGGGTGAATTTGCCGAAGATGAGGTCGTCCAAGGAAAACGCTATCTTCCTGTGCAACGGGCGGGGCTTTATGTGTCGGGCAGTAGGGGATCTCGTCTGAGTAATTTATTAATGCAAGCGATTCCTGCGAAGGTGGCCCAGGTTCTCCAAATCGTGATGGTCACCCCTGGCAATGGGGATTATAAAGATCGCTCCCGATCTGTCGGTGGTGGCCCAGGAGGTGGGCATCGAAGAAATTTATCGTTTGGACAGTGTGAAGGCGATCGCGGCTCTGGTCTCAATGGAACTCGAAGTATTGCCTAAAGTGGGTAAGTGATTACGGGAACGGGGGATCGGGAGGTGGCGATAATATCGCGAAAAATTTAGTCAACGGGTTAGTGCGGATCGATAATCCTATTGAACGAAATGATCTTAGTGGTCATTGCCGACAGTAGTGCCAATCCTTTACAAATTGCGGCGGATCTTTTGTCCCAAGCCGAACAAGACCCGACTTCAGCCTTAATTCTTTTTACCTCCGATCGCCAGATTGCCGCGACGGTTCAAGCGATTATTCAGGATTATTTTCAAGAAAATCCCCAAAATATCTTGATGCAAAAGGCGATCGCCCACTATGGGTTGATTGTAGTGCTGGATTCCTGGATCTGGTGGTGGAGATGGTCAATCAATTTTCTCCCTATTACCTGCTGTTGGCAGTGGTCAAACCCTGGGACTTAGCCGAAAAAATTCACCATGCCCGCACCATTTTTCTCGGTCAAAGTAGTCCTAAAGCGATCGGCGATTATATGGGCGGAAATTCCCTATTAATTTCGACGGAAGGAACCCTACGTTCAGCCTCCACTGTTGGCGTGGAAACCTTTTTAAAACAATCTAATTTGATTCAATATTCACCGACCGCCCTTAAAAAGCTCTCTCAAACATTACAAATTTTAGTCAAGGCAGAGGGTTTAGCCGCCCCAATGGAAACAATTCGGTTACGCAATCCTAATCAAAAACCGACCG
>CAWEDJ010000067.1:0-145917 GCA_963807635.1 uncultured cyanobacterium
AGGAGTTTTCTATCGTCGTAACGGGTCATACGCAAAGCGATCGCGCTGAAACTTTTTTATATAATTTAATGCGGGGATCGGGTAGTGACGGGCTTCAGGCAATGACTTGGCAACGAGAATTAGCTCCTAATATTCCGTTAGTTCGACCCTTTTTAAATATTTCTCGCGCTGAAACGGGTTTGTTTTGTCAACAGCAACAAATTCCGATTTGGGAAGATGCGTTTAATGAAAAACTCCACTATGCCCGTAATCGCATTCGTCAACAATTATTACCGTATTTAAAAACAGAATTTAATCCTCAAGTAGAAACAGCGATCGCGCAAACGGCTGAACTGCTACAAGCAGAAGTCCAGTATTTAGAAAATATTACGGAAACATTATTTAAACAAATTGTGAATAGTGAATTAAATCAATTAGATCGTAATCAACTAAAAAATCTTCCTCTAGCATTACAAAGACGAATTATTCGACACTTTTTAAGGCATAATTTAGAGACTTCTCCTAATTATGAACAAATCGAAGAAATTCTTCAGCTAATTCCAGCCCCTAATGAGGAATAAGGACTAGTACTTTTTCCAATAATGTAGCCGTAGAAGTCAAAAATCATTGGTTAATCATCATTAAATTATCTGATGGTAAATTTACTCATAAATCATAAAAACCTTGTAGGGTTTTAGTCACCCAATCCAGAAAATGCAAGATTTTCTGATAATTACCATAATTAATTCAAAAAATATTTATGTTCAAAAATCTGATCGAAACCTATAAAACAAACAAAAATTTATCAGAAGAAAATCCAGAAATTTTTAATATCTTAATTGGATTTATTGTTGTTGTCGGTGTAATAATTTATCTTTACTACTTTAAATTTTCAGGTAATATCACAGGTTTTTTTAGGATTGGTTCAGTTTTACCCCTTTCTCCTTTTTTGAATCCCAATCAAACCTTTATTTTTCGAGATGAATTAGGCTACGATGGACAACAATTTTTAAGTTTATCTCTAGATCCCTTTTTGCAATATCTCGATACCCTAGCAATCTTCGATCATCCTGCCTTTGTTATCGCCGCATTCTCTATCCCTTATTGAGTTATTTTTTAGGATTCGGCAATATTCAAATTATTCCCTATGTCATGGTTGCTATTAACGCGATCGCGATTGTATTAATGATTTGGGTAACAGGTTTATATTTTAAATCCTACTCAGTCAAGGTTAATCAAGCTTTATTTGTCTTGACAATTCCTGGGGTTTGGATCGTACTATCTCTTTCAACATCGGATTTACTCGCGGGTTTATTTTTAGTGTCTGCCTTCTATTTCTACCAAAACAATAAACCGATGTATATGAGTTTAATGGTGTCTCTAGGTTGCCTAACGAGGGAAACCCTAATGCTCCTTTGGATGACCTTGATAGTTTCTTCTATGTGGCAAAAAAAAATATCTTTATTTTAAATATTTAGAAATGGCAATTATTCCTCCTCTAGCTTGGAATATTTATGTGATTCTATTAGGGTTAAATGGTGCGCCAGGAACAGGTAATTTCGCCGCCACTTTTCGGAATTATTGAAAAATTTTTATCGTTATTTACCGAAAAATTTAGTTCTAAAATTATTTTTGAAACCTATTTATTCATGCTATTAATCCTAGCTTTTGCTTTGATTTTTTGGCTCTCCTATCCTCTCCGTTCCCCAAATCGTGCAGTCCTGGTCTGTAGCCTAATCTATTTAGGACTGTTCAGCGTGAGTAGCCTACTGATTCTTAAGTATTATCTCGACTATTCGCGGGTTTTTCTAGATGTTTATTTTTTAGCTTTACTGAGTATTAATTTTCGTTCATTTCCCAGAAAAACTCTTTTCTTTTCAGCCTCAAGTTTAGCCAGTATTGCTTTTTTAGTGTTGCATTCTTAGAAAATCTCGCCTAAGATAAGGTTTTTCCAAAGCGATCGCCTAATCGAAGACGTTGATTTCCCTAGATATAACCTAAACTCACGATAAAAGGATGCATTTTATTGAAAAGCGAGAAATTGATCCCTAGACAGTTGTTTCAAGCCTTCCCCAAAAATCTACGATAAGCTAGAGGAATGAATTTTCCAACTACTCGGAAAAATCGCCATAGTTAGTAGCGACGGTGGTACTGACTCCATGCTGCGAATCATTACGGATCAAGCTGAGGCACTCACGGAATTAGGACGGATTAATCATCGGTCAACAGATCGAGATTTTCGTCTTCAGGAAACTGCGGTGCGCGATATTTTAGAACGTGTTCGTGTCCAGGGTGATGCGGCTCTCTTGCCATCAGCAGATTCTCCCCTTAAAACGCCGAGTTTGCGGGTAAGCGGCTCAGAACTGGATGTAGCCTATCAACAAATTCCCAAGGATTTATTAAGTGCGATTCAAGTGGCCTGTCGTCAATTGGATGCTTTTCACCGCCAACAGTTGCCAAATCCTGGGTAAAATTTGCCGAAGATGAGGTCGTCCAAGGAAAACGCTATCTTCCTGTGCAACGGGCGGGGCTTTATGTGTCGGGCAGTAGGGGATCTCGTCTGAGTAATTTATTAATGCAAGCGATTCCTGCGAAGGTGGCCCAGGTTCCCCAAATCGTGATGGTCACCCCTGGCAATGGGGATTATAAAATTGCTCCCGATCTGTGGTGGCGGCCCAGGAGGTGGGCATCGAAGAAATTTATCGTTTGGACAGTGTGAAGGCGATCGCGCTTTCGCCCTACGGAACTCGAAGTATTGCCAAAGTGGAAGTGATTACGGGAACGGGGGATCTGGAGGTGGCGATCGCGAAAAATTTAGTCAACGGGTTAGTGCGGATCGATAATCCTATTGAACGAACCGATCTAGTGGTCATTGCCGACAGTAGTGCCAATCCTTTACAAATTGCGGCGGATCTTTTGTCCCAAGCCGAACAAGACCCGACTTCAGCCTTAATTCTTTTTACCTCCGATCGCCAGATTGCCGCGACGGTTCAAGCGATTATTCAGGATTATTTTCAAGAAAATCCCCAAAATATCTTGATGCAAAAGGCGATCGCCCACTATGGGTTGATTGTAGTGCTGGATTCCTTGGATCTGGTGGTGGAGATGGTCAATCAATTTTCTCCCTATTACCTGCTGTTGGCAGTGGTCGAACCCTGGGACTTAGCCGAAAAAATTCACCATGCCCGCACCATTTTTCTCGGTCAAAGTAGTCCTAAAGCGATCGGCGATTATATGGGCGGAAATTCCCTATTAATTTCGACGGAAGGAACCCTACGTTCAGCCTCCACTGTTGGCGTGGAAACCTTTTTAAAACAATCTAATTTGATTCAATATTCACCGACCGCCCTTAAAAAGCTCTCTCAAACATTACAAATTTTAGTCAAGGCAGAGGGTTTAGCCGCCCCAATGGAAACAATTCGGTTACGCAATCCTAATCAAAAACCGACCGATCCCTGAAGTGGCCCCCCAAAACTGGACAGTAGTGTAAGCTCTAAATCGAAACCCAGGAGATCTATGAGCAACAAGAAAAAACAGTACGGTGCCCAGTTCAAAGCCAAAGTCGCCTTGAAGCAATTCGAGGAGAAAAAACGGTATCTGAATTAGCCAGTCAATATGAAATTCATCCAACAATGATTAATGGATGGAAAAGAAAAATATTGGAAGAAGCTAGTCAAATCTTTGAGACAGAAAAACAAGGAAAAGAAATCAAAGAAAAAGCTGAAACCCAGATAGATGAACTATATCGACAAATAGGAAAGCTAAAAGTCGAGCGAGATTTTTTAGTAGACAGGTCGGTACAATTGGGGCTGCCGACCGAAAAACCTTGGTAGACCCCAAGCATCCTGAATTGTGTATCCAACGTCAATGTGAATTATTAGGAATAAGTCGTTCGAGTTATTATTACGAACCGAAGGAAATAAGTTCCGAAGAATTAACGCTATTGAGACTGTTGGATGAGCAATATATGAAAACACCATTTTATGGGAGTAGAAAAATGACAGTATACCTCAATACGTTGGGTTATGAGGTAAATCGAAAAAGAGTGATACGATTGATGAATCAATTGGGGATACAAGCAATTTACCCAAAGAAACGAACAACAATACGAAACCCTGAGCATCAAATTTATCCTTACTTATTACGAGAGTTAAGCATTGAAAAAGCCAATCAAGTGTGGTGTACCGACATCACCTATTTGCCAATAGGAAAAGGACACTTTTATCTAGTCGCCATTATGGATTGGTTTAGCCGTAAAGTCTTATCATGGAGGATGAGTAACACGATGGATGTTTATTTTTGTAAGTCAGCTTTGGAGGAAGCATTATTAATTTATGGCAAACCAGACATCTTTAATAGTGATCAAGGAAGCCAATTTACTTCAAAGGAATTTACAGGATGTTTAAAGCAAGAAAACATCAAAATTAGTATGGATGGAAGAGGACGTTGCTACGACAATATTTTTATTGAAAGATTGTGGCGTTCTCTGAAATACGAATTAATTTATATTTATTCCTTTGAGGATGGAAAACACTTGACAGAAGAGGTAAAGAAATGGTTTAATTTCTATAATAAGGAACGTTTCCATCAAGCCTTAGAATATCAAACGCCAGAGCAAGTCTACGGTCAAAGTTTGAATTTGACTTGAGAGAACGTTTTTAGTTAGGGAGTCCGTTAACTTCAGAGCTTCACTCCCCGCTATTTTTGTTCAGCCTATTGGGGCCACCTCACCCAGTTAGGGTTAAGATTAACTATTTAAACTTCATCCATTTTGAGAACTTGAATTTTTCGCCCCCCTAGCCCCCCAACTTTGGGGGGAAAAGTTAGGACTAATATAATTTCTGGTAAGTCCCCCAGTATTGGGGGATTTAGGGGGCGAGAACGATGTTTTTCGGGTTAGATGAGGTTTAGCTTAAATCTTTTAAGGAATTATCCGATGAATTGGGAAATCTCGACCTTTATCACCAATCCCTGGAGTTTGGCCGTTAGCTTAAATACTCTCTTGCTCGCGATCGCCTTTATTGTTCCTAAAAAATTATTAACAACGACGGGTTATCTTCATGCCTGGGTCTTGGGTGTTATTGTGTGGGGAAGTTTGGGTTGGCAGGGTTACGCGATCGTCATGTTTTATTTTCTATTCGGTTCTGCCGTGACTCGTATTGGCTTTAAGCAAAAAGAAGCAGAAGGTATTGCCGAAAAGAGATCGGGACAACGCGGCCCCGAAAATGTCTGGGGATCGGCTCTAACAGCAGCTCTTTGTGCTTTATTAACTCTCTTCGTTGATTCAACTTGGCAGAGCTTATTATTACTGGGTTATGTCGCCAGTTTTAGCACCAAATTATCCGATACCACCGCCAGCGAAGTCGGAAAAGCCTACGGAAAAAGCACTTTTTTAATTACCACCCTCAAGCCTGTGCCACGCGGAACGGAAGGCGCGATTAGTTTAGAAGGAACCCTAGCAGGAATTGTCGGTTCTCTATTGATTGCGGTTTTGGCTGGGGCTTGGGGATGATTGATGTATCGGGAATTGGTCTTTGCGCGATCGCGGCTTTTATTGCTACGAATATCGAAAGTCTGATTGGTGCGACCTTGCAAAATCAATGGGATTGGTTAACCAATGAGGTAGTAAATGGCATTAATACTTTTATCGGGGCCGCGATCGCCATTTTTCTCGGTATTCTGATAAGATAAGAGACTATTTAACTCATTTATCCCTAAAAATAACCATAAAACCGTAGGGGCGTAAGGCTTACGCCCTCAAGCTCAGACTAGAACTATGAATCAAAAAATGTTCGTCACAGGGGGAACAGGATTCGTCGGTGCAAATTTAATCCGCCTACTGTTGCAAGAAGGTTATCCCGTCAAAGCCCTCGTTCGTCCTGGGAGTTGCCTAGACAATTTAAAGGATTTAGATATCGAAACGGTTCCAGGAAACCTAAATGATCCCAATTTAAGCGAAAAAATGCGGGATTGTCAGGGATTATTCCACGTTGCGGCCCATTATTCCCTCTGGCAAAAAGATCGAGATCAACTTTATCAAAGCAATGTTTTAGGCACTCGACAAATCCTGTTATCCGCAAAAAAAGCTGGGATCGAACGCTGTATTTATACCAGTTCCGTTGCCGCGATCGGTTTAGATAAAACAGGAAAGCCCGTTGATGAAAGCTTTCAAAGTCCCGTTGAAGATCTCATTGGGGAATACAAAAAATCGAAATATTGGGCAGAACAGGAAGCCCTCAAAGCGGCTAAATCGGGTCAGGAGGTAGTGATCGTCAATCCCAGTACGCCCATTGGCCCTTGGGATATTAAGCCAACTCCGACAGGAGATATTATTCTACGGTTTTTGCGGCGACAAATGCCCGCCTATGTGGAAACGGGTTTAAATTTAATCGATGTGCGCGATGTGGCCAAAGGTCATCTCCTGGCTTGGGAAAAAGGGAAAAGTGGCGATCGCTATATTCTGGGCCACCACAATCTGAGTCTCAAGGAAATTTTAGAAATGCTATCCCAAATCACAGGATTACCCGCCCCGAAAAATACTGTTCCTCTCTGGTTGCCCCTAGCCGTTGCCTGGTGCGATGAAAAATTATTAGCTCCTTTGGGAAAAACGCCCTCTGTCCCCCTGGATGGTGTACGGATGTCAGCCCATGCGATGTATTACGATGCCAGTAAAGCCGTTCGAGAACTGGATTTGCCTCAATCCTCTATTCAACAGGCTCTCAAAGATGCGGTAGATTGGTTTAGGCAACATCAATACATCAAAAATATGGACTTATAGTTTATCGTAATGAATATTTTACTTGCGGTAAACAAGGGGTTTAAACCCCTTGCCTCCTGACCAATTTTGATCAATTTTTTCAAGCGAGCATCGGTGTCATTAATGGAGTCAAAAAAGTTTCACTTAATGCGGTTTGTAATGCCTTAACTTTTTTCTCAGTTACATGATGTTCTACTGGCTCTAAAACTGCGATCTCCTCTTGATCCTCATCCTCCAAATCCTCATCCATTTCGTCAGTAATACAAAGACGCTCACAGGGAATCGTATCCGATAAAATAGAACTTGCCATCATTCCCGTATGAATTTCTAATTGCGCTTGGGGAAGAGCTTCAAAAACAAGACGCTGCCCTGGAAAAACGACTCGTTCAAAATACCAATTAGGAATATTCGTAATTCGAGCGATTTGAATATGACTACTGGCATTTACATAACAGCAAAGCAGAAAATTCGTCTGCCCGCTAGGAAGGGGATCAAGGATCTGAGCCATAATAATTCAGGAGATCTTAAAAATAGTTTGTGATTACCCCCATAAACTAACATTGCTTGATCCCCGTTAGCTGTAAAGATAATTACAATCGATGTCTTTTTAACCCCTACGTGTCGCCATTCTAGCCGCTTAATTGTTTCAAAAACTACAAAAAAAGTTTTCTGAAGGGCGCATCCCGATCGCCGTATTTGTCTTGAAATAGCTATTACTCTTGATCCCTGGAGATTCCCCGCCGATCCCCTGAGCGAGGTTTTATTTCCACAGAGAACATTAAGATATATTACAATTATGAAGGGTGCTAAACGTCAAAGGCAACATTTGAACGAGTAAGACCCCAAGCTCCGCGATCGCCGTTTTCTTCAGATTTTCAAAACTCACCACCGACAAACTCTCTTTCTCTTACCCACCATGACTCAGCGCATTCTCTACGTCCGTCTTCCCTGCAACCCGATTTTTCCCATTGGCGTTGTCTATTTAGCTGATCATGTCCATAAACTTTTACCCGATATTGAACAAAAAATCTTTGATTTAGGCACAGTTCCGCCCCTAGACTTTAAAAAAGCCCTGGATCAATGTATTGATAACTTTAAACCTACTTTACTGGTGTTTTCATGGCGAGATATTCAAATCTATGCCCCCGTCGGTGGTCGTGGTGGTAATCCCCTCCAGAATGCCTTTGAATTTTATTATGCAAAAAATCCTTTGATTAAACTCCGAGGCGCATTAGGGGGATTGAAGGTGACAACCTCCTATTACACGGAGTTATGGCAAAATATTGGCTTAATTAAGCGGGGACTCAAACGGGCTAGACAATATAATTCTGATGCTCGTGTGGTCATCGGTGGTGGTGCGGTCAGTGTTTTTTATGAACAATTGAAAACTCAACTGCCCCAGGGAACCATTGTTTCGGTGGGAGAGGGTGAAACCCTATTGGAAAAATTATTGCAAGGTAAGGAATTTCGAGATGAACGTTGTTATGTGGTTGGAGAAAGTGATCCCCGCGATCGCCTAATCCATGAAGCCCCTACCCCCTTAGAGAAATCTGCCTGTAATTACGACTATATCAGCAAGATTTGGTCAGAATTTGACTATTATTTACTGGAAAATGATTTTTATATCGGAGTCCAAACCAAGCGCGGCTGTCCCCACAACTGTTGTTACTGCATTTATACCGTCGTCGAAGGTAAACAAGTCCGTATTAATCCCGCCGAGGAAGTGGTCGCAGAAATTCGTCAACTCTATGACCGAGGAATTCGTAATTTTTGGTTTACCGATGCCCAATTTATCCCTGCTAAAAAATTCATTGATGATGCTATTGAATTATTAGAAAAAATTGTTGAATCTGGCATGACCGATATTCACTGGGCGGCCTATATTCGGGCCGATAATTTGACCCCCAAACTTTGTGATTTGATGGTGAAAACGGGGATGAATTATTTTGAAATCGGCATTACCAGTGGTTCCCAGGAATTAATTCGGAAAATGCGGATGGGCTACAATTTACGCAACGTTTTACAAAATTGTCGAGACCTCAAAGCGGCAGGTTTTAATGATGTGGTTTCGGTCAATTATTCCTTTAATGTGATTGATGAAACCCTAGAAACCATTCGCCAAACGATCGCCTACCATCGAGAATTAGAAGCAATTTTTGGAGTCGAGAAGGTCGAACCCGCCATTTTCTTTATTGGTCTGCAACCCCATACCCTATTAGAAGAATATGCTTTTAAACAGAAAATTTTAAAGCCTGGCTATGATCCCATGAGTATTATGCCCTGGACAGCTAAAAAACTGCTCTGGAATCCCGAACCCTTTGGTTCTTTCTTTGGAGAAGTTTGTTTACAAGCTTGGAATCAGAATCCTAATGATTTTGGGCGAGAAGTGATGAAAATTTTAGAAGAAAGATTGGGCTGCGCCGATCTCGAAGAAGCCTTAACTGCTCCTGTTGGCGATCGCGTCATTGATCTCGTGGCTGTTTAATCACCTTGGAAAATGAACGATGAAATGGGAAGAAGTTTGCAACAATCAAGAATTACAAAATTTACCCTTCAAAATTGAACTCAATAAATGGGGACAAATTGTAATGAGTCCAGTAAAGATTAAACATTCTTTTTATCAAGGAAGAATTCAACGTTTATTGGAATCTTTATTGCAAACAGGAGAAGTGATGCCCGAATGCGCGATCAATACATCGGACGGCGTTAAAGTTGCTGATGTTGTTTGGTGTTCGGACGAAAGATTTGATCAAATTCAAGATGAAGTATCGGCTTCTATTGCACCAGAAATCTGTATAGAAGTTAAATCTATCGGTAATACTTTAGAGGAAATGGAATTCAAGAAAAAATTATATTTTGAAGCCCAAGCAATGGAAGTCTGGATCTGTAATGAGCAAGGTGAGATAACATTCTATAATGAGCAAAATGAATTAACCCAATCTTTGCTAGTTCCGTATTTTCCTCAGCAAATTAAACGTTAAGGAATGAAAATTTATTCAGTTGTGCATTTGAAGTTCCAAAGCAAGAGCTTCATCTTTATTCAAACAACAATATGCCTAAGTTATTTATTTTCATTATTAAATAAGGTGCGTTACATTTCATTAACAAACCCTACTAGATCCGCAATCGCACTACTGAAGAATTAGCGATCGCATCTAACCCTGATAGATTACCCTAAAAATAGAAAAGGAGAAGTTCACAGCTTCCCCTAATCCATCAAACAAAGATCTAAAGGAATAATACATCATGGCAACCACGATTGAAACCGATTTAAAAGAAGTTCTCACTAAAATTGACAGTCGATTAGAGCATATTGAATCTGGTCAAGCCGATATAAAGGTATCTTTAGCTCGTCTTGAGGAAAAATTAGACTCTGTTGATAAACGAGTAAATGGCTTAGAAAGTAATCAGAATAGACAAATATGGGTCTTAATCGTTGCCGTTATTGGAGCCATTGTTAAATTTGGATTTTTCCCTAATCCCTAAACCGCGATCGCCGTGACGACTTTTGATCATCAGATGATCATCCCGAAAGAAATGTTGACCTCTAGGCGTTCAATACTAAAGCTAGTGGAATAAGGATTTCCCATTCCCAATACCTATAACTGAAAAATTTTACTAAGAGCCAAAGCGCGATTCATTTTGTTAATTTAAGCAATGCGATCGCACTAAAGAGAGTCAGGGGCGATCGCGGGTTGGAGTTTGGAAAAATCCTAATTCAATGAAACCTTCTGCGTTTAGGAAAAGGGCTAGGCAAAAATAGAAAATTTTACTAAGGGAGAGAACGCGATCGCATTTTTAGGTTGAAGGGGTAAAGGGCGATCTTACTAAAAATAAGGTGCGTTAAATTAACACACCCTACGAAAGCGGCGATCACACTAAATACTAAATAGAGCTTGCTGAAAAAAGCTGAAAGCCTTATAAGAAAAGAGATGAGGGGATTTAGAGAGCAAAAAAAGTGCAAAAAAAAGGTCTAAAATGAGTGAAAAGGCTTGCACCCCTCCCCTTCCAGAGCATTGAACGATGTACCCCAAAAAAGAATCCGAAAAATCGACTGTTGAAAACTTCAAAATACCAAGTGAGTGGAAGCCAAAAGAAGAAAATCGTTGGGTAATCATGTCAAAAATAATTCCGTGGGAGGAATTTGAAGAAGAATATGCAAAACAATTTTCAGAAAATAAAGGAGCGACAGCCAAACCATTTAGGATGGCATTAGGGTCATTAATAATAAAAGAAATATTGAGAATAAGTGACCGAGAAACAGTAGAACAAATAAAAGAAAACCCTTACTTACAATATTTTATAGGACTAGAAGTATATGAAAATGAGGAGGCATTTGATGCGTCACTGTTAGTACATTTCCGTCAAAGAATAGGAATGGACTTGGTGAATCAAATAAATAAAGCAATGGTAAAAAAAGAAGAAGAAATATTATCAGAAGTAAAAGAAAAAAGTGAAGGGGAAAATCAGAATAGAGGAAAGCTATTAATAGATGCAACCTGTGCACCAGCAGACATCAAATATCCAACAGATATAGGAATCTTGAATGAGGCAAGAGAAAAAACCGAAAAAATAATAGACAACTTGTATAAAAAAACTAAAAAAAAAGGAAAAAAACCAAGAACCTATAGAATAAGAGCCAGAAAAGATTACTTAAAATTGTCAAAAAAACGCCGTCCGTCGAGAAAAGAAAGGAGAAAGGGCATAAAAAAACAAATCCAATATATCAAAAGAAACCTTTCCCATATAGAAAAATTAAGAGAAGATAAAGAGGTCGCAAAATTAAGTAAAAAAGACGAAAAGATACTGTCGATAATACAAAAAGCCTATGAGCAACAAGTAGGAATGTATGAAAATAAAGAAAATAAGGTAGAAAATAGAATTGTGAGTTTGACTCAACCTCATGTTCGTCCCATTGTTAGAGGAAAAGCGGGAACGCCAGTAGAGTTTGGTGCAAAACTATCAGCAAGTTATGTGAATGGATATCTTTATTTATACCGATTAAGTTGGGATAATTATAATGAATCAGGCGACTTCAAAGGACAAATAGAAGAGTTTAAACGTGAGACAGGCTACTATCCCCAGTCTGTTCATGCTGATGCAATCTATCGCACAAGGGAAAATCGCGCTTTTTGTAAGGAGAAGGGAATTCGATTGAGTGGCCCACCCTTGGGAAGACGACCCACAAATATTAGTCCAGAAAAAAAGAAAGAAGCTCTTCAAGATGAAAGAGACCGTAATGCTATTGAAGGCAAATTTGGTCAAGCAAAGAGACGATTTAGCCTCAATCGAGTTATGACAAAACTTCCTGATACCTCTGAAACCGCTATTGCTATCACCTTTTTAGTCATCAATCTTTTTGCCCTGCTTCGGCAGGTTTTACGTTTTTTTTGTCTTTTTCGGAAGAAGAGCTTATTTTTCTGCCCTCTTATTAGCCCAGCTTATGCTTTGTGTTGACAATTCATTTAACCCTTATGTTTTACTCGCCTTAAATTCATAAATTAATCCCCTCTTCCTGTTTTTTGACTTTTTCAGCAAGCCCTAAATAAAGTGCGTTACATTTCATTAACACACCCTACTAGATACTGATCATTACAAATCTTAATCTCGTGTCCTAATTTCCATCTGTGTCGGCATAACCCAAAAAACCCCAGCCCCATTTAAGACCGAGCATTTTGTAAAGTGATTTTTTTTATTTAGATTAATATTCTTTAAACAAAGAGGACATTTAACTAATCTATTGTTTATAAATTCAGAATTGTAATCTGTTTTTATAATCTGAATATAGTCATTTAATTCTTCAAATAAATCCGACTTACTTATATAAGATATGCTAAGAATTTTTTGCCTAATTATTTCTGCTAATACAAACGATAGCCTATTTTTTTCCTGATTTAATCTTCTATTTCTATCATATTCTATCTCCAACTGTATTTTTTTAAGCGTTATTTGTTCATCATAAATTTCTTGTTTTTGTTTACGTTGATCTTCAATTTGTTTACGTTGATCTTGAATTTTTTGGAAATATAATAGTTTATTTTGACGTATATCTTCAGATTCTTGAATTAAGAAGTTAAGCTCAAAATTTGATAAAAATAATTTTGATAAGAATTCCTCGACCTGATTTTCAACAAAGATTAACTTTTGCACTGAATAGTGTAAGTATTTTTTCTCGTATAACTTATTAATTTTCCAGTAAATATTCAATACTTTTTTATTTTTACTAACGTTTGATATTGACTCATCAATTTTTAATATTTCAGCTATTTTTTGACTTCTCTTACATATAGGAGGTAGCTTTCTGCTTCTATAAAAATCTTCATAAATAATTATCGTTAAATCAGGCTCTATCGAAAATTTATAATCATTAAAACTATTATCTAAAAAACTAGATTTTTGGTTTGCTGAGTATTTAGACACACCAATTTTAATATAAATATTTAATTTTTTTTCATTAAAAATAAGCGGAGTATTTGTGATTTTATTTGTCTTTTTATCAGAAGAAATTGATATAGATCTTCTTTTTTCACCACTATACATAGAAAGATGATAGACCCAATCAACTTTAAATAAAAACACGAAAATATTAAATATAATTTTTTCTTTTTCCATATTTTTTTGGTTATAAAGAATAAAATTAATAATTCGTAACAATATTGAAGCTGTATATGGCAAAGTTAAATAGTCAATGACTTCAGCAAGAATTAGCTTTTGTAGCTCTAGATCATCTTTGTTAGTGAAAACATTATCAGGCAATGTATTTAATTCAGATATTAATTCTTTTTTATGATGTTTAAATTCTTTAATATAATCATTAACTAAGTCTTCATATATTGCTTCATTTTTATTTATTAAAACATCGTATTTAAAATCATGGTAAGTATTTGAGATTATATCTATAAAAAATTGTTGAAACAGAATTTTTCTCTGATTTTTACCTTCAATAGTTAATTCTCGCCAACAATGTAGATTATAAGAGGAAGATCTTAACACACATATTTCTTGGCTATTTTTGTTCGTTTTATATAACTTAAAGTGGGCAAAGTGTGGACTTTTATTATCTCCATGTTTGAGAAGCACTTCTTCTCCACAATTTAAACATCTTAAGCCCAATTTTTGATAATCGTTATAATCAACTTCGTCCGCTCTAATTATAACTCCCCCTAGATAAATTGATTTAGCATAAAACATATAGTTATAAAATTAATTGGATAGATTTCAAGAAAATTCTAATACATTAAATAAATTATACATAAAAAAAATATCTCGTGTCTTAATTTCCATCTACGTCGTCATAATCCCTACTAAGGAACAATTGGCGAATCGCAAGTAACCTCTGTACCAAATAAAATTTTTCGGCAGTCGATGTGCATTAGAATTGTTGGCCTGCACTTTGCAACAATCTTTTATTTCAATTGTACATCTATGTTGCCTTCAACCATCTTCAGAATATGCCAAGTTAGGCGCAGTAACTATTCCCAATATTTTTGTTGTATCGCTTCTAAAATGTAAGCCATCAGTAAAGACAAACCTGAACTCTGTATACCATATTTGTCTTTTTCATCTCCCTCCATACCGAATGCAACATCACTTAAAGCATTTAGAAGCCCATCTCGTTGCTTAAGGGAAGCTCCCTTATTGCGTTCAAGGAAAAAACTGAGATCTAAAACTCCAGGAAGCTTTTCGTCCAACAGTTCAAACAGATTTTTTTCTTCTAAGCCCTTGTAAACGTCATTAAATGAAATTTTATTTCCGTGTCCTTTTTCGATAGCCGCATTTACCTGCCTTCCTAACAAGCACAGCATAGAAAGCAAAGGCTTCTGTTCTGACATACATTACACCACTAATACAAAAATTGATCGAATAGCTTTATTTTAGCGCGATCACCACTTTTGTAGGATACGTTAATTTATTCAAGCGATCGCATTCATTCAAAGATTTGTCGTGAATATCAAAGCTTTTTCGTTATAGCAGATTAACTCGTTGGCGTGAAACTTAGGTTCCATGCTTATCTGTGATCGCCAACTTTAGCGTGTCCCTTGCGATCGCCCGTTTTTTTATAAAGATTATCTAACCATTTTAAATATTTTCTGTTTATCGCGATCGCGGCAGATGGTTTAAAAACTGTCTATAATCCGACCGTCAGAGCAGACTAAGTTATCCGTTATTGCGATCGCATCTTCGGTCACAACTTAATTCGTAGCATTAGCTAATTCCGCTAACTGTTCCTGTTGATCTTGGGAAATACAGGATTGAATAATTTCTTCCACATCCCCTTCCAAAATGGGCGAGAGAGAAAAGTTTTTCCCTAAACGATGATCTGTAACCCGATTATCTTTGTAGTTATAAGTCCGAATTTTCTCGGAACGGGAACCCGTCCCCACCTGCGATCGCCGCATAGAACTCACTTCTGCCTGTTGTTCCTGGAGTTTAAGGTCATAGAGCTTCGCCCGTAGAATTTGCATCGCCCGTTCTCGGTTTTGGAGCTGCGATCGCTCTTCCGTACAAAAAATGCGAATTCCCGTCGGTTTGTGCATCAAATCAACGGCAGTTTCTACCTTGTTCACATTTTGTCCCCCCGCGCCCCCCGAACGAGCAGTAGTCATCTCAATATCCTTGGGATCAATGTGAATTTCCACATCATCGACTTCGGGCATAATCGCTACCGTTGCGGTGGAGGTATGTACCCGTCCGCCAGATTCCGTCACAGGCACACGCTGAACCCGATGCACCCCCGCCTCAAATTTCAATTTACTGTAAACCTGTTCCCCCTTAATTTCTAAAATTGCTTCTTTAAAGCCGCCCATTTCTGCTAAGGATTCACTCAGTAAGCTCACTTTCCAGCCCACTGTTTCGGCATAACGAGAGTACATCCGCACCAAATCTCCCGCCCAAATACTGGCTTCATCACCGCCCGTACCTGCCCGAATTTCTAACATGATATTTTTGTCATCGTTGGGGTCACGGGGCAACAAAAGAATTGTCAGTTGATGCTCTAATTGTGCTAATTTTTCTTCTAATTCTTCTACCTCTAAACTAGCCATTTCCCGCATTTCGGGGTCACTATTGGCTTCCTTGAGGATTAAACGAGAATCTGCCAAATCTTCCTTTGTTTTTTTCCAAATCTCGTAGGTATTAACCGTTTGTTCTAGGGATGAACGAGTTCTCGCCACCTTTTGAAATTCGTCTGGATTGGTCGCAACATCGGGGTCGGCTAACAAACGAGTCAACTCCTCAAATGTTTGTTCAACCGATTGTAGTTTGTCCAGTAGATAAGTTTCAGCCATTTTACACTGTGTATCGATACTCTTTAGGGTTTTATTATAACCTGAGTTCAGTCGATTCTTGAAGTATTCTCTAGGCTGAGAGCGTAGGAGGTACGGATAGCTCTTAAGTTTCTAAACGAGAGGAAAGTAACTTTAATTTCCCTCCACAGGCTTTACAATAAACCGCATCAATATCATGAATTGCTAAATCACAATCAGGACAACCTTTTGCAGAATTATTAGTGGTTTTGAGTAATTGTTTGACCAAATCTCCCACTTGCCAAGGAATTAACACAATTCCCGTTAAAATCATGAAAATGGTGATCAATCTTCCCATTGGAGAAAAAGGAAGAATATCCCCAAAACCCACCGTCGTCATGGTGACAACACAATAATAAAGCGCGTCAAAAAAATTATCGAATAATTCTGGATTATTAGGATTTTCGACTTGATAAATGAGTCCAGAATAGATAAATAACGTGGAAAATAGAACTAAATATATCCGAATAAAAATGACCTGATCTTTGACTTTAAATTTAACCGCAAACAGATCACTATTGCTTAAACGAATTAATTTCAGCAGACGAAACCAACGAAAAATCCTGAAAAAACGAACATTAATCCCCCATAAAAATAAAGGAATGATTGAAATTAGGTCAATAAGAGAAAAGAAATCAACCACAAATTTAAGCCGCGATTTAGCTGACCAAAATCTTAAACCATATTCGATCGCAAATAAAATTAGAACGAACTGGTCTAAATAATTAAGAATTTCGCGAAATTGGGGAGAAATTGAATAGGTTTGAATAACAAAAATAATCAGGGATAATATGGACAAAGCCAAGATCGCGAGATTGATCCCAAAACCAATGGGAGTATTGACTTCTTCAAAATATCCCCCTATTTTTTCCCGATAATTAGGTTGAGAATCCGTCATCTTTATTATGATCTTAAAATACGTCTTTCATTCCCCGCAATTTCCCGAAAACTCTGGCGGGTTCCGTCAAGCCCATTGCTTTTTTCAGGGCCTCGCTGTCCCATCTTAAAAAAGGATTGGTGCGTTTTTCGACTCCTAATAAGGAGGGAATGGTCGCTTCTCCCCGCGATCGCAGTTCTTGGACTTGGTGATAACGGTTTTGCAGGTCGGTATTGTCGGGATCAACGGTGACAGCAAATTTGAGGTTGCCTAAGGTGTATTCATGGGCGCACCATACTCGCGTATTATCGGGTAATTGGCGTAATTTGCCAATAGAATCGACCATTTGGGCAGGAGTTCCTTCAAAGAGACGGCCACAGCCCCCCGCAAAAATCGTATCCCCACAAAACAGTTCGCCTGTTTCTTCAGAGGATGAAGGTGGGAAATAGTAGGCAATATGGGCGCGGGTATGACCTGGAATAAAGAAAACTTCTGCTGTTCGATCGCTGAATGGGACGCGATCGCCTTCCTGGAGATAAACCATTTGACCTGGAATTCTACCCCGATCCTCTGCGCCACCATAGACCGTTAATTGGGGAAATTTTGCTATTAAAGCTTGATTTGCTCCCACGTGATCGCCGTGATGATGGGTATTAAAAATGGCGACTAATTCTGCTCCTAATTCTGTCAAACAATCCAACACAGGCTCAGGCTCGGCGGGATCGACAACGGCGGCAATATTTTTCTGGGGATCATGCAGTAAGAAAATATAATTATCGGATAGGGCGGGAAGGCGTTTGACTTGTAACATAGTTTTATAAAATGGAATTCTCTCACTTATGGTAACGATATTCTAGGGTTTTCTGGCTCAAACGTTCCCCAAAATCAGTCTTTTCATTCGCCCCCTCATACAACGCCCATGAATTCAGACCGCATTATTGTTCCCCTCGATGTTCCAACCCTCGAAGCCGCGATCGCCTTGGTTGATCGACTGCCCGAAGTCACCTTTTGGAAAGTTGGCTTAGAACTCTTCGTCAGTACGGGGCAGAAATATTACACATTTTAAAAGACCGCGATAAACGCATTTTTTTAGACCTAAAATTTCACGATATTCCTAACACGGTGATGTCCGCTTGTCGTTCAGCCAGTGAGTATGGCGTAGATTTATTAACACTCCATGCAACGGCGGGAAGAAGTGCCTTGAAATTAGCGGCGGATGCCATGATTCAGTCCCAATCTTCCACTAAACTGTTAGCGATTACGCTTTTAACCAGTTTGATTTCACGGGATTTAGCTTTTGATCTTAAAGTTCCCTTAGAATTACCTGAATACGTTTTAGAAATGGCCCTGATGGCTAAAGAATCGGGCATTCACGGAGCCGTCTGTTCTCCCCAGGAAGTCCGTCAATTGCGAGATGTTTGTGGCTCGGATTATCTTCTTGTTTGTCCAGGGGTCAGACCGCTCTGGGCCAGTAGTGGGGATCAACGCCGCGTCATGACTCCAAAGGAGGCGATCGCCGCAGGAGCAGATTATTTAGTCATCGGTCGTCCAATTACCGCCGCACCTTCACCCGCCGAAGCATGGGAAAAAATTTGTCAAGAAATTGCTTAAAAGTTTCTATCAATCTGGGGATCTTGGGTCTTTTAAATTTCATGGTTGTCAGTCAATCCGCGATCGCTCAAGAAACTGCTTCTCGGTCTGCCTGTCCCCAAAAATTAGCCGATCTAGCCCCCCAAATGTTGGCTGATTTACCCAGTTATACTAATCGGGTGATTCAACGTAGCATCATCAACCATACGCAAAACTTGATGCCCCGCAACTATGTGATCGTCGCCAGTCATCCTGAATTGGAGCCATTACCTCTAATTAACCGACAATTTCAACCCGTTTTTCCTGACACTTCTCAACAGCTTTTTTTTACTCTTTTAGAGCGGCAATATGCTACTCAAAGAGTTATCGAATTACAAAACCATTATTGGGCTTTTTTTGATTTAACCGATCAGCAATGGCGTTTAATTCTGTTGTTTTCTCAGCCATCTTCCTGGGATAAAAATGAGCCGTTTGGGTTGACCCAGGAATCCGAGAATAGCGCGATCGCCCAGGCAATCAATCTATGGTTACGAGATTGTAATGCGGGAGCCATTAAATTTCCAATAGCCGAGAAAAATTCAGAAAAAACCAATTTTGACGGAGCTAATTTAGAGCCTGAGCCGTCACCCTGATTCACAACTTAAGGTAGGATAGGAAACAGTTTATTTGCATCATTAATCCTAATCTAACCCCCAAAATCCTGTGGCACATTCGGACTCTTCCCCTAACTCCCTAGCTCGTACTCCGCTTTTTGACCTAATTGTTGAACAAAAAGCCAAAATGACCGAATTTTCTGGTTGGGAAATGCCCGTTCAGTTTACGGGTTTAAAACAAGAACACAGCGCGATCCGCAATGGTGTCGGGATGTTTGATATTTCCCACATGGGTAAATTTGTGATGCAGGGTAAGGATTTGCTCGCCGAATTACAAAAGTTAGTTCCCTCGGATTTAAGTCGTTTACAGGTGGGATTGGCTCAATATACGGTTTTGCTCAATGAAAGCGCGGGCATTATTGACGACATTATCATTTACTATCAGGGAGAAACGGCATCAGGAGAACAGCTTGCCACCATTATTGTCAATGCGGGGACGATGGAAAAGGATAAAGCCTGGTTTTTATCCCATTTAGATACTAATAAACTAAATTTTGAAGATTTATCCGCAGATAAGGCCCTAATTGCGATCCAAGGGCCAAAAGCCTTGACCACGCTGCAAGCCCTCGTTACGGAAAATTTGGCGGACTTGCCTGCCTTTGGTCATTTAGAAACCACTATTTTTGATGAGCCTGCCTTTATTGCTCGCACAGGCTATACAGGGGAAGACGGTTTTGAGATTATGGTCGATCCTGATGTTGCTGAGACCCTATGGCGATCGCTCTTGGGGGCGGGGGTGATTCCCTGTGGACTAGGGGCGCGGGATACCTTGAGACTAGAAGCGGCTATGTGCCTCTATGGTCAAGACATCGATGACACGACAACGCCCCTCAGAAGCAGGATTGGGCTGGTTAGTCCACCTAGATAGCGCAGGAGAGTTTATTGGGTGCGATATTTTGGCAGATCAGAAGCTAAATGGGGTAAAACGGCGTTTGGTGGGCTTAGAAATGGGCGGTCGGCATATTGCGCGACACGGTTATCCCGTTGTCATGGAAGGCGAAACCATCGGAGAAGTGACGAGCGGAACCCAGTCTCCTACCCTCGAATCTGCGATCGCCCTGGCCTATGTCGCGACTCCTTTCAGTAAAATTGGTCAAACCTTAGAAGTAGAAATTCGAGGTAAAACCTATCCTGCAAAAGTGGTTAAAAAACCTTTTTATCGCTCTGCTCATAAGCCTAAATAAACCCAAAATATTGCATTAACTGATCCCCCCGCCTTTGGCTTCCCCCCTTATCAAGGGGGGCTAGGGGGGATCTCATTGATATTTACATCTGCATTTTAATCAAATTAAATTGGTATCGAAATGTCAGAAAAATCACACCGATTAAAGCAAATCATTCTAGCTAAAATTCAAGCTAATTCTGACAAACGCATCACCTTTGCTGAGTTTATGCGCCTTGGCTCTTTATCATCCCGACTATGGTTACTACAGTTCTGGTCAGGTGGCGATCGGAAATAAGGGAGATTTTTTTACGGCTTCTTCCCTGGGCGCAGATTTTGGCGAACTGTTGGCTGAACAATTCGCGGAAATATGGGTGATTCTGGATCGTCCTGAAGCCTTTCAAGTCGTAGAAATGGGAGCAGGGTTAGGGGATTTAGCGATTGATATTTTAAATTATTGGCAATCAAATTATCCTGATTTATTGCAAAATGTTGAATATAGTATTATTGAAGAATCACCGTCATTGATCGCCACACAACAAGAAAAATTGCAATCCTGGCGAGAAAAAGGAATTAATTTAAGTTGGAAAAGTTGGTCAGGTTTAGCAAATAATTCAGTGACAGGCTGTTTTTTTAGTAATGAATTAATTGATGCGTTTCCTGTCCATCAAGTCATTTGGCAAGATCATCAATTGCAGGAAGTTTATGTTGGGGAAAATCGGGGGGAATTCATTGAAATTATTGCTGAACTTTCTACAACAGAATTATTAAATTATTTTCAGCAACTTCAAATTAATCTAGATTCAGGCGATTATCCTGAAGGTTATCGGACTGAGGTAAATTTACAAGCCTTAGATTGGTTGGATCGGATTGCTCAAAAATTAAAACAAGGCTATTTGTTAACCATTGATTATGGTTATTCTGCTCAAAAATATTACCATCCCCAACGTAGCCAGGGAACTTTGCAATGTTATTATCAACATCGCTATCATTCCGATCCTTTTGTTAATTTGGGATTGCAAGATATTACGACCCATGTGAATTTTACTGCCCTAGAAAATCAGGGTAAATCTCTTGGTTTAGAAACTTTAAGATTTACAAACCAGGGTTTATTTTTAATGAGTCTCGGATTAGGCGATCGCCTGATGGAACTTTCGACAGGGAAATTCAGTGTTGCAGAAATCTTCAAACGGCGGGATGCTCTCCATCAATTGATTGATCCTACGGGACTGGGAAAATTTGGCGTTTTGTTACAAGGACAAGGGTTAAGCATCACCCAAAAAACGCGATCGCTCAAGGGATTTAGCCCAGAAAGATAATATCGCTTGGATAAAGTTTTCAGGCGATCGCGATCCAAGGCGAGAGTTCTGCTCCAGTTGTGTCTCATTTTTGCTACACTAGTTTCAGCGTAGGCGACCCCATTGGCCGTCTATCCCTATCTTGAAAAGCTTCGAGAAGTGGGTTTAGCCCGCTTTTTTATTGTTCAACCGCGATGACCCATCCTTTAATTCTCCCCATTCTTGACCTGGCGATACCGATCGCCGCCGAATTGGGTTTGGATATTGTGGACGTGGCGTTTCAGACCAACAAAAGGCCACCCATTCTACGGATAGACATTCGCAATCTCCAACAGGATACCAGCCTAGACGATTGCGAAAAAATGAGTCGGCCCTTAGAACCCCATTTAGACTCGACCCCTGTGATCCCCGAAAACTACGTTCTAGAGGTTTCCAGTCCAGGGATTTCTCGCCAATTATCTCAGCGATCGCGATTTTATCGCCTTCAAAGGATTTGGTGTACTCGTAACCAGTACCGAACCCTACGAAGGAAATCAACAATGGCAAGGAAGATTGCAGGGACGGGATGAAACCCAGGTTCATCTCAGTCTCAAAGGACGATCATTTTCCATTCCGCGTCATTTAGTCGCCAAAGTGCAATTAGATTCGCCATCTTAAGGAGAACCTGAACCAAGATGATGTAATTACTTTTATTGGAGTTTACCACCGATGTCTCTCGTTAGTTTGCCCGGATTACCCGCCATGATTGAAGAAATCAGTCAACGGCACAATTTACCCCACTCTGCCGTTCAAGAAGCCCTACGGGAAGCTCTATTGAAGGGTTATGAGCGTTTTCGTCGTTCCCAAAGTATTGGTCAGCAATTTGCAGAAGAATATTTTGAAAATTTTGAAGTAGAATTGGATACTGAGGAAGAAGGATTTCGCATTTTATCCACCAAAAGAATTGTGGAAACCGTCGAGAATACCGACCATTCTATTTCCCTAAACGAAGTCCAGGAAGTCGCGGCAGAAGCTCAATTAGGGGATGAAGTCGTCCTAGATGTGACCCCCGATCAAAAAGATTTTGGGCGGATGGCAGCCATTCAGACGAAACAAGTTTTGTTGCAGAAATTACGGGATCAACAACGAAAAATTATTCAAGAAGAATTTCAAGATCTAGAAGATACGGTCTTAAATGCCAGGGTTCTGCGCTTTGAGCGTCAATCGGTAGTGATGGCGGTCAATAGTAGCTTCGGTCAACCCGAAGTTGAGGCAGAGTTACCCAAACGGGAACAACTCCCCAATGATAATTACCGCGCCAACGCCACATTTAAAGTCTATCTCCGCAAGGTCAGAGAAGGTTCCCATCGAGGGCCTCAGTTAATTGTTTCTCGTGCTGCCGCAGGATTGGTGGTTGATCTCTTTACCGTCGAAGTTCCTGAAATCGAAGAGGAGATCGTCCGCATCGTCGCGGTTTCCCGTGAAGCTAATCCTCCTTCTCGTTATGTCGGCCCACGCACCAAAATTGCCGTTGACACCCTAGAGCGGGATGTTGATCCCGTGGGAGCCTGTATTGGAGCCAGGGGATCTCGCATTCAAGCAGTGGTGAATGAGTTACGGGGCGAAAAAATTGATGTGATTCGTTGGTCGCCCGATCCCGCTACCTATATTGCTAATTCCTTGAGTCCTGCCAGAGTCGATCAGGTTTATTTGGTCAATACGGAAGAACGTCATTCCGTTGTTGTCGTTGCTGAGGATCAATTGAGTTTGGCGATCGGCAAGGAAGGTCAAAATGTCCGTTTAGCCGCTCGGTTAACGGGTTGGAAAATTGATATTAAAGATCCTGCCACCTACGCCAGGGAACAAGTAGAACAGGCTAAGGCGAAGGAAGAAGCCGCTAAACTGCCTGTCAGTGAAAAATTAGATTTAGAGACCTTTGAAGAAGCGGCATTGGAGGAAGAATAGAAATTAAAAGTCATTTAAGGCAAAAAAAGCCTGGCGATCGCCGCTGTATCAGTTGTCGAAAGTTAGCCCCAAGGAATGAATTTTGGCGAATTGTCCGAGTCTATCCGTCTCGACAGGTACAATTAGATGAGGGGATGGGACGCTCTGCCTATCTTTGTCCCCAGTCTAGTTGTCTTCAGGCGGCTCGACATAAAAATCGCCTTGGACGTGCTATCAAAGCGACCGTTCCCGAACAGATTTTCCAAGATCTTGAGGAGCGATTGGCAACAACCAAAACCCAGGGGTCAGTCTAAAACTTTTTTGTCCCTAGATAACTTTATTTAGAAAAAATCATTTATCGTTACTTCATAGGAGAAATGCCTTCATCTATCTTAATTAAAATATCAAAACATAAAACCTATTTTATTTGTTTATAAAAATACTATCGACTTAGTGGCACTATGACGGTGCTTTACAATAGTTGATGACGGAATCACTGGCCAACCATCACTCAAAATTTGTTACTTAGCTCAGGGGGATAATGGATGAACAACGCCAAGGTTAGAATTTATGACTTGTCCAAAGAATTGCATTTAGAGAATAGAGACCTCTTAGACATTTGCGAGAAATTGAATATTTCAGTCAAAAGCCATAGCAGTACGATTAGCGAGTCCGATGCTGAACGGATTAAAACAGCCGCCGAAAAATATGCTTCCTATCCCCCTGGCTCTAGAAGACCCGAACCTCAGCCAGTGGAACGAAAACAACAAATTTTAGCGATTCATCATAAGAAAGAGCGTTCTGGTGAGGCAATTTCCCCTAACCCAACCCCTGCTACAACTTCAGTTTTGACCGCGCCCCCTGCTTCTCCTCCATCTTCTAATTTGTCTCATCCCACTCCTGAACGATCGCCTGTGACCGAAAAAAATCCTCCCAAAGCTAATGTTTCTGAACCGCGTCCCCGCCCAGAGGGTGCGCCTCGTCCAATTTCTCCTGTTGTCCCAAGTAGTAATGGTGCGTCTTCTGGGACGACGGAAAATCGTCAGCCCCGTACTTCAGCCGCTAGTCAGTTGATCAAACCATCGATCAATCGCGATCGCGAAGCGGCACTGCGTGATCGCGGACAAGCCGCTAGTCAAACCCCTAGTCAAACCCCCAGCCAACCTCCCAGTAAACCGTCTAGTCCCCCATCCGAAGAACGGAGTCGTGAGAGTAAGGTTAGTAAACCTGTGATCATCACCCTCAAAGATTCTCTCGTCAAAAAATCGGAAAAAGCTCCAGAAAAAGCTCCCAATAAGACGGGTGGACTCCAACGCCCTGGGGAAAAAGTCAAGGCAAAAATAGAGTTAAATCGTCCTAAACCGCCCCAGGATGAAGATGATAATCTTCCCGAATTGCTAGAGTTTCCACTAGATGGAGAGAGCGCAAAAAATACCGATGATGATTTGTTGGACGATCCCGCCACGGAACTTCTCAAGCAAAAACCCCAATTGAAGCGTCTGACCGCTCCTCGCCCTGCTAAACGCAGTAAATGGGAAGAAGAAGAGGAAGAACAGCGAGAAAATAAAGCAAAAGCGGCGGCTAAAAACAAACGTCGTCCTTCCCTGCTTGATGATGAGGATGACGATGATGCCGCAGCCCTGAGTGCGAGTGCAGCCCAAGCCGCGTTAGTCAGTTTATCTATTGCTCGTCCTGCTAAACCTGCCTCTATGATGGCGGCCACCAAAACCAAAGCTCCTTCTGTGGGTCATCGTCCCCGTAAAGCACCCGTTAAAGCCGATGGCAGTAACACTGGTCGAACCAAAACTGACCGTCGCGATCGCAAGGAAGTAATAGAGCGACCCGAAAGCATCTTGTTATCGAGTAGTTTGACGATCAGAGAATTGGCGGAGTTGTTAGTTGTTTCTGAAATGGAAATTATTAAACATCTTTTCCAAAAAGGAACTGCCGTTCAAATTACCCAAACCTTGGATGAAGCAACCGCTCGTTCCGTTGCGGAAGATTTTGGTGTCGAAATCCTCACAGAAGAAGTGATTGCCGCCGCCACGAAAGTCACGGAAATGCTGGATGCAACGGATTTGGAATACCTAGAACGTCGTCCTCCCGTTGTCACTATCATGGGTCACGTGGATCATGGTAAAACCACCCTATTGGATTCTATTCGGAAAACCAAGGTCGCCCAGGGAGAAGCGGGGGGCATTACCCAGCATATTGGGGCATATCACGTTGATATCGAACACAATGGCAAATCCGAACAAATTGTTTTCTTGGATACGCCAGGTCACGAAGCCTTTACGGCCATGCGAGCGCGCGGAGCCAGGGTGACCGATCTTGCCATCCTAGTCGTTGCCGCTGATGATGGCGTTCAACCCCAAACCCGTGAAGCGATCAGCCATGCCAAGGCCGCCGAAGTTCCCATTATTGTTGCCATTAATAAGGTGGATAAGGAAGGAGCCAACCCAGACCGCATCAAACAAGAGCTTTCGGAACTCGGCTTAGTCTCTGAAGAGTGGGGCGGAGATACCATCATGGTTCCCGTCAGCGCACTCAGAGGGCAAAATCTCGATACCTTACTAGAAATGATTCTTCTAGTTTCCGAAGTGGGAGAATTAGTGGCCAATCCCGATCGCGCCGCCAAAGGAACCGTCATTGAAGCTAATCTTGACCGTACACGAGGCCCAGTTGCCACCTTGCTGGTGCAAAATGGAACGCTCCGAGTCGGTGATGTGATTGTCGCTGGGGCAGTTCTCGGTAAGATTCGAGCCATGATCGATGATCGGGGTAATAAAGTCGATGCCGCGACTCCATCTTTTGCGGTAGAAGTACTCGGTTTGAACGGTGTTCCCTCTGCGGGCGACGAGTTTGATGTCTTTACCAATGAAAAAGAAGCGCGGGCCCTCTCTGAGCAACGGACAGATAGCAACCGACAAACCAGACTTCAGCAACAAATGTCGTCTCGTCGCGTAACCCTGAGTACCTTATCCGCCCAGGCCCAGGAAGGCGAACTCAAAGAGCTTAACCTCATCCTCAAAGCAGACGTTCAAGGTTCCGTCGAAGCTATTGTTGGCTCCTTGAGTCAGTTACCCCAAAATGAGGTGCAAATTCGAGTGTGGTTGGCCGCGCCTGGAGAAATCACCGAAACGGATGTGGATTTGGCTGCTGCCAGTGGTGCCGTCGTGGTGGGCTTTAATACCACTTTGGCGACCGGTTCTCGACAGGCGGCGGATCGGGAGGGAGTCGATATTCGGGAATATGACATCATCTATAAATTACTAGATGATATCCAAGGCGCGATGGAAGGTCTCCTAGACCCCGAAGAAATCGAAACCCCCTTGGGTCAAGCCGAAGTCCGAGCAGTCTTTGCGGTTGGTCGCGGGGCTGTGGCAGGTTGCTATGTCCTATCGGGTAAGATCGTTCGGAATCGGAATCTTCGGGTACGTCGGGGAGGAAATGTTGTCTATCAAGGCATGATTGATTCTCTCAAACGGATGAAGGAAGATGCACGGGAAGTCAATGCTGGCTACGAATGCGGTATTGGGATTTCTAAGTTCACCGATTGGAAAGAAGGCGATATTATCGAAGCCTATGAGATGTCGATGAAACGTCGTAGTCTTTCTCCGTCTAATTAGGATGAATTCCCTGAAAAACTAAATGATAGTCGGCTATGGAGAATCTTTTCCCTGTAGCCGATTTCACTTTAAATTGATCTTAGGATTGGGAAAATTTTTAACGGAAAAGAAACTGATAAGATTCCATCTGCCGTGACCGACTCCTACACTCCGAGTCAGTGTTCTCAACTCTCCAGTGAGACCCCATCATACTTTCAAGATTTCCTTCGCGACACGCATACCAGACAAATATGCGCCGTGAGCAGTCCCAAAATAGCTTTCCTCAGAGGCTTCCCCTGCAAAAAATATAGACCCTTTCAGAGGGGCGGCAAGTTCCTGGCGCATCCTTGGCAGTGAGCCAACAGGATTATAGGAATACGAACCCAGGGAAAACGGATCAGTTGCCCAACGAGTAATTTGGTAATCAGTTGGGTCGGGGATACCTACTCCATAGATTTTTCTTAAAACTTCCATCGCACTGGCAACGATTTGTGTATCTGACCATGCTTCAATCTCTCTCCCTCTGTCGGCGGCATTAAATCCTAGCAGTATGGGCATATTGGCTACATGATTGAAACTTACCCATTCTGTCCATTCACCAGTTTTTTCCGAAACGTACTCCAACCAATCAACATTAACCGACCAAAAGACTTCAGGAAATCGAAGATAACATTTGTTCAAGACTCCCATACCCAGGTTAGCGATCGCATTCTGTTTATTTCGTGGTAATTCAGGAATGAAACGTACACTCTTAGACTGCAAAACCCCAAGCGGCAGGGTAACTACAACGTGGTCAGCTATAAACTCGGCTTTTTGGGTAATCACCTTAATAGGAGACTGATCCCATTGAATTTCTTTTACCACCTGACCCAGTTCAATGTTTAACCCTTGTGCTAAAAATTCTGGGATAACTCTAAATCCTTGAACGAATAGAGCGTCATCGCCAGAAAAGGTTTTATCACTGTCATACCATTGTACGGAAAGGCTTTGAGTACTTCCTGAATACTCCTGTTCGATTTCAGCACTCAAAATAAAGTTGATGAAACGATATGCTTCCGAGGATTTGTCCAACTGAGGGATCAGAGGTTGAATCGCCTGTCGAATCGAAACATCAATCTCCTCGTTTTGTGTCTGCTTCAAAATCCTAAATACTTTCTTCCTCAAATTCTCCATCTGGACTTCCTCTGCTTTGGAGAGTGGCTGGCCTGACGTGTTATAGGTGATTGTCCTGTCGTAACTCGTGATAAGACGTTTGGCTTTGATTTGTTCCGCCAAAGTGGTCAAGGGGTTGCCCTGAGTTCCATGTATCCAGGTTGCCCCCAAATCCAAAGGCATATCAGTCCACTTAAGACTCGTCCAAATTCGACCACCGATACGCTCGCGAGCTTCAATAACAACAACTTCGTGTCCTTGTCTGTGTAATTCTCGTGCGGCGGCAAGGCCTGCTAGTCCAGCACCAACTACCACGATACGCTTCCTGTTAGATGCCTCTGCATATTCTTGCGAATTGTCACCACAAGCATGATTGACAATTCCCATTAACGTCAAGCCGAATAGGGTTAAAAAATCTCGCCTATACATGATTGCACCTCGACCTCGCAGACTACTGCCCAATGATGGAATATAGTCACACTTTACCTATATTTTGTTACAAGCAGGTTGCTATTTTTTAGAGTTTTGATTGAAATTCTCTATGACTCAAATATTTTGAAACGGTGGGACGATTTATGATCACCGATTAGAAATATTAATAATAATTTCCCACCTTGCGATGATGCACGGCGGTTAACGCTTCGGGATTCGAGACTCGTCCCTGATTGACTTTGCTATAAACAATCCAATGATCACTGCATTCCATCCGACTGAGAACTTCACATTCTAGATAAGCTAAAGCCTCTGTTAAAATCGGGGAACCATTACTGGCCAGTTGGGTATTTACTCCTGCAAAGCGATCGGCACCAGGGGGAAATCGCTTGAGGAAATGTTTCATTAAAGGCTGATATTTCCCTTCTTCTAAAATATTTAAAACAAAGCGATCGCCGACCTGGAGGAGAGATTCAATCGCACGATCTTTAGCCACAGCAACGGTAAAGCCAGGGGGATCGAAACTTGCTTGCATAACCCAGGACGCTAACATCGCACTTTTCATTTCGCCCTTTTGAGCAGTGATAATATACAACCCGCCACTGATACGACCGATCGCTTTTTCAAGTTCATTGTCAATAGATTTTAACTGCTTAATCTTGCTAGTTTGTACCAAGACTTGCCCAAAATCCGTTCCTGATTCTTCACAGAGCTGATAAATATTTTCCGTTGGAGTATTTTTAACTTTAATTGCTTTAAATACTTCCTTCAAACCGGCTTCTAAAAACTTCGTTAACAGGGGATCAATCGGTTCATCATTCCCACCATAGGATTCAAATAGACCAATCGTTTGTTTTGGATTAACTGCCGCTAAAATCGTTCCCAAATTAGTCGCAATTTCCTTGGCATTGTCTCCCGTTAAAGGGGGCATTCCTAAAATAATTCCTGCGGATCGATTCACTAATTCTTGCACTTCCTGGGCATCGGCTGACCCTAAATCGACCATTTCCACCGCAACCCCCGTTTTGGTCACCCCCCGCGCAATACTTTGAGACAGGCGATCGCTGAAACCGTAATCTGCCGTATAAAAAATAGCAACGGTTTTATCGGATTTGGCTTGGGATTGACTCCATTTACGGTAACGAGCCAATAATTCAGTGACGTTATATTGCAACAACGGGCCGTGACCATTGGCAACCAAACGAATTTCTCCCAACTCATCCATGCGTTTCATGGCGGCTAATACCGAGCGGGCATTCGGCCCCATCAGACAATCGTAATAAAAGCGATAATCAGGTTCAATTTTGCTTAAATTTTCATCAAAAAAGGCTTCAGAACAGTAGTGCATCCCAAAAACATCGCAGGTAAAAAGGGTGTGGGTTCCCTGGTCATAGGTCAGGATCGTGTCGGGCCAATGCAAATTCGGTGCGCTAACAAAATCTAAAAGATGTCCCTTGCCTAAATCTAGCTGTTCTCCACTTTTCACCAAACGGCGTTCAAAGGGATGATGGACAAAATTTTCTAAAAACTGGATGGCGACCTTGGAACCAATCACGGTAATTTGGGGCGCGATTTGCAAAATATCTTTGACTAAACCACTATGATCGGGTTCGGTGTGGCTAATAATCAGATAATCAATGGTTTTCGGGTCAATTAGTCCCGTTAAGGTGTCTAGATAAAGCTGGCGAAATTTTTCGTGGGAGGTATCCACTAGGGCGATTTTTTCCCCCCGAATCAGGTAGGAGTTATAGGTTGTGCCATTTTGCAGACCAAATTCAATATCAAAGCGATCGCGATCCCAGTCCAAGGAACGAATGGTGGTGGTATCGGCGGCAATGCTGGTCGTCTGGATGGTTAATCGCTTTTCGGTTTTAATCGGCGTGGCTACCATAATTTCCTCCCTCAGATTTCTTTCTAGTTTATCCTGTTCTCTTCTCAATTCCCATTGATAATCATTATTGAAATGATTGTTTTGTTTAAACTGATCATCGCTTTTTGATGTGAGTAAGAAAAGATGAACGAAATTTAAAGAGAATTAGTCATTTTAAAAATCTGCTCAATTTTGGGTGATTCCAAAACTACTTTACCGAGATTCTTTGTCAGAATATCTTGAATTTTTATGAACAATCCCTAAAAATCTCGGTATCTTTTCTCCAATCGCTGTAATATGAAGACGGGATAAATAATTAGACAATAGCCTCAAAGGAGTTAGGAAAATGACAGCCTTAACGCTCTCGACCCAGGAAATTTCAGCCATGAGTGCTGAAGAAGTCGCAAATTTAGCCCAACGCTTAGAAGTCGATGACTACAACAATCCCTTTGAAGCTCTACAGGATTGGCATTTATTGCGCGCGATCGCCTTTCAACGTCAAGAGTTAGCCGAACCCTATCTTTATTTACTCGATATCGAAGCCTACGACGAAGCTTAATCTTCTATGTTCAAGCAACGGCGGGTTTTAGTCGGTATAGGGGGAGGGATTGCCGCCTATAAAGTTTGTGCAATCATTTCCCAATTATTCCAATCAGGAGCCGAAGTTCGGGTTATTCTGACCGAATCTGCCCAGAAATTTATTACTCCCCTAACCGTCTCTACCCTCAGCCGCCATCCCGCCTATACCGATCAAAACTTTTGGCAACCCACTCATTCTCGTCCGCTACATATTGAATTAGGGGAATGGGCAGATGTTTTTTTGATCGCGCCCCTGACTGCTCAAACTTTAGGGAAATTAGCCTATGGATTGGCGGATAATTTATTAACGAATACGGTGCTGGCTTCCCGTTGCCCCATTTTGCTGGCTCCTGCGATGAATACGGAGATGTGGGAACAGGTTTCTGTGCAACGGAATTGGCAGTTAATTGCTCAAGATCCCCGTTATGTTTCTGTTGGGACTAGTGTGGGTTTACTTGCTTGCGATCGCGTGGGTAGAGGCAGAATGGCGGAACCTGAAGTGATTTTGAGTACCCTAGAATCCTTATTGCTAACCCAAGGAAAACAAGATTTAGTCGGCAAAAAACTCCTCATCAGTGCGGGCGGAACGAGGGAATATCTCGATCCTGTGAGATATATCGGCAATCCTTCCACAGGAAAAATGGGATTAGCCCTCACCCAAGCGGCACTAGATCGGGGTGCGTCGGTGTTCTTGGTTCATGCTCCTTTAACGGAAAAAATAACGCATTCTGAACGCTTACAACTTATTTCTATTATTAACGCCGAGCAAATGGAAAAAGCGTTGATTAATCATTTATCCGAAGTTGATTGGATCATTATGTGCGCGGCCGTTGCTGATGTTAAACCTGCCCATTATGTTAGTTATAAACTCCCGAAAAAAGAGTTACCTTCCCATTTAGAATTACAATCCGTTCCCGATATTGTGGCAAACTTAAGTGAATTAAAACAACCCCATCAATTGCTGATTGGTTTTGCTGCCCAAACGGGGGATATTATTCCACCTGCTCTCGATAAGTTACACCGAAAAAATCTAGATTTTATTGTGGCAAACCCGATTGATCAACCGAATTCAGGTTTTGGGACAGATACTAATCAGGCAGTTATTCTGAATCAACAAGGTCAAACAAAAGCGATCGCGTCTTGCAGTAAGTTGGCATTAGCTCATCATCTTTATGATTTTATTTTGCAGAGTTAAAGTTAAGTTGGCGATCGCTGGATTTCAGCTAATAAGGCTCATTTTGACTCGTTGATTAAGTGCGGTAGCAATTTTTTGTAGCATTATTAGGGGATTGTCTTGATAGTCAGCGTCCTCTAGATTTTCAATAACGGATTGTTCTACAAACCACGTTCCGCAGGTTCCAAAGAACTTTTAAACAATTTTAAAATCCTTACGGGGCAAGAGCTTTGCAAATTACTGTCTTGTTTACGAGCTTGTACTAAAACGAAAAAAAGGCTTGTCGTTATACTGAATTAAGAAAGCATCTTTTTACTGATGACCAATATTTTCCTTTTGCTTGATGAGAAAATTAACAGTAGAGCAAAATATTTTTACCCCAAAAGCCTTCAAAGCTTTGTCAAATAAGGAATATAGCTTTTTCAAGAGTCTTACCTAATCAAGGAATTAATCTACGGGGCGAAAAAGCAGTACAAATGTATTATCTCGTTCCTTGAGTCAACCTGCGGAATGCGGTCTCTAACGGCGATCGCGGAGTAATTTTAGTAATTTTTCCTTCTGGACGATAGATGATGTATATTTTGTGATCGCTGAACGGTTTCTGAGGGTAATTCGCCGAAACGTTTTTGATAACTCTGACTACATCTTCCCAAATGTCCAAACTGATATTTGATGATCAAATCCGTAATTCCTAAGGGTGGCATTACCTGTTTTAATTCTTGATGTAAGGCATCCAATCGTGCTTGTTTCAAAAATTGGAGCGGTGAACAGTCGTAATATTTTGCAAAAGAGCGTTGTAAAGAACGGCCACTTACCCCGATCGCCGAAGCAATATCTCCTAAACTAATCGGTTTTTGTAAATTTGCCATCATGAATTCCTGAGCCATTCTTACCGTGCGATCGCTAACTATTCCCTCATTTTTTTGAAGAAAAGCAGAATAATTATGGGGATGATATTGCAGTAATCCCGTCACTAAAGTTTGTTCTAATTGGGGTAAAAATAGAGAGTTACAAGCCGTTGATTGCCAAGCAAATAGAATAAGTTCCTTAAGACTGTGACCAAAGACAGTGGTTAGATCCACTTCGGGCTGAAAAGTAATGAATGAATTGATGGATTTCCCTGATAAATTAGCTAATTCTTGATGTAATTTTTGGTAGGGAATACAGATAGAAATTCCCTGACCTCTCGAACTAATCTGACCCGTTAAGTCCTGTTGCGGACTAAATAAATGAGCTGTTGTGATGGAAGAAAATATTGGCTCAGACTGATTAATTCTTTCCTGAATAATTCCTTCTAGAGGAAGATAAAAAACGTATAAATCATCTGGCTGAAAACGGATTAATTTCTGCGCCCCTTGCCATTGTAAATAGACCATTGCTGATTGATGAAAGTTGGCATAATAATAACGAGTTAAAAAGGGAGAATTCGGTTCTAAAAATTCACTTTTGCAAGGGCCGATTAACTGCGTTAACATTACCTCCGCCTCTTCGTAATTATCACTTTCAAGCAGGGGAGTTCTATCTAGGGGGAACAATAATTGAGGATTCATTTAAAAACAGGAGCGAACGAAAAAGGAAGCAAAATTAAAAACTGATACAAAAGTTATATCGCTTTTTGTCCAAAAAACGACAACTTATCTCTAAAGTCGTCGCAAATTGGATAGCTTGCAACCAATAAACCCTATAGAGTGTTGGTTATGGGGTTTGCAGTGTACTCAAGAATTTGCCTCTAAACCCAATCTTCAACAAAAGGATAGGACATCATGAAAAATTTAATCCCAGGAACGATCGCGGCTTTTGTATTAGCCTCTGTCAGTTTTGGTCTCGTCACTCAGCCTGCCTCTGCGGAAACCGTCAAGGGGATGGCGCAGAAGGGAGGGGCAAATTGCAAAATGAAAGCGGTAGATCAATTCAGTGTCCCGATGTCGGATGTGAGTGTCTCCTTGGGAGCAACCCTACAGGAGTCCATCGATAAGGGTGACATCACTTTAAATGACATCAAAAAGGATGGTTTAAGTTTTAATTGGGTGGTCACACGGGACGGCAAAAAAATGGAAGGTTATTGTAATACCAACGGAAAAGGCAAGGTTACTGAATTTAGACAGTAATATTCTGCTTTTTTAAAGCCAAAATTATAGTCTGGGAAGAGGATTAAAATTAAAACTCGTCCCATTTTTTATTAAATTGTGTGAGGAGCGAATTAATGAAAAGTTTACTGATCAAAACCTTAAAAATATTTCCCCTAATCCTGGGCGGTTTTGGACTCATATTACCCGCCGCGATGTCGCAGACACACTTCGCGATCGCTGATGAATTATCGTCCCCAACGCCTGAAGTTCTAACGGAAAAAGATCCTACCAACATAATGTTATCAACCCCTGAAGTTGATCCCTCCGCCAATCAACTTTTGCAACAAATTCAACGGCTAAGACAACCCAAAGGTTTTCAAGTTACGAATAATGATTTATCCCAGGTTACAGATGTAAACCAATTGCGGGATGTGGAGCCGACTGCTTGGTGTACGAAGCTCTCAAAAGTTTGGTGGAACGCTATGGCTGTATTGTGGGCTATCCCGATCGCACCTTTAGGGGAAATCGAGCGTTATCTCGTTGGGAATTTGCGGCGGGCTTAAATGCCTGTATGAATACAATGGAGCGACTGCTTCAGGAAAATGTAGCAGTGTTACGGGAAGATTTAGATAAATTAAAACGATTAGCTCAGGATTTTGAAGTAGAATTAGCCGCAATGGGAGTAAGGGTAGATAACCTCGAAAGTCGGGTTTCCTATCTCGAAGATCATCAATTTTCTACGACGACTAAATTATTTGGAGTCGCGACCATGTATGTGGCAGGGGTGGCAGGAAATAGAACTGCAACGAGTAATATTATTACGGATCAAGGGAGAAAAACGCTCCGTCCTTCTGAACAGATACAACGTCAGGCAACCCTTCAATATTCCAGTTTATTATCCTTAACGACAAGTTTTAGTGGAACTGATAGTTTATCGGTTGATTTGTGGACAAGTAATTTAACCCCCTTTAGTTCTTCCCTCGCAGGTTTTACGACTAATGTGACGGGAAGTTATATGAGTCGTTTGTCCTTTGATGCACCGCCTTATAATAATAGTTTAGCGATCGCAGATTTGATTTACAAATTCCGTCCCTTTGAGAATCTGTCTGTATTTATTGATGCCGTTGGTGGAGAAGTTTCAGGAGAATTATTAACATCAACTCAACCTTTTGCCATCTTTGCACCCTATACGGTTTCTATTAGCCGTTTCGGTCGTTTTGACCCCATTTATTATCAAACCTTAGCCCGCCCAGGGGTTGCCGCTAACTACAAATTTAGTGATCAATTATCTTTAGGAGCAGGGTTCTATGGAGACTTTGATAATGGAAATCCCAAAACAGGTTTTTTCAACGGCGGTAATGCGGCGATCGCCCAGTTAGCCTATTTTCCCACCGACACCCTGGGCATGACCCTGGTTTATGTCCGTTCCTATAATCCTGCGGGGCCAGGGGTTGCCGTATCAGGTCAAACGGGCAGTTTGTACGCCGATCAACCCTTTGGAACGAGTTTCCTTCCCCCTGGGGCTTTTGGCAATCCCAATCCTGCTCCTGCTTCCATTGCCACTTCTGCTGATCACACGACCTTTGGTTTTGGTTGGCGAGCATTGCCGGAATTAGCCTTTACAGGAGATATCGGTTTTGCTTTTGCCCACGCAGAACAAGCGAACCCCGCTTTTAATGTCAATGCTGGGGATAGTGCTACCATTTTTGAATGGAATTTTGGTCTATCTTTAATTGATTTATTTGGGCAAGGAAATGTCGGTTCTTTGATGATTGGAAATCCCTATCGTGTGATTAGTCAAAGTAGTAGTGGTTTACGACCTGAAGGCGATACGACTTGGCATATTGAAGCGGCCTATAAATACAATCTCAACAATAATATTTCGGTGCAACCAGGTTTTTTAGTGGTTATTCATCCTGAAAATAATAACAGTAATCCTCCTATTTGGATTTGGCAATTGAAAACCTCCTATTTCTTTTAGCAGTAGTTCTTAAATTTGAGGACTTAGAGACCAAGCCCCTAGCCAATTTCATTTTTACCTATTTTCTATCAACTATTCACTATGAGCCAAAACAATCATCCTTCCGAACCCCAAAATACAGAAGAAAAAACCAATGCTTCTCGTCGTAAATTTCTGCAAAATGTCGGATTAGCGGGATTGTCCGCAGGAGCCGCAACGGTAGCAGGTCAAGGGCTTTTAGAAGATGTCAGTGCTGAAACCCCCGTTAAAGATGTCGTCACTCCCGACGAATCGCGGGCCATGCACGGAGGTTCCCCTGTTGCAGACACGACCTTTAAAACTCCCGAAGGTAGTACAGAAGTCGTGCTTCCCCCGTTAAAAGAACGAGTGCTGGCCATTAAACAATTACTGATTGAGAAAAAAATTGTCAGCGAAGAAGGAGTCCAAGGCTTTGTCAACTATTACGAAAAAGTGGTTGGCCCTCACTTCGGAGCCGCCGTTGTTGCCCATGCCTGGAAAAATCCTGACTGGAAAGCCAAACTATTAGCTCCACCAGCAGATAAACCTTTTCAAGCGGCCATTTTGATTCGAGATTTTTTATTTAACACGGTTAACCCTGATACGGGAAAACCCTATCTCAGTGATCAAATTACCTTTGGTCTAACGATTGGCCCGAAGGCGAATATATCCGTATTTTTGCCAACGGAGAACAGCAAGAAAATGGCAAAACTATCTTTGTTCATAATCTTGTTACTTGTACGGTTTGTTCCTGTTATCCTCAAGCCCTTTTAGGAACTCAGCCTATGTGGTACAAATCCCAACAATACCGCGCTCGCAGTGTGTCCGATCCCTTTGGCGTATTGGTAGAATTTGCAGAAGATGCCCATAAAGGTAAAGCGGATCATTTGAAACAATTTAAAGATTACACTGCTAAAATTGATGAGTTACGGGTTTGGGATTCTAACTCAGAAGTTCGTTTTTTTGTCATTCCAGAAATGCCGAAAGCCTGGGCAAATTTAAGTGAAAATGAATTGCGAAAACGGGTAACACGCAATGCCATGTTAGGAGCAGAAATTCTTTACAGTTAACTTTTTGATTCACCATTTAAGGAGCAACAATTATGGAAGGGCCACACTACAACGCAGGCTGGACGGGCTACGGCAAAATTCCCTTTAAAGATCAACCCGACAATCAAGCCTGGTTAGAAGAATGGGAAGGCCAACTGGGCGCGATGTTTGCGACGTTGAGTACCGTTTTTGAAAAGGGTTTAAAACCAGGTCAACCTGTTCCTTTTTGGGGCTTAGATGCGGCTCGTTGGGGTCGGGAAACCATGAATCCCCGCGATTACATGAATCGTAACTACGATGCTTTATGGTTGGAAACGTTATGTCTTTTAATCACAATGTATGGCGATAAATTAGGCGTTTCTGTTGCCGAAATGGAAGCCCGAAAAATTACGACAGCTCCTGCCCAAAAACGTGCTAAAGCTATTCGAGATCAAGCTTTCAAAAAAGCTGTACCCTGGGGTGGGTCGTCCTGATGCAAAAGGATTATATCAATCGGAACAATATGATCCTGCGAAGGTGGGTTCTATTGAGGCTATTGGGGCTAAAGCTAAATTTAAAGTGGGCGATCGCGTGCAGTGTATTAATCAACTTTCCACAGGACATACCAGGGAATATCCCTATTTTCGTGGCAAAGTTGGGACAATTGTTGCGTACTACGGTTTAGCAGAAGAAAAACGCAACGAGAAAGGACAAATTGAATTTCAAGGAGTTTACTATGCTCCCTATCCTGATATTGCTTGTCGCGGTTTACAAAAGTTCTATACGCCTTTGTATAGCGTGCGCTTTGAAGGAAAAGATCTTTGGGGAGAAGAGTTTGTTGATCAGCGATCGGTTATCTATGCGGATGTTTTTGAACCTTATGTGAAATTAGTCTAATTAATGCAATCTCTGGGCGTAAGCCTTACGCCCCTACACAATCAACTAATCAAGCTTTTTAAAAAATTATGACAATTCTCGATCCGATTCTGGAAGAATTAACCCAAGAACCGATTCCCCCTTTATTGAAAGATGATGGCAACCCATTTTTCGAGATTCCTGGGAAGCTGAAGCTTTTGCGATCGGCAATTTGTTAATTAAACAAGGCTTTCTTTCCTGTTTAGAATGGGTGAATATTTTCAGTGAAGAAATTAAAAAAGCTCAAGTTCAGGGTGATCCCGATCGCGGCGATACCTACTATAGTCACTGGTTAAATGCCCTAGAAAGAGTATGTATCGAACGGGGTTTAACGGACTGGGAAACTTATCAGAAACAACTACAACTCTGGCATCAAGTGGTTTTAAATACGCCTCATGGTGTTCCCCTGGCGATCGAAAATGCCTATTTAGAAACCGACGATCACCACCCTCATCATGATCATTCCCATCATCACGGGCATCATCATCACCATCATTCAGACAAATTACCTGAAAATATGCTCAAACCTGTGGCAGTCTTCAAGCGGTAAAAATGATGGATTTCCTATAGTCACGGTTATTTTTGTTACAAAATCTCGTTGAATTGATTGATTATAATCACGAACGTGAGGTAACTCTCTCAAGTTTTTCCTTGACTAAACTTTTTTGAGCTTTTTTATGGATTGTCGTCACATTCAGTTTTCTGTTGATAAAAACCTAATTGACTTGGGCCAACTACAATCTCTTTTTAATGTGTCTGCTTTTTGGGCAAAGGATAGAAGTCTCCAGTCCCTCGAAATTGCGATCGCCCATAGTGAGCCTGTGGTAAGTGTGTGGGATCATTCCTGTCTGATAGGATTTGCGAGGGCTACCTCTGACGGTATTTATCGAGCGACAATCTGGGATGTGGTCATCCATCCCGACTACCAAGGAGCAGGGTTAGGACGAAAACTGGTACAAACGGTTTTAGCCCATCCCCATATCAATCGAGTCGAAAAAGTTTACCTAATGACCACGAACGAGCAGAATTTTTATAGCCGCATTGGTTTTGAGGAAAATCAGACCACCACAATGGTCATTAATCTTCAGCAAGGTTTGATCCAGCAGGAGTTGCTAATTGCAACACACCCTGTATCTGTGTAATCGTTTCCGTTGAATTCGCTTTATTGATAGATGAAAGAATCAGTTCACCGCCCATTTTTTGGAAGAGGATCTGGGCTAATAGGAATTTCATTTTAGGAGAATGATGGAGATTTTCACTAAATTTTTTCCATTGTTCTATATTCTTTGTTTGGGTATCCAGGGGAGAATCAGGATCTTTTTGCCAACTTTCTAAGGGACAGGGAATATCTAGATCAATATGGGCTAAATTCTCCGTTTTATTGCCTTTAATGCTGACTTGAATCGATCCTTTAGTCATTTCTCGGATTCCCGTATCGATCAACATGACAAGGGTTTGTAAGAGGCGACCTTGATCGACTAAAACGTTAACAGGTGCAGAATCGGGAGTAATAACGACTTTTAAATTACGATTAGCAGATTGTAGCTTTGTAAGAGACTCTAATTCAAAACAAATTGAATTCAAATCAATAGGTTCCAGATTAAATGGCACTGCCCCGTAATCTAGTTTGGAAACTAGGATCAATTCATCAATCATTTCCAATAATTTTTGGGCAGATTGATAGGCGTGTTCTAAAAATTGTTTTTCTTCTTCAGGATTTTCACAAAAATCAAATAAAATCAACTGATGTAAACTAATTAAGCTACTCAAGGGCGATCGCAACTCATGGGCGGCTCTTCCCAAAAAACCTGTTTTAAGTTGATTGATTTCCTGGGCCATTTGATAGGCGATTTTGGTATTTTCTAATTCTGTGGTTAGTTGTTCAATATCACTCATGAATTTGTTGAAAAGTTTTTAAATTATTGACTTGAAAAGTAACGCAACCGACACGTAAAGTTTTCCACCCGTGACCCGTCCATTGAATGACTGTTGAGGGTTTCCCGATCGCCTGAACGTCCTCTAAATTATCACAATTCAGGGTTGCTACGTCAGGAAAAACCTGAGCGATCGCTGACATTTGCATTAGGGGAGGTTGTCCCGACAGATTTGCGCTAGTTGTTGCTAACGGGCCAGTTTGAGCCAGGATGTCTAGGGCGATCGCAGAATCAGGAATGCGAATACCAATGGTTCCAGAATTCAGGGGATTCATCTCAGCAGGAACTTTCTCAGAAGCAGGTAAAACCAAGGTTAATTGCCCTGGCCAATAATCTTCGGCGATCGCTTGCCAAATCCCTCTTTCCTCCTGTGTCCCCAGAACATAATCCCAAATTTCATTCACCGTTGCCGCCATTAAAATTAACGGTTTATCGGTCGCTCTTTGTTTGAGGTCAAAAATCAAATCGGCCTTTTGGGGTAAAACAGCTAAACCAGGCACCGTATCCGTCGGGAAGCTCACCACTTCCCCGCGATCGCCTTTTGAATTAATTCAGCTTGAGTAACTAAGGGCATGGGAGAAATCTTTTAAATTCAATAGGCCACAACAAAACGTTCGATACCTGCTAAATCCTTTAAAAGTTGAATACCTTGATATTGTCCCTGATTTTCTAATAATTCGGCAACCCCAGGGAGCCTGACCTGCCATGATTTCCACTAGCCACAATCCCCCCGCAACCAGATAATCAGGAGCCGTTTCTACCAAATGACGAATGGCGACTAAACCATTTTCTCCGCCATCCAGGGCTAAATGGGGTTCATGCTGAGTGACTTCGGGTTGCAGGCCCGCAATCATTGAACTAGGGATATAGGGCGGATTAGAAATCATTCCCTGAATCTGTCCTTGGAAATGGGCCAACGGTGTCCACCAAGAGCCAGAAAAAAACTCGATGCGATCGCCTAACCCATAACTTTGGGCATTTTCCTGGGCGATCGCCAAAGCGTCTAAACTGGTATCCACCGCAAAAATCCTTGCTTCGGGAAAACAACGGGCTAATCCCAAGGCGATCGCGCCGCTTCCTGTGCCTAAATCCACCCAATTTCCCTGATTAAGCTGGGGATTAATCACTTTCTCCTGAGAGAGCCAATCAATGATTAATTCGGTTTCAGGACGGGGAATCAAAACGGCAGGGGATACTTTCAAAACAAAATCACGCCAAGGAGAAAGACCCGCCAGATATTGAATGGGACAGTTTTCCGTGAGACGGGTTTGCCATCGCTCGTTTAGAACTGACCAGGATTGGGGAATAGGAATCTGCGATCGCGACTCAAAAGAACCCAGACGGAGGGAAAGTTTATCCACATCCGTCCAAATTTGCAAGAGCCAGTCCACCTCATCAGGGGAGATTTCCTGCGCGATCGCCGCTTGTCTTGCTTGTTTGCGCCAGACAGCCAATTCTTGACCAGAAACCCAAAAGGACACTTTCGTCTTGCCAATAATTACTTAGGGGGTTTGTTATTGGCAGGAGCCGCAGGTTTGGCATTACTCGCCCCAGGAGCTTGGTTAGACTGTCCCTTAATCGCGGTTTGGATAAATTTTAAGGATTCTTCCGTGGGAACTAAACGAATACTCTTGAGCATTTTATCGTCACTGCTTTGTAAAGTACCCATCACATTTTCCAGGGCAATGACATCAATTTTGATGGTAGAAGCGAGTTCGGGCTTATCCTTTTTAAAGCGATCCACCATTTCTTGAATTTGCTTTTCTTCAAAGAAAAAGGGAATAATTTGTTCATTATTTTGCTGGATAGTCAAATAGCCCTGTTCTTTACCACCACGAGCCACATACAAGGGAACGCCCCCCTGATATTTTTGACCGCCGCCGTGAGTAACTTAGTCGCAATCGCCACTTCCGTCGGAACGGGAACATAGGCAAAATTGAGGGCATCAGTTTTCCCCGCATTCGCGATCGCCAACTTGTAAACTTCCCCCAAAGAAACAGGCTGAACCGTTACCTTACTTGCAATATCAGGTTTATCTTTCTTTAATTGTTGAAAAAACTTTTGTGCTTCCTGTTGACTCACAAAAATTCCCGTCACCTTTTTATTGTTATCAATGGCAACCAGAGGCGCACCCTGGGCATCGGCAATGGTAAAAACGGGAATTCCTTGCAAAAGCTTGACAACTTCTTCCGTCGGCAGAGCCAACACCTTTAAAGTTTGTCCTACTAAAGTCGTTAATACCGCTCCACCGACCAGACCCCAACGGATAAATGAATTCATGCTTTAAAAACCTCGGACAAATAATTTAGGTACTGTGAACAAAAAAACAAACGAGAGACTCCCCACCGTTTACGACAGCAAACGCGATTAACAGTGTATCGCAATCAACTCAATTTTTAAGACTCTTTAGTTTAGCTTAAGGAAACTCCGCTCGTTGGATATAGGTCAGTTGACCCAGACAACAAACAAAATTTTTTAAAATTTACTTTCCCAGATGAATTAATCAAAGACTGTAGACGAATCTTTTTAAAAAAGGTTCCTCATGGTCTTTATCCTAACCCTAAGCAATTCAAGATCAAGGGATAATTTGGTAGGTTAAAAAACTGTCACTTTTCGGATGAATTCTTCGGAATTGAAGCTAGTTTAATTAACAGATACCCTCTAGGTCTATTGGAGATTTTGGGGGTTTTGGGACTATGGCAAGCTGATTGAAAAGCCCAAATGTTGATTTTTAAAGAAAAATGAGCGATTCAATGGGAATTATCGACAAGAATTGACAAAAAAGAGCTTGTAAAATACCTTTTTTCTAAAATAAATCCCATATTTCTGGGTAAATGTCTCTTTTCGTTGAAGTTGGAACTTTCAATTTTCTATCATTCGGATCGATAATAGAGATAGGGAAGTCAGACGAAAAATATGCCGATTCCCTGAGAGGGTATATGTTTAGCACCTTTTTCTATCCCTATTCCTGGACTTATTTGTTAGTTAAGATCGTGGTTTTAGCGATCGCGCTCTTGCTTTGGTTCATGATGACCACTGCTCCCGTCATCTAAATCACGTTGAATTTAGCTTCAGACAACGGGCAAGATTCTTGGATCGCAACTTTTTCTACACCTTGGCCGCACGGTTCGGGCCTGGCTCATTTTCCCGTACCTTCTTGCCACGCCACACCAAACGGATGGGAGTTCCCTTAAAACCGAGTTGTTTGCGAAATTGACTTTCGATATAGCGTTTGTAATTTTCGTTAAACCGTTTAGGATCATTAACAAATAACGCGATCGTCGGCGGTTGGGTTGTCACCTGGGTTCCGTAATAAATTTTTCCTTGTTTGCCCTGACGAGTGGTCGGCGGAGAATGCCAGCTAACAGCTTCTTCTAAGACTTCGTTGATTACGGCGGTACTCACTCGACGACAATACTCGGTATTCGCTTTTTCCACCGCATCGAGAATATTTTGTACTCGTTGCCCAGTCATGGCACTGACAAACATCATTTCCGCCCATTCCATAAAATAGAGACGGGACATGAGGTCTTTTTGATATTCATAAATGGTAAAAGCGTTCTTTTCAACCGCATCCCATTTATTGATAATTAAAATCACGGCCCGACCTTCTTCGGTGATTCGCCCTGCGAGTTTGAGATCCTGTTCCGTTACGCCGTCTAGGACATCTAGCACAAAAAGAATAACATCTGCCCGACGAATGGCCTTAAAAGCTCGATTAATACTAAAAAATTCGGCTCCATATTCTACATTCTTTTTACGGCGAATCCCTGCTGTGTCAATTAAGCGATAACGGGTTTCTCCCCGCTCAATGATCATGTCAATCGTGTCCCTAGTGGTTCCTGCAATGGGGCTGACGATCGCCCGTTGTTCTCCCGTTAAGGCATTCAGTAAACTAGATTTACCGACATTGGGACGACCGATAATGGCAACTTTGATTTCATCGGGTTCAGAATCGGGGTCAACGATGGGTAAATGAATGATTAATTCGTCTAATAATTCCCCTGTGCCATTGCCATGAATCGAAGAAATCGCGTAGGGTTCACCTAATCCTAATTCCCAAAATTGAGCGGCCTGAATCATGCCCTGTTCAGGGGATTCGCATTTATTGACCGCCAGAAGTACAGGCACTTTTTGTTGGCGCAACCACTGGGCAATTTCTTGATCACTGGGAGTGGGGCCTTTTTGGCCATCCACCACAAAAATAGCCGCGCTCGCTTCTGCAAGGGCTAACATGGCCTGTTCGCGGATCATCGGTAAAAATTCGCTGTCATCATCAAAGACCAATCCGCCCGTATCTACGACTTGAAATTCTCGGTCTTGCCAATAGGAAGGTTGATAAGTGCGATCGCGGGTGATTCCAGGTTCGTCATGGACGATCGCCTGTTGATTTCCAGCAAGACGATTAACTAGGGTAGATTTGCCGACATTCGGTCGGCCAACAATAGCAACAATGGGCAGGGGCATAATTCGGGGTCACGGAAAGACTAGCTTTACTATCTTAGCCGAAACAACTTGAACCTGTTGAAAAATGTCTTTTAATAGGAATCAGTTTTGATTTGTTCTAAAATTCATTACCTAACAAAAATTTTTGAATCGCGATCGCCACTCCATCTTCCTCTACATCGATGGTCACCCAATCCGCTATGGCTTGAACCTCTGGAGGGGCGTTCCCCATTGCGACCCCAATCTCGGCATACCGTAACATTTCCAGATCATTGAAATTATCTCCAATGGCCATCACTTGCTCAGAAGTTAATCCTAAAATTTCTTCGGCCAGATGGCGAACCGCTAACCCCTTATTGGCTTGGGGATGGGTTAATTCCAGATAAATTTCTGTCGATTGGGTGACATGGAGTTCATCTCTGCTGAAGCGATCGCTAAAATGAGTAATTAATTCTTGGATTAAGGTCGCATCCTGACTCACAACCAGGAGTTTTAAACTAGATCGCTCGGCAATGGAGCCTAAATCTGGCACAATAACGGGTTTTGCTCCAGAACGCAACTTATAACGCTCGGTTTCTAGGGTAATTTCCCTGACGTACAGTTGATCATCATAGTAACAATGCACATCCAATCTGGATCTAAACTGCGGCTGTTCCAGATGATCTAAAAGTGCCAGAGCAATATTGGGCGTGACGGATAATTCTTGATAGGTTTTGTCGGTTTGGGGATCTTTGATTAACGCGCCATTGTAAGCAATTAGGGGCAGTTGGGAACCGATATCGTGATAAAAAGGCAGGGGCCGAATGGTACATTCTTCCCGTTGCGAGGGCGACCTGAATTCCTTGAGCCTGAACTGCTTTGATCGCCGATTTAATCGGTTCACGGACGCTATTGGATTCTCCCGCGATCGTACCGTCAATGTCCAGGACTAATAGGCGAATATCCACAAACGACCCCTAACTTACTAACGAACACGGAGGGATTCGAACCCCCGACCCTCAGGACCGGAACCTGATGCTCTATCCACTGAGCTACGTGTCCACAAACGATCCTTAAGATAACATTTTTTAGTCGCGATCGGGGAGAAACTTTGCGCCGCGCTGTTGGAGGCTTTCTCTGAGGGTGTCGGTCATGCCAGCATTATCACCAAAAAGGGTTTCGGTAAGTGTCGCACTACTAAGGTTTGCGTTAGTGATATTGGTCTGAGTCAAATTAGCATGACTTAAATTGCTGCCAATGAGATTGACGAGGGCCAAGCTCGCTTTATGAAAATCCGTATATTGCAAATCCGCGCTTTCTAAATAGGCTCCACTCAGATCTGCTCCACTAAAATTAGCATTCCTCAGATTGGCTTCACTTAAATCCGCATCGGTAAGAATTGCGCCTCGAAAATTAAGACAAGAGAGGTCTGCACCACTCAATTCAACGCTATTCAGGACGGCTCCTAGAAAATTCCCTCCTGCCAAGTCTTTTTTCAGATTCAATCCTGCGATTTGAGCGAGTTCAGCTAAATTTTGAGTATCGGCTTCATAAATTTGATCAATGATATTTTGAAGTTCTCCTAGCTTTTCTGCACTAGCTTCAAGAAATTTGGGAGTGACGGGATCGTATTGGGGGATAGAATCGGCGATCGCGTACTGAACGCTACAAACCTGGGGAGTAAAATAATGTTGCACCAAAAAGCGAGCTAAAACCCGTTCTAGAATGCCGTGCTTATTGGGGCTGAGATCGTGCCGCCATAAATTCTCGGCGTTGGTGATAGAAAGATCGGCGGGACGAATTTCCCAAGTTCCTGTGAGATAACAAGGCTGATCGTTGAGAATAATGTTACCCAAGGGAATATCTTGATGAACCTGATCGAGAAAACTTTTGCCACGAGGAGGAAGCAATTGCCACACAAATCCTGACGTTTGCTCATTGGCCAATCGGGAAATATTGTCTCTTTGCTCAGGAAGAGGGATGAATTCACCTGAATTTAGCTTGAGTTTAAAGAGTCCTGCCTTCAATGCCAATTTAACCCTTCCCCCTAACAGCGATCGCCACTGCTCTTGGTAATGGAGACCGAGGGAAAGGGAAAAGGTCTTTTCTGAAGGATCAAAAATCCCTGTAAGGTCGAGTTCAACCCATTCGGGATAAGGATTTTGGATTTCTAGCAGATGAATCTCTGGCATAGCTCAAGAAAAATTGAATGATTCTGGATAGGCACATAGCCTTAATAATGACCTTCTTGCTGTCCTAGTGTCTAGTCCCGATGAATAGCTTAAACAAAAGATCAAAGAAATTAGAAAAAAAGTCATAAAAAATCGACTTTGTGTATAATCATGATACAGAAATAGAAAGTTCTTTTCCCGTCTTTAACTCAAGAATTTGATGGATCAGTCACTCACTCAAGACAAACCGCTCACAGCCGTATTCCGCCGCTTGGGAAATAGTTCCTTTCCTCCTGTTGTAGAAAGTTTTGATCGCAGCAAAACAATCTTTTTTCCAGGAGATCCCGCCGAAAGGGTTTACTTTTTACTCAAAGGGGCTGTTAAGCTTTCCCGTGTCTATGAAGCGGGGGAAGAAATTACCGTAGCTTTATTGCGAGAAAATAGCGTTTTCGGTGTTTTATCCTTAATTACGGGGCAACGATCCGATCGCTTCTACCATGCCGTAGCCTTTACCCCTGTGGAATTACTCTCTGCCCCTATCGAACAGGTAGAACAAGCTCTCAAAGAACATCCTGATTTGGCGATGTTGATGTTACAGGGTCTCTCTTCTCGGATCTTACAGACGGAAATGATGATCGAGACCCTGGCTCATCGGGATATGGGATCGCGCCTAGTGAGTTTTCTGTTGATTCTGTGTCGAGATTTCGGGGTTCCCACTTCGGAGGGGATTCGGGTGGACTTAAAATTGTCCCATCAGGCGATCGCCGAAGCCATTGGATCGACTAGAGTAACGGTAACGCGACTTTTAGGAGATCTAAGGGAGGGGGAATTGATTTCTATTCACAAGAAAAAAATCACCGTCCATAATCCTGTTGCATTAAGCCAACAATTTACCTAAACCTGAGATATGACCAGCGCCTATATCCTCATTCTCGTCGTATTAATTTTTGGGGGATTAATCGCGGCTTTAGGCGATCGCCTGGGAAGTAAAGTCGGGAAAGCCAAACTACGAATTTTTAATTTGCGACCCCGACAAACCGCCGTCGTCTTGACCGTCATGACAGGAACCTTGATTGCGGCTACCACTTTGGGGGTACTATTTACCTTTAGTAAATCCTTAAGAGAAGGCATTTTTAAACTAGATGATATTCTCAAACAATTAAGAGTTGCCCAGGCTGATTTGGAAAAAGCGGCTAGGGAAAAAGTAGAAATTGAAAAAAAACTTAAAGCGGCTAAAATTCAGGAAAAAGTCGCCAAAACTCAACAGGAATCTCTACAAAAACGGAGTAAAGAAATTAATGAAAACTATAATCGGGTTTTAAATAAATTAAAACAAGCTTCTTCAGCCGCTACAAAATTACAATCAGATGTCAAAATTTTATTAAAGGAACGAGAACAATTAGCCCAACAACGACAAACCCTAACCCAGGAAATGAATACCCTCCAAGCTCAGGTTAAACTCAGGGATAATGAACTCAATAAACGACAAGATAAAATTGCGGCCCAAGACAAAATTTTGTCTGAGCGTCAGGCACGTTTACAAATTTTAGAAAAACGGTTTCAAACGCTAGAATCCCAACGTCAAAAACTCCAAAGTGAAATTAATACACGAGATAGTAGAATTAGTGAATTAGACCAGGCGATCGCGTTAAAAAATGAAACGATTAAAGTTCGAGAAGATAAATTAAAAGACCTGGAAAATCAACTGGGTTATTTAAATCGACAGGTTCAGATTTTAGAGCAATATTATCAAAATTATCAAGATCTACGAGAGCGTAGAATTGCCCTAGTTCGGGGACAAGTACTGGCTTTTGCTGCATTAAGAATTGTTAATCCCCAGGCGGTTACTAATGCGATCGATGAACTCTTGAGACAGGCCAATAAAATGGTACTGGAAGCCGTTTTACCGCCCAATACCCCCATGCCTTCTTCACCCTTAGTTAAAATTACCAAAGCCCAGGTAGAACAGCTTGCTAATCAATTACAAAGCGGAGAAGATTATGTCGTAAGAATTATTTCGGCGGGGAATTATGTTCAGGGAGAAAATGATATTCGGGTCTTTGCAGATGTTGCGCCTAATAAATTAATTTTTCCAGCAGATGAAATTATTGCAACTATTTCAATGGATGCCTCCAATTTTAGCGAAGAAGATATTCAAAAACGACTCGATTTAATTCTATCTGCCGCTCGTTTTCGCGCTCGTCGAGAAGGTATTTTAGGGGGAATTCAAGTAGAAGATGGACGGGTAAAAACCTTAATCAAATTTATTGAAGATATTAGCAAAACAGGAAATCGCCCTGATGAAATACGAGTTGTAACAGCAACGGACACTTATACTGTCGGGCCCTTAAAATTAAGATTAATTGCCCTTAAAAATGGAGAAATCATTTTTGAAACCTAACATCAAGAGAAAAGTAAATGTTTTATTTAGGCTTTGACCCAGGACGAGATAAATGCGGAATAGCAGTGGTGGATACCAATTATGGTGTTCATTGTCATGAGGTTATTTTATCCGATGATGTTGCTGAAAATTTAGTCTCTGTCTGTCAACAATTTCCCATTGGACAATTAATTATGGGCAATCAAACGACGGCCAAACAATGGAAAGCCCAGTTAGAAAAGATTTTACCCCGTCCCATTCCCATTACAATGGTTGATGAACGCAATAGCTCCGTAGAAGCCCGCGATCGCTATTGGGAAATGTATCCTCCCCAGGGATTAATCCGTTTAATACCCCAGGGTTTGCGAGTGCCTCCTCGTCCTATTGATGATATTGTTGCAATTTTATTAATTGAACGTTATCTTGCGCAGATTTAAACGAGTTTCTAACACTTAATTATCAATTTTTAATTATCAATCATCAACTTTTAATTTATGAACTGGTGGCAAAAACTTCAAGAAAATTCCCTTGCTCGTTTCGGTGCAATTTTATTATTAATTTTTTATTTAAGTGTTATTGCCGCCGATTTTATCGCTCCCTACGATCCCTACACTTCCCAAATAGACGGCTCCCTCCTCCCTCCTACCACCATTCATTGGCGAAGTCCAGAGGGTCAATGGATTGGCCCCCATGTTTATCCCACCACCCAAAGTCCGACCGATCTCATCACAGGCGATCGCGACTTGAATGTAGATTTCAGTAAACCATCCCCCATCACATTTTTTGCTAAAGGAACTCCCTATCGTTTACTCCAATTAAAACTGCCCCTACCCCCTAAATTCCAAGAAAAAGAGATTTTTTCAGGAATTGAATTGAATCGTCATTTATTTGGTACTGATGGATCGGCCTACCTCAATCTTTTAGGAACCGATGAACAGGGAAGAGATCAATTTAGTCGCCTTTTATTTGGGGGAAGAATTAGTTTATTTATTGGGTTAGTCGGCATTGTTATTTCTTTTCCATTGGGAATGATTGTTGGGGGAATATCGGGTTATTTTGGGGGTTGGATTGATGCTATTTTAATGCGATTTGTTGAAGTTTTAATGACCATTCCTGGCATTTATTTGTTAGTGGCTCTCGCGGCTGTATTGCCTCCTGGCTTAACCAGCGCACAACGTTTTTTATTAATTGTTTTAATCACCTCTTTTATCGGTTGGTCTGGACTTGCTAGGGTCATTCGGGGTCAAGTTTTATCTATCAAGGAACAGGAATTCGTCCAGGCGGCCCAAGCAATGGGAGCAACACCTTGGCGTATTATTGTTCGGCATATTTTACCGCAAACGGCTACCTATATTATTATCTCCGCCACCTTAGCTGTCCCTGGTTTTATTATTTCGGAATCTGTTCTAAGCCTAATTGGGCTAGGTATTCAACAACCCGATCCCAGTTGGGGAAATTTACTTTCCTTGGGGACAAATGCCTCAATTTTAGTTTTGCAACCCTGGTTAATTTGGCCACCTGCTTTATTGATTATTTTGACGGTATTATGTTTTAATTTATTAGGAGATGGACTGCGGGATGCCCTTGATCCTCGTAGTTTACAAGAATAGAAAAATTAGTTCTATTTATCAGCTAATTACTTTAGGTAACTGATGAGAATTAAACTAATAGTATATTTTGTGATCGTTCCCCTCCCTTGATAAAAATGGTTTCCGTCAGACGGGCGGATTCTACAATTTTTAATGCTCACCCGATTAATCCTATTTTAACCCTCAGAAATATTCATATTTCAACCATAGACTAAACAGATACATAACTATGTGGGAAAAATCAAAAACTCAGCTTATTAAACTAGCGTCTCTGTTGGGAGACGATCACTTTCTGAAAGTATTGCATTTTTTTGAGAAACTCATTGCCAAAATTCTCTCTACTTGTCTGATAATTGTTATTTTTGTTTCTCTTGCTGATTTAATAAAATATTTATATACAGATCTTTTTGGACAGCATCCTGTTGGTTTTTTTGGGACAACTTTAATTGAGATTTTTGGTCTATTTTTAAATATTCTAATTGCAATGGAGTTATTAGAAAACATTACTGGATACCTGAAAAAAAATGTTATTCAAGTTGAATTAGTGATTATAACTTCCATCATTGCTGTCGCCCGTAAAATTATTATTTTCGATTTCAATAAATACGGCGAGATGCAATTAGCGGCATTGGTCGTGGCAACCTTGGGCTTATCAGGAAGTTATTGGTTGCTTAAACAAATTAGCGATCGCCGAGAACAGAATCACGATTAATACAATTAAGTCAAAACAATTATCTAGAATAATCCCTAAAATTCAAATATTTTGCAGATCTGCGATCGCCTTTTTATGATAAATAAATTTAAAATTTTCCTATTAAGGGGGAACGTTACTCAACCAATGAAATGCAAGTAGCCTCCTGAATCAAGAAGAAGACTAGTCACAAGTCCCAGAAAAATATACAATTCTAGATAACTTGGCTAAACCCTAGTCCGTTGCTAACGCTGGGGAAATTGATTATCCACGCCCTTATCATTAAAAATATCCCGTTAGGAGGAAAAACTTTTCATGAAAATTCTATCTCGTTTTTTGGTTGTCCTGACTCTGATCGTCGGTTGCCTTGGTTTTCTAGGACAATTTCCCGCTCAGGCCCTGGGCTTTCCTTCTTCTTCAACGATTGTTGCGGAAGCTTTAGTCAATAAAGTCGATGCTAAACTCACTACCGAGTATGGACAAAAAATCGATTTAAATAATAGCGATATTCGTGATTTCCGAGATTTACGCGGTTTTTATCCTAATTTAGCGGGCAAAATTATTAAAAATGCTCCCTATGATGAAATCGATGATGTTTTGACGATTCCTGGCTTGTCTGACAAACAAAAAGAACAATTACAAGCCAATTTGGACAAATTCACCGTAACCGAAACTTCTCAGGAATTGACTGAAGGCGATGACCGTTATAATCCTGGGGTTTACTAAATACGGGTTTTTATTTATTTTCAAATAAATTAGAGAATAAGTTTTAGGGGGTTCAATGTTAACCCTCTTTTTTTTTAATCAAAAATATTCAACTCCAAGGGTTTTGTTTTTTGAGGAATTGTCGATCGCGCCTAAAGGTTCGGACATTACCCATGCAGGCGATCGCGGAACCGAACCATCGATTTTCAACTAAGAACTACTCTAAAGGTAGAGGAGCAAAGCAGAAAGAAGCTTTACTCTTGTAGAGTGAGGAGTAGCTGGTGAATGCTAATTCTGGAGGTAAGTCCTATGTCGTTAATACGCTGGCAACCTTTTCGAGAAATTGATGAACTCCAACGGGAAATGAATCGATTTTTCGATGTCTTGATACCCAAAGAATCCATTGGCAATGGTGAAAAGGCTGTATGGAACTTTGTTCCGTCTGCTGAATTGATTGATACTCCCGAAGCAGTCAACCTTAAATTAGAAGTTCCAGGAATCGACCCCAAAGATATAGACATTGAAGTAACCGCCGATTCCGTCAGCATTCGGGGTGAACGTAAATCTGAAAGCAAGACCGAAGAAAAAGGCATGACTCGCACCGAATTTCGCTATGGCGAGTTCCATCGAGTCATTCCATTACCCGTCCATATTAATAACACCGATGTCAAAGCCACTTACAAAGACGGTATTCTTACCTTAGCTTTACCCAAAGTGGAAGAAGAACAAAACCGAGTGGTGAAAGTGGCGATTGCCGCAGGTGAAGGTTAATCTTGCCTGACAAATTTCTTAGATTCTATGATCAGGAGGTGAAATGCCACCAACTAAAGTTACTCTTAACTAATTTCTAAATAATCCTTTAATGTTGGGGTGGGAGATTTTATCCCACCTTTTTTTTGCAAAAGTTGTCACGAAGTTGGTAGGAAAGTATTAGGGAGCGTCATCCCATTCAGGCGTTAGAGTCCGAAAATTAAAGTTTTTCACATTAGGATGGCAGGTGACACAGGTTTTTGATGTCATATCGGGGGGCATCGTCACCCTGGGGTGTAGTGCTTTAAAATAACGAGATTTTTCGACATAAAGCGGAAGAGGAGAATCGGGCGGCAAAGGACGAGAAAAATTACTTAAATAATCCCAAATCAATAATTGGGTCAGCCGATTGTAATTAGGAATGACAACCCCAAAATGGTTATCGGGTTTGCGTAAAATTTCTCGCCAACTTTCCGTCGGTAAAACCTCTGGGGGAATGGCAATGTGGCAACTCGCGCAGGTTTCCATATAGGCTTGAAACCCAGGTTCATAACGAGTCGGAACGGGATCAACAGACATCGGCTGATTAGGCGCGATCGCGGGCGGATTGTAGAGAAATTTTGTTTCTGAGGGAGAAGGCTGGGAGGAACTGGGGGAAGGTTTAGGAGAGGGCTTGGGGGAAGGACTAGCAGAAGGTTTGGGTGAGGGACTAGGAGAAGGCTTAGCAGAAGGTTTGGGGAAGGGTTTAGGTTTTTGGGATGCGCCCGATGGAGTCGGTTTGGGGGTAGGGGATTTTTTAGGAGTCGGTTTGGACTGGGGCTTTGGTGTGGTCGATTTTGGTGGCGTTGTCTGGGCAGAAATTAATGATGTTGAAGGAGAGTTACCAGACTTTTCTAATGCCGATGCCATGCCCCACCCCAATCCAATCGTCCAAAAACAAACAACCAAAAAGAGAATTAGGGTTAATAGCGATCGCGTCAATTTCTGCAATTTCAACATCAGTAATTTTTTAAAGCTCAGTATTTTCAATAGGGACAGTCCGCAACAACCTTTCCACAATCGTTTTAGCTTGCTTTCCACTAGCGGTAATCAAACGATGGGACAAAACATGGGGAGCCACAACCTTAATATCATCGGGAATCACATAATCCCGCTCCTCTAAAAAGGCTAAGGCTTGGGATGCTTTCTGTAAAGCCACCGCCCCCCTCGGACTGGCTCCGAGAATAATTTCATCATCAGTACGAGAAGTCCGCACCAGGTTGAGAATATATTGCTGTAACTCAGTAGTAATCTTAACTTGACTCACTAGGCTTTGGAGATCTTTCACCGTCTCTAGGGAAATACAGGGTTTTAGATCATCCATTACCATCGGTTGTTGATGACGTTGGAGCATTTGCAGTTCTTCTGCTTCCGTCGGATAACCCAGGCTCAAGGAAACTGCAAACCGATCCATCTGGGCTTCTGGCAGAGGAAAGGTTCCCTGATATTCCACAGGATTCTGGGTAGCAATCACAAAAAACGGATAGGGGACAAAGCGCGTTTCCCCATCCACCGTGATTTGTTTTTCTTCCATCACTTCCAATAAAGCCGATTGGGTACGGGGCGTTGCTCGATTAATTTCATCCGCTAATAGCACATTGGCAAAGGCAGGGCCAGGCATAAACTCAAATTCGCGGGTACTAGGATTCCAAATATTGGTTCCTGTAATATCGTTGGGTAATAGGTCAGGGGTACATTGCACCCGTTGAAAACGTCCATTAATCGATCGCGCGAGGGATTTGGCCAACAAGGTTTTTCCGACCCCAGGGACATCTTCTAACAAGGCATGACCACCGCTCAGGAGCGCGACAAGTACCAGACGGATCGCCTCCGATTTGCCGACAATGGTACGACTCAGGTTATCGGTCAGAATAGTAATTTGATCGCGCATGGTGGTTAAGAATAAAATTGAAATTTCTAGCGAGAATATCCCGTTTAATTTAACAGGTATTACAGCTATCTTTCCCGATTTTGGGGATGGAATTTACATTCATTGTGAAAGAATTTCTTGGGCCTGTTGACAATCTTTGCTGATCTGGGATTTAAGCTCATTGAGGGAAGAAAATTTTTGTTCGGGACGAAGAAAATCCCATAGTTGAACCGTCAGAGTTTGTTGGTATAAATCTTCTGACCAGCTGAATAAATGGACTTCCGCAATCACCTGATTTTGACCCAAAGTAGGACGATGACCAATATTCATCACTCCTGCTAAATCGCGGTGGGGAGAATCTTTAATAGAAACTCGCACGCCATACACGCCTAAGCGGGGCAGTAATTTATAGTCGGGAAGTTGCAAATTAGCTGTGGGAAAACCCAACGTTCTGCCTAATTTTTGGCCGTCCATGACCATGCCTTGCAAACTATAGGGTCGTCCTAACATCTGATTGGCTTGTTTTATCCTGCCTTCTGCTAGGGCTGTGCGAATGAGGGAACTACTGATGCGCTGTTCTTGTTCTGTTTTTAAGGGAGTGATCACAACTTCTACGTTAAATTGAGCGGCGATCGCGGATAAATCTTGGGCGGTTCCCTGACGCTGATAACCAAAGCGAAAATCTTGACCAACGGTTATTTTCCTAGCGTTTAAATTTTGGACTAAAATTTTCTCTACAAATTCCTGGGGACTCAACTGGGCCAAGTCTTGCTCAAAGGGTAGTAAAACCAATTGCTGAATCCCTAGTTTTTCTAATTGCTCGACTTTTTCTTCGAGGGTCGTTAACAATAATTGAGCTTGACCACTGAAAAATTCACGGGGATGGGGACTAAAGCTAACCACTGTCGGATATAGCCTATTTTCTTCCTTATTCGTACCAGAAACCCCAATAATTTGACTTAAAACTTTTGCATGGCCCAAATGAACGCCGTCAAAGTTGCCGAGGGCGATCGCGTTAGGGCTTAAAATTTCCGTTGTTGATGATGGTATCCACACGCTTTACATTTTGACACAATTTGGGAGAAGTTCAACCCGTTCTAAGGAAACGATTAACGACGGACGACTGCGCTAACAATAGTCGTAATGGTAGCGGTGGCCAACAGTCCAAAGGCTAGGTTAACAACCCATTGGGATGCTTGCTGATAGGCAGAAAAGCGAATCCCCTGTTCTTTACTTTCTTGTCGTAAATCTCTGATTGCTTCGGCATTTTGTTCGACTAAATGCTGAGTGCCTTTTAATTCGTCTGCTAGTTTGTCTAGCATTTCATCTGTCCATCTTTCGGTTGTCATAATTATTTAAGGACATAAACTATTATGTCCCTACCACTACTTTGATATGCAATACGCAAAATTAGCCTTAGATCGTAACCCCTAAAGGGATCGGACAAGCAACATTGGTTCCGCCCAAACCACAATAGCCATTAGGATTTTTGGCTAAATATTGTTGGTGATAATCCTCGGCATAATAAAATTCGGGAGCCTCTAAAATTTCCGTTGTAATAGTCGAATATCCCGATTTATTGAGAGCTTTTTGGTAAAGATCGCGAGAATCTTCGGCTAATTTCTTTTGTTCGGCTGAATAGGTATAAATCCCCGAACGATATTGGGTTCCTGTATCGTTGCCTTGACGCATTCCCTGGGTGGGATTATGGCTTTCCCAGAAAACTTTTAATAATTCGCCATAACTAATCACTTTGGGATCATAAACGACAAAGACAACTTCATTATGTCCCGTCATCCCCGAACAAACTTCGTGATAGGTGGGATTGGGGGTATAACCTGCGGCATAACCCACTGAGGTCGAATAAACCCCTGGTAATTGCCAAAATTTTCGTTCTGCGCCCCAAAAACATCCTAAGCCAAACATTGCGGTTTGGTAGCCATCGGGAAAAGGCGGTTTGAGGGGATTTTTATTCACAAAATGGGAAGCAGGGACTTTCATCTCGGTTGTCCGTCCAGGAAGAGCTTCGTTGGGGCTGGGTAACGCGGCTTTTTTGCCAAATCCAAAGAGTGCCATAGTGAGCTTGTCAAAGTAGAGAAGAAAGTTCTTTTCTAATATAACGAATCTTTAAGCTCTATCTGAATTTGAGGGGACTGTTTAAGATTGTTAAGATGGCGATCGCATTTTTCAAACAGGTTTCTGGGTAAATTGGCGCACTAGATCACAAAAATGGGCAATCGGGGGAATATTCAGGCGATCGCTGGCTGGTCACTAAAACCACTTGACGGGTGAAACCTTGTTTAAATTTTTGGGAATTTGCATTGGTTTCAGGCAATTCAGCTAGGGAGCGCACCGCTAAGGTGGGATCTTGACGAGCTTCTAAAAGAGCCGTTTGGGGTAAAAGGGCAATAATTTCACCTTGACGAACAACGCCGCGAAAGGCATCGAGGGTATTCAATTCCATCACAATTTTCAGGGAAATATCTTGATAATTAAACCATTCCTGAACTAAACGCTGCATTCCGTAACCGTCTTTGAAAACGACCTGGGGATACTCCACCAACGCTGACCAGGGAACTTTTTCGTATTTCGCGAGGGGATGGGCCGCCGCCATTAAAATCTCAACCTGTTCTTCATAGAGTAATTCAACCGTCATATCAGGGCTAGAGGTCAAAAAGCGATTGTTCATGACGACGGCAACATCCACTAATCCGTCCCGTAAAACTTTCAAGGCGCGATCACTCCCCAGAGCGGTGACTCGTAACTGAATTTCGGGAAAATCTCGACAAAATTTCTGAAGAATCGGCGGTAAATAATGGGAACAGACGGAATGAATGGCGGCAATGCAAAGTTCGGGTTGTTTTCCCGCTTGCAGATCGGCAATTTCTTGACTGGCCGTTTCCCATTCCTGACAAATTTTACGGGCGCGGGGTAAGAGTTTTTCGCCTGCAACAGTTAATTTTGCCTGGGCTGTGCGATGGAAGAGGGGAAATCCCAAATCACTTTCCAATGATTGGATCTGCCGACTCACCGTTGATTGGGTAATGCCACATTTACGGGCAGCCTGACCAAAATTTCCACTTTCTGCGATCGCCAAAAATGCTTGTAACTGCTCAATCCGCATTGATCTTGCTTTTCCGATTACATTATTTCATCAAGTTTTGACAATAACGAATTTCTCTCAAGGGTTTAGTAGAAATTGATACAACATGACAAGGTTAAGCTCAGGAATTTCAAGGTTGTCAACCATGGAATAAAGAAAGATCCCAGCATTGCTATAGTGAAGAAGGCTTAAAAATTTATAAAACCCATGTCATTGATTCGACTACCCTCACCAGAACTGATTCGAGATTGTGTCCGCCAAGCTTCCAGTTACGTCCCTGGGGAACAGCCCCAAACAACGGATTTCATTAAACTCAACACTAATGAAAATCCCTACGCCCCTCCTGTCCAAATTTTTGAGAATTTACAACAAGATTTAGCTAAAGTTCGGCTGTATCCCGATCCCGTTGCGACTCAATTACGAAAAGCCGCCGCTAGGGTTTGGGATCTTTCCGTCGATCAAATTCTGGCGGGTAATGGCTCTGACGATATTCTGAATATTGCTCTGCGGACGTTTGTAAATCCTGGGGAAGTTGTTGCATTTCTCGATTTAACCTATTCGCTTTATCAAACGATCGCCACTGTTCATGGCGTAGTTATCAAAAAAATCCCGTTAAATGAAAAATTTGAACTAACGGGACCTGTGATTTGTCCAGAAGCAAAATTGATTTTTCTAGCTTCTCCCAATGCGCCCGTCGGTAAACACTTAAACCGAGAATTTCTAGCCCAAACCTGCGCCCAAGCCAAGGGAATAGTCTTAATTGATGAAGCCTATATTGACTTTTCCGATGAGGATCACTGGGATTTTCTGACCCAATTTGATAATGTGATTATTTCTCGGACGCTTTCTAAAAGTTATAGTTTAGCGGGAATGCGAGTCGGTTTTGGTATTAGTTCCCCCGCGTTGATTCAAGAAATGGACAAAGTGCGGGATTCCTACAATTTAGACCGTTTAGCGCAAAGTTTAGGGACAGCCGCTCTAGAGGCAACTGAGGATTTTAAACCCATTTGGCAACAGGTTCGTCAAACTCGCGATCGCTTAAGCACAGAATTACGAAAACTCGATTTTGAGGTCTGTGAATCCGATTCTAACTTTGTCCTAGCGTCTCCTCAGTGGATTGGGGCATCGGAACTCTATCAACAATTAAAAGCGCGTAAAATTTTAGTCCGTTATTTTAGCCATCCCCGTATTACCAACTATGTTCGTATTTCCATTGGTACGGATGCAGAGATTGATCAATTATTAGTTGTCATGAAAGCGATTAAAACTGAATTATCCCCCACTAACTAAGCTGTCACAAATTGAGATTGCCTCATGATTTTGCTGACATTTTTGTGAAAACGAGCTTAAGCCCCCTTGCTTGTATGTGTTTTAAATAATTAACAGTTTCACCCGCCTTCATGCTAAATTTTAGGAAAAAAACTATTCAGGAAAATCCACATTGACAATTTGCTTGTCTTGATTAAAGAAAATAAACAAATTGTCAGTTACTTTTTCAAACTGAATCTCCATAATCACCACATTTGGCGCCGACATTGTGCCGCCTGGTTGGTGTTGAATCGCTAGGATTTTTTGGAATGGGCCAGTCCGTTTAAGGAGGTTTGTCCAGCTTTTTTCAATATTTTCAGCAAAAAATTCTGTTTTGAGCGCAGGACTCAAATAACCTCTGGCACGAGCATAATCTTTAGCGACGATATCATTGACAAATGCCTCAGCAATTTTCTCAACACTTTTATTAAAAGGCCAATTGACCGCGATCACTTCTTGCTTTTTATTAAAAGTAACCAAAATATTCTCAGATCCTTTGGCAAATTGAGTGGTCACCTTTACTACATCAGCATTAATAATATCGATCGCCTTAGAACGGATTACTTTTTGAAAGGGCCCAAACTGACTAATGACTTCTGCTTCCCAGAGAGCTTGAATTTGTTCGGGTGTCCAATTTTTTTGTAGTTTTTTTGCTAAAATTGCTCTGGCTTGGCTAGACTTATTTTTCCCTAGTAATTCGATAAATTCTTCAGCTTGTTTCTTAATATCTTGTTTCTGGGTATCTGTTAAAGTCTGAGCAATTTCTACCTGAGTAACTTGAGATTGAGCTTGAAGGGGAAAAATAGCAGAAGCCACAAGAATAGCTAGAAATAAGCTTGATGAATTGATTTTTCCGTATTTTTGAGTAAATAAACGTAATTGATTGATGAACATTAAGTCACTCCTTAACCAATAAATTCTTCTCTTTAGTGTAAGAGATAAGAGTCACAGCGTTATCGTTATGTAACGGGGCTTTTGCTATGATAACAAGGGGCTATGCCGTTGATGAAGTATTTGCTTAAATCGCCTACCCTCAAATCCCATCCTTTTAAATTCGATAGAAGTAGAGAGACTAGAATGCTACGACTGGAACACATTAGTAAAATTTATCCGACGGGCGAGGTCTTGAAGGATGTCACTTGGGAAGTCAAAACGGGCGATCGCATTGGACTCGTTGGGGTCAACGGTGCGGGAAAGTCCACTCAATTAAAAATAATCATGGGGGATATCGAGCCGACCTCTGGAGAAATTATTCGGCCAGCAAGTTTACATATTGGTTATCTGACCCAGGAATTTGAAGTAGATCCCAGTCGCACGGTACGGGAAGAATTTTGGATGGTTTTTGAAGAAGCCAATCAGGTGCATCATCGTCTGAATCAAATTCACCACGACATGGAAGCGGCCGATCCTGAAACCTTAGATAAATTAATCCATGAATTAGATGATTTACAGCGTAAATTTGAAGCCCTCGATGGTTACGGCCTAGATACTCGCATTGAAAAAATCATGCCTGAAATGGGGTTTGACCTCGAAGACGGCGATCGTCTAGTCAGTGCCTTTAGTGGTGGTTGGCAGATGCGGATGAGTTTGGGGAAAATTTTATTGCAAAAACCCGATATCTTACTATTGGATGAACCGACTAACCATCTAGATTTAGAAACCATTGAATGGTTAGAAAAATACCTCAAAGGACTCAATACGCCAATGGTGATTGTCTCCCATGACCGAGAATTTTTAGACCGTTTGTGTAACCAAATTGTGGAAACTGAGCGCGGAGTTTCTACTACCTATTTAGGGAATTATTCCACCTATTTACAACAAAAACAAGAACTTCAGGAAGCTCAACTGAGTGCCTACGAACGGCAACAAAAAGAATTAGAAAAACAACAGGTTTTTGTCGATCGCTTTCGGGCCAGCGCGACCCGTAGTACCCAGGCAAAAAGTCGAGAAAAACAATTAGATAAAGTTGAGCGTATCGAAGCCCCTACAAGTTCTGTCCGTTCTCTTCATTTTCGTTTTCCTCCTTCTTCTCGGAGTGGCAGGGAAGTCGTGACCATCCAGAATTTGGTTCATAGTTATGGCGATAAAATTCTTTTCTTGGATGCAGAATTATTAGTCGAACGTGGCGATCGCATTGCTTTTCTAGGCCCAAATGGTGCAGGAAAATCGACGCTCTTACGCTTAATTATGGGCATGGAAACTCCTAGTGAAGGAATTGCGGAAATTGGGAAACATAATGTGATTTCTGGCTATTTTGAGCAGAATCAAGCCGAAGCGTTAGATCTTAATAAAACTGTTCTGGACACTATTCACGATGAAGTTCCTGAGTGGAAAAATGAAGAAGTTCGTACCCTCTTAGGACGTTTTTTATTTAGTGGAGAAACAGTTTTCAAAAAAGTTGAATCCTTAAGTGGAGGAGAAAAAGCTCGATTAGCCCTAGCAAAAATGTTACTCCAACCTGCTAATTTACTCATTTTAGATGAGCCGACTAATCACCTTGATATTCCCGCCAAGGAGATGCTAGAAGAAGCTCTGCAAAATTATGACGGAACAGTCTTAATTGTTTCCCATGATCGTTATTTTATTTCCCAAGCGGCGAATAAAATTGTGGAAATTCGGGATGGAGAGTTAATTCTTTATCGCGGAGATTACCATTATTATTTAGATAAAATTGAGGAAGAAAAACAAAAAGCAGAACAAGAACGCATTGTCGCCGAACAAGCTGCTAAGTCTGCCGCTAAAAAGGCGAAACAAAAGGCTAAAAAAGGAAAATAAGGGGTACTGATTCAGTCTAATTGTTAGGCTGAAATCCTTACCTGATAAGGGATAAACAGAGAACACGAAGTTGAAGAAGCTCTTCCCAAGGATGCAGTTTCTTTCTCAAAGATATTGAGTTGACCTTCACCTTTTACCAATTTGATGACTCTTTACACCGACATCTTCGCCCGACTAACCATCACTAACCATAGGGATCTGTGGGCGATCGCGAAATATTCAAGGTCAATCGTATTTTATCGAACAGGGGTACGATGCAATAACAAAAAGGTTTTAGCTTCTTCTCCTTTCATGGGTTTACTAAACCGATATCCCTGCATCAAAAAACAGCTTAGATTTTCTAAAATATCGGTTTGTGATTGTGTTTCCACTCCTTTTGCAATTACCTGAATATTAAGATTTTTTCCCAAATTGATAAAGGTTGTCATTATTTTGATCGCCTGGGGATTATCTTCCAACTTCGTAATAAAAGATTGATCAACTTTAATTTTTTTAATCGGAAGTTCGATCAAATAACGAATAGAAGCATAATGTTTACCAAAATCATCCAGACAAAAACTAACGCCTAGCTGGTCTAAAGATCGAATAATTTTTTGAGCATCTTCTATGTGATGAAGCAGAAAAGATTCTGAGATTTCAAACTCCAGCCAACGTGAATCCAGTTGGGTTTCTGTTAAAATTTCTTCTAGTAATCGAGGAAGATTTGGATGATAAAATTGCTTCTCTGATAAGTTCACAGACATGACCAAAGGAGAAATTCCTGCTTGTTGCCATCTCACATTTTGATTACAGGCTTCTGTTAAAATCCAACGATTTAGGGGATCGGTCAATTCTGTTTTATCTGCCCAGGGAAGAAATTTCTCTGGTGTTATCAAACCTTTCTGGGGATGATGCCAACGAACAAACGCTTCGATCGCTTCTACCCCCCCTGTTTGTAGATTAATTTGAGGTTGGTAATAAAGATCTAATTCTTCGTATTTGATTGCCCGATGCAAACGTTTTTCTACCTGCGATCGGCGATTAGACAATTCAAGGGAAGAAGACGGAACGGATTGAGATTCTAACTTTGCTTGGGTTAGACGGGATTGTAAAAGATTCAGAATTTTTTGACTATCATTAGCATCCTGGGGATAAACTGCAACGGCATGATGGGTTTGAATATGGATTCGCTCCCCGTTAATCGTCATATTCTGATGAATGGTTGAAAGAATACGCTGAACGATCGCAGTGGAATTTTCAATATTCTGAATTTGGGGTAATAAAATACTCACTTGGGAATCTCCCCAACGAGCAACAATATCTCCATTTCGTAAACGATTTTGAATACTTTTACCAATATTTTTCAGAATCTTATCTGCCCATTCTTTTTGAGCATCATGATGTGTGCCAGAAAAAAGATCCAAGTCAACTAATAAAACTGCAACATGATATTGATATCGTTTTGCATTAGAAACTGCGATGTAAAGATATTCATTAAACAGGGTTTGATTGGGTAATCCTGTTACAGCGTCTAAATAGGAATAGTCCGCGAAGGTATCCTCATTATCGCTAGTTTTCTTGACATCCGTATCATCTTCTGAGAGGATTAGTGTTTTTTTTGCCTGTATATTTTCATCGGAGGAATATTGTTTATTCTCTTCTGACTCAGAATTTCCTTCCGAATTTAAACCCGATGTAAAAGTTGCACTGTCTCTTCTTCCCATATGATGGTAACTAGCATTTACGTCACAACCAAAATTAATTAAATCACCATCTTTTAACTCATGAACAAGACACTTTTCTCCGTTAACAAAAATACCATTTTGGCTTTTATTTCCTTCTAAATCTCCATCAACAATTAGATAGGTAAATTGATTTAATTTAGTATTAAATTTGCGGACAAAGGTGGCATGATGTCGTGATAATTGACGAGAATTAATTTGAATCGAGTTGCTGGAATGGCGGCCCATCGTATAATTTGCTTCGTCTAAAATAATTGTTCTACGACTCGCTTGATCTTCGACGACTAAAATATGTTGAATTAGGGGGACACCATTCATTATTCCACTATTTTCACCTGGCATTTTAGTTCTTCCTATCAATTAATTAAGTGTAAGCTTTTGGGGTTTCGGGGGGGATGATTGAGGTATTTTTCTTAGAATTTACGTTTTAGGGACAAAAAGATTAGCCTATTCATATAATAATGAACAAACAATTAGACTCTTTTATCAATGGACATTTAATCCAAAAAAAGATTTTATTTAGCCCGTGTTTATGATAAAAAAATTATTGTAACTAGCCGTTTAATCTTTCAGAACATGACTAAAAAAAGTTATATTTTCCAATAAGTTCATTCTACTCTAAGATTAAGAGCATATTAAGAAACACATATTAAGAAAGATTTAAATAATTCTAGATTGCCGACCTTATTTTGTATTAACTCGATACAATATAAGACTAGAGGGGAATCACAGCGATCGCGATCGCCTTAAATATTAAGAATTATTTAATAAAAATTCACGAATAGAAATCTGAAAATTTACTCTCAGAAAAATTGAATTTAGAACAATTGATCGATAGTAGAAAAAACTTATTTAACCTTAGACTGACCTAATGATCTTAGGAATGGGACTGAATACTGCTTTCCCTGAGAAATTGGGTAGCCGCCTCCATTTTCAAGGGTTGACAGAAACAAAAGCCTTGAACCTCTTCACATTTAAGCGTTTGTAATAATTGCGCGATCGCCTCTGTTTCGACTCCTTCTGCAACGACTCTGCTTTTAAAACTGTGACCTAAATTAATCATTGCTGAAACCAGGGGAAAATCCTCTGGATTTTGATCGAGTTTGACAATAAAGGAGGAATCAATTTTTAGGCTATCTACTTTAAATTGCTGTAGGCATTGGAAAGATCCCCGCCCCGTCCCAAAACCATCAAGGGCGATTTTCACTCCCATTAATTGCAACTCCTCTAAAACCGACCGAGAAAAATCCTGATCATCCATGATAGTATTTTCCGTTAACTCTATTTCCAGCCATTGGGATTCTAATCCCGTTTTCTCTAAAATTTGTCTAATATTGGCGACTAGATCCAGTTGTTGGAATTGGCGCAGGGATAAATTAACGGAAATGGGGAGGGGCGAGATCCCCGCTTCTTGCCAAAGTTTATTCTGGCGACAGGCAGACTCTAGAATCCAGTTACCAATGGGAACAATCAGGTCGGTTTTTTCGGCTAGGGGGATGAGTTTGACAGGGGAAATTTCTCCAATGTCGGGATGTCGCCAGCGCAAGAGGGATTCCATCGCGGTAATTTCATTGCGTTCAATATTGATCTGGGGTTGATAGGTTAAATAAAATTGATTGTGTTCTAGGGCTTCGTAGAGTAAATTCTCTAACTTGAGCAGAATGGTCGATTTTGAGGCAGTTTTGGCATCATAAAAGGCATAGGGAAGATTGGCGGTCTGTTGTTGTCCTTGTTCTAGGGCGGCGTGAGCATTTTTTAAAAGACTTGCGACTTCTTCACCGTCTTGGGGGTAGAGGGCGATACCAATTCTGCCTTTGATGTGGAGACGTTGCCCTGAAATTTCTAAAAGCCCCTCTAGGGTTTGCAAAATCTTCGTGGCGACATCCGCGATCGCCGTTTGATCGCGAGGATTTTTTTGGAGTATGACAAACTGATGACTTTTCCAACTGGCAATACTCTCCATTGAGTTTAGAGAAGACGTTAATCGTTGAGCTACACTTTTAAGGACTTGATCACTACAATCGTAACCAAAACTATTAATGACCTTATCTAAATTATCAAAATCCAGAAACATAACGGCAATCATTTCGTTGTCCCGTTTTGCTTTGGCGATCGCGATAAATAACTGTTCCTCGAACCAAATGCGATTGGGTAATTCGGTTAGGGGATCATGGAAATTTTGATAGGTAAGACTAGCTTCTGTGTGTTTAAATTGGGTAACATCACAGAGATAACTTCTAATCACTTGACTATCTGTTAAATAGTGGACGTACTGCTCATAAATCTCATTTTTAAATTCAACTTCTCTTAGTAACATATTGCCACGCACATTCTGAGCCTGTTGTAATAAACCCGCTAAAACAGGGTGATTGATTCCTTCTTGTTGAATTAATTTGAATTTAATACTAGCGGCAGGATTAAGATAGATCACTTGACCAGTAAAATCCATTTCAATGATGGGATGGGGGCTTAATTCCGCAAAAGAAGTGAGGCGAACGGCTTCCGTTGAAGTCTGGTAAGAAAATGTTGGATTATCTTCTTCCCCGATCATGGTTGATTTACTATCGCCTTCTAAACTCTGGTGAGAAATTTCGTACTGGGACATTTCCAGAGGATTGAAGAGTGCAATTTCAAGAGAAGTAGAAACAATATAATAACTCGCCTTGGACTGGCTACCAAACAAAATCACATCACCATGTTTTAGCTCATGGGACTCCGTACTTTGACCATTAATCATTAGGCCATTTCTACTACGATTCCCCTCTAAATCTCCATCTAAAATTCGATAGGAATAGCTATCAATTTTCGGACTGGGTTTAATCCGAATGAGAGTCGCATGGTGACGAGAAACCACGTGATCATAGATGATAATGTCATTGCTAGATTCACGACCAATGGAATAGGTCGGCTCTTCCAGAGAAATAATGCGCCGGGCTTTTTGATCTTCAATAACAAAAATGTGACGAAAATCCGCTTCATTTGTCATAACGGCTACCAATTGCAAGATCGATCCATAATTACGCCCTCAACATACTAGTTTGGCATAGAAGGAAGCGAAATCACCACCCCAAAATCTCGGATCTTTTGGCTAATTTTTGTCGAATCCTTGGCAGATACTCAGCTTTGATGCGAGGGAGCAATCCCTGAAAAATTTTTATAGACTACCTCTAAAGAATGCCCTCTATTTCTTCTAAAATTATCTTTTGCCCTAAACTTAGGGAAAATTGGGAACCTTGAGGCGATTTACCCCCCGAAGGGCAAGATGAATTTTTTCGACTTTTCTACGGAATCAGTGCGATTGCCCTGGGATTTAGTTCTCATCTGGGCCAGAGGGATAACTGGCCTCTCAAGCATAAAATCCCTGAAAAAAGGCTAAACTGGAGAGAAAAGTTAAAAATTTTTAATTTGCTGAGTATTCTGCGATTTTGTCCATGAAAAAGATTGTTTTCTCTGCTACGGCTACTATAATTTATTTCGCGCTCCAATTCTCTCTGCCTGGCAGTATGGCGGGGACGAAACCTGCTAAAAGTTCCAATTCCTTTGATCAATATCATCACGAATGCCTGCAACGGGTAACCAAACAAGGATTAGCGGCGGATGTTGCCAAGGATGTCTGTAATTGCACTATGATGAAATTTAAGGGTCAATATAATATTCAACAATTTAAGGCGATCGTCCAAAAATCCAAGACCGACAAAGCCTCGGCGCGCCAACTCTCTAAAGTAGGGGAAGCCTGTTTTGAAAAAGTTTTATACGAGGAATAAGGGAATTTTTCGGAATAAATGTACCGTTGATGGTGATTTTGTCTCTTGGACAAATTATTGTAAAAAAAGAGAATCGAACAGCTTATTTGCTTATAAAAGATAGTTGTTTGATTGACCAAATGAATTAAATAGATTCTAAAATAGAACCCAATCGCTACTGAATTAAACCTGCAATAATGTTAATACTCATGGCGACAATTGAGGTATTAAAGAAAAAAGAAAGAATACCATGTAATAAAGCTAACCTCCTCAGTGATCGCGAGGTAATTTGTATATCTGAAACCTGACTGGTCATGCCAATAACAAACGAAAAATATAAAAAATCCCAATAATCGGGTTCCCTATCTTCAGGAAAATCTAGTCCTCCTGCTTTAGCATTACTCTGAATTTTATGATCTTGATAATATTCATGGGCATAGTGCATGGCAAAAATAGTGTGAACCAGTAACCAAGAACCTACAATTGTGATAACAGATAAAATGACATGAAAAATAAGAACACTTTCGTCTTTTCCTTGGGTTTCTTTCAAAATAAAAGCGATCGCCAATATACTTGCACAAGCCGCCGCCGTAATTAATCCCAGAATTACTAAACGCCCCTCATCTTGACTTTGGGCATTACAACGCATAGTTTTGGGGATTGCTTGCACCATTAAGCTGTTAGTCATTTAAATAGCATATAATGAAAGTAAAAAAGGAGAAAAGTCATGCCAGTAAAAAATCATCTAAAAACGGATGAAAAACAGAAACTACAAAACGAACTGAAATATAATGAACATCCAGATATCAGGGAGAGAATCCTGATATTATTATTACAAAATGATGGTAAAACTCAACAAGAAATAGCAGATTTTGTAGGATGCTCATTAAGAAAGATAGCCTATTGGTGTGTTCATGGAGATGCCAATAACCTGGAAAGCCTAAAAGATAAAAGAATGGAAGGGAATTATCAAAAAGCGACTCCAGAATATGTTAATAAACTTTTGGAGGTAATAGATAAAGACCCCGAAGAATTAGGTTACGAATTTGGGAGATGGACAGCACAAAGATTAGCAAAATATTTAGAAAGAGAGACAGGAATAAAGTTAAGTGGAAGTCAAGTAAGAAGAATATTAAAATCAAAAAAGTATGTGTATATTTGGGCAAAATATAGCTTAGAAGAAAGCCAAGACCCAGAGAAAAGAAAGCTATTTAAGGAAAAATTTGATAAATATTTAAAAATAGCAAAAGAGTCGCCAGAGCGTCTCCAGATATGGTTTTGGGATGAATCTGGGTTCGGTTTGAGGGTGTTAAGACGAAAAAATTGGAGCAAAAAAGGAAAAAGAAAGAAAGTGAAGGGAAATAGAAGAAAAGGAAGAGTAAATGTAATGGGAGCATTGAGACTTTCAGATAAAAAAACACGAGTAGAATTTCTAGAAAAAGGAACAGGAGAAAACTTCTTTAAAGTGTTGGAAGGGTTTTATGAAGACATAAAAATAGAATGGTCAGAAAATGGTAATAAAATAGAAGAGTTTGAAATTAACGGGCCAAAAATACTGGTTATATTAGATAATGCAAGTATTCATAAAAAGAAAGAGTTTCTAGAGAAAATAAAAGAGAAAATGCCGAATTTAATAATAGAGTTTTTACCAGAATATAGTCCAGACTATAACTTAATAGAGTTGGTATGGCATTCAGCGAAAGAGTTTATTGCAAACCGTCTATTTAAGTCAATAGAAGAACTAGAAGAACTCCTTAACCGATTACTAAATGAGGGGGAGCTAGTTATAAATTGGGGGCGGAAGCTAAAAAACAAGGGTAACGCTGTCAATGCAGTTTAAATGCTCAACAGCTTAATATCCAAGTTGATACCAAAAAAAAGATCATTCCCCCATCCCAAATAACGAGAATATGGGTGGTTAAACTCAACTGAGATGGTAGAAAAAATGATGAAATTAGGGCAAAGGCGATCGATAAAATGAGGCGATTGCGAACTCTCCATCGGTGAGAAAGTTTACTTTTAAGGCGAGTTTGTCCAGATTTTTGAGGTAAGGTCATGACGATTAGAATTGATGAATACTTACCAATTTATTAAACTTTAGACGCAATGAGAATAACAATAACCAGTAACCCCAAGGTTCTACGAAAGTAATTAACTCCCTGAAATAACTCTTCCCAAGCCCAGGTAAATAAAGCACCAAACGCCAGGGCTTTCTAGTCCGAGATTGATCTTGCCAGTGGTAAAAATGATCTTCAATAAACTAGCCCCAATCCAGGTAATCAGGGGCAGATTAGGCATCTGAGCTAAAACAATGTTACCCTCTTGATCTCGAAAAATTTGATTAAATAGATTACTTTCCATTCCTTTAGGCTCTAAACATACCGAAAAATAGTTTGAGATTTATTGCTTGAAACAATCAATCTAGTTTTGAAAAATCTTCTTGTATCTCCTGCAAAGCTTTTTCTGATGAATATTCTACACTAATAATTTCATTACGAGCTGAATCAATAGATCGAATTAATTCATCTAATTTAATTTGAACCGCTTTGGAATCATGGTTTTGAGTATTTTGAATGAGAAAAACCATCAGAAAAGTAATAATTGATGTGCCAGTGGTAATGACGATTTGCCAAGTGTCAGAAAACTTAAAAAATGGCCCTGTCATTAACCAAAGAATAACGAGACTAACTGCCACAAGTGAACCTAAAGGGGAGCCAACGGCTTCAGAGGTTTTGGTTGTTAATTCGTGAAATAAACTTTTGGGTCGCCGATATTTTCGGATAAGATTGAGTTTTTTTTGCATGATATTTTACTACTATTAATAGGACATAATTTTTGAATGATCACTACGCTAAAACCATTCTGAAAGAAAGAAGGAGCAATGAAACCATTACCCCTTTTTTTTAGATCAGAAACTAACTAGCCTATGAATTTAAAGCAGCTTTGCCGCGTTCTGGGGCGCGTAATTCATCAAGAGAGAGCTGGGGTGTTTCTGTATAAACTGAGTCTAGTAAGACTTCTAACACATCGGCTTGACGGGAATCGGCGATCGCCTGATGGGTAATTAATTCTCCAACATTGAGAATCACTCCATCATTCCGATCCAAGATAACGCGAGTAACAGGACGACCTAAAGCTCCTTTAATTCGTTTGTCTTCAATCGCTTTAGCCCCCTGATCTTGTAAATTACTGGCAGTTTCTTTGACCTGTTCCCATAGTCCCTTCGCTCCTTCTTTGACCTGTTGTCCGACATCAGACCCAGTCGTTTGTAATGCTCCAACAGTCGTTAATCCAACGGACTCCAGGAGAGCTTGTTCGTAATGATAAGCTTTTGCTCTTTCAATAACGCGCGGCGTTACAATTTGTCCCTCTGCGGCAATCACTAAGCCTTCATCGGTAAAAATCATGCGGTTAACTCGCCGACCTTGAGCCTGTTCAATACCCATACTCGCGACCACTCCCGTCATTTGTCCGCCTATTTTATGAGCCACACTACCTCCTGTTGCCCGATAAAGAGCATCCGTTAGGTTGTAGTTACGAGCTAAAAGAATATCTGACTGATTAACGACTTGTCCTGGTTCGATTAAATATAGACCATTCGGAATCTGTATCGGTTCTTGAGCAACTTTTCCTAAGATAAATGCTTCTTGTTCTTCGGGATTAATTACAACATTCGTAAAAGTTGTACTTGCCAATTGAGTGACTTCTTGAAATTTTTCTCCCGTGAATTGAGCAGCATCTTGTGCCTTTTCACCCGTCGCTTGAGCGATTTCTTTCACTTTGTCCCCTGTCGTTTGTAGGACGGACTTAATCCCGCCAACTTGCTCTTCCATCAGATCGGCGGTGTAAGCAGGAACAAAGGCAACATCTTCGCCAATCTTGAGGGTATCGGGAGCAGGAACAAAAGAGCGTCCAGAATAAGCATCAGCAAAAATCCCCCCAGATACGGCGTATCCTTCGATCGCGCCACTGACATCATCAAAGTAAAGGTCTTCCATTTTTCCCAAATCACGACCATCCGTTGTCATGATTCTTGTCCCCTTTAAGATATTATTTCTGGTTAAAATACTTTCAATTTGTGGGGACTCGCTGGCAGGAATGATGGCATCTTTAGAAGCAACAATCACACCGTCATTCCCGATCGCCTGAATTGCATTTAACGGTAATACTAGAGCATTACTAAACCAACCCGCTTCATCGACTAGAAATCCCAATAAGACATTATTTTCTTGATCAAAAATTAGGTCTGCAATCGTTTTAAATTTTTCCCCAGAGTCATAGGCGACAACGGGTTTACCTAACATACTTTTTCCATTACGCATTTTGAATATTTTCCTAATTGTGTAAAAATTAAACTTAGTTAACCGTATTATTTCTGGATTTGTACTGGTTGAGTCGTAGACGTATTGTCTGTTTTTGTTTCTTTTCCAAAGTTAGGAATGTAGTTAATCACTCCAACGTATTCCAATGCGATCGCACCGATAAGAACGATAAGAAAACCGAAACCAGCATAGAGGGCTGGACTACTTTTTTTTCCAATAAGTCTAGGCATGTATTTTCTCGTAATTTAGGATTTTGATAGATAGTTTTAAGTAATAACTATTAATAGCAAGGTTCAGCTATTCTTAAATATTTCCCCAATCATAGATCGTCATTATCAAATGGCGGCTAGGGTAACAGGAGGATTAATGACTCCCCATCCCAAAAATATAACTAATCCTAACGTTCCTAATAGGAGCGACCAGAAAATGATATGTTGATTGTAATATTTCATAAGTTTGTATACTTTATGGTTGGGAAAAATTGGTAATATTTGCAATTAATAGGCGATCGCTTCTTCTGAAATTTTCCAGCCTGAAAAACTCGGTGGAAAGCCTTGGATATTGTCATAACCCAATAAATGTAAGGTCATGACACCCATTGCGGCTCGATAACCCGAAGAACAGTAAAACACCACAGGGCGATCGTGGGGAATTCTATCTAAGTCATGGGTTAAAGTCCGCAGAGGAATATTGATTGCATCAGGAATATGCCCCGACTGATATTCAGAATCTTCTCGCACATCTACCAACAAAGTTGGCGTTTTTTTTAACTGATTTTTCAATTTTGCGATATTCGCAATCGTGTAATAACCTAGCGGCATTTTGGTAAGAAAGTTATCAACTATTGCTTCTAAATTAATCGCTTCTTTGGTAATCATAGGTGTTTCCTCTTGAGAAATTAGTCTAGTTTCTATGGGCGTTACTGCCAGAGTCGGACTTTGTGCAAAACCCAATAAAAAATAAACTGATAGAACAAATCTTAATAAAATTGTTTGAATTAATTTAATAAATATGGGATTTTCGTAAAATAGTTTGAGCAAATATTTGCAGTAAAAAAATAAAAATACTCAATCTCATCATTGAAACGCCACTACTTAAATTATTTATATAACGGTCTTCACATGGGTTAGAGAATTTATAAATAAGATGTAAAAATAAACTAGAAGCTTGAAAGGTTAAAATTCCTCCAAGCTTATCTAGTATAAGCCCTAATTTTTAGGAAAGTATTAGGTAATACTCCGACCTATAAATAGGTTATAAACAATACCAATGAGTGCCAAAACTAAAAGCAAATGGATTAAGCTTCCACCGACATGGATTGAGAATCCTAATAGCCACAGAACGAAAAGTATAACAACAGCAGTCCAGACTAGATTTAACATAATTGCCTCTTTAAAAGATTGGATGAAAATGATTGAAATAGAATCATGGGAAAAAGATAATTATCAAGAGAAAGGTAAGAGTTTTGATATTTATAAAAATGACCCATGACTCAAGCGGATCTAGCTATTTTAAGTTAATGGTTAATTAAAGATATCTCGAACTTTATCTTTAACATCTTCTACCACATTGCGGGCTTGGCTTTCAGCTTGTTTGGCTTTTCCCGTAGCTTGATCACCGCGATCGCCCGTCATTTTACCTTTTGCTTCTTGAGCTTTACCTTCAATATTTTTACTAACGGCTTTTGTTCGTCCTGTTAGTTTCATATTGTCTTTGAGATCCTCGGCAGAATTACGAACTTTGCTTTCAACTTGTTTCGCTTTTCCCATCATTTGATCTTTAGGATCGCCAGTGATATTACCCATCGTTTCTTGAGTTTTGCCCTCCAGATCCTTGGTCATTGCTTTCGCTCGATTCATGCTGGCAATTTGAACGGGCTGTTGGTGAATGAGTTGAGTAAGGGGAACAGTGGCCCAACTTTCTTCAGAACCAAAACTAAACGCGATCGCCGTTACGAGTATGGTCGTTAGACTTAGATTTAGAAAAAATCGACGAAACTGCTGAAATGAAATCATTGTTAACTCCAAAAAAGAATTTAATAAATTAGTATTTGATGATGATTAGATGGTTAGCTAGAGCAAAGATTGTCTTCCAAAAAAATTGAAAGTATCTTTCCAAACGTTGGTGGCTTTTGTCTTGCGATCGCGTAGCGGCACTGCGTGATCGCTGTCACCAATCATCGATTAGCCCATATTTTTTAAATTTCATCGTTATTTTTTATCCATTTTGTCAAGTGCTTTTTCTGTTTGTTTAACTATTGGTAACTCTGTGCCTTTAGAACGAATCATTTTTTCGCGATCGGCACTGCCTTGTATTTCATTGATTCCCCCTTCACCTTTTTGTTCAATCTCCTTAAGGGAGGTCGTTGGAGAATCAATTGCCTCTTGAGTTTTTTGTTCAATCTTATCTAACTGAACCGTACCTTTAGTCAGCGAAGAAGCCTTAGCCGCTAGGGCAGGAACACTGTTGGAAAAGATTAGTATGATAGAAAAAAAGATAGAAAGTAATACCCGTACAGGGCGTAGGTGAGAGAAAAATTTTGTTAGGTTTTTCATATTAAAATCCTTTAAGTGAATAAACAAATGTTCAAAAGTAAAAACAGTCAACTGTAGGAATCGTTTTAGTCATGACTGGAATGTACGAATTTCTACACAACAGCCACTGTAGGGGAATTAATTAAACCCCTACCATCTTTTTATTCATTTCTGGTTTCAAGCCATCTGCTTCGAGAGCTTCTCCCTCAAGAAAAGAACGTAGCATCCAAGCCGTTTCCTCATGTTTTTCCATCAAACCCGTTAGAAAGTCGGCAGTTCCGTCATCTTCAAAATTTTTGTTGCATTTTTCAACGTGTTTACGGAAATTTCGCACGATCTGTTCATGATCCTCCAGAAGTTGAGATACCATGCCAGTGGCTGTTGGAATATTACCCGAATTTTCTTTCAGAGAACAGATTTTTAGAAACCCCTCCATCGTTCCCACGGGATAACCACCCAGCATTCTGACCCTTTCTGCAATAGCATCAACATTGATGGTGAGAGCTTCATAATGCGCCTGCCATAGCTTATGCAGGGTCATAAATTGTGGCCCCACCACATCCCAATGACATTTCTTCGTTTTGACTAGCAAAAGATAGGTATCAGCTAAATCTTGGTTCAGTAAATTAATGACACCTTGACGTTGTTCATCGGTTAGTCCAATATTGATTTTTCGCATAAATGAATCTCCTTAATTGATGATGATTTGTGTTTTTTTATCGTGTTATTATTTTTTAAAAACAAAGCCCTGTAGATTGACAAAGCATATTTTTAATTCCCTCTTCAAAGTTATAATCAGATTGATTAGAGTTATCGTTATTGTCGTAGTTATTATTGCGATTCCTCGCTTCAGGACTGTTGGCAATTTCGTTTCTGATATCCTCAAAACTTCTGCCATTAATAACTTGATTTCGATAACTTTGTAATCCATTATTATCAGCATTTAGACCTAAAAATTCTCGATACAAATTGTTGATAGCTTGATTAAATTCTTGACTATTAGCTAGGTTACGCCTTGCTTGCTCAAAAGACCAGTTTTGGCTATTATATTTTCTGAAATCATTAGAGTTAGCATTACGTCCTAAAACTTGAACATAGAGATTGTTGATTTCTCCTTGAAAATTAGTGTTGTTATTAGAGGGGTTATAATTCCCATTGGGGTTATAATTTCCATTGGGGTTATAATTCCCGTTGGGGTTATAATTTCCATTGGGGTTATAATTCCCGTTGTTAGAAGTTCTATTCCGAGCTTCAGGGCTGTTAGCAATTTCGTTTCTGACATCCTCAAAACTTCTACCATTAATAATGATATTCCGATAATTTTGTAACCCATTATTATCAACATTTCGCCCAAGAAATTCTTGGTAAATTTTATTAATGGATTGATTAAACTCTTGGCTATTGGCAAGGCTACGACGGACTTCTGCTAGAGAGCGACCCTGATTAACCGCCTGGACATAACTGCTGAGACCATTCGCATCAGCATTGCGCCCTAGAACCTGAATATAGAGATTATTGATTTCGGTTTGAACGTTGGCATTGTTATTAGACCAGTCTCCATTATTATTGTTAGAACTATACCTAAAGGTGCCATAGTTAGGGCAAGTAATAACATCACGATCGCGAGAGCAATTAATTCTGATAGGTTTACGATTATTATAGTTTTTGGAACTATACTTAAAACTTCCGTACTCAGAACAATTAATAATATTGCGATCGCGTATACAGGTAATCCGTTGGGATTGGGCCAATACGGGGGTCAAACCGATTAAACTAGCGGAGAAAATAGTGGCTATTGATAGAAGAAATAGCTTCATGCTCAAAACTCCAAAATAATTATTTAATTAGACTTTTTTAGCGATGAAAGTCTCTCATTTAGCCTCAAGCTTAAGGGTTATACAAAACTCACTTATCAAAACATCCTTAAAGTTTAGTAGTAGGGATTTAGGTTCCAAAATCATAGACTAGAAGACTTAGAGACTAAGGCCCTACGGTTTAAAAAGTTTATTGATTGATGACAAATTAACGAGTCCTAGAAATCCGTATTAGGGTTGAACAACCGCTTTTACCACGACGCTACGAACACCTTTAATTTCCATTGCTAAGGGTTTAATTTTATTCAGTTGTTCTTGGTTTGATACAACCCCTGATACCGTAACTTCGGAATTTTTGGCCTCAACAGTGAGCTTCCCACGAGGAATATTCGCTTCTAGCTTACTCCGCACCTCACTAGCTAAATCTCCTTCTGCACGTTTTTGAGTATCTCCGCCCATCTGATTACGTTGTTCCCGTGCTTGGATATCTGCATTTAACTGTTTGCGGCGCGTTTCACTTTGAGCATCATTTTGGGTTTTGTCACTTTGTTTTTCGGTTGCAACCTGCCCATTGGTATTGGTTGAGTTAGGGGCATCGGCGGTTGTTTTTGCTTCCTTACAAGCCGAGATGGTTACTGTTAGTAAAAGACCAAACAGTAGAGGTAGAGTAAAACCTATTTTAGTGATCTTATTCATATTGCCATCCTGAACGATATTTAATTGTTATTAGTATCAACTAACTCCTCAATTTTCTAGACCCGTATTTGAGGACGAGTCGTACTGGTGGGAACCGTTGTGACCGTTTCCATTGGACGAATTGTCTGCACTGATTCAGTCGGTAAATCATAGACATACCAATTATCAATGCCGTGTTTGTTGAGTATGGATTCAGCCAAGGCAATATCGGATTCCGAGCCTTCAACGATGATGAGATAATCCCCGTGAGCAACGCGATCGCTATAGAAATTGGCGCGGTCTTCGGGAATCCCTAAGCCAATCAGACCCCCCGCCAAACTCCCTGCTAAAGCCCCAATGACCCCGCCAGAGATGGCCGTTGCGATCGCCGTAGCCGTAGCACCTGCCAACATGATGGGACCGACACCAGGGATCATAAGCGCACCTAACCCGACTAATAAACCTGCAAAGCCTCCAATAGATGCCCCTGCGATCGCACCATCTGCCGCAGTTTCTCCAGATTTATTTTGATGGCTATCCAATTTATCCGTATTGATGACGCGATCACCCACATTCGCTCCTGTAAATTCGGCGTGGCGATGGATATCCTTTCCTATCACTGAAACCCGATCCATGAAAAAACCATTGCCTTTCAACTCATGCAGGGCGAGTTCTGTTTTCTCGTAACTCGGAAACGAACCGACAGCACGTTTTAGTAACATCATTGCAGTTTCCTCAAAATTATTATGTAAATTTTTTCTTAATGCTCTATGGAAGGTCTAGACCCCCCAGGAGCCTTATCTCAATAGCTATTCTGCTTTTGGTTTATTTTGTTTTTGGGTTGACAAATCTCCGGGCTCCTCATAATACATTTCTGGTTCCATACCAAAGTTATCCACTAAACCTTCTTTATCAACTCTGTAACCACTGGTTGTATCCATACTTTCAGAGCCAGGGGGATGTTCTGTTAAATGCTTAAAATGATCTCCTTCATGCTCTTTTCTTGCTGCTACTTCTGCGGGAATAATATGGGGATCGTAGCTGTCGGGAGTATGGGAATCGTACAATTCAGTTCCATCATGGACTGGTGGAGTATGGGAATCCTCTTTTTTAGAAGATTTTGTTTGAGCGGATTTAATACTCATGGTCTTTGCCTCTTAATAATTTGTTCGTTGTGGGAAGTTTATCTTTATGATCAATACCCACAAGCCGATGAATTTAATAGGTTCTCTTAAAGGCAGATTTTTAGTTTACAGAAGAAAATAGGGCGATCAAAAAATCTCTTTTTAAGATCGCCGCGAAAAACGCTTAGTCAACTGCTTTTTTGACTTCATCCTTTACATCTTCGACAGTATGGCGGACTTTTGCCTCTGCTTGTTTTGCCTTTCCTGCTGCCTGATCTTTAGGATCACCCGTGACATTACCAACGGTTTCTTGAAGCTTACCTTCAATATTTTTGGCAGTTGCTTTGGCTTTATCTTTTAAACTCATGATATACTCCTGATTAGATTTTAGCTTTAATTTGATAATGATTTAAAGGTAACGTTGCTGATCTGAGCCGATTCAACAACCCTATGTCTGTACTGTAGTAGGTCGTTGTTCTAGTTCGTGTATTAGTTAATTCAATCTGAGCGAGTTGATTGAATACTTTGCAAAACTTAATAATCTTAAGGGTGCGATCGCGCCAATCAAGAAACCCTAAAAAGCAGAATAGACACTTTGTTCAGACAAAAAACAGGTGAACTCGGTAGGGTAGAATCAAACTAATAGAAGAGCCAGTCACCATAAAAAGCAGTTAAAAACAATGGAGCAACCTCAAAAGCCAACCGTAGTCATTACAGGAACCTCATCGGGGGTCGGTCTATACGCAGCCAAAGCCCTAATCGATAGGGGATGGTTCATCGTCATGGCTTGTCGAAATATTTCCAAAATGGAAGATGCGGCGGAAAAACTCGAATTGCCTCGTGATAGCTATACCATTCGCCTACTTGATCTGGGTTCTCTCGATAGCGTGCGTCGGTTTGTGAATAACTTCCGAATCATGAACATGACCCTAGATGCCCTGGTCTGTAATGCCGCTATCTATATGCCTCTGATTAAAGAGCCATTGCGGAGTCCCGAAGGTTATGAACTCAGCATGACGACCAACCATTTAGGTCATTTTTTACTGTGTAATCTAATGTTAGAAGACCTGAAAAAATCCACCTACAGCGATCGCCGACTGGTCATTTTGGGAACTGTCACCCATAACCCCGATGAATTAGGCGGAAAAATCCCTCCTCGTCCCGATCTCGGTAACTTTGAAGGATTTGAAGCAGGATTCAAAGACCCCATTTCCATGGCCAACGGTAAAGCCTTTGAACCCGTTAAAGCCTACAAAGACAGCAAGGTTTGTAATGTCCTGACCATGCGGGAATTAGACCGACGCTACCACGAATCCACAGGGATTACTTTTACCTCTCTTTATCCTGGGTGTGTGGCTGACACGCCCCTATTCCGTAACCATTATCCGCTCTTCCAAAAAATCTTTCCCTGGTTCCAAAAAAATATCACAGGGGGCTATGTTTCCCAGGAATTAGCAGGGGAACGGGTGGCAATGGTCGTCGCCGATCCTGAATACAAACAATCAGGAGCCTATTGGAGTTGGGGAAATCGTCAGAAAAAAGACGGTAAATCCTTTGTCCAGAAGGTTTCACCCCAGGCCCGTGATGACATTAAAGGCGAACGGATGTGGGATCTGAGTGCCAAACTAGTTGGGATTGCTTAGATGTCATCTTCCTTTTGAGATAGTTTTTAATGTTTATTCAAAGTTTCTTTGGATAACGCGAGTTTTTTCCCTCCCCTCTCTAGGGGATTTTTTTTCGGAATATTGGTCTCAAGAATGACTTCTTTTTATCAGAGTCAATGGGATTTATAAACCTTAAAAAGAGTATTCTAAACAGGGCTTTCTGTGGAAAACTTGGCAACAAACTGTGGAAAACCGATTCAGTCTGTGGAAAAAAGCAGTGTTGACGCTCCTTTTTTATCCATCAACTCTCCATCAACTAGCAGGGGGAAAGAAAGGGTTAAGATAGAAAAGGTGTTTGATTCCTATCCCACTGATATCCCATTATTTCTAATTTTATTCTTTTTTTTATGCCCTCTTTGACCCTTAATCTTTTGCAAGGTTCTATTTCTTTTAGTTTTACTCCCGAAGCGGCCCGCAATTTAAAAGCCGAAATCGATCAACTCATGCAAAGTCTCAAAGCGATCGCCTCCCATGCGGGCAGTGGCCGACCGACTCCCCAGAAATCAATGGAATATCGCTACACAGGAGATATTTTTCTAGAAGTTTTTTGTAATCCGAATATTTATCCCAGTCCTTTCGCGGCCAAAGTTTTGCTAACCGTGCGTGACGATCGCCTTCGTCTGACCACAGAAGCAGAATTAACTCGTTTACTCGAAGATATAGGACAATATTTGGAACAACATGGTTAAGTTTAAAAAATGCAATGAAAAAGGCTCCCTTGCCGATTATTGGTTGGCGAGAATGGATTGATTTTCCTGAATTGAATATTTTTCGGACTAAGGCCAAAATCGATACAGGAGCGCGGTCTTCTTCTTTGCACGCCTTTGATATTCATCCTTTTCAACAAGAGGGAAAGGAATTTATTCAATTTCGAGTCCACCCCTATCAACGCAACAGTCGGATCACGGTGCAAGCTGAAGCCAAAATCTTAGACTGGCGGCACGTCACTAGTTCGGGCGGTCATAGTCAATTGCGTCCCGTGATTGTGACTCCCATTGTTCTGGATGGTCAAACCTGGTCAATTGAGCTAACCTTAACCAACCGCGATGTGATGGGATTTCGCCTTTTATTGGGTCGAGAAGCCCTGCGGAAACGTTTTTTAGTCAATCCTGGGCGGTCTTTTTTACTCAGCGATAAAGTTTAAGTAATAATTAATCAAACCAACCAATCACTTCGTCCGATAAAGTTACAGGAGGTTGGGCGGGGGCGACATAACGACCAATACGCCGAGTAGGGACGATCGCAGAAGGTGCAGGTTTAACCGCTAATTGAGCAGATTTTGGAATTTCAAGAAGTTTTTGTTCGGCTTGTTGTAATTCTTCATAAAGCTTAGTCACTAAGACTTTTTGTTCCCCAAGTTCCTGTTCTAAACCTTTGATTTGATCAGACATAGTTTTAGCGTTTTCCTTCTCAGTCTCCAAAGATTTTTGAATAGTATTCGCTTTTTTTAAATCCGCCGTCAATTTTTTCACTAACTCCTTTTGTTCTTCTAATAGAGTTTTTAATTGATTTGCTTTTTCTAATTCACTTTGTAGGGTTTTATTTTGCTTTTTTTCAGTGGCCAACTTTGCGGTTAACAAACTCACTTTTTCATTAGCAGACGCGATCGCCTTTTCCCAGTCCATTGATATTTCTTTTTTTTCAACAGGTGGAGTTTCTACAACAGGAGAATTAGATTCCGTTGAATCTTGAGGTTTCATTTCTTCACGTAGAACATCGGATAAACTTTTTTTAACCATATTATTTATTGAGAGAGTTTATTTGAAACCTTATAAACGAGAGCAAACTTAACGTTAACCTAATTCTCGTAACAATTCTTCCGCCACCCGACGATAATCCGACTGGGCTTCCCTTGAATTTTTTCCCTTCCAATCGGTGATTGCAACCCCTTCTAAGACTGATCGCTCATGGGCTTTATAGTTGCGAACAAAGGCATTACAAGCAGGTATCCCCAACTCAAGTAACGTATTTTGAGCCTCTAGGGTTTCTTTCAAACTGCGAGAATCCACTTTAGTTAACAAAACTCGATGGGCAACCTTTAAGGGTCTGACGGCGGTTCTCACCGTTTCAATCAGAGCCGTTAAATCCATCGGAGCAGGCGGCGTGGGCAACACCAAATAATCCGCTAGGTTGATAACCGCTTTCAATGCCTCAGAACGGAGGGCGGGGGGCGTATCCACCACAATTAATTGATAATTCGGCGTTTGATGCAGATTTTTGAGAACCGTTGCATTACTTTCCGTGCTTAAATCAAAAGCCATTCCCTCTTCGCTGCGTTCTACCCACCAGGTCGCCGAACCTTGGGGATCAGCGTCCACCAAGAGAACGTCATGATTTTCTGCCAGAATTGCCGCTAAATTGATGGCCGTAGTCGTTTTCCCAACCCCACCTTTGCCATTGACAACAGCGAGGATTTTCGGGGGTGAGACGGTATGAGTTGCAGTCCGTTTCCCATTTTTCATGCCCTTCACCATACCATGATTTATGACTTAATTTTATGAAGTAATTCGCGCTCCTTGGGAATCAATTTGCAAGGCCGAGACGATCGCGTTGATACCTTCCTTTTGCCAAGTGGTTGCGATCGCATTTTGTACGCTTAAACTTTGCTCAGGATGAGTAATGGCGAGAACCGTAGGGCCAGCACCGCTAATCACTAGATTATAGGCTCCTGCGGCGATCGCGGCGATTTTAACCGATTCGTAGCCCTTAATTAAACTCTGACGATAGGGTTGATGAATTTTATCTTCCATTGCAATGCGTACCAAGTCTCCCTGTCCGCTTTCAATCGCTTTTACCAATAGGGCAATATGGGCCACATTAAAAATCGCATCGGCACGGGAATAATGCTGGGGCAACACAGAACGGGCCATTTCAGTGGAAAGTTCAAAATCGGGAATTGCTACAACGGGAACCAATTCGGGATGCCAGTTTAGGGGAGTAATTTGCCATTTTTCATCATCTTTAACCGAAAGCTGACAATTTCCCAAAAGAGCAGGAGCCACATTATCAGGATGTCCCTCGATCGCGATCGCTAAATCTAAAATTTCCGATAGAGACAACGGTTTATCCGCCAATAAATTTGCACCCATTAACCCCCCAACAATGGCTGTTGCCGAACTACCTAAACCCCGCGCTAGGGGAACCCCTAACTGGATTTCCATTTTTGTTTTTGGCGGTGTTTGTCCCAAATGTTGATAAAACTTGAGAAAAGATTGATACAGTAAATTAGTCTCGTCCCGACTGACGCGATCGGCTTCTGTCCCCGTCACGGTCATTAAAAAATCAGGCTCCGAATCTGGCAAAATGCTAAAGGTGAAGTGGTTATACAGATTCAAAGCCGCCCCCAGGCAGTCAAAACCAGGGCCAAGATTAGCGGTCGTCGCAGGTACAGCAATAGTAAAAGGGGACATAATTTTCGGATAGGAAAAAATGGGTAGATCAACCTTATTTTCATTTTCTAATAATCTGTGACGCTAGACAATTAAATTTTATAAAAAGATTGATTTATGTTTAAAATTTGCCTAGATGCCACACCGATTAGAGAAAAACCCAGTGGGGTCGGTGTTTATACTTTTAATTTGATTAAAGCTCTGGATCAATTACAAGCATCGGAAGATTTTAAATTAGATATTTATTTCCAGCCGACTTTTAAAAATTGGTTATCCAGAAATTTCTCTCCGAATGAATTAATTGAATCCTATTCCCCCCATTGTTTACCGATTCCCGTGACGGTAACGAATGCTTTAATGAAGTTTCCCAATCCTTTACTGGCTTATTTTTCGCGATCGCTGGATCGACCTGATGTCGTTCATGGAACGGATCATTTTGTCTATCCTAATCCAACAAGTCGTAATATTATGACGATTCACGATTTAACGTTTGTTAAATATCTAGACTATGTGCCAACAATTGTTAAAACTTATTTAGACCGTATTAAAAACTGTTTAAAATTTACAGATGCTATTATTACTTTTTCAGAAAATACTAAGCGCGATTTAGTAGAATTATTAAAAATTGATCCTGATAAAATTTATGTGACTTATCAAGCCAGTCGTTATCACACCGATTATTTAACCAAGCAACAAATAGAAGAGCTTAAAGTTAGTTTTTCCTACGATTTTAATAAACCTTATTTTCTGTTTGTCAGCACCCTAGAACCCCGAAAAAATGTCATTGGTTTAATTCAAGCTTTTAATTATTTAAAACAAAAGTATAAAATTGAACATCAATTAGTTTTGATCGGTCAAACGGGCTGGAAATATCAACCTATTTTAGACACGATTAATCAATCTCCCTATCGCGTTGAGATTCATCATTTGAATTATTTAACTGATGATTTAGTTGCTCTTTTTTATAGTCAAGCAGAGGCTTTTATTTACCCATCTTTTTATGAAGGGTTTGGGCTGCCTGTTCTGGAAGCGATGACTCTCGGCGCACCTGTGATTACGTCTAATGGTTCTTCTTTACCTGAAATAACAGGTGATTCAGCTTTATTGATTAATCCTAATGATTCGATGGAATTAGCTGATGCAATGTTGAATATTGTACGCGATCGCGTTTTGAGAAATAATTTAATTTTTAATGGAAAAGAACAAGCGAGTAAATTTTCTTGGGAAAAAACGGCTCAAGCAACTTTAAATGTTTATCGTTCACGTCTCAATCAATAAAAATCCCGAAGGCATCCTATAATAAATTAATAGCATTTTCAATATTTTTACCAGTATGGAAACTATCATCATCGATCAGCCAACTTTTGACCTTGCTCAACTCATTGCTAAAATCAATGAAAAACAACAGCCTATTCTCATTCAAGAAACAACAGGTAATGCTGTTTTAATTTCTGAACAAGAATGGAACGAAATCCAAGAAACGCTCTATCTTCAATCTATTCCTGGTATGGTCGAATCAATTCATGAATCAGCCGCAACGAGCATAGAAGACTGTATTGATGTTAAGGATATTGATTGGTAATGTGGAACGTGATTTTGACAAAGCAAGCCAATAAAGATGCTAAAAAGTTAACAGCCGCAGGATTAAAATCCCAAACGCAATCACTACTGATGATTCTAGCAGACAATCCCTATCAAGCTTATCCTCCTTATGAAAAGTTAAGAGGTGACTTATCGGGTTACTATTCCAGACGAATTAACATTCAACATCGCCTAATTTATCAGATTTTAGTAGCAGAAAAAACAGTTAAAGTATTACGAATGTGGAGTCATTATGAATGATGATAATCTTATTATTACTGATTCTGCTCTCCTAATTAATCTTTCGTTTTTATTGGCAGAACCAACGGGAATTAGTACCTATGCTGCTAACGTTTTTCCCTACTTAAAAAAATTAGATCCAACTCTTTTAACCGCTCATCATTATCCTGAATTTAATTGTCATTCTATCCCCAATAATCTAACTCCTGCCCAGGGAACAAAAGGTCATTTTAATCGCCTACTCTGGACACAATTCCAATTACCTAAAATTTATAAACAACTCAAAGCTGATTTATTATTCTCACCCATTCCCGAAGCTCCTTTATATCAAAAAACTCGTAATATTATCATGGTGCATGACCTCATCCCCTTGAGGTTTCCCCGTTGGAATTCAGCGTTAACTCAATATTTTAAATGGTGGTTTCCTGAAGTGCTTCGGCAATCAGAACATATTATTTGTAATTCCCAAGCGACGGCAGATGATTTAGTGAATTTTTTCCAAGTTCCTGCCCAGAAAATTACACCGATTTTATTAGCTTATAATGCTCAACATTTTCGTCACCTAGAAAATTTAGCCCCAGTAAATCCTGATTCAAAACCCTATTTTTTATATCTAGGTCGCCATGATCCGCATAAAAATTTGACTCGTTTATTAACGGCATTTAGTAAGCTTTCTAACTCTAAAGATTATGAACTCTGGTTAGCAGGGCCAACGGATAAACGTTATACCCCAAAATTAAAGTTACAAGCCCAGGAATTAGGCATCCAAAATCAGGTGAAATTTTTAGATTATGTCTCCTATGAGCAATTACCGATTATCTTAAATCAGGCTTTTGCGTTAGTTTTTCCGTCGCTGTGGGAAGGATTTGGGTTTCCTGTCATTGAGGCAATGGCCTGTGGAACGCCTGTAATTACCTCTAATTTATCTTCTTTGCCTGAAGTAGCGGGAGATGCAGCAATTTTAGTGAATCCCTATGAGGTTTTGGAATTAACTAATGCGATGCAAAGTTTAATTCAAGATCAAAAAATGCGATCGCAACTAATTGACCGCAGTTTACAACAGGCAAAACAATTTAGTTGGGAAAAAACAGGACTGGAAACCCAAGCTGTTTTAGAACAATTTTTATGAAGTGGACGTTACAGGAAAAACACCTGGCCACCGTTTATATTTCAGATAAAATCCTCCCAAACAGAGGGCAATAATAGCAACGGTTCCTAATGCTAAATAACTCGGTACAAAAAATACGGCTTCTAGAGTATTAATCTGACCTGGTTTTAGTTTCCAAACTAACTGTGAGCGCGTACTGGATTCGGGTAATAAAACTCCATCGGTGGTAATACTCTGAGTTAGAAACGGCGTATTGAGGGCAAATTCTAAATCGATCAAAGAACCAGGACTGACAATAATATTTCCCTGATCAGAAAGCACTCCCAATGCCCGTAAATCTACCGTTAAATTAAGATGATTTCGATCTAAAAAGAGCCAGTTACTCTGGGCGATCGCCATTTCTGCTTTTAGTTGTAGTAAATCTAATTGATCAGCCTTGGGTTTAGTCGTATTTTTAGGGGGATTCGGATTAAAAAATAGGTTGAATTTTTCTGCTAATTCTTTTCCATTAGCAAAAGGAATTTTAACAATCATTTCTTGATCAGAAAGACGTTGAGTTTTTCCCTGTAAAGCTTTAGCACGACTTTCAATACTCGCGAGCCATTTATCCGTTTCCGTTTGGCTTAGAGTGGTTAACTGTTGCCCTAGTTGAATATGTTGAACAATTTCTCCGTGATGTTGCTCAGTAAAATTAATGCCAACATCGTAGCGGACACAGCCACCCAAACAAGTTATCAGTAATAATGCTAGGGGTAATAGGAAAGCAAAGAATCGATTTTTAGATTTCATAAGAAAGTTCAAAAATTCAACAAAAATTAGGTTTTCATCAACGAGATACAGTAAATTGGGTTGTGATCACGGGAGGATTTTTGTAGGGACACAATACTATTATGTCCTTACCTAGTAAAGGATTTAACCATCAAATGCTGTATTTTTATTCCTCATCCCAATCAGTATTCTGAGAAGCAACGCCACTACTAACGGTTATGAGATCAATTTGTTGACGGTAGTAATCCACACTTTTAATCTGAACATCGACCTCATTTCCTAATCGGTAAGCTGTGCGATTTTTGCGTCCGACCAAGCAACTATGGCGAGCGCGATATTCATACCAATCATCTTTTAGGGAACTCACATGAACTAATCCTTCTACTAATAAATCCTCAATTTCTACAAAGAAACCATAGGATTGAACTCCTGTAATTAAACCCCGAAAGATTTGTCCCGTACGTTCTTTCATTTTTTCGGATTTTTTAAGACCCGCCAAGTCTTTTTCGGCATCTTCGGCTAGTTTTGAGCGGTCGTTGAGGGGGGACATCAACAGATGAAAATCTTCAATTAAGGCTTCATGAATTGCAGGGGGTAAGACATTCCAATTAATTTGACCGTGACAATCCAAATTATTGAGATTGACCCCTATTTTATTTTGTTTGGTGCGGCGATCGCGTCCTTCAGAAAGGACTAATTTCAAGACCCGTTGAATGAGTAAATCGGCGTAACGCTGACCTGGGGAGATGAAATGGGCGTAACCGTCACTGTAGGCAAGACCAAAGTGGGGAGCGGGATGGGTACTGTATTTTTCTCCCTTTAACGTGCCTTCGAGCAGGTGATTAAGAATACGGGAAGAATCGGATTTCGCAAAGGCCTGGGTCAGATTGGCATAATCCTGGGGTTTGAGATCCGCTTCCGTATCCACAGTGACTTCTAACTTGAGATTAGCGGCGAGTTTCAACAGATCCGTTAGGTCTTCTCCATCAGGGGCGGACTGAGTGCAAAAAATACTGGGGACTTGTAGGGCAACCAGGTGATCCGCGATCGCCTTACCCATCAAAACAATTAATTCCGTCAACAAAGCCCGAATCGGCAGAGCTTCGGAAACCAAGACCACTCCCGAACGCCCCTCATCCAGAAACGGTAATTGGGTATCGGATTGAATATTAAAACTACCCCGTTGTAAGCGTTGACTCTTAACCAGGGGACTGAAAGTAAAAAAGAGTTGATTCAATTTTTCAACCAAATCTTCTAGCTCATTCGGCACATTTTCGGGTTCTGATAAAAGCGTTTGTACCTGGGCGAAATTTAACTGATGGTCAACTTTGATCAAACTAGGATGGTATTCAAAACCGACGATTTTAGCATTGACATCTAAGGAAACAAAGAAAGAAAGAGCCAGACGGTCTTCTCCTGGAACGAGGGAACAACGCTGAGTGATTGCTTCAGGAAATAAAGGAGACACTTTTTCCCCTAAATAAACCGAGGTTCCTCGTTTTTTCGCTGCTTTTTCTAAAGGGCTATTCGGTAAAACATAATGGGCGACATCGGTGACATGGATTCCGAATTGCCATCTTTTTTCGATTTTTTCAAGGGTAAAAGCCGTTTCAATGAAGGGTAAATTTTCCCTTGGTATATCATCAGTAAAGGTAAAAGTCAGGAGTTCGCGCAGGTCTTGACGATTTTTCAGTTCGGATTCATCGAAGGTCGGGGGTAAATTTTCGGCGGCTTGCAGAACTTCTGGTTTCCAGCTTTGGGGCAGGTCATGTTTACAGGAGACAATATCCGTATCGGCGGCGGCTTCTGCATCACTGCCAAGGATTTTGGTCACTTCACCGAGGGGCGGATTGGTTCCGATGGGATAGCGGAGGACAGAAACATGAACGAGATGATCGATCGCACTGGCTAAATCCTGATCATTTTCCAGCAGATTTAATTCAAATAAAAGTCGGTCATCCAACGGCACAGCCCGAAATTTGTCATCTTCCAATTTAACTTGCGCTAGTAAAGAGGGATTAGCCCGTTCTAGGATTAATCGCACTGCTCCTTCAGGAGAACGTCGTCGGGTTCCTTCTTTAATCACTTTTACTAAAACGCGATCGCCATTCCAGGCATTGCCTAGCTGGGTTTCTCGGACATAAATATCATCGGCATCTTCCACATCCTGGATCGCAAAACAGAAGCCTTTACTCGAACAACGGAGTTTGGCTTCGACAACGTTTTCTTCTACGACCCGTCGATATTTCCCTCGTTCTTTTTCTAAAATACCGACTCGCTCTAGGGCATCTAAGACAATTTGCAGTTTTTCAAGGGATTCTTCATCCTCTTCGCAACCCAGTTTTTTTTCTAAAACTTTTCCTGCGATTAATTTATCATCCGAAAAATGGGAAAGGAGTGTAGCGATTGAAAATTCCATGAATAGTGATCCTTAATAATGTGTAGCAGTTAAAAAAAGAGAGGACTGATGAGGGTTTCTACAGAAGAGTTCTTTTCCTCTATCTAGCTTTTCAGACATCAAATTTTAAAGAATTGTCTGATGCAGAAGAAGAAATGACACTAATCCAATAAAGCGGTTATGACCAATGAATTAAACCCGCGAGAATTTCTAGGTTGACGATGAGGGTGTCCCTAGAAAACTAGGCGTAAGCATGAACGAAGGGTTGCAATTAACAAGGTTGGGGAGAAAAAACTCTCTTCATCTCTTCGGACTTTAAGAAAGATTGCAGCTTTCGATAGCAAGCGACTCTCGTTGAGGTTGACGATTGTTTCCGTAGGTAATAAAACCTAAAGATGGACAGTCGATTCTAAAGATATTCTTGGGATATTCTTTAGATTTAACTTTATATTGTAACAATCTAATGGCCTTTATCGTGAATGTCGAAGGGACTATTTTTAAGATGGGAGGGATTTAGACAAGATAAAAGCGATCGCCGAAATGTGAGTAACTCTCCAGGAATTTGCCAAAACAGTACCAAAAAAACTAAACTAAGTGTCGAAAGCAAAGTTTTCTCTGCTAGGATCGAATCACGACTCAATAATAGAAAAAACTCGGTCAGGTCTCTATTCACCGCTATTTATTTCGATTAAATTCAAAATTTTGTTATGTTGAATCAATTTCGTCTCCATTATCCCCAAGGCAGTCTCACCAGTGAATTAGTAATGATTGATCACGGTCTTTATATTGTGCGATCGCGGGTAGAGGTGGGAGATGTGACCCTGGCGACGGGATTGGCAGGAGCGGCAACGGTTGAGAGCGCGGAAGATCAAGCCCGACTCCGAGCCTTAGCCCTGTTGAATTTTGAGAGCAAGCCCTCCGCAGAAATCAAGCCCGCCCCCATTGCGTCTGCTACGGATCATAAAACCGCGATCGCGAGTGAACCTGTTGCCGTAAAAGAAAAATTAATCGAAGAAGTCCATCCCGTCCCGATTCCTAAAGTTGTTAAAACTAAAAAAGCCCCTACCCCGCCCTTACCCGTAGAAGTTGAAACCATTGCAGTAAAAACCGAGCAATCTTCCCCTATCTCCTCACCCGAAGTTGCTCCCATTCCTGAACCTTCCCCAGTGACCCCATCTCCGATTCCCGAAAAAGCTCCTGAATTAATCCTCTCAGAACCCGTTGAACCAGAAATTGAACATCCTGCTGAAGAGTTTGTTGAAATTCCCCCGATTCCACCTGAATTAACCGAGCAGAATGGAAAAGCACCCTTGCTGGATTTTGCTGAGACGAATGGTGGTCACGAATCTCCCTTACCCTTGGAAACCCTACCGCTTTTGGATAATGTTATGGTGTCCCAAGCTCCAGAAATGGCAGTTGATCAACCCGCTCCTTCTGCTTTAGATACCAGTCAACCCATTGATTTTTCCGAAGTGATTGCCCGTAGCAATGTGGAACTCAAGCGACTCAACTGGACACAGGAACATGGCAAAAATTATCTTCTCCAAACCTACGGCAAGCGATCGCGTCAACTGCTTTCGGATGAAGAATTAATCGAATTTCTCCAGTATCTAGAAAGTCAACCTACACCGACCTCTGATTGAGGATAAACTATTGGAATTTCAGTAAAAAAATTAGTGAATAATGGCAACTAATTATGACAACGCTTCTTACCATCGACGCTAAAAAAAATGCTGATTCTTCCTTGGTTTTTTCTAATATTAGCTGCCCCAATTTGACGCGATCGCAACGGCCTTTAATGAAATTGCAGGAGTCAGGTTAACTTATTTAGATAATGTTTTAGAAATTATGACCCTGAGTCCAGAGCATGAAGAAACAAAAAGCACAATTTGCATTCTGATAGAAGCCTATTTGAGAGAAATTGGCATTCGTTTCTATGTTCGAGGAAATGCGACTCTCGGAAGTCGAGAAATTGGCGGACAAAAGGAACCCGATGAATCCTAGGGCGTGTCATCAATTAGGGTGGTTGACATTAGTGGCAAATAATGCGCAGAGTATGAAATGACACAATATACGTTGAAGAGAGGTGTGAATATGACGAGGCGTTATGCGTTGCGGGATGACCAATGGGAAAGAATCAAAGAGCTATTACCTGGAAAAGAGGGAGATGTGGGAGTAACAGCCAAAGATAATCGTTTGTTTGTTGAAGCCGTATTATATCGATATAGAGCGGGCATTCCTTGGAGAGACTTACCCGAAAGGTTTGGAGATTTTCGAGTGATTCACACGCGTTTTACGCGATGGACGAAATCAGGGGTGTGGGAAAAGGTATTCAAGCACTTAGCGCAGGACGCTGATAATGAATACGCAATGATAGATGCAACGATTGTGAGAGCGCATCAACACAGTGCAGGAGCAAAAAACAGTAGCGCAGAGGAAGAAGATATAGGAAGGAGTACAGGAGGATTAAGTACGAAAATCCATGCCGTAGTAGACGCATTAGGGAATCCAGTCTCTTTTTTCCTAACGCCAGGTCAAGCGTGTGATTTAGACGGAGCCGATGTGCTATTGCCTGATGTAGAAGCAGAAGCGGTGCTAGGGGACAAAGCCTATGACGCAGACGATAGAGTCATTAAGGTTCTAGAAAAAAGAGGGATAGTGCCTGTGATACCCTCGAAAAGTAATCGAAAAGAACCTCGCCCTTATGATACATTTTTGTATAAAGCGCGTCATTTAGTCGAAAACTTCTTTGCGAAACTCAAACAATATCGTGCGCTTGCGACTCGTTACGACAAGCGCTCAGCCAATTTTCTAGGCGGCATCTATCTGGCCGCATCAGTTATATGGTTAGCGTAGCCCAGTTTGAACAGCATAATTATTCACTAATGTCAAGTGTGTTAGTTGATGACACGCTCTAGAAATTGTAAACATAATTATTTATAAATATCTCGCCGATGTCCTATTTTTCTTAATTTGATTTTTTGGTTTTGATCATCAATATCATATATGATTCTATAATCACCGATACGAATACGATAACCTTGTGTATTTTTCATTTTCAAATAACCATTAGGTCTAGGATTTGTCTGCATTTTCACTAAACACTCAAAAATATCATCTTGAATAGTTCTAGACAATTTTTTTATCTGCTTTTGGACTGAATTAGGAATGATAATTTGATGGGTCATAGCTTACTCGTTCTCGCGTTGACTCACAAATTCTTCTAATGTTAAATAATCACCCGAAGCAATTTCTGAATTAGTTTCTTCTATTGCCTGCTCATAAGCTTTAGCACAATAAAACTCGTCTAAGTCTTCTAATAGTTTTTCATAAACTGCAATATCTAAAACTACTGCAATTCGGTTCCCTTTTTCATCGGTTAAAAATTTTTCTTGTAAATTAGTGACCATAATGCTAAAGCTCCCATGAGAAATGATCGGGGTGAATTCCTTTTTCTTTATTGTAACGAATTGCTGATGTTCTCTTCTAGACTATGCGATAACCCTTTATCACTGCAACAAAATAGGAATGGGATCACCATTTATTATTACATTAAAAATTTAGACCTATTTGTTATGAATTTCTGGATGTTTCTCGGCTAGGACAAAGTGTACAATAAATATTTTTAAATATTTTTATTTGCTCAGTCCACTCTGGAGTCAATTGATTAACTAAATATCCTAATTTTGAGCATTCAATACATCTATTAGGATTTATTGTATACATTGTATGATGTGAATAAATATGTTGTTGATCTTGAAGAACTTGAATATGACGACAGAATTCATTTTTCTCTATCATTATATCTCTAAGACACTGAAAATCTATTATAATATTTTCTCTACGTTCTCTGGGCAAACCATACATTTGAAGTGTTTGGTCGGCATAAAATTCTAACCCTTCATTTGTTGATAAAGGAGATACATCAAAAACACCAATTTTTTTCTGTTGTACAATCTCATCAATAGATTTCATTATTTGTGAGAATAGAGAATTTCCATCAATAATTTCTTTAGCGGTTTCAAAATGACGCTTATATCCTAAAAATTTAGACTGATTAGATACAGCTTGTGCAATCTTTTTAGCTTCTTCTTCTTGTCCATTTATTTCAAATATCTGAGCCATTATTAATTGAAGACGGACTTCCCCTTCTATCATTTTAGATATTTTATAAATTTCTAACGACTGATTACAAAAATTGATAAGCTCTGATACTTCCTGATTAATAAGATCTTTACTTATAGATTCTCCTTGAAATGTGATTAAAGCTATATTGTAAGTCAATAGAAGTACCTTAATAAATACTTTAGAGGTAAGAGCATCTGCTACGAAGATTGGATTTCCAATTCTAATAGCATATTGAACGAGATCATTCGCTTCAACTAACCAATTTTCAAGATATTGAAAAGCGTATTTTGAATTAGAACTTTTATCAACAACAAAAGGATTATTGTTACTCAAGACTATTGTAATAGTTTCATTCAAAATATTATGAATCGAATCTAAGCCTGCTATTTCAATATATTTTACTCTCACACTAAACTTTAGGTTATCTGGAAAGATTTCTGAATTAACAACTTTGTCTCTAATATTTTTTATTTCATCTAATATTTTTTTATCGTACACTGACAAAGAACGAAATTCATCTATGAGCTTTTGCAATTTAATTTCTTCTAACAAGCCTTCATCACAAAGTGCTTGTTTTTCAAGGTTTTTATAATATTCATCATTTGTAATTACCCCTAAATTAAGTTTTGATGCTAGATGTAGTCTTTCTGCAAATTTTCTATCTTCATCTTGCAAGTCCTCCGAAATGGCTGCATCAGCAGCTTCTCCCAATGCAGTTTGATATTTACCAATAGTGAAATTTGCGTAAGAACTGATTAGCTTAAATCGGGAAGAAATAGAGGCTTTGTAAGTAATTAAACTTAACTTTTCAAGGACTACATGGGCATAGCCTGCTGCAACAAGAGTTATTCCAGTAGATTCTATAATGTTCTCAATTTCAATAGAATTTTCAGTATTTAGAGTATTAGTGTTGATTACGATAGAGACCTTATCATTAGAAGGAGCATATGCGAGGGTTTCTAAAATTTTGCGATGTAATCCCACTTCTTGATAAATCCTGTCATAAATATAATTGAGAGTTGATTCATTTAATTGTTGTTCAAAAGGAATTGAAATTGTACCCTGATCTTTCCAATCAGAATCCATGCTGATATGGCGACGATTCTCGTCACTTGCCCATGTATAAAATAATTCGTCTGTTTCTTCGATGTATAAAATATATAAACCCAAGGGGCCGTTTAATAAATAGTTTAAATTACTTGTTTCAATTTGTAGAGTGACAATCCCATCCTTTCTTGCCTGCTTTTTTTGTTTACTTTTGAGTTGAACTTGAGCGCGCATATTAATCGGATTGCCATCAATTAATATCTCTAAAGAGCCATCAACGCCATAATCATCAATCCGTTCATCTCGAAAAATAAAAAGATGCTCTGGTAACAAAGCTTCAAACTTTTTAATACTTTTTCTCTGTAATCGAGAAGAAATATCTCCTTGAGGATAGGGATTTGGTTTATTATTCATCAATTACTTTTCTCCAATTAACTTGTTTGTCAGTTACAACTTTTTTATCAGTGATCTTCCATGTCAAGAATTCCGAAAAAAGAGGAGATTATCGCTAATCCGTACCATTATAACCTATTAATCCGCTCCCTCAATTAGTGCAAACTCTTGACGCTAAGTATTTTTCGTCATCTTAACGCTAAACTCATCATCAGACAACAACAATTTCCCAATTCATAAAAACTAATTTATGAAATTCAACGTAACTATTGATCGAGATGAAGTATGGCGTTTGGATTTTTGAATGTCCCATTATTCATGGCTGTGTCAGTCAGGGAGAAACCAAAGATAAAGCCTTAGCCAATATTCAAGATGCCATTACTGCCTGTCTTCAGGTTGGACGCGATTCTCCATGTTAGACGCGATTCTTCAGGCTAGATGCCGCTGTTTACTTCAAATCTCTGGGATAGGAGGTAAACATTCCTCTAATTGAGTGCGTAACGGAACCAAATTTGAAACAATAACTTCCCAGACAACTTGCTGTTGAATATCATCATAACGATGAATTAAAATATTGCGTAAACCAATAATTCCACGCCAATTAATATCTGAATGAGTAGATCGAAAATCTGAAGAAATACGACCTGCGCCCTCCCCTAAAATCTCAAGTTGTCGCTCTACTGCACTTTGAATTAAGGCACTATTTAAATAATCGTCAAAGGAAAGACTCGCAGTAAATTCCTGTATTTTGGCGATCGCCTGTAACATATCCCAAATAAAACCCGCATCACGATTATTCGGCAACATAAATCACCTGATAACTATTTAAAATTTCATAACGCCGATAGGGATTTTTAAGACCTTGTTTGTCTGCAATATCAACATCTCTACAGAAAAGACTTTTCAATTGTTCCCTCATTGTCACCCAATCCAATAAACTCCACTTTGCATCAGCATTAAAAGTGACAAGTACATCAATATCGCTATCATCACGGAAGTCAGACCGTAAGATTGAACCAAACAAAGCTAATTCATTAATTTTCCAATCCTGACAAAAAGCGGATAGTTGTTCAGGAGAAATAAGAAGTCTTTTCTGAATAGCATAATCTAATTGAAATACCATTAGCGATCGCCCTCTCCAAATTACCAAATCGGCACTAAATCCAAAACAAAACTCGGTAATAGATCCTCTCCCGATAACATCATTGGATTACTCAAAACCTCCACCGCTCGACCCTGACGATAAATCTCAACTTGTCGATCTTGACGATTGATTAACCAACCTAACTGATTCCCATTCTGTAAATATTCCTCCATCTTTTCTTGTAATGACTTCAAATCATCACTTTTCGAGCGTAATTCAATCACAAAATCAGGACAAAGCGGCAGAAAACCTTGTTGCTGTTTTAATGTTAAACTATTCCATTTTTCTAACGGAATCCAAGCCGCATCAGGAGATTTGTCCGAACCATTGGGTAACTTAAACCCCGTCGAAGAATCAAAAGCAATGCCAAGCTTATTACTCCGACTCCAAGCTTGTAATTGATAGGCAATTTCCGCATTTCGGTTCCCTGTTTCTCCGCTCGTAGGTGGCATAATCACCAAATCTCCTCGGCAAGTTCTCTCAAAACGTAGGTCACGATTATTCTGACACAGTTGATAAAACTGCTCATCCGATAAAATTAAAGGATCAAGCTTAATCGTTAGAGGACTCATTCTATTTAAGAGGGAATTATTACTAACTCCCCTCATTATAAACTTAGGAAGCAAATCGCGTATTCACATGATCCTGATATTTCTGATTAGTCAATTGAAAGCGATACTGGGCTTCTCGGTTTAACCAAAACTCTGACGTACTACCAATAACCCTGGCTAAATTCAGAGCAATTTCTTTTGTAAGAATAGCTTCTCCATTTAGTAATTGATTAACAAATTGAGGGCTGTAACCTAAAGCTTCAGATAATTGATCTAGATTCCAATCGCGCTCCTCTATCACATCTTGAATAGTATCTCCAGGAGGTGACACCCATTGAGGCGTAAAATAAATAGTCACTTCAGTCATGATAATCTCCAATAAAAACAATACAAATACGAGTCACGCTAGACCAATCAATGCTTTCATCTGGATTAAGCGGAACAGGATCATTTCCTGATTTAAAAACCAATCGGTTGCCTCCCTCTAATTTAACCGAAAATTCTCCTAAACGATTGCCCTTAAGAGGATGAGGATCACCTGTTATTAATTCTCGTACTGTTCTAGCTGCCATCAAATCAGCTAAACGTGACTGAAGTTTTTTAGAACAGCTTTTTCCCAGTTTTCTTTGAGCTAAAGCAGGTTGCTCACAAAGATTTTGCAATTTCTGATTATCAAACGTAATTTCCATTAATATAATTACATTTTGAACAAATTTTCAATTAAACTGGGGGCAAACTTAGAACTTGTATAAATCTCCCCCAATTGTTAACTTACTGATCTGCTCCTTCAATTGGTGCAAAACCTTGACGTTGAATATTTTCCGTCACATGACGCGGCTCTAGGAATTGCAACAAATAATCAGGGCCACCTGCTTTGGAACCCACCCCCGATAACTTAAAGCCGCCAAATGGTTGACGAGAAACGATCGCGCCTGTAATGGTTCGATTAATGTAGAGATTACCTACCTCAAACTCACGGGCCGCCCGATCAATATGCTCAGGAGTACGGGAAAAAAGACCGCCTGTTAACGCATAATCTGTACTATTAGCAACGGCTAAAGCTTCATCAAAATCAGTTACCTTAATGACCGCAACAACGGGGCCAAAAATCTCTTCTTGGGCAATAATGGCGTGGGGAGAAACATTTTTAAAAATGGTGGGACTGACAAAATAACCATCCAAATTAATTTCACCTTCTAGGGCAATTTCTGACTCTAATTTACCCTTAGCAATATAGTCCTTAATGCGTTTTTGGGAAGTTGCATCAATCACAGGGCGACCTGGGTGCTGGGGTCATCCGTTGGGCCGACATTCAGAGAACGAGTTGCTTCTACAAACCGTTCCACAAAAGCATCATACACAGGCTCAAGCACGATCACGCGGGAACAGGCTGAACACTTTTGCCCCGTATAACCAAAGGCAGAATAGACCGCACTGGCAACTGCTTGATCGAGATCGGCACTTTCATCCACGATCATGGCATTTTTACCACCCATCTCTGCAATGACTCGTTTGAGATGTTTTTGTCCAGGTTGCAACACCGCCGCATCTGCATAGATCCGACAACCCACTTCTCGCGATCCTGTGAAGGCGATGAGATGAACATCGGGATGATTGACCATGTGGGAACCGACCACCGAACCTTTGCCAGGAACGTATTGGAACACTCCGTTAGGAATACCTGCTTCGATTAAGATTTCCGTGATTTTGGCCGCAATCACCGTTGACGTTTCCGCAGGTTTCAATAAAGTACAATTGCCCGTTACTAAGGCCGCGACGGTCATTCCTACCGCGATCGCAAAGGGAAAATTCCAAGGAGAAATCACCAGGGCTAAACCGCGTGGTTGATAAATATACCGATTAGTTTCCCCCGCAATATCGTAATTATGACCCTGATCCAACCGCTCCATTTCATCGGCATAGTAACGACAAAAATCGATCGCCTCCGAAACTTCCGCATCAGCTTGGGGAATAATTTTACCGACTTCCAAACAAATCCAAGCATTCAGTTCATGGCGACGAGTTTCCATGATTTCCGCCGCTTTACGGAGGATTCCTGCTCTTTCCCGTACAGGGGTTTTCTTCCAGGCAGGAAAGGCATTTTTTGCCGCTTCTAAGGCCAGATCCGCTTGATCTAGATTAATTAAGCCAATTTTGCCGATCAATTCCTGGGGACGGGAGGGATTAACCGAATCAATTAACACATCTGTTTCGACATATTCCCCATTAATCAGGGGTAAATAGGTTTTTCCGAGGGAATTTTTAACTTCTGCTAACGCTTGCATTGCCTTATCTCGTAGGACGGCGTTGGAATAATCCGTGTCGGGAGAATTGGGATAGCCTTTGGTGGGCAAGCTATCGTGACCGAGGACTTTTGGAGGGGCAATGAGATCATCAATGGAAACGCCTTCTAAATTCTTCCGTAGAAAGGAACTATTGGCAGTATTTTCTAATAAACGACGAATTAGGTAGGACATCCCTGGTAAGAGTTTTCCATAGGGCGCATAGACCCGTACTCGATGACCCCGTTTAACCAGAGCTTTGGCGAGTTGATCCCCCATGCCATACAGCACTTGCATCTCAAAACGACGTTTGGGAATTTGCAACGTTTCCGCGATCGCACAGGCTAGGGCTTGGGAACGCACATTATGACTCCCGATCGCTGCATAGAGATATTCATGATTTTCTAATAATAAACGGGTCATGCGCTCATAATTGGCATCGGTTGCAGTTTTTTCGAGATAAACAGGGATCGGCCAGTGATTTTGTTGCGATTTAATAGTTTCCTGATCCCAATAGGCTCCTTTGACTAAACGAACGGTGACGGGATAGCCGCGATGTTTGCCCCATTCGATTAAATTCTTGAGATCCTGCTCAGAATCTTTCAAATAGGCTTGTAAGGTAATCCCAATATCGGTACGGGGACGAAATTCTTCTTCTATCAGTAATTCTTTGAGAATATTTAAAATCAAATCTTTGTAGGCATACTGTTCCATATCAAAGTGAACGGCAACCCCTAATTCCTTCGCCCGACGCAATAAAGACCGAATGCGATCGCAGACTTTGAGCTTACTGCCCTCTGGATCAAAGGAATCAAATTGGGAATAAAACGCCGTTAATTTAACCGAAACCTGAACTTTAGGAACTATTTCACCGTCTGCTTCATCAATTTGAGCAACCGTTGACCATTTTGCGGCTTCTTGGGACAATTGCTCCATTAAATCCAGATAACTCTGCCAATATCCCTCGGCTTCGGTTTCCGTAATCACCGCTTCTCCCAACAGGTCAATGGTAAAACCCATTTTTTCTTTTCTGAGGCGTTCTACCGCTTTTGTGACCTGGGCGATCGTTTCCCCTGAAATATATTTAAATGCTAAGGTTTCCGTCGCTTTACTAATGGTTGCGGCAGCAATTTGGGCGGGGGGAGTATGGGGATCGGTAAAGTTCAAAATGCCTTTTAACGCGGTCGGCAATTCAACCGTTTCATCCCCCAAATACTGTTGTAGGTGGTTCGCAATTTCCGTATTACTCTTGAGCGCGGGTAAACAGTCAATAAAACGGAATAACTGCATCCGCAAGCCAGGGCTTCCCATCGCCCAATCGAGCAATTTATCATCCAATCTAACGGAATCGCTGATTTTGTCCCAAAGCGATCGCTTCTCACGGGTTTGGGCTAATAAGTCTCTCGCAATTTCCTGGGTCTTTTGTTCGTAATCTTGTTGAGTATTGAGTTGGGCAACCACTGTCTATGCGCTCCGATTAAGTCTTGATGTAGAGATATTCCCAAATAAAACATTATAACGCAGGAACGGGTTAATTAGTTGACAGGTAATCTTTTTGTAATTTTGGTATTAAGTTAATGCAATCTAGTTAGTTAGGGAATATGATGGTAAATTGCCGTTTTGCTCTAATTCGTAATTTTTATCAGAAAAGAATTTATTCAAAAAATTAAAAGAATAAGAGAGGAAGTAAAATACCGATAATGACTGGCGAGAGAACCTTTTGCGAACGAAAATAACTACGAATCCAGAAATAATCTTCTGCCGCATCAAGAATAAAATTTAAATTATTCTGATCTAGGGCGTGTCATCAATTAGAAGCCAGAAGCTTTATCAGGCAAGGGATTCAGCCTCCATACTTTCTTGCAACAAAGGCTCACGAAATCCTTACGGAGAGCCAATTCCAGATTTAATTGATGACACCCCCTAGTTCAATAATAGGAATAACGACATCTAGACTAAACAAAAGTGCATTTTCTAAATTCTTTTGGATAACTACTGCTGGAGTGTTATCTTGTTGTAAAGTTCTGTGTCGCCAGAATACAAAAATTTTGGAAAATAAAATTATTGAGATTAATAAAAAAAAGAAGGTTTGTAATCGAGAAACCCATCCCCAAATAAATACCACAGGTGCTGAAGAAAATAAAAATATTAATAAAATAATGATAATTAAAATCACTAATATCAAAAGTACACTCTCTACACACAATACAAAATACCCAAGTTTAGGTTGCCTAATTAGGACATTTATCATATTCGCGTCTTTTTCCTCTTTAAATATGACAGAAATCAGCTTAAATACAGGTTTCAAGAATGAAAATGGATTAAATGGTAATGGATAAATAGATTCAAACTCCACCTTTTTAATAAGTTTTTGCTCGTGAATAAGATATAAATCTATTGACTTTACTTTTGGCTTTATTTCTGATACATCTTCTGGCTCTGTTTTTGGACGTTTAAGAGCAACAGACCAATTACCTCTTGGATAATAATCTTGACAAAAACCAATTTTAGTATGTAGAGGGCATCGGCTGTCTAAAATTTCGATAAGATATTTAAATTCTTCAGAATTAAGTTTTATTTTTTTATACTTGTCTTTACCATTATCAATAAATTTTAAATATAGAAAAAAATTCATATTTTTAATTTCAATTTTATCTCTTTGTTCAGGCTCAGATTTATCAAAAATAATCTGAACGATATTATCAAGTTGTGTTCTAATTGATTTTAGATCACAAATTTTATCGTCTGAAATTTTTTGCTCAAGTTCCTCATCTCTTATTTCATTTTCTCGACACTCTAAAGATTTAAAAGCTATTTTTCCTTGCTTTTTATAGCTAACAAATAAAGCTAAAAAGAAATTTATGCCTAAAAAGATGATAATAAGACGAAAAATTATTAAACGTTTAAATCCGTATCCATAAGTTATATCTTGAACAACATTACTTAATAAATTCCAAGACAAAGCAATTGCTTGAATTAAATCAGAAGACAAAGTATTGTTATCTTGATCTTGATCTTTATCTTTATTGTCTTTTTGATGAGGATAGATATTCTTAATAATATTAGATTTTGAATTATTTAAATTAGTTAAAGCTATATAATATTCTAACTTCTTTTGCCTATACATCATTTCTTGTTCAACATTAGAAATACCTAATACCTTAGAAACAGTTGCTAGTTTTTGAATGGGTTGTAAAAGCTGAAGAAGTTTATCATTAGCATTTTCATTGTCTTCGGGGGTCTGAGCTTTATTGTTAAGAGTAATGGCTTCTCGATATAGACTATCTATACAAATCGTTAAAAATTTATAAGCAATTTTATTGACCTGATTATAATTAAAACCATTAAGTCTGACTTTACAACCACTTTTTTCATCTAGAGATTTCCCAGCTTGAGGAGGCTCTTTTACTTTCTCCATGTTGATAGTGCCAATATTGGCATTTTCTAAATTAACGACAAACTGAGAAAGATAATTTTGAAAACTTGATGTTTCATTGGTATCCCATTCACTATTAAAAAGTTGAAAAATGCGATAATCTGAGATTTTTTCAGCAAGTTCAGGAGCAACATAAGAGACCAATGCTTTTGCTTTAATATTACTCATATTAATAACATCTATTTGTGAATATTGATCTGGCAATTTTGTTGCATAAAAAGTTTGATCGATAATAATAGCATCGTCTACCTCGGCAGCCACTAAGCTGATACCTCTTTCAATCTTTTCAGTTTGTAGAGCCATCACATTCAGCACGAATTCATCGATACTTGAATTAATCATATCCCGTACTTTTTTTGCGCTTACGCTGAGCGAAACGCTTTTAATATATACTGATACTTTGATTTTAGTGGCTTTTAAATCTACAACATAAATGGGTTCATTATTCTTTTTCTCTTCGTTTAGATTACACGAGAATTGAGTTTCTTGTAAATAGAGATCACTTCCAATTTGGGTTCTAGTTAAATCAAGTAATTTACATTTATCCGATAGATTGTGATTATCAAATTTTGCTTTCGTGAACGATAATGTTCCTCCAACAATGGCATCATTAAAAATTACTTTACGTTTAAATTCAGAACCCTCAAAATTCAAAGATTTTGCAAAATTCGAGTAAGATAAATCAACTAAATTGTTAAATGTAGAATCAGTTAGATTTACCTCTTTTTTTATATCGTGTGATCTTACAGCAATTTCCGATCAAACGCACCACGAAAAAGCTATCTCAAAGGCTCAAAGTAGAGACCACAATGTTGGAACCAATCAAGAGCATTTTCATCAGTAATGGTATTGATCGCATTAGTAATAGCTTCGTCAAGAGCCTCGATTGTTCGAGCTTTAGCAGAGCGAATAATTTCTTTTAATTTAGACCAACACAACTCAATTGGTGATAAATCTGGCGAATAGGAAGGTAAAAATTTAACCTTGGCTCCAACAGATTCAATCAGATTTGTAGTGACGGTAGCGTAATGTACAGACAAATTATCCATCACGACAATTGCCCCTGCCCATAACTGAGGTAATAATACTTGCTCAATAAAGACTAAAAAACTATCGGTATTTAGACTGCCAGGAAAGGTCATTGAGGCAATCAAACCTTCATCACTCATCGCCCCAATTAAAGTGATGTTTTGTCCTTTATTTCCTGGACGCTCATCATAAACCCTTTCTCCTCCCAGACAACGCGCATAGAGTCTTACCATCGCTAGATTAAGACCCGTCTCATCAATGAATATCAGGTTTCTTATATCTATCGTCTCTAGCCAACGTCTAAATTCATAACGCGATTCTTTAACCTTTTCTGTGCCTTGCTCACTTGCTACTAATGTTTTTTTTTTACGCCCTAATTCTAAACGTGTAAGAGTTCGACTTACCCCCGATATACTTACTTCTATTCCTTTCTCTTGTTGCAATTTTTCTTGGATTTCTCGTAAATATATATCATTTTGTTCTGCAACTATTTTTTTTAATAATTCTTCGTCTTCACCCTTTATCTTTGAACGGCGATCTCCCCCTTGGGGTTTGGGTGCTATTTCATTTGTTTGTCGATACCGACGTAAAAAATCGCGAACGAAAGATAAGCTAACCTTAAATCGTTTTGCTAAACCTCTTTGAGTATTTTCTTGGTTTTGCCATGCCGTTAGTATTCTTTGGCGTAAATCTAGCGAATATGCTGCCATATCTCATTAATTTTTTTAAGTTTTTTTCATGTTACCATACTTGTAGCGGGTTTGAACGAAATTTGCTGTAAATTAATTTCACTATCAAAATTTGCTCCTTTAATAGTGATTATTATAGGGAGCTTTTCGCTATAATTCTTGTTCGTTAAAATTTCCATCAAAAACTTAGCACTGATTTTCTTATCATTGTTATAATTCTTATTTGCCAAAATTGTTGTCGAAAACTTGGAATTAATTTTCTTGCTATCATTTTTTTTTAATTGTTCTTGTAAACTTTTAATATATTCATTTAAATCAGCTTCTTTTTGTTCACACAAGTTTTTCCAAACCCATTTTTCCGCTTCACTCCATTTATTATCCTTGGGAGCGGCATCGCGACATTCATTTTTATCAATACTAGCCTGAGAAGGTAAAGTAAAAACAATACTTGGTACAGAAAAGACACCCAAAAGAACCAATAGTCCGAAAAAAAGCTTATTTTTCATTGTGTTTGAGACAATAACGTAATCTACACCCTAATATGGATCGAAAAATTTTATTATTTCAGTTAACAAAAATTTACAAATCACAGATTTTTACTGTGGTATCCCACTTTCAGCAGGTTCTGTGCAACTTTTAAATAATTTTTAAATCGTTACAGAGCAAGGATCTTCAGAATTTCTATTTGTGTCATGAATTTAAACAAAAATGCGATCGCTAATCCAGACAAACGTTACTAGTTAAAAAAATCTTTAGTGAAATAGATTTTACTCGGCTTCTTCAAACAATAATTCTTCGAGAATCATTTGCATTTTTTCGTCTTCAGGAGAAACTAATTCAACCTTGCCGTTATCATTCGCTTTCGCCAAAAAGAGCAAGGGAGCGAGGGGCGTATAAATCGAATAGCGTTGTTCTTTATGATAAAAGCTCACTAGGAACTGTAACTCTTCAGGCTCTAGGGGTTGATCTTCATCTTCACCCTCTAGCTCTAAGGTGAGAATATCATCATCTTCAATGGGAGGTAATTCACCGCTAACGGTCAGACTATAGGCCGTGTATTTAAGGGAAAGATCCAGTTCGGCTAAAACCGCTTTAGCATCGGGGAAAATCTGCTCTATTTCTTCTTCGTCTTCTAATAAAATTGCATCAGAAAATTCTTCGTCATCTTCTGAATCCTCATCCCAAGCGATAATAACAATGGGTAGATCTACTGGCATTAACAAGAGGTAATTGAGATTGTCAACTTCAATGGAATTTTCCACATAGCATTCTAACGCCCGTCCCCTTTCATCGATAAGGGTTACGCTATCAGCTTCTTCTGGCTCGTTTTCTGGGCTAAATAGGTAGGAAGACATAGGACTTGGAGATACTGTGAAACTTAGAATATCACATTTGATGATCCTCTCCTGTCTTTTTTCGTTAGATTTTATGATTGAGCCAGGGAGCCTTTTCTAACGAGTTAAAGCCTTCTACATCGGTCAGATTGTATTGTAAAGGGGTCAAAGTAATATAATTTGACTGAATTGCCTGAACATCGGTGGGAATATTCGGATCGAGATGACTGTGATGGGGTTGCTCGATTTCTTTAGAGATTTCTCCTGCTAACCAGTAATAGCTTTTCCCCCTCGGATCAATACGTTTTTCAAACATTTCGATATAACGCCGCAATCCTTGACGAGTTAACATGACTCCCGCGATCGCGTCTTGGGGAACGGCAGGAACATTGACACTGAGTAACGTTGCTTGGGGTAAGGGATTGGAGTATAAATGAGTAAGCAAAGTCTGGGCAAAATCGGCGGCGGGTTGGAAATTTTTGTAACTAAAACTGGCTAAACTCAGGGCAATACTGGGAATTCCTTCGATTAAGCCCTCCATTGCCGCAGAAACCGTTCCTGAATAGAGAATATCGGTTCCCAAATTTGCGCCATGATTAATGCCTGAGAGAACGAAATCAGGACGTTCAGATAAAACCGCAGAGAGGGCAAATTTCACGCAATCAGCAGGGGTTCCCGAACAAGACCAGGCGACAACCTGGGGATGGAAAACGTCTTCCACGATGTCGGCTCGGATCGGGCGATGGAGGGTTAAACCGTGACCTGTGGCGGACATTTCGCGATCGGGACAAACAACGGTCACTTGATGCCCTGCTTCGGCGAGGGTATTGGCTAGCGTTCTTACACCAAGGGCAAAAATGCCGTCATCGTTACTGACAAGGAGTTTTAGGGGCGGAATTTGGGTCATAACTATTTTGCTGAATTGCGGGAGTTCGATACACTAAGAATCAGTAACGGGTCTATATTTATTTTACTTGCTAAAAATTGCCAATTTTATGACTACTCAGTTAGAAACGGACTTACAATCGCTACAACAAGAAGCCCTGAGCGCGATCGCGGTGACGACGGAGTTAGATGCCTTGGAGCAATTAAGAATTAATTATTTGGGTAAAAAAGGGCAATTATCCCTCATTCTACGGGCAATGGGTAAATTAAGTGCGGAAGAAAGACCCCGTATCGGTGCGATCGCCAATGAAGTCAAAGATGCTGTCCAAAATCAATTAGACCAACAGCGACAAGCTTTACAAAACGCCGAAATTCAAGCTAAATTAGCCGCCGAAACCCTCGATGTCACCATGCCAGGCGTTTATCGTCCCCTGGGCCGTATTCATCCCCTCAATAGCACCGTCGATAAGGTTTTAGAGATTTTTGTCGGTTTGGGTTATACCGTCGCCACTGGCCCGCAAGTGGAAACCGATTATTACAATTTTGAAGCTCTCAATATTCCCGCCGATCATCCCGCCCGCGATATGCAGGATACGTTTTTTCTCAGTGATGGTCGTCTGCTCCGAACCCATACTTCCCCTGTGCAAATCCGTTATATGGAGAACCACGAACCTCCCATTCGTATTGTTGCCCCTGGTCGAGTTTATCGTCGGGATACGGTGGATGCGACCCATTCTGCGGTTTTTCATCAAGTCGAGCTGTTGGCGATCGACAAGGGTTTAACGTTTACCGATCTCAAGGGAACGATTAAGGAATTTGTGAAACAGATGTTTGGGGAAGATTTGCCTGTCCGTTTTCGGGCCAGTTATTTTCCCTTTACTGAACCTTCTGCTGAGGTGGATGTGCAATGGAAGGGTAAATGGTTAAAGGTGATGGGTTGCGGTATGGTTGACCCAAATGTGATGAAATCGGTGGGTTATGATCCTGAAGTTTATACAGGTTTTGCGGCAGGTTTTGGGGTTGAACGCTTTGCGATGGTGTTACATCAAATTGATGATATTCGTCGGCTTTATACAAGTGATTTACGGTTTTTACGACAGTTTTAAAGGGACATTTCAAGACTGCCAAAAATTCTGATTTAAGAGTGTCAATCGTTCTGTTGAAAAAGGAATTGTGCTGGGAAATTCTGTATCGGGATAATCTCCTTGGACTTTTTTGAGAGCTAACCGCCAGGCTTGATTACAGGATTCTTGCCATTGACTTTTTAAGCTGGGAGAGACTTCTAGGACTAATTCCAATTGAATGCGTTGTTCTCGAATGGTGCGTTCCCAACCGTTATATTCTAGAGGCATGGGGACATAGAGACGCTTGAGTAAATGTTCAAAGAGAACCAGAAGACGGCTTTTGAGTTCTTTTTTTTCTGAGCGTCCCAAGGTTTCGATTTCCTCAATTAGGTTATCTAGATCTAGGTCATCAAAGTTTTTGGCTTTGAGATGGCGGATGGTTTCTTCTGTCCAGAGCAGAAGGTCTTGTTCGTAGAGTGAGATGGGAGAAGCGGTGACAGTCATAATGGGTTCTCCTAATAGAGGTTAACAAGTTTCCTTTTTTGCTATTTGAATTATAATAAGTATTTAAATAATCGTGGTTTAGTCTGGAATACTCAATACCACTTTTTTTCACTCTAATATAAAAATTTTTTATACAAAAAACGAACAGATACGATTTCCCACAATAAATCACCTCTAAAATAATGAGGAATATGGTATGAACAGACGAAGAAAAAATACTTCTTTAGCAACTAAAACTACACAATCTAACGTTAGTCGCTCCGTCACTCAAAAGACTCAAAAATCATCTTTGGAAAGAGATATTACATCAATTTCTAGCATAGAGGATGTAAATCAAGAAGTTCCTATTTTGACTAAATCAAAATTTGGAAATGGTATGACTTTTACTCAAGTCAGCCATCTCTTACCCTTCAGTATTTTTACCAAAGTCATCATTTATGCCATGCACGAAATTGAGCATTATTTAGATGAAATTAATAGTATATCCGACCAGATTAATATTGGAATTAATACTCAAGATGCTGAAACTATTATCAAGTACATAGAATTACTAATCAGACTTAAACAGCTAATCTTAAAGTTTGTTTCTTGGGTATCGGTAATTTCTAATATTACTTATTATTTTCTAGAAGAATATAACAACAATCTATTGGAAGAAATAGATGGCTTAATTCCTAAACTTTGTCACTATTTGGTTGATATGAATAAGGCTTGTGATACATTCTTAACCTTTGTTCCCCAAGAATCCGTACTAGGTATTAGCTTGGCTCCCAATCAAAAACAAATTTCTGATACAAAGGCGATGATCGCTAAACTTTTATTGCGACTTAAAGAAGTTCAGACTGATAACAAAACTGCGGAAGAAGATTGGGGACTTGCAGAGCAAAATGCTTATACAAGAATGATGGAAACTCGTCATCAAAATATTCCTGGTGAGGTATTTCTTGATTGGCTTTCTGAATTAGAACAGGGGAAAGATGTTTAACGTTGAATTTCATCCCAAAGCCTTGAAAGAAGTGCAAGAACTTTTGAGAAAGCATAAAAAATTCTCTAACCAGTTTCGAGAATTTTATCAAATGCTAGAAACTGAACCCTACAAATTTCCTAAAAAGCGAGGTAAACTAAGAGCCTGCCGAGCCATTAGTTTTAATATTGATGGTAATGCTTGGCGGTTAGTATTTCGGATTTTGGAAGCAGAAGATACCGTCGAAATTTTGGCGATCGCTATTCATGATGATGCCTATAATTCTGCTGAACGGCGTACTGAATAAAATTCCTGCAAGATTTATGAACAAATATAACATTAACCTTCAATGGTTTGAAGAAGATCAACTTTTTCTGGTTACGATTCCCGAATTCAGCGATCGCCGTCTCACCGATTAGCCAATATATCGCGATCGCAAAATAATATTATGAACAATCTTGTCAATAACTGTTGCGAAAAACACTTCCTCGGTCGGCGATCGCTACTGCAAAGCCTTTTCACAGGAATTGTCGTTTCTCCCTTCTTATTTTTCTCTCAAAAAGCCAATGCCCAAACCTATCAAGCAAAAGCATTGGTTTTAAGTTGTATTGATTTTCGCTTTATTCATGCGGAACAAACGTTTTTAACTGAAACCTTAGTAGGGCAATACGACTGGACGGCTTTAGCAGGAGCCTCTTTAGCCTTAACGGGCTTTCCCCACAGAGCCGAAGCCATAACCTTTTGGGATCAACTGGAACTGTCTAGTCAACTGCACCATATTGAAAAAATTATTATTTTAGATCATCAAGATTGTGGAGCCTACGCCAGCTTTATTGACGCTGATTTAAGCCAAGATCCAACGCGAGAATATCAAGTCCATCAGAATTATCTCAGACAAGCTTATGAAGCGATCCACCACCGTTATCCCCAGTTAGAGATTGAGCTTTATTTTGTTCGTCTGACTTCGGAATTTCAAAGAATTTCACCGCAATAAAACTCTGCATCATTCTTGAACAAGCCAGACGGGAGAGAAACCGTCACTACTTTTCACGCTTGATTGGGCGGTAAACTCGTCTTGATTTGAACCGAAAATCTCTTAACAAAAAATAAAATTGTGTTACAAAGCCGTGATATGATTGCTTCTGGCTTAGGCTGGTTTATCCAGTCAACGGGAGATTAAAATCTTTCGAGCTGAAAACCTCCGATTTGTCAGTAGCTCAAACGTGTGAACCCCACTCATCCACCGTCCGACGACCTATCTATCCATGAAGTTCCTGAGCAAAACGGCTCACCAGCCCTAGATTCAGGGAATTCTATGCAGGATTTTTATCAACTACAGCGTCAGTTGCTAGTTTTGACAATGGGGGCAATAGTTATTATTTTTGGCTGTGTTTGGTGGGTTTATTCCCTCAAAATCGCCTTAAATTATCTAATTGGTGCGGGAGTGGGGCTAGTGTACCTGCGGTTACTGGCGAAAGATGTAGAGCGGATAGGCGTTCAGTCAAGTCGGGCGGGTGCAAAAGGATTAGCTCTTTTTGCAGGATTGATCATTGTCGCTAGTCAATGGCAACAATTGGAAATTTTGCCTGTCTTTCTGGGATTCCTGACCTACAAAGCCGCAATCATCATCTATATGTTGCAAAGCGTTTTTACGCCTACGGCAGATTAGAAGAATGAGAGGTTGAGGAAGGGTGCAATTAGTCAATAGTTAATGGTTCTGCGAATATATAGTTGATCCCGTTAACCGCGATCGCCTATGGTTCAAACTCCCTAACTATCAACTAATCCTTAAGAATTCCCTTGTCCTAACTAAGTAAATCTCACCGAATAACAATGTTAGCTGGTTTGAGCGTTTTAAATTTGTTTCCTTTAGCTGCTTTAGAAGTTGGTAAGCAGTGGTACTGGGAAATCGGAAATCTCAAATTACATGGACAGACTTTTACGACCTCTTGGTTTGTAATGGGCCTGTTAGTAATAGCCTCTTTGGCTGCGACGCGCAATGTTCAGCGAATTCCAAGCGGCATCCAGAATTTAATGGAATACGTTTTAGAATTTTTGCGGGACTTAGCGAAGAACCAATTAGGTGAGAAAGAATATCGTCCCTGGTTGCCCTTCATTGGCACATTATTTCTATTTATATTTGTGTCCAACTGGTCTGGTGCATTACTTCCTTGGAAACTAATTCATATCCCCCAGGGGGCTGAGTTAGCTGCTCCTACCAATGATATTAATACCACTGTTTCTTTAGCTCTGTTGACTTCTTTGGCCTACTTCTATGCGGGTCTCAGAAAGAAAGGATTAGGTTATTTTGCCAACTATGTGCAACCGATTCCTATCCTCTTACCGATTAAGATTTTAGAAGATTTCACCAAACCTCTTTCCCTCAGCTTCCGTCTTTTTGGAAACATTCTCGCGGATGAGCTAGTGGTAGCCGTCTTGGTGCTATTAGTACCTTTATTTGTGCCATTGCCCCTAATGGCTTTAGGATTGTTTACCAGTGCCATTCAAGCGTTAGTGTTTGCGACTCTTGCGGGAGCCTATATCCATGAGGCGATCGAATCGGAAGGTGAACACGAAGAGCATGATTAGTTTGGGAAAGCCGTCCTTTAAAATTTAAAATTTGATAGGAAACTGGCCTTAAACTTTTCATTTTCTAGGAGTCTATTGTCCAGAATTCAACTTGATTATCTGGCTTGGAACGCACTCCTCATTAATTACTTGAACGTTCTCTTATTTACTTAACAAAAAGGAAAAAAACATCATGAATCCTACCGTTGCTGCTGCTTCCGTTATTGCTGCTGCTTTAGCCGTTGGTTTAGGCGCGATCGGACCTGGAATTGGTCAAGGTAACGCATCTGGTCAAGCGGTTTCTGGGATTGCTCGTCAACCCGAAGCTGAAGGCAAAATTCGCGGTACTTTATTGTTAACCTTAGCGTTCATGGAATCTTTGACCATTTACGGCTTGGTTATCGCATTAGTTCTGCTATTTGCTAATCCTTTTGCTTAATTCTTAGCTTTTTTGGAGACGTGAGGAAAAGTTCAGAGGGCGGGTAATTCCCTAAAAAAATTCAATTTATTATAGATTTTGTTTTTTTTTGTGACTTGTTGCTTATTCTTGACTTTTTACTTCACCGTCTCTACCTATTCCCCCAGGATTAGACTCGGTTAATAAAAAAACGCCTGACCTGAATTAGTAAAAAAAATGTTTGATTTTGATGCCACCCTGCCCTTCATGGCATTGCAATTTATTGTCCTAGCCTTTGTGCTAAATGCCATTTTCTATAAGCCCTTAAATAAGGTACTGGATGATCGGGCCGATTATATCCGCGACAATGAATCGCAAGCTAAGGAACGGTTAGCCAAAGCCAAGGAATTGGCGAGTCAGTATGAACTACAGATTGCAGATGCGCGTCGGCAATCCCAGGAAGTTATTGCTACTGCCCAGAGTGATGCCAAACGAATCGCGGCGGAACAAATTGCAGTAGCTCAAAAAGAAGCCCAACAGCAGAAAGAAGCTGCGGCCCAGGAAATTGAAGAACAACGCCAAGTTGCTCTCCGTTCCCTAGAACAACAGGTCGATGGTCTGAGCCGTCAAATCTTAGAAAAATTATTAGGCCCTGAATTAGTTAAATAACGCTTTATTTAGGTTATGTCAATTATGTTAAATTCTTTGTTGATCCTAGCAACAGAGGCACAGGAGATGGGCGAAAGAGGATTTGGAATTAATCTAGATTTTCTAGAGGCCAATCTCTTTAACCTAGCAATTTTGCTGGGGATAATCGTTTATTATGCCCCCAAGACCTTGGGCAAAACCCTCGGCGATCGCCGCTCAAAAATTGCAGAAGCGATTCAAGAAGCAGAAGCTCGCCAAAAACAAACCGCTCAGACCCTAGCTGATGAACAGCAAAAGTTAGCCCAAGCCCAGGCAGAAGCAGTTCGGATTCGTGCCGCTTCCGAAGAACGGGCCAAACTGGTGAAAACTGAAATTGCCGCTCAAGCAGAGCAAGATGTGGCGCGACTGAGAGAAACAGCCGCAAAGGATCTGGGCGCTGAACAAGAGCGTGTAATGGGTGAATTGCAACGTCGGATTGCGGCCTTGGCGGTTGAAAAAGCTGAAGCCGATATTAAAGGTCGTTTAACCAACAATGATCAAGACCGCTTAATTGATCGCTGTATTGCTCAGTTAGGAGGTCATTAATGAAAGGAAGTTTATATAGTAGCCAAATCGCCGAACCCTACGCCCAGGCTTTGATGTCTTTAGCCCAGTCTCGCGGGATGGTTGAAGCGATCGGTGAATCAATTCGCTCCTTGGCTGAGTTATTAGAATCCTCTCCCGATTTGCGAGATTTTATTGCGAGTCCTGTGGTACAAGACGACAATAAAAAAGCGGTTTTAAAGCGGGTTTTAGGGTCAGAAATTAATCCCTTTTTGCTAAATTTCCTGATGTTATTAGTGGATAAGCGACGGATTATTTTTTTAGAAGCCGTTTGTCAACAATATTTAGTCTTGTGGCGTGAGTTGACTCATACCGTTTTGGCGGAAGTCATTTCTGCTCTGAAATTAACGGAAGGTCAACAGCATTCTGTGACGAATAAAGTTAAGGACTTAACGGGAGCGGCTTCGGTAGAACTCAAAGAAACGGTTGATCCTAGTATTATCGGTGGGGTCATTATTAAAGTGGGTTCTGAAGTTTTTGACTCTAGCCTCAAAGGTCAATTGCGACGTATTAGCCTCAGTTTAGGCGGTGCAGTCTAGGATTATCAATCAACAATTTTGAGTACAAATTATTACTTAAACTGTGTTGATAGAGGTGAGAGAAACTGAGCAAAATTGTCTAATTAATGTCACGTTCATTTCAGTTAAATTATCCAACGGTAAAACAGTAAAACTATGGTAAGCATCAGACCAGACGAAATTAGTAATATTATTCGCCAACAAATTGAGTCCTATGACCAAGATGTTCAGGTTTCTAATGTGGGAACCGTTCTCCAGGTGGGAGATGGCACGGCTCGGATCTATGGGTTAGAAAAAGCCATGTCCCAGGAATTATTGGAATTTGAAGATGGAACCATTGGTATCGCCCTCAACTTAGAAGAAGATAACGTGGGTGCGGTGTTGATTGGCGACGGTTTCGGTATCCAAGAGGGCAGTACGGTCAAAGCAACGGGCAAAATTGCTCAAATTCCCATTGGCGATGCCATGTTAGGTCGGGTCGTCGATGCTTTGGCTCGTCCCATTGATGGTAAAGGCCCCATTGCCACGACAGCAACTCGTTTGTTAGAATCTCCTGCTCCTGGGATTGTTTCTCGGAAGTCGGTTTGTGAACCGATGCAGACAGGGATTACTTCTATTGATGCGATGATTCCTGTGGGTCGGGGTCAACGGGAGTTAATCATTGGAGACCGCAAAACGGGTAAAACCGCGATCGCGATCGATACCATCATCAACCAAAAATCGGAAGATGTGATTTGTGTGTATGTGGCGATCGGTCAAAAAGCCTCTACCGTTGCTCAAGTTATTGATGCCCTAACCGAAAAAGGTGCGATGGATTACACCATTGTGGTTGCGGCCAATGCTAATGATTCCGCTACTCTGCAATACCTCGCTCCCTACACAGGCGCGACTCTGGCGGAACACTTCATGTATCAAGGGAAGCACACCCTCGTGATCTATGATGATTTGACCAAACAGGCCCAGTCCTACCGTCAAATGTCGTTGTTAATGCGTCGTCCTCCTGGTCGGGAAGCCTATCCTGGAGACGTTTTCTATATTCACTCCCGTTTGTTAGAACGTGCCGCTAAATTGAGCGATGCCCTGGGTGGTGGTAGCATGACCGCTTTACCCATCATTGAAACCCAAGCGGGTGACGTTTCGGCTTATATTCCGACCAACGTAATTTCTATTACCGATGGTCAAATCTTCCTTTCCACCAACTTGTTTAACGGTGGTTTCCGTCCAGCGATCGACGCGGGTGTTTCCGTTAGTCGGGTAGGTTCGGCGGCTCAAACCAAGGCGATGAAAAAAGTTGCGGGTAAATTGAAACTAGAATTGGCTCAATTTGCTGAATTAGAAGCGTTTTCCCAGTTTGCGTCTGATCTAGATGCTTCTACCCAAGCTCAATTGGCACGGGGTCAACGTCTGCGTCAAATCCTCAAACAGCCCGAAAATTCTCCCTTGGGTGTATGGGAACAAGTGGCGATCGCCTATGCAGGTTTGAACGGTTATATCGACAAAGTTCCTGTGGAAAAAGCGACGGACTTTGCCGAAGGTTTACGGGAATATTTGAAAACCAATAAACCCAAATACGTTGAAATTTTGGTTAAAGATAAAGCCCTAACCGATGAAGCTGAAACCCTCCTCAAAGAAGGAATCAACGAATTTTCTCAAACCTTTGCTTAATTAGAGAATAGTTAATAGTGATCAGTGGATAGAATTAAACTAGAAACTAGAATCTATTAACTATTTTTTTACCCATTTTAAACGTCTTTTCTTTAATTTCAATGGTATAACACCATGCCTAATCTAAAATCTATCCGCGATCGCATTCAGTCGGTCAAAAATACGAAAAAAATTACAGAAGCCATGCGCTTGGTTGCCGCTGCAAAAGTTCGTCGCGCCCAGGAACAAGTCCTCGCAACCCGTCCCTTCGCCGATGCCCTGGCCAAGTTTTATACAATCTTCAAAATCGTCTTGCCTTTGGAGACGTAAATCTTCCCCTGTTTGAACAACGGGATGTAAAATCCGTCGCTCTTTTAGTTGTTTCTGGCGATCGCGGTCTATGCGGTGGTTACAATGCCAATGCAATCCGTCGGGGCGAACAACGGATGAAAGAACTCCAATCCCAAGGCATTAATGTTCAATTGGTTGTAGTTGGACGGAAAGCCAGTCAATACTTTGGCCGTCGTGATACCAATATTGCGGCTAATTACACCAATCTTAACCAAATTCCCACTGCGGCTGAAGCAGCTCAAATTGCCGATGCGATCGTGGCTCTGTTTGTCTCTGGTTCCGTTGATCGGGTGGAATTAGTTTATACTCGCTTTTTATCCTTAATCAGTTCTCAGCCTGTCATTCAAACCCTATTTCCTTTAACGCCCCAGGGTTTAGAGGTCAAGGACGATGAAATTTTCCGTCTGGTGACTCGTGGTGGTAAGTTCCAAGTAGAACGGGAAAAAGTCGGTAGTGAAGTTTCCAGTTTTCCCCAGGATATGATTTTTGAACAAGATCCTGTACAAATTTTGGATGCTCTGCTTCCTTTGTACAATACCAATCAATTACTGCGTGCGCTCCAAGAATCGGCAGCCAGTGAGTTGGCCGCACGGATGACTGCAATGAGTAATGCTAGTGACAATGCTGGTCAATTGATCCGTTCTCTCACTCAATCCTATAACCGTGCCAGACAAGCGGCAATTACCCAAGAGTTGTTGGAAGTGGTCGCAGGTGCAAACGCCCTGTAAGTTATTATTTGAATTTTTTTGAGGGAGCAGTCATTCAGCCAACTGCTCCTTTTTCATGAATTTCGGTGAATGGCATTAGAATAAATTCATGGAATAAAATCTATACTTTAAAACTTTTCCATTATCAAAAAGCTTAATCTCTTAGGTTTAATAAATCGCGATCGCGTTTAGTATTCAACCCGAATAAGAAATCTCTTTCAAATGTTGTTCGGCTCCTTCTTTTAACATCCAGCGAATTGTAGTAAAAAAACGAGGCCAATTTTTTGTTCCGTCTCCAAAATGCATTTCTGCAATTTTTCTGTCTAAATCAATAGGATCAATGATTCCGTCATCTAGTTCATCAAGTTCTTGTGTAATTTCTTCAATTAATACCAATCTTTTATCTTTTAAACGTTGAACATTCAGTCCTAATGTTTCAATCGTAAAGTGAGCATTTTCGATGGGAATTCCGACCTGTTTACAAACTGTTTCATCAGGTTTAATTTCACCATCTTCATTGTTAAAACGGAATAAACATAAATTGCTTAATTCAAGGGGATTTAATAATCGTCCATCAGGAACAAAATCATTTTTAGATTTACCACAGCAAGGAAAATTATGGGGAACTTCTGAGCTTTGCAGATCATTTTCTGTGAGTCCACCTGGCGGATGACAGATAGCCAACATATTAGACCAATCTAGATCACGATTGTTTTCTTTTGTGGATTGCTTGCAGGGAATAAAGTGTTCAACAGAGCGATTTTTCTCATGGAGAGTTATTTCACAATAGGCACAAAGTCCTTTTTGATCGGTTGCTAAAGTTTTGCAGACAGCACCATGTGTTTTGGCATTCTTTTTTAAATGTGTCCAACGTTGAAATGCAGAAGAAAAACGCTTTTTGTACTTTTCAAGCTCAGGCTGTTTAGTGGATTTAAGAATTTTTTTCATACGCTGAGTCTCCGTTCCAATCGACGAATCTGCATATCGGCTCTCGTCATATCCGCATCAAAAAATTCCCATTCTTGCAGTTCTTGTTGCAATCGTTTTGCTTCTTCTAAACTTTCATTATCAATCGCTTGAAAAAGAGCCGTTAATTTTCTCGATTCTTCTGTATCTGGGCGCAGATTCTGTAAGCCTAAAACATAACGCACAATATCTGAACTTTTCATTCCTTTTGTTAGATAGGGACAGGGTTTTATTTGATAATCTTCGAGTATCCAAACCTGATCGCGGTCAACTGTCGTAACAATTTCGGGGCTGTGGGTTGTGGCAATAATTTGAGTATTGGGAAAAACTTTTCGTAGGTCGGGAATAATTTTTTGTTGCCAGGTGGGATGTAAATGTAAATCGAGTTCATCAATCATCAAGATCGCTTCGGCTTCTAAAGGATTTTCTAGATGGGGATTGGCCTGGGCTAAACGTCGCGCAAAGTCCATTACTAATGCCAACATATTGCGATAGCCAGCACTCAGTTGATTGAGAGTGAGTTCTCGTTTTTCTCCTGTTTCCATTGTCCATTCAACCATCAATTTAATATCATTATCTTGTGTGAAATAAACGCGAGCATTTGGCGAAATAATTTTCTTGATTGCCTTTCGTATTTGTCTGAGTTCGGGCAGTTCTAGGTCTATTTCTCCGTAGTTTTTTGCTTCTCTTAATTCTTGAAATTCACGCATAAAAAACCAGTTAGTAAAATCCGAGAAATTAGTTGTGGCATCCAAGGCTTTTTTCAAAGAATCAAATCTATCAAAAAATTTATTGGAAATATTTACAGGCTTAGAATTATTTTTTACATTACGATTCTCTTTGTAATAACCAATTACAGAAAGATCATGGTAATTTTCAACTCTTAAATCTGACAAAGATGAAGATTTTATACTTGTTCCAATGTTATTTTTATTATTTTCCGTGTCTATTTTATGATAGGCCGCTTGCCACTTTAAAGAGTTATCAAGTAATATATTAAATTCCATTTCTTGATACTCGCGCTTGTTAATAATTGGAAAATCTTCTAGAAAAATGGGTAAATTTTCTTTATATTTTGTTGCTCCTATTGTTTGAATACGACGTACATAAGGATACATTGCGGCAGCGATTGCATCTAGAACCGCACTTTTTCCAGAACCATTATTGCCCACAAAAATATTAATATCGGGATTGAGATCAAATTCGAGATGCTCAAAACAGCGAAAATTTTTGACAGTAATATGTTTAATGTGCATTTTTTTCACGAATTTTTAGAGAATCGTAGGGGTGCAAGGCTTGCGCCCAACAGGAGCTACTTCCAATCATCCCAGGTTTCATTAAAAATAGAAGTATTGGGAAAAGTTGTGGGATTATCATTATCATTTAATAATAATTGTAATTCCTGTAATTTTTTCTGCTGTACTAATGGTTCTTGCACTAACTGAAACGGCATGATTTTTTGATCCAATGCAAAAGCCGCCACTGTTCCCGCCGCCGCCCCCGATGACCACTCATAGGAATGCACACGATAGGCCGCTGAGGCAATATGACTCACCGCGATCGCCTTTCCTGCGACGAGTAAATTATCAATTTTCTGGGGAATCATGGCCCGCAAGGGAATCTGAAAAGGATAGGTCTGCGCTCCTCCCTGACGTTCGCCCTCTTTTTCTGTGTTACCTGGCGTTTCGGGGGGTGAAAGCGTCATACAGGGATGAAAATCGATCGCGTAATGGCCAATTCCCACTGAATCGGCATAAATCGTTGAACGTTTGCGACGTTGGATAGCATCGGGAGCAACTTTCCCACTCAGCACATCTAAGCCCTCTAAACCCGCTAAGGTTGCCTGTAATTGACGATAGGTTTCAGGAGAAAGAGCTTGGCGGTAATACTCGTCTTGATAATTGCGTCGAGAAATATCAATTTCCGAAATTGTGAACCCATCGGGGTAATAAAAGGACGGACGGCCAATGATGCGGCGAGATTCTCGAATATAGGGATATTTCGATAATCCATGTACGGTTCCCATCGGTGAATCTAAACCCGACAGAAAACGGTTATTGGGATCGGGCTTTTTCACATCTGGCCCTAGCTGGGAATCCGTTGTACCTGCAACAAACCAATAATAAAAACCGAGGGAATGTTCTTCTGCTTTTTTCAGAGCATCAGTTCGTAACCCCCCTAACCATCCCCTAGGTTGGAGTTGACCCGTTGCCTTGAGTTGATCTTCCGTGTAGATAAAATTATCCTTGGCGGTGCCTGGTCGATAATCATTACCCCATGTCCAATTTTGCATAGAAATATTACCAGGACTGGGTTTATGATAGCGAATTCCGCCATAGGTTAGAGTTTCTCCCTGTTGGGGACTCCAAATTTGACGATAGGTAAACAGTAAATCGGGATTAGCAAAACGGGGTAGTTCGTAACTATAGTAGGGTTCATACTGGGGATAAAAAGGCGGCATGGTTTGGGGCTGAGGTTCCGCCGTTTTTTCCATGGCAAAGGTATAGGTAAACCCTTGGGTGCAGTAGGGATCGGGGACTTTACTCGATGCAGAGGGTTCGAGATAGGATTGGGGATCAATGCCGACTCGGTAGGGGACATCGGCTAGGGCAATTAATTCTCCTGTTTCTGTGGCTTCGATGATATACCAGGGAGCGGGTTCCGTCGTTCGACTAGGTTTGGGGACAAACTGAATAATAGTTTTGTTAAAAAGGGCTGAATTTTCGTAACGATAACTATCTTCTATGGTTTGAGAAAGGGGATAGGTATTGAGAGGGGGCGCACCTGGGGCGGGACTGTGTTGAATCGCGATCGCTTTGGTAATTTGTTTTCCTGACCCAATGGGTTTAATTTTTAAATCCTTAATTACCGTATTGGGAAACCATTTCAGGGTTCCTTGGCCTTTTCTTTCGGCATTTTTTAACTCAGCCATGAGAACAGTATTACCATCGGAAGGCAAAAAACAGGATTCACTGACCCAACAATCCCCAGGATTACGACTATCATATTCTTGTTGAATGCGTCGCCGAAAATCCAAATAACCACGCGGATAAAAGAGCATTTTTGCCTGGGTGGGTCGTTCATCCAGGGCAAAGGTTCCCTGGGAAGAAATTTGTCCTCCGACCCAATCGGTAATCTCGGTTAAACAAACGGTTTTTCCTGCCAATAATCCTTCATAGGCCTGCCGCACTTCCTGCCAAACCAGCCCCCACGATCAGCATTTCACATTCCACTTTTTGATCGGGCGATCGCGGAGAGATCTGCTCCGTAGTGCGCTTAGTCTCTGCCAGCACAAAAACAGACATTTCCTGCCAAAACATCAGGGACAGGGGAATAATTGCCAGGAGATTGAGCCGAGATTTTGCTTGCTTGTGACCCATGATAAAAAAATTAGTAGAGATAAACTTTGCCTGTATCTTGCAGATTAATGCTTCTGTGACCCATAAAACCTCGATCAGCTTTGACAATATTGACGTTAATCGTATTGGTTTTGGGATCGACCTTGACTTCAAACTTTAAAACAAACGGCTTGTCTGGATCGAGACTTATACTGGGATAAATTGCGATATTAGCTGAATCATCTACATCTTCTAAGGTTCCCGTTTGTCCTGCTTCAATTTTTTGGGAGGGTTGTTCCTCACTTCCTGCCAGACCATATTCTAGGGGGATTTGGGTTTGATTGACTAATTTAACCGTTATTTTTTTATCCGCATCGAACTCTGCAACGGGTTGCCAAAATCCAGATTTGTAGGTTGTGGCAGGAGGATCTTGAGCTAAAACACTCGAAAATGGGGGTGCAATGAAAAGGCTGGAGAGTAAACACAAAGCGGAGGTCGTAACGAGATTAAGTTTCATAGAAAAACTAAATTGAGCAAAAAAGATATTTTGTCCAGATTATCCTAAGTTTGAGTCGATTGACTATTTTACCGAGAGAAACTGCCAGCCCTGACTTTTTGGAGTCGCGATCGCTTTTCTTGGAAAAATCAATATATTAATATAAGTTAACGAAAGATTCCTTGCAGTATTGAAATTATTTTGATACAATTCTTTTCAAAAGTTTCAAGCATAAAAAAACGCTTGATTTGTTCGGAAAACTCAAAAAATACCTCTTGGAGATCAATATGGCAGATTCCGATTTTTCTAAAGACCAAATTATTGACAATATTGTTTCTCAAGATATTCTTGAAGACATTCATCGAAAACTAAGGGCTGTAATTTCAGAAAAACCCTTTGATCAAACGACCCCAGAAGAACTGATGGAAAAAATGACTGCTGTTATTCAAAGCAATCCCCTGACGAAAGGACGGGATTTCCAAATCGACGACTCTCTTTTGGGGAAGCTAAACTTTGGTATTACCAGTTCAGAAATTGACAATCCAGTATTAGTTGCATTTCAGACAAAAAGATGTTTTTGTAGTGGTCAATGGAAATCATGTCCTTGTTAAATTTTATTTCAAATTAATTCTTGGTAATTCAATAAATGTCTCTCAATTTCTACCGTTTTCGCGTAATAGATAAGTTATTATATTGGGGAATTTTTGCAATAATTACCATGCCTTCCCTAGTTTCTGCCCAAATACGCACAGATGAAACCCTGGGGGCTGAAAATTCAATTGTTACACCGAATATCGAAATTAATGGTATTCTCAGCGATCGCATTGATGGGGGGGCAATCAGAGGCAGCAATCTATTTCATAGCTTTTCAGACCTCAATGTAGCAGAAGGGCATGGCGTTTACTTTAGCAATCCAGCAGGAATTAGCAATATTATTAGCCGAGTTACGGGCGGTAATTCATCATCAATTCTGGGAAAACTGGGTGCATTAGGTCATGCCAATTTGTTTTTGATTAATCCCAATGGAATTATCTTTGGGCCTCAAGCTTCTCTCGATTTAGGAGGTTCCTTTGTCGCGACTACTGCTAATGCGATTGAGTTTAATGGTCAAGGGCTATTTAGTGCTTCAGAGCCTAATATTCCTCCCTTGTTAACCGTTAACCCTTCTGCGTTCATTTTTAATCGACTGCGGCCTAGTCCTATCAGTTTAAATTCTTCTCAGGAACCTGTGGGAGTCCGTTACGATGAGATTTATCAGGAAACAACTGTTTTTGGCTTACAAGTTCCGAATGGCAAAAGTTTAATGCTCTTGGGTGGTGATGTGAACCTAAATAATAGCCAGATAAATGCGTTGGATGGAGGGCGCGTAGATTTAGGAGGAGTTGCAGAAGCGGGAATAGTAGGTTTAAGCATCAATGGAAACTCATTCAGTCTTAATTTTCCTAGTAATTTAGCCTTAGCAGATGTCTCTCTTGCCCAAGGAAGTCGAGTTTATACGACTGGCGATCGCGGAGGTAGTATTCAGTTAACAGGCAATAATATTAGGATGATTGATGGATCAAGTTTAGCGGCTGAAACCTTTGGAGAACAATCAGGGGAAAATATCACCATTATAGCAAGAGACACCCTAGAAGTTTCTGAAAATCCTGCCAATGGTGTCTACAACCCCAGCATATCGACCGTTACCTACGGAAATGGAGATGGTGGCGATATTTTCATAGATACTAAAAAGTTGGTTGTTAGAAATGGGGCGCAAGTGTCCAATACCAGTGTAGGTGGAGGTAATGGAGGTCAACTCGTTATTCATGCCTTAGACTCTGTTGAATTAAGAGGGACAGATACTGATGGCGGTTTTAGCGGACTAACTGGCGGGGCTGTTCTAGCAGGAAAAGGCGGGAATATTATTATTACCACTAAAAATTTGACGATACAGGACGGGGCAATCATTACCGTTGAATCGCTAGGAGACGAAAATAGTAATAATATCAGTGATTCTGTTGCGACAGGAGATAGTGGAAATATTACGATTAATGCGTCTAATTCCTTTTTAGTTAGTGGTACTGACACTGGCATCGCTTCTAGTACTTCTGGTGTGGGCAATGCGGGCAATATTACGATTAATACGGGACTATTAACCATTCAAAAGGGTGGAGTCATCACCGTTAGCTCTAATAAAAATGGAACAGGAAAAGCGGGAAATCTCATTATTAATGCTACCCAAGCTGTTAATTTAATGGGGGCTGATAGTATGTTGTCTGCGACTGGAGATGGACTCAGACCCGCAGGAAGTTTGACCATAAAAACGGGAAATCTTAATGTCTCTGATGGCGCACAAGTGACTGTTAACAATACAAAAGGAGAAGCAGGAAATTTAACGATTGATGCGAATAACTTGTTCCTCGATCGCGGATTTCTGACGGCTGAAACGGCTGAAACTGAGGTTAATGGAGCCAATATTAATCTGTCATTATCCAATTTACTGAAAATGCAGAATGAAAGCCTAATTTCTGCTCAGGCAACGGGGGGAGCCAATGGCGGTAATGTGACTATTAATAGTGCTTTATTAGCGGTGCTTCGTCCCACAGGCCCCAATGGCAGTGATATTATTGCCAAGGCAGAAGCGGGGAGTGGGGGAAATATTTTAATTAATTCCCAGGGAATTTTTGGGACTACGGAAGGAAAAGCGATCGCCAGAAATCGAACTAATGATATTGATGCTAGTTCTGAGTTTGGCGCACCAGGAAGAGTTTTAATTAATAACACCATTGACCCCAATCAAGGAACCGTGACTTTGCCTGAAGATGTGGTCGATCCCAATACCCTGGTGGCGCAAAATGCCTGTAAACGGGGAACAGCGAGTCAATTAACCCAAACAGGTCGGGGAGGTTTACCGCCAACGATTTCTGAAAATCTCAATAGTCAGGCGATCGCAGTGGGGCTAGTTGATCCTGCACCCAGTTCGGTGAGTCAAGCAGAAAATCAGGCGATCGCGTCTGAGAATTTACCTCTTGCCCAAAATCAAATCGCGCCTGCCCAGGGTTGGATTTTTAATCAGAAGGGAGAAGTGATGTTGGTAGCCTATGATCCGACGGTGACGGGTTCTCAACGAGTGAAAGTGAATCCATTGGGGTGTGTTGTGCCATAAAACTTCTAAAATGACCAATATGACCTATTCTGAGTTTATGGGTTATCCTTTTTGATAGGCATTTGAAAGATTTAATCGATTATGGCGGTCTTCAGTCGTATGAATTACAGGCAAGGGGCTTAAGCCCCTTGTTAATCTAGATTTGCCCATACTTCACTTGTATGAATACAGCGATAAAATCCTACGGTGAGTTTTAAAAAAGCAACATTTTAAAAATTTTAAGGAATACAAAAATGCAGAAATTTTTGGCTTGGTTTAAAAGATTTTCAGGCAAAATTTTATCTAATTTTTCTTTAAAAAGATCTGGTTTTTTATTTTGCTTTTTGTTTTCTCTTTTTTCTTCCCCTATTAATTAGTCAAGTTTCCCTGTCAACGCCAATCGCATCAATCCAAGACATTAACCCTGGATCGACAACGGAATTAGTAAATCAGGCAAAAAATCTTTACCAAAATCAAAAATTTGAGCAGGCGGCAAACCTTTGGCAAAAAACAGCCCAGATCTTTGCCACCCAAGGCGATCGCGTGAATCAGTCAATGGCTCTGAGTAATTTAGCGTTAACTCAACAACAACTGGGTCAATGGGAAGCGAGTAATCAGGCGATCGCTGAAAGTTTAAATTTATTAAAAAATTCACCCCAAACTCCTGATCAACAACGGATTTTTGCCGCAACTTTAGATATTCAAGCTCAGGGAGAACTGGCAACGGGAGCAACCGAGTCGGCAGTTAAAACGTGGCAACAGGCGATCGAACTTAATCAGGAAATGTCTAATCCTGTTGGAGTAATGCAGAGCCAAATTAATCAATCCCAAGCTTGGCAAGATTTGGGGCAATCTCCCAGGGCTTGTCAGGTTTTATTGGATGCCCTAGAAATTCCTAATACCGATTGTCAAATTTCCGAAAATCAACTGCAAAATTTGCCTAATACACCTTCGCTCAATTTACAGGCGATCGCCCTCCGCAGTCTGGGGAATGTGTTACGCATTAACGGGAAAACAGAAGAATCCCAACAAGTTTTACTCAAAAGTCTTAAAATCCAAGAAAAAATAGGAAACCCTCAAGAAATCGGGAAAATTTATCTTAGTTTAGGAAATACGGCCCGCGCCTGGGGAAATAAAAATAATTTTAATAAAGTAAATAAAAAAGCAAATGAAGAGAGTAAAACGGTTTCTTGTACTACTGAAATAACGTCAGAAAAAAACTTTCCTTTTTATCAACAGGCCGCCATTTGTTATCAGCAAGCCGCCGCAATGGGTTCCAAACTTGATGCTGTTCAGGCTCAAATTAATTTACTCGATCTGTGGAATCAGACTCAGAACTGGGCAAAAATTCCTCCCCTCGTTGCTGAGATTCAAACCGATCTAGATTCATTAGCTCTTAGCCGAAACGCCCTTAACTCCCGCCTCAAATTTGCTCAAAATCTGATCTGTTTACGATTTATCGGCACTATGCCCTCTCTGCAAGCAAAAGATTTGGCTTTTGTCTCTCCTGTTGTTCAACAATGCCCTGCTTTTTCGAGCAATTTACAAACGGATACAATATTAGAATCCGAACCGTTCCAAATTCCGCCTCTTTCTCGCAATCTTCCCATTGTTGATTCATCTTCCCTATCCTTAGCTAAGATTCCTTCTTGGGATGAAATTAATCAATCTCTGACTCTCGCTCTCCAACAATCCCAAACTTTAGGAGACAAACGTAACCAATCTAATGCCCTGGGTTATCTCGGTGCGATCGCCCAACTTCAGGGCAATATGCAGAGCGCAGAACAATTGACAAAACAAGCCTTACAATCCGTTTCTGCCTATAGTTTTCCCGATATTACCTATCGTTGGCAGTGGCAATTAGGGCGACTTTATCAAAGCCAGGGTAAATCCCAAGAGGCGATCGCGGCCTATAGTCTCGCTTATCAAACTCTCCAATCCCTACGACAGGATTTAGTCGCGACCAACCCCGATATTCAATATACGTTCCGTGACAGTGTGGAACCCGTTTATCGTGAATTTGTGGACTTGTTACTGCAAAAAGATAATCCCGATCAAACAACCCTCAAAAAAGCCCGTGATATTATTGAATCTCTCCAATTAGCGGAACTGAATAACTTTTTTCGTGAAGCCTGTTTGGAAACCACGCCCCAACAGGTTGACCAAATTGATCCCCAAGCCGCCGTTATCTATGGCATTGTTTTACGCGATCGCCTAGCGGTCATTTTATCCTTACCCAACCAGCCGCTAGAGTATTATGCAACAAATCAAGCTCTAACCAGAGAGCAAGGCGGCCAGGTAATAGTTGAGCAGACCGTTGATAACTTATTTGCGACTTTAACTCCCTATGTCGCGAGTATTGACCCCTTAAAACCGAATCAAACGCTTTATGATTGGTTAATTCGTCCCGCAGAAGCAAAATTAACTAAAAATGGGATTAAAATGCTAGTTTTTGTTTTGGATGGGGCATTGCGCGGAATTCCTGTGGCCGCTCTCCATGATGGTCAGCAATACCTCATTGAAAAATATAATCTTGCCCTCACGCCAGGATTGCAACTGTTTAGCTCCCAGACCGTTGCATCGACTAACTTGAATGTCTTAGTCGGTGGATTAACAGAGTCCCGTCAAGGTTTTGCGGCTCTTCCAGGAGTGAGACAAGAAGTTGAGCAGATTGCTAATTCCTTTTCAGCCGAGGTGTTATTAGACAGTAATTTCACTCGCGATCGCCTAGAAAACCAAGTTCAGACTCAAAATTTCCCGATTGTTCATTTAGCCACTCACGGACAATTTTCTTCCCAGGCAGACGAAACCTTTTTGATCACTTGGGATAAAAAAATTAATGTTAAAAATTTAGACCAATTATTAAAAGAACGGGATAAAATCACCCAAAATCCCATTGAATTACTAATTTTAAGTGCTTGTCAAACTGCCACAGGGGATAAACGTGCGGCTCTCGGTTTAGCGGGTGTTGCAGTGCGATCGGGGGCGAGGAGTACTTTGGCAACCCTCTGGTCAATTCAGGATCAATCCACTGCCGATTTCATGACCGAATTTTATCAGGCCATCAATCAGCCCAATGTCTCTAAAGCCCAAGCTCTGCGCCAGGCTCAACTTTCTTTATTGCATTCCCCTCAATACCAAAACCCCTACTATTGGGCCCCCTTTGTTCTGGTCGGTAACTGGCTGTAAACCTCTTTCTATAATTCTTCGGTAGGAACTATGGGAAATTCTTTTATCAACTTCTAAAACCCTTGCTATATAAGAATTTTAGTTAAAAGCGAAGAATCCTTTTTGTTGATTTTTGTTGATTTTCAATAAATTTTATAAAGAATCATACTCTAGTTCTAATCCTGCTTTCTCTCGTATTTTTGATGATATTTCATCGATAAAATTAGAAATATCAAACTTTTTCCTATTGTGAAATGATTTGGTTTTGAGTTTAATGAGAACAACAACACAAAAGTTATTTTGCAATGACTAGAAGGGTTGGACTGCCTGACATAAAATTTTTGCTTTCCTTTTCTTATTTTTTATTAAGTTTAATGATCAAGCAAAGATTTTTTTATTGAATTAATAAAACAAATGATCCCCCTTGGGATAGTTGCTGAATCAGGATATTAATTAAAACAATTTGAGTTTCTACCGTATTCTTTTTGTTTTTTATCTCTAAAATAAGCAGCCTTCCACATTTTACATTCTACTTTTCCGTTTTTTCATCTTTTTTTTTCATTTATTTATAGACGAGGATTCGCTCCATGTTTTTTAAATCTTGCCTTACAGTTGTAACTCTTTCTGCCGTGATAACCCCTGTCGTCGTCCTGGCGGGCGCGCAAGCACCACTCAAAGGATCGGCTACTACTACTTTCGCCATTACTTCTGCCCAATTATCCAGTGCAGTCGATCAAAATCCTGGAGGACTGATTAACTTTGAACTACAGGACGGAGTCAATGGTCTCTCTGTTAACAACAATAGCGTTCTGGTGAAAAATCCTGGTAGCTATCTCATTGTGGCCGCTCCCCAAGTAACAGCAACTAAGGATGGAGGTTGTTTAGATGCTTGGTTTGTATTGAATGGACAGGATGTCAAAAACAGTGGTGTTCGTTTGTGCCAAGCAAAAAAAGATAACACAAATGTTTTAGTCTCTCAGGTGGTCATGAAGCTCAAGTCGGGCGATAAAATTCAAGTGAAGACGGCTGGAGATGGTGCAAAACTGGATGCCATACAGCCCAAGAAAGGCCCCTTAATTCCATCGATTATTTTCACTGTTTTAGGATTGAATTAACAAAGATAGTGGCGTTGTTATATTAGGAATAAATTCAAATGATTTGATCTTGGTGAAATCTTGATGATTAGGATTTTACTGTGTATATATTGTTTTATTTCTTTTTAAGGTAAACAACGCCTTTTTAATCAATCTATGGGCGATCACCAAAGTTTTTCATAAATTTCTATGAATCTCAATCTTAGACATGGGGATCACAAAGGACGGTAAAATTAGGATTGATCCTTAATTTTGTTAAATTTTAATCATGAGTGACATAAATTCTAATGTAGAAACCACAACAGGAGCCGATGCTATTGATACCGCGATCGCGGCGGGCATTGATTTTGATGGTTCACCGATCCCGCCCGAAAAGCTGGAACTCTACCATAGCGTGATGGGATTAGAAGCGGGCAGACAACGCAGTGGAGTGAGTAATACCATGCGCTCTCGGATTGTGCGTATTGGTGCAAAACATATCCCCCAGGCAGAACTGGATCAAAAATTAGTTCAGGCAGGATTCGCCCCCTTAAAGGAAAAAGAAGTTGCTTTTTTCTATAGTGGTAAATAGTTCTCCTTCCCATTGACTGATCGCTATGTTAGAAAAACAGACCTTACAACCCGTTGATAAAGTGGCCATGGCCCTCATGGTTGCATTAACCGTCGTGACGGGCGGGTTAATTTTAGGCAGTAAATTCTGTAATAATAATTGCTGGTTTGAAAATCGACCCAGGGTACAAAATTTTAGCTGGCAAGAGCAAGTCGTTGGTTTGGAAGATAAGGCTTTTATTTTGACCTTTGACCGTCCGATGGATCAGCCCGATGTGGAGAAAAATTTAGTCATTAATCCTGCCTTACCTGGAAAATTCAGTTGGTCGGGTCGTAAGTTAGCCTATACCCTCGAAACGCCCATTCCCTACGGGGAAACCTATCAGGTGCAATTATCCGATGTGCAGGAACATTTCCTGGGTCGAGAGAAAGAAGGAAAAACGATTCAACCCTTTGTCGGAGAATTTCGGAGTCGCGATCGCGCCTTTGCCTATATTGGAACCCAGGGCGAGGAACAGGGTCGTCTGATTTTTTATAATTTAACCCAACAAAAAAAGACCGTTCTAACGCCACCGAATTTGACCGTAGTGGATTTTAAATTTTATCCCAAGGGCGATCGCATCCTCTTTTAGCGGCGGATAGAGCATTAGGTTTTGAGGGATTGCGCCAATTGCAACTCTACAGTATTCCCACAACGGGAAGTGATAATCCCAATGTTCCCTTAGAACCCCAATTATTGCTCGATAACAAAGATTATCAAAACAATCAATTCGATATTTCCGCCGATGGCAAAATCATTGTGGTGCAACGGGTGAATCGGCAAAATCCCGCAGACTTTGATCTCTGGATGCTGAAGGAAGGAGAAGATCCCCAACGTCTGAAGGTAACTGGGGGAGATTTTCGGATCGCACCTGATAGCAAAAGTCTCGCGGTGGCGAAGGGAGAAGGTATTGGTATTTTACCCCTACAACCCAATGGCAAACCCCTGGATTTTTTACCTAAATTTGGTCAATTATTGAGTTTTTCCCCCGATGGCACTGCCGCAACGGTAGTCAATTTTAATACGGATAATGCCAAAATGCGTTACACGCGATCGCTGTTTTATGTGAATAACAAGGGTGTGCAAAAAGAATTATTAACCACCGAAGGCTCAATTATTAACTGTCAATTTAACGGAACTAATACAGAAATTTATTGTTTATTAACCCACTTAGCTAAGGGTAAAGATTATCAAGAACAACCCTATTTTACAAAAATTGATCTGAAAACAAATCAAGTGACTCCGTTAGCAACCTTACCTGAATATCGAGACACCAAAGTCAGTTTGTCTCCCGATGGTGTAGCCCTTTTATTTGACCAAGTTCTTGCCAGTAATCAAGGGAATTCTAATACAAGTTTAAGCACGAATGCAGGGGAATCCGTTCTGGGCGGGAAACTTTGGTTATTGATTCCTCCTATCGGGAATTCAGAAAAACAACAACCCGATTTAAAGGAGTTACCCTTAGAAGGATTTCGTCCCCAATGGGCCCCTTGATAGTTGATAGTTGATAGTTGATAAATTCAGAACGAAAACAGTTTATTTTTTTAGTGTTTACTAGACGAAATATCCAGTATTGTTGACTTTTGATGCAAATAATAAAACCCTTGCTGCCTATAGATTACGGAGTTTAGATGCGTTTTTTCTGAGTATGAAGTTAATAATTGTTAAGTTGCTAGAGAATACACCTATAATGTTCTTTTTACTCCATTTTTAAATTGTTTAATCAATTGCTGTTATGGAATTCAAAGATTTACCATTGACTGAAAGAGAAATATTAAAAGGTTCAGCTAAGATTTTGATTGTCGATGATTCTGAAAGCGATCGCTTTAGCTTCGTGCGGTATTTACAATCAGACAAAGAAAATTCCTATCATATTATTGAAGCGGAAACTTTAGAAGAAGGGTTGGAACTATGGCGATCTCAGCAACCCGATGTTGTATTACTAGATATTAATCTACCCGATGGCGACGGTTTAGAATTTTTAAGAGAAATTGGGACTGATCAAGCAATCAATAAGCTACCCGTGATTATGTTGACGGGACAAGGAGATGAGCGTATTGCAGTACGAGCGATGAAATTAGGAGCGGCGGATTATTTAATCAAAAAAGATATTACAGCCCTTTTACTTTTGACCACTATTCGTCAGGTACAAGAGAATGATTTACTCTTCCAACAACTGAGGCGATCGCAACAGCAACAAACGATAATTGCCTCAATGGCTCTACACATCCGTCGGTCTCTCAACTTTGAAGAGGTTGCTAATCAGACCGTCCAGGAAATACGTCGCTTTTTAGAGGCGGATCGGACGATCATTTACCGATTCACCCCTGATATGAGCGGGGTAATTGTTGCCGAAGCCGTTATTCCCCCTTGGTTGCCCTGCTTGAATGCTCAAGTCGAAGATACTTGTTTTCAAGAAAATATGGGTGGAGAATATCAACAGGGTAAAGTTTTTGCGGCGGCGGATATTTATGCGGCGAATCTAACAGAGTGCCATATCCAACTCCTGGAAAGATTTCAGGTCAAGGCCAATCTCGTCGTTCCTATCTTATTGAATGGTAATAATACGCTCTGGGGATTATTGATCGCCCATCAATGTTCGGCTCCCCGTCAATGGCACGAAGAAGACATTCAACTATTGCATCAGTTATCCGTCCATTTAGCGATCGCCCTGCAACAAGCCGAACTTTATCAAAATCTGCAAACCATGAATTCCTTGCTAGAGGAGAAAGTACAGGAGCGCACTAAGAAATTACAACTGCAAAATAAAGTTTTAGAAGAGATCCATGATGGTGTGGTAACGACTGATCTTAATGGCATCATTCTCAGTTGGAATCGTGGCTCAGAAAAACTCTATGGCTATACAGAGAATGAGGTATTGGGGCGGAATGTAGCTTTTATCTATGAAGATGCCGAAGCTCTGCAAGTCGAGGTGATTGCTCCTCTGTTCGATAAGGGTAGCCATGCTGCGGAAGTTGTTGTCCGTTCTAAATCAGGAAAACGCATCTATGTTAGCTTGCACCTTTCTGTCGTCAGAGATGAGCAGGGTGACATTACCCATTTGATTGGTTGTGCTAATGACATTAGCGATCGCAAACGTGCCGAACAGGAACTTCAGCAACTCAACCAAGAGCTAGAAACAAAAGTCTTAGAACGCACCCAAGAACTAGCACAGGTTAATAGTCTCCAACGAGCTATCTTAGAAAGTGCCAATTACGCAATCATTTCCACCGACTTAGATGGCATCATTCAGACCTGTAATCATTCCGTCGAAAGGATGCTTGGTTACAAACCCTCAGAACTAATTGGCAAAGTGACACCTGAGATCATTCACGATCGCCAAGAGGTCATTGATAGAGCCGCAACTCTCTCTGCTGAACTGGATCAAGATATTCCTGTTGGGTTTGAAGTGTTTGTTGCCAAATCCCGTCAAGGTATTGTTAGCGAACAAGAATGGACTTATATCCGCAAAGATGATTCTCGCTTTCCCGTGTTGATATCTGTCACTGCCCTTAAGAATGATAACCAACAAATTATTGGTTTCTTAGGCATTGCGAAAGATATTAGCGATCGCAAACAAGCAGAAGAAGCCTTACGAGAAAGCGAAAGACGTTTTGTAACTTTAGCGGAGGCGGCTCCCGTTGGTATTTTCCAGACAGATGTAATGGGTCAAACTATTTATGTCAATCCTGCTTGGGGAGATATTACGGGGCGCGAACTCGAAGCGGCTCTAGGGAGTGGTTGGCTCGAAACTATCCATCCCGAAGATCGCCAATGGATTTTGAGAGAATCAAGTGAGGGAATTAAGCAACGGAGAAGTTTCCAAACGGAGGCCAGATGCCTTAGACCTGATGGCACGATTACCTGGTTTTACTGTCAGGTAAGCCCCAAATTAGACTCTAACAATAATGTTTTGGGTTACATTGGCACTTTAACGGATATTAGCGATCGCAAACAAGCAGAACAGGAACTTTTAGAAAATCAGCGATTGATTCAACAAATTGCCGATTCATCCCCCAATGTCCTCTATCTTTATGATGTACAACAACAACGTAATGCCTATGCTAACCGCGAGATTTTAAAGACGCTAGGTTACTCAGCGATCGAAGTCCAAACAATAGGGGCGAATTGGTTGCCGAGTGTCATGCACCCCGATGATCTTGCGCCCACTTTAGAACACTTTGAAAAATTGAAACGGGCTGATGATGACGAAATTTTCTCCCATGAATATCGCTTGAGACACGCCAACGGAGAATGGCGATATTTCTATAGTCGAGATCTAATCTTCAGTCGAGATACGCAGGGAGAAGTCAGGCTGATTATTGGAACGGCTCAAGATATTACCGATCGCAAACTAGCGGAAGTCCAACTCCAACAAAAGAATATTGAACTCCAACAATTGGTGCAACTGCGCGAGGAAGCCCTCACTCTACGCGAAGATATGTCCAACATGATTGTCCACGATTTGCGTAATCCTTTGTCGGCAATGCTTCTATCGGCTGAAATTATTCAAAGATACGGCGATCGCCCCGATCAACAAGCGTTGATGGCCAAAAAAGCAGAGCAAATTTTAAAATCTGGTAACCGACTGAAAGCGATGATTGATAGTTTGCTGTTAATGGCCAAATTAGAATCAGGAAAAATTCTTTTTAATCCAGTGCCAACAGATTTACACGAGTTAGGGACTGCGATCGTAAGCGATTTTGAATTAACCGCCCAGTCCCAAAGGATTGAGCTAAAAGGAGAACTACCTAGCCCAGGTAATAGCATTATTATTGATGCCGTGATTCTACGTCGAGTCATTGAAAACTTAATCTCCAATGCCCTAAAATTTTCTCCTCCGAATAGTCAAGTATGGCTACAAATCGAGTATTTCCCCGAAAATCATCTGCGAGTTAAGGTGATAGATAATGGGCCAGGCGTAAGTCCAGATCAAGCAGAGGACATCTTTAAAAAGTTTGAAATCGGAACCATTAAACAAAATGTTTCTCAAATTGGTTTAGGTTTAGCCTTCTGTAAAATGGCAGTAGAAGCTCAAGGAGGCACTTTAGCGATCGCGCCCAATCAGCCCAGGGTTCTATTTTTACCGTAGAAATTTGAGTCAATGGCAACTTTATCTCCCGAATTATTCTAGTCCTAAAGAATTTTCAAAGGCTTCAATTACGATATCCGAAACTTCTTTAATGCGATAACGACAAGCCATTGTTTCAGCACAATTAAAGCTTCCTTTTTCCCAATATTTATTGCTTCCTGCACCGCCACCACACAATCCAAAATAATCACAGGTTTGTTGACACAATTCGACACCTGCTTTCATATCCTGATAAATAGTCAGAAATTTTTCAGTGTTACAAATAGACTCAAAACTATCCGTTAAAACATTACCGAAGACAAAATCACCATATTTTTCCGTTTTAACTGATAACAATTCAGGATCAAAGGTCGAAAAATTACCCTGATTATCAATACTGACAATCACAAAAGGATGATTCATATCGGTCTTATCTAAGCGTTCTTCAGTATAAATCAAACCACAAATTGCTTCAAATTCTCGGACTTGAAATCCACCTTCACTCTGGGTTGTTAGTTCCCAAAAGCGTTTAATGAATGCTCGATAGCGTTCTACTACCCCCTCTTTTTCTAAGGAAGATTTGAGATGAATTCCTTCTGTTTCTTCCATATTAAAGCCCACATCTCTGAGATTATGATCATAGAAAAATGTAAACATTTCATCAGGATAATTAACAGAATCTTCCGTTAAAACCGCAATCACGTTATGACAAATTTCATTTTTCTGTAAATATTCAATTCCCCGCATGGCGGCGGCATGACTCCCTAACCCTGTCCGTGTTTTACGATGGACATCATGGATAAAGTCGGGGCCATCAATACTCACGCCGATATCTACCTTAAATTCCTTAAATAAATCACACCAATCCTGATTAATTAAGATGGCATTTGTTTGAAAAGAATGATTAAATTGTAAATTTTTATGATTATATTTTTGGCTACATTCAGCAATTAATTTAAAGGCTTCTCGATAAAAACTAATAGGAGCCGCTAGAGGTTCGCCTGCGTGCCAACAAATGGTAAAGTTTTCTGTTGTAAAGGGACTTTCAAATATGGCTTTACAAATGGGATCAATTAAATCGAGAGAGAGTTGATTTTTGAGATGGCGATCGGGTAAATAGCAATAATCACAATCTAGGTTGCAAAAAGAGGTGGGTTGAATAACAGCTAGGGTTAGCGGCCCAAATTTAGAGGTGTCTAGAAAATTATCTTCTTGTTGTAAATTTTGTTTTTTGAGATCCAATGAAACTAATGTCATTTTTTAATCTTTTGCTAGGAATAGTAAAAATAGAAGAATTAAGATAAAAACCGTTTCTGATCTGATTATTTGTCTTTTAGATGAATTACAAGATTTTGTGTTTAAATCCTACAGACTATAAGGACATAATATATTATGTCCCTACAAATATTGTGTCTGTTTCAAAAATCTGTGATTCGCCAGTATTTACAAAGGGATTTAAAAACGATTCAAAAAGCCACCATTACGCCAACCAGGAGAATTTAGAAATCCACCATTGCCCCAGGGACGACTGTTAAAAAATCCGCCCCCATCTCTCCAACCGTTCCCCCAACCACCGCCGCCACGACGATTCACAAAACTGCCACCCCCCCGACCATTGACCCAACCGATCGCGATGTCTCCATTGCCAGGAGCCTCTGACGCATTATTAGGTAACTGACTTTCTTTTGCTTTTAGGGTGGCTGAAATTCGGGTTAAACGGCCTTCGATGGAGCTTTGGGTTTGAGGGGTTGCCGTTGGGGAAATTTGGGGCGCGATCGCGGCATCAACGGGGGAACTAAAGGCAGATAAAGCCACTAAAAAGCTGGCCCAGCCCATTTGAGTTTTAATATTCAAAGTTTATCCTCCTGATTTTTTTAATCAAAATTTAGCAATTCACTATAGACGAAATTAAAATTATGCCAAAAGATGAGTTAGATACATTAAACTAACCCATCTTTAGAGATAAAGTAGGGCTAAGATTGAATTTAACGGCGATTCAAGAAACCGCCACCATCACTCCAACCATTGCGCCAACCGCCACCACGATTAGCATTAACAAAGCCACCGCCACCACGAACATTGGCAAAACCGAGAGCTAGGTTTCCATTCCCAGGCGTTTCTGAGGTTTTCTCAGGGAACTGACTTTCCTTGGCTTTTAGAGTAGCAGAAATTCGAGTTAAACGATTTTCAATAGAGGCTTGAGTTTGAGTTGTTGGGGAAGTTTGGGGCGCGATCGCCGCATCTACGGGTAAATTAAAAGCTGAGAGAGCAACTAAGAAGCTTGCCCAGCCCATTTGAGTCTTAATATTCATGGATTTCCTGATTGTGTTTAGCAAAAACTACTGAGTAACCCATTATTTGGTTTCAGCAGGCGGAATTTGTTCGTGGGTAATGACGGTGTAATTAAAGAAACTACGAATAACATCAGGATCAACGATGGTAATGCCATTGGGGCCAAGCCAGCGATCGACAATGCCACTGGCAGTTTTCTCTTGGGCTAAATAGTTCTCCATAAACCCAACAATGGAGAAGTTTACTAAACGCAAAAAGGTGGGATCATGCTGACCTATCATACAAGCAACGCCATAACTGGCAAACGGAGTCTGGGGAACTAATTTTGTATCCAATAATCCTGCTTTTTGACGCGCACCGTCGAGCAGAATACTATCTCCCGCGACACCATCCACCTTTCCTTCTTTCAGGGCAATTAATCCCGCCTCTAGGTTTTCTACAGGGACAAGTTTTGCCTTGGGTTGGGCCAGTTTGATCGCTTTTTCGCTAACAGTATTCGGAATAACCGCAATGCGTTTATCGATTAAGGATTCAGGTGCGTCTAAATTGCTATTTTTGGGGACTAACAAGCGGATTCCCGTGATGCTGTAACTAACCGAGAAATCTATATACTTGTCTCTTGCCCAGGTGAAAGCCGTGTCACAGGTAATATCAATTTCTCCTGTGAGCAATTTGGGAATGCGATCGGCGATGGTTTTGGCTTCAACGGTCTCTAATGTAACGGGTTTACCCAGTTCTTTTTCTAATTGTTGCCGAACCAAGTTGACAATGCTCATGCTATAGCCATCAAGTTCGCCCTTGTCATTGACGTAGGAATAGGGAATCAGTTCGGAGTTAATACCGAGGGTTAGTACCCCCGTTCTCGCGACTTTTTCCATCACTGTTTCCGCTAAAGTTGCCTTGGTTCCCGCTAAAATCAACAACAGGCTTAAAAGGGGAATTGAAAGTTTTTTGAACATTACGTCTCCTCACAAGTATCTCAATCCAGTCTAAGGCTAGAAATGCTTATTAGTTCAGCCTTTATATATATTTTATTTTTCACGATGATTTGCCTTGAGATATCAAGCAGGAGATTATTTTGGTTACAATTCGGTGCGGCGATCCCGCAGGGATCTGCTCCGCAGTGCGCGTTTTTAGGAATATTGAAGCGGTTATTTTCGATAAAGATGGAACCCTAGAAGACTCTCAGGCTTATTTGCGGGAATTGGGAATCAAACGCGCTCGGTTGATTGATGCTCAGATTCCAGGCATTGGCGAACCCCTATTAATGGCTTTTGGGATGCAAGATAATCAACTCGATCCAGCAGGTTTAATGGCGGTGGGCAGTCGTCACGAAAATGAAATTGCGGCGGCGGCCTATATTGCCGAAACAGGAAGAAGTTGGTTTGAATCCCTCGCGATCGCCCGTTCTAGCTTTAATGATGCCGATCAGTATTGTCAGCCTGATATGAATTCATCTCCCATGTTTGCAGGAAGTTTAGATGTGATTCAAACGCTCTCGGATGCGGGTTTAAAATTAGCCATTCTTTCGGCGGCCAGTACGCCCAGTGTGGAAAGATTTGTGAAGGAACATCAACTTTCGCCCTATTTATCCCTACTGATGGGAGCCGAGCAGGGATTAACAAAACCCAATCCTGTCTTTTTTCTCAAAGCCTGTGAAGCCTTGGGAGTAAAACCCGAAGTCACGTTAATGGTGGGAGATTCCCAGGGGGATATGGAAATGTCTAAAAAAGCTAAGGCGGCTGGGGCGATCGGGATTTGCTGGGGAAAAGTCCCGAAAACCCATCTCCAAAAAGCGGACGTTATTATTAATCATTTAGACCAAATTCAGGTAAAACGCTAGATCTAATCCAACAAAAGATTGCGTCCCTTCCCCTCTTTGTGGCGATCGCGTTTCAGATTGATCATTAAGAAAAGAGCGATCGCCAATGTTACTTAGCCTCTTTTAAATGATTATATTGCTCCTGATTAATCCTGCCTGAACTATAGAGCGTTTCCGTAATCTCAGAAATAGTTAACACCGAATAAGCATTATAACCCTCAGCCTTGATCCGCTCCTTAACGCCCTCCTCATGGTCAATTAAAACCACAATATCCTTAATTTTTAAACCTGAAGACTCCAACTTTCCTGCCCCTTCGATCGCGCTTTTTCCCGTAATCAAAATATCGTCCACAATCACAACCGTTTCTCCTGCTTCATAATGCCCCTCAATTAAACGACGAGTGCCATGCGCCTTGACTTCCTTGCGGGGATAAATCATCGGATAATGCAATAACAAAGATAACCCCGTTGCCGTTGGTAAAGAACCGTAGGGAATGCCCGCAATTCTGTCGAAACTTAATGTCCTTAAAATTTCCGCGTAGGCTTGTAGAACTTGATGAAAAATTTGGGGATTAGAAATAATTTTACGAAGATCAATGTAATAAGAAAAAGTTGCGCCCGAAGCCTGGACATATTCCCCAAATAGTAAACAACCAATATCATACAATTGCAAAATCAAAGATTGATGCGGATGACTTTCCAACAAACAAACATCGGGTGTCCATAAATCACAACTCGAATCAATTTCGATGACTTGATCTCTAATCTGATTAATTTCATTTTTTAGCAGACTAACTTTGTCAACAATATTGTCTTCTATCAATAAATCTTGAGGAACAGGAACCAATAAACCAATTCCTAATTTATTTAATCCCGCCCTGAGAATATCCTTGAGATTGGCCTTATTTTCTGACCAAATACTTCTTAAAAGAATCGTCCGTTCAGGAGCCGCTAAACGAATTTTTTTAATGACTTCCGCATCATTGGTTCCCACTTCTAAGTACAATTGCTCTGGAGTTCCCCAGGTTTGCACTTCCTTGACTACCTGTAAATAAAAAGGAGATTCTGCCGTCGGATAATTTTGTAAGGCGATCGCGCCTGGATTAGAGGTATGACAAAGGATAAAAACTCCCCTATCGGGATACACCAAAAATGGTGCGCTTTGATCCAATCCCGCAAAGGGATTTAGGGTAACGGCATCAACTTTCCAATCTTCAAAAATAGCTTTAGCAAAGACAGTGCTAGTATTCAAATCTCCATGTTTAGCATCCAAAATTAGGGGGATATGGGCAGGAATTTTTCCCAAAATTCTGGTCAGCAAATCCAAACCCGCACTCCCTAATGCTTCATAAAATCCGAGGGTGGGTTTATAGGCACAAACTAATTCCTGGGTTTCGGTGATCACAAAACTTAACCAAGTTTCTAATCGCTCAATTATCGCTGCAGTTGGGTCATCCTGTTTCCAATTTCCCATGATTTCTGGGTTTGGATCTAGGGCAACCACCAGTAAACTTTGATTAAGCGCGATCGCATCATTGAGCTTATTGAAAAACTCCATTTTATAAACTGTGAATTAATGAGAAAAAGAAGTAATAAAATTAACCCCAATTTTAATCTAGTCTTGACCCATAAAACTAGTACCCCTATTTGACAAATTTAGCTATGATAGTCACAACAACTTGACTAATGAGATTAAGATGAGTTAGCTGTATGAAAAATTATACTTTAGGCATTAGTAGTTTATTAGGGTTTATTGGACTGTTTCCTCTCCTAAATTCCCCCGTTCAAGCCCAAGAATGTCCCGTTTCTGCTGATGGCAGTCGTTCCGTCAATTGTGCCAAGATCTACAACGCAACCCCAGACCGAGTAGAACTCAGTGGAGCGGTTGGGCAAGTCCGTATTGAGACCGATCCTCGTTTGGAACCAACGATCAGTGCCTTTGCTGTTGCCGATCCTTCTCCTGGCAACTCCTTGTTTCCCAACAACGTTTTAGAAACCGCAACCTATTCCAAAGCCCATCTCCAGTTTGATGACGGCACACTCGTTTGGCTCAAACCCGAAACCCAGGTCGGCTTGAGCAATGGCAGAAATTGCGAATGGAACCCCTCAATGGATACAACAAGAATTCAGCAATCTGCCAACCAAAGACTTTGTTTGTTGAAGGGTTCTATTTTAGTGATGACTCCTGCCAGTTCTTCGGGGCTAAGGGTAATGACCGATGAAGCGACGGTGACAACTCCTTCGACAACCTATTTACTCACTCGTAATGACAAGAAACAACGTACCGAAATTTTTGTTTTCACGGGAAATCGCATCGCTGCCGTCCTAACCTCTGCTAATACCCAGAGCTTGTGCGGAAATGATGCCCAACAACCCCGCTCCAACTGTTCTTTTCGAGTGACCGCAGGAGAATATCTGTCGGTAACCAATGGGGGAAAATCGATGCTTAAACCCTTTGATGCCGCCGCCTGGGTCGTTTTAGATCCCTTCTTCGCTCCCGTCAGAGCTAATACCGCTATTCAAGCGACTGGAGAGAGTGCGGCGATCGTGGCTCAATCGGCGGGACTACAACCCCCAACGGCGATGAATACCCTCCAGGCAAGCCAAGCAAGTCTTGTCAGAACGCTGTCCTATGAAAGGTTTGCTTCCGACTGTCCAATTTCTGCCATAAATCAGACTCCTTTGGGCTTGGCTGAGTTGCCTCCTGCTGAATTCAATCCCCACGTTATGCCCCCTGTGATTGCTCCCCAGGCTCTTCCCTACATCCCACCAACTCCTCGTCCTGTGCGAGGTTTGTGGTAATTAAACTCATTGCTCCAGTGAGTGATTAAACCTACCCTAGAGAGCTTTTTGAATGCTTTCTCCTTGGGGTAGGTCTTTTTTTGTCTTTGTTTAATTGGGGCTTGCTGAAAAAGTCAAAAAACAGGAAGAGGGGATTAATTTATGAATTTAAGGCGAGTAAAACATAAGGGTTAAATGAATTGTCAACACAAAGCATAAGCTGGGCTAATAAGAGGGCAGAAAAATAAGCTCTTCTTCCGAAAAAGACAAAAAAAACGTAAAACCTGCCGAAGCAGGGCAAAAAGATTGATGACTAAAAAGGTGATAGCAATAGCGGTTTCAGAGGTATCAGGAAGTTTTGTCATAACTCGATTGAGGCTAAATCGTCTCTTTGCTTGACCAAATTTGCCTTCAATAGCATTACGGTCTCTTTCATCTTGAAGAGCTTCTTTCTTTTTTTCTGGACTAATATTTGTGGGTCGTCTTCCCAAGGGTGGGCCACTTCAATCGAATTCCCTTCTCCTTACAAAAAGCGCGATTTTCCCTTGTGCGATAGATTGCATCAGCATGAACAGACTGGGGATAGTAGCCTGTCTCACGTTTAAACTCTTCTATTTGTCCTTTGAAGTCGCCTGATTCATTATAATTATCCCAACTTAATCGGTATAAATAAAGATATCCATTCACATAACTTGCTGATAGTTTTGCACCAAACTCTACTGGCGTTCCCGCTTTTCCTCTAACAATGGGACGAACATGAGGTTGAGTCAAACTCACAATTCTATTTTCTACCTTATTTTCTTTATTTTCATACATTCCTACTTGTTGCTCATAGGCTTTTTGTATTATCGACAGTATCTTTTCGTCTTTTTTACTTAATTTTGCGACCTCTTTATCTTCTCTTAATTTTTCTATATGGGAAAGGTTTCTTTTGATATATTGGATTTGTTTTTTTATGCCCTTTCTCCTTTCTTTTCTCGACGGACGGCGTTTTTTTGACAATTTTAAGTAATCTTTTCTGGCTCTTATTCTATAGGTTCTTGGTTTTTTTCCTTTTTTTTTAGTTTTTTTATACAAGTTGTCTATTATTTTTTCGGTTTTTTCTCTTGCCTCATTCAAGATTCCTAATACCTGTTGGATATTTGATGCTTGCTGGTGCACAGGTTGCATCTATTAATAGCTTTCCTCTATTCTGATTTTCCCCTTCACTTTTTTCTTTTACTTCTGATAATATTTCTTCTTCTTTTTTTACCATTGCTTTATTTATTTGATTCACCAAGTCCATTCCTATTCTTTGACGGAAATGTACTAACAGTGACGCATCAAATGCCTCCTCATTTTCATATACTTCTAGTCCTATAAAATATTGTAAGTAAGGGTTTTCTTTTATTTGTTCTACTGTTTCTCGGTCACTTATTCTCAATATTTCTTTTATTATTAATGACCCTAATGCCATCCTAAATGGTTTGGCTGTCGCTCCTTTATTTTCTGAAAATTGTTTTGCATATTCTTCTTCAAATTCCTCCCACGGAATTATTTTTGACATGATTACCCAACGATTTTCTTCTTTTGGCTTCCACTCACTTGGTATTTTGAAGTTTTCAACAGTCGATTTTTCGGATTCTTTTTTGGGGTACATCGTTCAATGCTCTGGAAGGGGAGGGGTGCAAGCCTTTTCACTCATTTTAGACCTTTTTTTTGCACTTTTTTTGCTCTCTAAATCCCCTCATCTCTTTTCTTATAAGGCTTTCAGCTTTTTTCAGCAAGCTCTAATTGGGATCTGTTTTTGAGACAGTTGACATCCTCCCCGCCCTAAAGGGCTAGGATTCCCAAACCTCACGATTTAGGTTTCTGTTTCATAGCACCCACCTTAACAGATTTACTCTGTTCTAGTCTTACGGTCGCTCCACAGACTGAAACTGCTAGTCCAGCAGCCAAAATATTTTTACTCGCGTTCACATCCCGATCGTGGTTAGAACCACATTCAGGACAAGTCCATTCGCGAATATTTAAGAGGCATTTTATCGACAATATGCCCACAGGAACTACAACGCTTGGAACTGGGGAACCATCGGTCAATAGCGACCAAGTTCCTTCCGTACCAACGACACTTGTAGTTCAGTTGTCGAATCAACTCACTCCACCCGCTATCCGAAATAGCCAAGGCGAGTTTGTGATTTTTGACCATATTCTTAACAGCCAACGACTCAACAGCAATTGTTTGATTTTCGCGTACCAATTGAGTCGTAGTTTTGTGCAAGAAATCTTTTCGAGAATCCGAGATTTTCAGGTGAATTTTAGCGACCTTTATTCTCGCTTTTTCTCTATTCTTGGAACCTTTCTGTTTACGAGAAAGATTCTTTTGCGCTTTCTTCAAGCGTTTACGATGCTTTTTGAAATGCTTGGGATTAGCGAGCTTTTCACCATTACTGGTCGCAATCAGGCTGGTTACTCCCAAATCTATTCCGACAGCATTCTCGCTAACGGACAAGGGTTGAATGGTTGGATCATCGAATCTAATCGAGATATGCCAACGTCCAGAGGGGTGAAGGCTGACTGTTACACTGCTTGGTTCACACTCCTTGGGAATTTGTCTAGACCATCTAATCGGCAATGCTTCAGAGCATTTGGCAAGATAAATTTCTTTATTCTTAAATTTAAAAGCCGATTTAGTAAACTCCGCACTGCCACCATTTCGTTTCTTCTTGAAGTTGGGATATTTAGCCCTTCCTGCGAAGAAATTAGTGAAAGCAGTCTGGAGATGTCGAAGTCCTTGTTGCATTGGGACACAGCTAACCTCATTGAGAAAATCAAGCTCTTCTTGCTTTTTCCACTGAGTAAGCATGGTAGAGGTTTCGGGATATCCGACTCTTTCTTGTCTTTCGTACCAAGCTTGGGTTCTTTCGTGGAGAGCTTTGTTGTACACCAATCTTACACAGCCCAAAGTCCGCCGCAACAGCGACTCTTGCTCTAGCGTTGGGTAACATCGGTAACGAAAAGCTTTTTCCATATTTCACAGACTAACATATTAAATGCAAAGCCGTCCTAAAGGACGGGGTTTCAAACCCATTTTTCTGATGAATCCGATGAATCTAGGGGCGATCGCGGAGTTTCACTTTCTGAGGGTGTTTCTTCGGGGCTTTCTTCAAACAAAGCCTTTTCTTCTAAATTGGCAACTTCTATCGTCTCCTCAACATAGAGTGAAAATTTATAGGATGTTTGGGAAGATTGGTCTATGGGTTCCTCGGTTTCGGAAATTTCGGGACTTTCTTCTTCATGGTCTTCTTCTTTTTCTTCCTCAGAGGCTATTTCGAGAGGCGTTTCGGCGATCGCTTTTTCGATCATGGTTGGTGCCGATGGATCGGTAATTATTTGAGAGATTTCTGAATCATTCTCTTCTTCCCAATCATCATCCCAATTTTCTTCTATTTCGTTTTCGGCTAAGGTCTGACGGTAGAAGAAACTTACCCACTTCAGGCACAATTGCTCGACGGTTTTCAATTTGTCAGTAATTACTTCCATCACTGGAGTTATAAAGGATTCTTCGAAGTCCAATTTTCGAGTGGTGATCACGTTTTATCTTGAACAGTTTCAACATCGTCTTTGATGACCTCAAAGACGGGATCCGTTGCTTCCTTGGGTTCCCCGAGCACATACACACGGACGGTTTCGATCGCCTATTAGGGCGGCAGTAATAGTTTCCGTTTTAGCAGGTGTGGGCTTTTTCCCGATAATCGTGCTAAAAAAATTCCATGTTTTTTAGGTTTGGTAAACGGTTGAGAAGTTAGCTTTGGGCGGGGTGATGGTAGTTTCGGTTTTTTGGGCAAAGGGCTTCACCACTACTTCGATACGCTTCTCTCGTTAAGACGGGCTCCACTCGCTTCAACTTCGGGGTAGCGAGGATTTCGGCTCGACCGCTTCTCAGAATTTCCGGGCGATCGCATTGGCATTAAGGGCGATGGTCTTCTGGTGATACCGATTCAGGAATTTCAGTTTCCACAACAAAAGGAGTTTCAGCAGGCGTTTCCGTCAAAGATTCCGTTGTCTCGACAGGCGTTACCGTTTCAACCGCAGTCTTAGCAATGGGTTGGACTTTCGCTTTTTTCTTCCCTAATCCGCCCCCAATCCAATCCAGCAAAGAAAAGGTTTTAATGCCCGCTTGTTTTTCGGGATCGGCTATTGTGCGGCAAAAGAAATCGTTTGCCAGGCAAAGGACAAAACCAACACCACTGCCGCCATCTGTCCTAACAAAGCACCGCCCGTAAAGCGTCCCGCACACACCCAGAGAATTAAGCCATAGAATAATCCCACCCCACTCCACAAGAAATCATCCTTACGATGTAACTTGGGGGCAAAAAATGCAGAAAAGAAGAGGACAACACTAGCCAGTGCAATCGCGATCGCTAAGATATATGCCAACATGAAGGGTTGCTCCGTCGAGATTCCTTATCCCATTTTGAAGCATCTTGTCCGTTCTGTTACAGTTTTTTCTATTTACTAGGATTGTTTTTGAGTTTCCAAAACATTAAGAATCGTAATTGGGTAGTCATTAATACCTTAAATTTAAGTAGATTTTGCCAGGCTATTGTTACACCAAGTTCTTTTAACTAGCTGGTTGTAATTAAAACATCAAATAAATCTTAGACTTGATCTCCCCTGTCCCTCTTAATAAGGAGAGTGCCGATAGGTGGGGAATTTTACAATTTTCAACCCCTAATTACTTAGACATATTACTTAGACATCCCTGAAATCGCAAAAGGAGTTCAATCCATGACCACTGAAACCCTCAGTCCCGATGTTCAGACCATCGATCCTCCCGAACTCGAAGTCGTTAATCTGACGAAACAATTTGGTTCCTTTACCGCCCTGGATCAGGTTTCTCTCAAGGTTAAATCTGGCTCTTTTCACGCGCTCCTTGGCGAAAATGGGGCAGGAAAAAGCACCCTCGTTAAATGCGTCATGGGTTTCTATACTCCCACTCACGGTGATGTTTTAGTGGGTAAACACTCCCGCGAAATTAATACTCCCCGCGATGCCCACCACTACGGAATCGGCATGGTTTATCAGCATTTTACTTCAGTCCCCTCCATGACCGTCGCTGAAAATTTAGTCCTGTCTCG
>CAWEDJ010000068.1:0-24747 GCA_963807635.1 uncultured cyanobacterium
AAATACACCAATAATCAAATTCTCTCTACTTTCTATTCTCAACATTCAATTCAAAAGTTAATATGATAATTATTGAAGACAAACAACGTACCCAACAACGCTTAGGAGTTTCCCCCTCAATCCTTCGTGAATTTTGCCAACAAAACAAAATTACTGAATTATCCGTCTTCGGTTCCATCCTACGAGAAGACTTTAACTTTGATAGCGATATTGACTTATTAGTTAATTTTGATCCTAACGCTCATATTAGTTTAATGGATATGATTAAAATAGAAAATGAGCTTAAAATCTTACTTAAACGAAATATTGATCTCGTCTCTAAAAAAGCAATTGAAAATAGCAAAAACTGGATTCGTCAGCAGAATATCCTGAATAATGCGGAGATTATTTATGTCCAGTGATCAGGAAAATATTTTAGATCTTTATCACGCTCTTAATCAAATTCTTACCCTCACCCAAAATATGGATAAAGAAACAACAAATGATTGCTAAAAAACTTCTAGATCCTTAAATTCCATCAATTTTCGAGCATTGGCAGATTCTCCACAACTGCGAGGAGTCGGAAATAATTTATTAGGATTCGCTAAATGATCAGGATTAAAACAATCCCTCACCCAAGCCATTGTTTCTAAATCCGTTTCATTAAACATAGACGGCATAAAATTATTTTTATCCGAGCCAATCCCATGTTCTCCTGATAAACTTCCCCCTAATTCGACACAGCGTTTGAGAATTTCTCCCCCTAATTCTTCCACCCTTTCCCATTCTCCAGGCACAGAATTATCGTACAAAATCAAAGGATGTAAATTGCCATCGCCTGCATGGAAAACATTAGCAATACGGAAACCATATTTTTCGCCTAACGCATTAATATCTCCCAAAATTTCTACCAAACAATTACGGGGAACGACCCCATCCTGCACAAAATAACTCGGACTCATTTTTCCTGCCGCCGCAAAGGCCGCTTTTCTGCCCTTCCACATGGTTAGGCGAGTTTCTAAATCATTCGCGGAAGTGGTGTTTCTCGCTCCATTCTTGCGACAAATTTCCGCGACTCGGTGTTTATTGGTCTGGACTTCTATGGGTAAGCCATCTAATTCGACAAGTAAAATCGCGATCGCATCCCTGGGATAGCAATTGGTTGCAACCACGTCTTCAACGGCATTAATACTAAAATTATCCATAATTTCCATGCCTGCGGGGATAATTCCTGCGGCAATAATATCGGCGACGGATTGAGCAGTGGCTTCCAAACTCATAAAATCTGCGAGCAAAACACAGATCGATTCAGGAGTTTTCAGGATTTTTAGGGTGATTTCTGTGGCGATCCCTAACGTTCCCTCTGATCCAACGAATACCCCTGTTAAATCATAACCAGGCATTTCGGGCAAATATCCGCCCACTTCGATAATGGAACCATCGGGAATAACTAATTTGAGACTTAATACATGATTTGTCGTCGCGCCATATTTGAGACAATGAACACCGCCCGAATTTTCGGCAATATTTCCACCAATGGAGCAAACGGTTTGACTAGAGGGATCGGGAGCATAATAAAAACCCGCCCCACTGACGGCTTGAGTGACCCAGTTGTTAATCACGCCAGGTTGGACGACGACCCGTTGATTCTCTAGATCAACTGACAAAATTTGGCGCATTCTCGCTGTAACAATCAAAATTCCTTCAGCTAAGGGCAACGCCCCGCCCGATAAACCTGTTCCTGCTCCCCTAGCGACCCAGGAAATTTGATGCTCATGACAAAGTTTGACCACTGCGGCCACTTGTTCGGTGGTACGGGGTAAAACTGCGAATCGCGGGACGTTGCCGATAACCCGTGAGTCCGTCACATTCGTAGGTCAATAATTCATCTTTGCGCTGAATAACGCCGTCTTTTCCTAAAATTGCTTCTTAAGGCTTTAACAATGGGTTGCCATTTATTTTCGGTGGGTTTAAAGAGAGATTTTAGTAACATTTCGCTATTTTGGCTTATTTTTTTCTATCTTAGCAAAATATAAGTAAGCACTCACGGTTGTCGCATTGGTCACAATGGAAATCATATTCCAAAAAATCACCGCAGGAGCCTGAATCAAGAAACCATAGACCAGCCATAGACATTGAAAAATTCCTGTGATGGCCGCCATGCGAGGATTTATTCCCTGACGCGATCGCTTTTTTAGCATCACAACCAAATCGGGCAAGGAAGCAAAGGTTGTCCCAAATCCAGCAATTAATCCGATTAACTCTACCCCAAAGGGTTTATTAGATGACAAATTTGACGGATTAGCCTGGACGCTCATGAGAGGAGTGAGAATAAAAGCAACCGTTATCAAGGCATAAATGACATAACGAAAAATTTTAATGACTAACTTATTTTGAATCATTAGCTCTTAAACTTGATGTTTGACAACAAATTGTGTTGTGATGACGGACAAACCTTTGTAGGGAGATAAGTAGGCGGGTCTTAAAATTTATAAGATCCCCCCGTCCTACGGACACCCCCCTTATCAAGGGGGGCAGGGGGGATTGAGCGCACAATCTATATTTAACTGTAACCAACTACTTAATACATTATCTCCCTACCATGTAAGGGATTTAACGACAAAATGCTGTAACTTTATAGTAATAATATTCCATCATCAATCTATGTCACTCAAACAAGTTTTGGTCACGGGCGCAACAGGACGGACAGGATTCTTAACATTAGAAAAATTACGTCAACACTCGGACGAATTTACCGCATTAGGATTTGCTCGTTCTGCTACGAAATTCAAGGAATTATTTGGCTCAACAGACGGATTTTTTGAGGGAGATAGTAAAAATATTTCCTCTCTAGAAAAGGCGATCGCGGGTTGTCAGGCCTTAGTGATTCTGACCAGCGCGATTCCTAAAATGAAAGCTCCCCCGCAACCAGGACAACGACCAGAATTTGAGTTTGAAGCGGGGGGAATGCCAGAAGAAGTGGATTATCTGGGGCAACGGAATCAGATTGATGCGGCGATCGCGGCGGGGGTGGAACAGATTGTTTTGGTTGGCTCAATGGGCGGAACCCTGCCCGATTATCCTCTCAATAAAATCGGTGAGGGTAATATTTTAATTTGGAAACGGACTGCTGAGGCCTATTTAATCGATTCTGGGGTGGATTACACCATTATTCGGGCGGGCGGACTCCTAGACAAAGCAGGGGGAGTGCGAGAATTATTGGTGAGTAAAAATGATGTCTTTTTAACCAATCCCCCTAACGGAATACCAACCTCTATACCGAGAGCCGATGTCGCGGAAGTGGTGGTACAAGCCTTAAGGGAACCGAATGCCAGAAATAAAGCCTTTGATTTGATTTCTAAGCCTGAAGATGATCCTTCGGCGATCGTCACGAAAGATTTTGCGGCTCTGTTTGCCCAAACCTCTGCGGGACTTTAAAGAATAGGTGAATAGGCGATCGCGACCATGAGCGAATTGAATAGAAAGCCCATGACTGATTTAATGATTCATCTCCAGAATTGGACTGATCAAAAAAAATTTATTGGTTATGATAATCGTTTTTTTTATCAATTAGTAGAGACGTATATTCAACAATTCAATTTCTCAAAAAAACAGTTAGAAAATAACTCAATTTTTAAGATTATTTTAGCGGAAAGAGAACCTGATAGATTTCTAGCAGTCTTTCTCGCTTGCATTATCACTAAAACCCTAGTTTTTTTAGCGAATCCTGATTGGCAAGCATCTGAATGGAAACAGGTTTTTGAATTGGTCGATCCAGATTTGATTTTCGGTCTTGATCAAGATTTTTCGATTAACAATAAATCTATCAAAAAAACTTTTTTAGTAAATAATGAATATTTAAACCAAAGTTTAGTGATGATTCCCACAGGAGGCACATCAGGAAAAATTAAATTTGCGATCCATACTTGGTCAACTTTAACGGCATCCTATCAAGGTTTACGAGAATATTTTAATTTAGAAAAAATTAATTCATTTTGTTTACTGCCTCTCTACCATGTTAGTGGCTTAATGCAGTTTGTACGGTCTTTTTTAAGTTTAGGTGAATTAATTGTTTTACCCTATTCTTCTTTTAAAAATAATCCTATTTTAGCCTTTGAATATCAATCTTTTTTTATTTCCTTAGTTCCTAAACAACTACATTTTTTCTTAGATAATTATCCTGATTGGCTGACTCAATTTCCAATAGTTTTATTAGGCGGAGAAAAAGCTTCTCTTAACTTATTAGAAAGAGCTAGAGAAAAAAAGATAAAACTGGCTTTAACCTATGGAATGACAGAAACAGCTTCCCAAATTGTTACCTTGAAACCCCAGGATTTTATTTGCCAGAATAATACAGTCAGCAAAACTCTACCCCATGCTCAAATGATGATCTGTGATGAACAGGGGCAAGAATTATCCAATCATCAAACGGGTATTATTGCGATTAAAGCAAAATCTTTATTTTTAGGTTATTACCCTAATTTCAATGATTCTAATATTTTTCTAACAGATGATTTGGGCTATTTTGATGAGCAAAACTATTTGCATATCATCGGTCGTAATAGCCAAAAAATTATTACAGGGGGAGAAAACGTTTTTCCTCTTGAAGTAGAAACGGCTATTTTAGAGACTCAATTGGTGAAAGATGTTGTCGTCATTGGTGTACTTGATGAGCAATGGGGTGAAGTGGTCACAGCCATTTATATTTCTCCTAGCAACGATTTTGATTTAGAAGAATTGAAAATTATTCTGAGAAAACAACTCAGTGCTTACAAATGCCCTAAACATTGGTTTGCTGTTGATCAAATTCCGAGAACAACTATAGGGAAAATTAATTATCAATTCCTAAAAAAGTATGCCGCGTCCCAATTGAGAGATTAATTCGTTGTTGATGCTGATTTCGACTAAGCTCACTCAACTACTTTTATTGGGATAACTGGCGTTTTAAAATCTCTAAAGCTGACCAACGACCATCCGCACTCACTTCGACTGGGGGAATATCGCCAGGGGAGCTTGGCAATCATTTCCGCATAATCGGCGCAGGGGAAACGCTAGGGAAAACTGTTCATAAAGCCATTTTTCAACTTCAAAATGTCCCTCTGGAGAAAGGGTTTCAGAAAGATCTTCACAGGAAACTTCTCTTTCCTTGGGAAATTTTTGGGGAAGATCGGCTTCCTTATCGAGCCAAATAATTTCTGATTGGTCTAGGGCTAAACGTTGATTATATTGTTTGGTACAGCGATCGCAGCTAAAAGTGATAATGGTTTCTGCTTTGACGGTAATTTCTAAAAAAGTTCCGCCATGCCGAACTGTCATTTTTCCCCGCACAGGCGTTAAAGACTCTAATTTTGAAACATTTTCATCAATAATTAAAGATTGGGTGCGATCGCCAAAGTTGAGGAGGTGGGGAATATAAATGGATTGGATAGTCATGGGAACTCACCAGAAAACAGAAAATCAATTGACCTACATTCTAAACTGTAAACTCTAACCCATACGACTGAGAAAGGTTTTGAGCCGATCGCTCTTAGGGTTACTGAAAACATCGTCAGGATGGCCAGCTTCTTCCACAATCCCTTCATTGAAAAAGAGAACTTTATTGGAGACTTCACGGGCAAACTGCATTTCGTGGGTAACAACGGCCATGGTCATACCTTCTTCCGCTAATTGTTTCATCACATTTAGCACTTCCCCCACTAATTCGGGATCAAGCGCACTGGTCGGTTCATCAAATAGCAAAACTTCGGGTTTCATACACAACCCCCGCGCGATCGCTACCCGTTGTTTTTGTCCCCCCGATAATTGATCAGGATAGGAATCTGCTTTGGAGCCTAGACCAACTTTTTCTAAATACATTAAAGCCCGTTCCTTGCATTCCGCGACGGGTAACTTTAAAACTTTTTGAGGAGCCAACATCAAATTTTGTAAAACGGTCAAATGGGGAAATAAATTAAAATGCTGAAATACCATTCCCACTCGCACCCGCAACTTTCGTAATTCATTTTGACTCACATTTTGTTCAGACAGATCTACCCCAGCAACACTCAATTTACCGCCACTAATCACTTCCAATCGGTTTAAACAACGCAAAAAAGTGCTTTTTCCACAGCCAGAAGGGCCAATAATCGAAATCACGTCGCCTGGGTACATTGCGCCATTAACTCCCTTGAGTACCTTTAATGAACCAAAGCTTTTTTGAAGATCCTCGCAAACAACGATGGGCAGAGCGGCGGTCATGGCAAATTGTCCTACTGAATTGTTATTTTCTTCAAAATATCTAAAGTTTTTCGTCTTAATTGTATAGAAAATTACATTTTTTATCCAGTTGAAGATGAATACTATTGGGGAAATGCAGGATAGAAAGTTTTTACCCCTGGCTCTTCTGTGTGGGATTTGCTTGAGGAGAAAAAATTAATCAACATGAAATTTTTTAAAGGATTAGGTCAATTTCGTCACTTAATTTTGGCGTTTTTAGGACTATTTTTAGTATTCGGATTACAGATTATTCCTGCGGTTTCTCAGGATGCGGGCAAGACTTTCATCGTTGCGACGGAACCAACCTTTCCTCCCTTTGAAATGATCGATAAAAATACAGGAACCTTAACGGGTTTTGATATTGATTTAATCAAAGCCATTGGTAAGGAAGTTGATCTCAATATCCAGATTGAAAGTCTGCCCTTTGATGGTATTATTCCTGCGTTGCAATCAGGGACTATCCAGGCGGCAATTAGTGAGAATACGATCACCGCAGAACGCGCTCAATCTATCGCTTTTTCTAGTCCTTATTTCAAAGCAACCTTAGCGATCGCTGTCCAAGAAAATAACAATAGTGTCAAAAGTATAGAAGATCTAAAGGGCAAAAGAATTGCGGTACAAATCGGCACAACGGGAGCAATGGAAGCGGCCAAAGTTCCCAATGCAGAAATTGTCACCTTCGATTCTCCGGCGATCGCTCTCCAAGAACTGGTTAATGGTAAAGTCGATGCGGTGATCAACGATCGCCCCCGTGACCCTTTTTGCGATCAAAGAAGCGGGATTACGAGGGGTTAAAGTTGCCGCAGAAACGGGAACAGCAGATTATTACGGGATCGGGATGCCCAAACCTCGTTCTGAAGCCCTCAACCTCAACCGATCGCTGATTAATTACGGACTTTTTAAGGTCATTGAAAAAGGAACCTACAGGGCAATTTATCAAAAATGGTTTGGTGCCGAGCCGCCCTTCTTGCCCCTAGTCGCCCCTGCCGTGATAGGAACGGCTGATGCGATCACAACTAATGAGACTGGGCCTGCCGAAAACTTCTTTGTGGCTCTCTTCCGCAACCTCATTCGCGGTGCTGGTGTTACCGTTCTGTTAACCATTTTTGCCGTTTTCTTTGGGCTGATTGGAGGAACCTTCGTTGCCCTTGGATTACTGTCTCCCGTTGCCATTGTGCAGTGGTTTTTCCGTATTTATGTGGAGTTTTTCCGAGGAACTCCTATGCTGGTGCAACTCTTTATTATTTACTTTGGTTTACCAGGGTTATTTAAAGAAATTGGACTGGAATGGACATTGGAACGTTTTCCTGCGGCGGTAATTGCCCTCAGTTTAAATGTAGCGGCTTATCTGGCAGAAATTATTCGAGGCGGTATTCAATCCATTGATCCAGGTCAGGCGGAAGCTTGTCAATCCTTGGGAATGAGTCCTTTCCAAACCATGAAAGAAGTTATCTTTCCCAGGCTTTTCGACGAGTTATCCCACCTTTAGGGAATGAATTTATTACCCTAATCAAAGATACGAGTTTAACGGCAGTTATTGGTTTTAGTGAACTCTTCCGAGAAGGTCAATTAATAGTTGCTGTGACCTACAAATCCTTTGAAGTTTATATTGCGGTTGCGCTGGTTTATTTAGTGTTGACCACCATTTCTTCTTTCTTCTTTAAATGGTTAGAAATCTACCTAGATCCCGTCGGTCAAGCTAAAAAGAAAGCTGCTTAAGGGTCAATTTTATCTTAATTTTTTTACTTTTTTATTTAGGTGAGGAGTGTGTCATGTTAAACAATTTGAGCAAGGTTTTTGGGATTGGGTTAATCGGTTTAGGAATCACTCCTTTATTTTCGGGAGTCGCCCTAGCCAATGAGGATAACCTTGAATCCATCCAAGCATTTCAAAAACAGTCCGCCGCGATCGCCCAAAAACGTCAAAATCTGAAACTCAAAACCTTTCAAGATGGAGGTTTCAGTAGCGACATGGGAAAAATCACCAATGTCTCAGATATGAACTCGCGATCGATGAATCAGGTGACCAGCGTGAATGAACTCAGGGATGTGCAACCGACTGAATGGGCCTATGAAGCCCTGAAAAGCTTAGTCGAACGCTATGGTTGCATCGTCGGTTATCCCGATCGCACCTTTCCAGGAAATGGCGCCCTCAGCCGTTGGGAATTTGCGGCGGGTTTAAATGCTTGTTTAAACACAATGGAGCGTTTATTACAGGAAAATGTCGCCGTTTTACGGGAAGACATCGACAAGCTCAAACAATTAGCCCAACAATTTGAACAGGAAATAGGGGCAATGGGGGCAAGGGTTGATAATCTCGAAACGCAACGGCCTGATTTAGAAGACCATCAATTTTCCACGACGACGAAATTAAATGGTGATGTGATCCTGATCTATTCGGGGGTTGCGGGTACAGAACAGGCTAAATGGCCCGCCGAATCAACCCATCCAAAATGGACAAATCACCGCCAATTACCGATCGCGGATGAATTTTGATACCAGCTTTACGGGGGAAGATCAACTCCGAGTCAGAATCCAAACGGCTAACTATTTCTTAGGCAGAGCGGGCAGTAATTTAACCGACTTTAACTTTAGTGTTGCCAGTGATAAAAATATTCCCCAGGTCAATAAACTCCAATATCGCTTTCCTGTGGGTGAGAGTTTAACCGTTTGGATCAATGGCGCGAAAATCACCCTAGATGATGTTGCCGATCCCCTAGCTCCCTTTACTAATTCCTTTACCGATGGAGCTTTATCCTTCTTTGGCGCGATCGCCCCGATTTATTTACTCAGCGATAACACAGGGCCCAGGCGCAGGAGCCTCCTACAGTTTTAGTAAGAATTTAAGTTTAGGAGCCTTTTATTCCGCAGGAAAAGGATATAGTCCCGAATCAGGCCAGGGTTTATTTAATGGGCAATATGTCGCAGGAACCCAATTAACCTATCTTCCTTCCGCCGACACAGGCATTGGGATTGCCTACTCTCGCCAATATATTCCTCAGAATCAATACGATAGCTTTGGAGTGGCAGGATTTACAGGTTTAGCCAATGCGGATAATCCCTTTAGCTTTGCCAATCGGGACAATTTTGGGGATGGGAACGCCACTTCCTCCGATAACATTGCTATCTTGGGGAACCTGGCGCATCGCTCCTGGTTTCAGCATGGAAGGTTGGGGAATGTACACCAGTGCTTATGCCGAAGGCGGCAATCGCGCGGGAGATAGTGCCGATATTTGGAACTGGAAAGTTAGTTTTGCCTTTCCTGACTTGTTTCAAGAAGGAAATCTCGGCGTAATTTCAGTAGGTCAACCCCCCTATGCAGCCACCCTTAGTAACAATAACAATCTCCCTGACGTAACGCCTTCAACAACGACGGCTCCTTGGTTTGCGGAAAGTTTCTATGTCTTTAAGGTGAATGAGAATATCTCCATTTCCCCAGGGCTTTGGGTCGGCACAAGTCCTGCCAATGAGCGCGATCCCCTCTGGATTGGGGCAATTCGTACTAGCTTTAAGTTCTAGAATCCTCAAAATTATGAACTGTGGTCACAATTATCCCTAGTTAAGACCGCAGTTTTTTTAATGTCGTTTTTGAGGTCAAAATCAAAATATTTACCTAGCTTGCTTGCATTCAGAGAAAATAACAGAGACAATATCCATCAAAAGTTCTATTAAAAAAAAACGCCCCGTGATTGCCATTTACCCAGGTAGCTTTGATCCCATTACCCTCGGTCATCTTGATATTATTGAACGAGGAGCCAAATTGTTCGAGCAGGTGATTGTGGCAGTCCTGTGTAATCCTAGTAAATCCCCTCTTTTTTCCGTAGAAACACGGATAGAGCAAATTCGGGAATCAACCCAACATCTGAGGAATATCGAAGTCGATAGTTTCACAGGATTAACGGTAGAATATGCAAAATCACGCCAAGCCAGCGTCCTACTCCGAGGGTTACGAGTCCTCTCTGATTTTGAAAAAGAATTACAGATGGCTCATACTAATCAGACGCTCTGGGACGGAATTGAGACAGTTTTTTTAGCGACTACCAAAGAATATAGCTTCTTAAGTAGTAGTATTGTCAAAGAAATCGCCCAATTTGGGGGAACGATTGATCACCTAGTCCCTGAAAATATCGCTAGAGATATCTACGTATATTACAGTTAGACTAGTAAAGTTAAAATGAATCTATAAAAAATTTATCGCTAACTATGACACGCCGAGAGAATCCCACTCCTGAAACCAATCAATCCAATACGGCTACTCGTCGTCGGATTGTCGATTTTGATGTCCAACAAGAGTTAGCGGAACTACAAGAGTTAATTTATGAAAGTTTTCATATTCCCCTGACAAATTGGACGGTCGTGGATGAAGGTAAACTTCTCGATCAAATTGAAATGATTAGCGATAATTTACCTGAAGCGATTCAGAAGGCTCTGGCTGTATTAGATCAAGAAGAATCAATCATGACCCAAGCAGAGGCCTATGCCCAACGAATTGTCCAGTCAGCCCAACAACAAGCGGCGGAAATATTAGATCAATCGGGTATTATTCAACAAGCCGAACAACAAGCCAGCCAAATTCGTCTCCAAGTGCAACAGGAGGTGGAGGCTCTGCAACGTCAAACGATGAGTGAGTTAGAGCAAATTCGACAGGTGACGACCCAAGAAGTTCCAGCAGTTTCGCCAACAGACGACCCAAGAGGTTCAACAATATCGCCAACAAACGGTGCGAGAATGCCAGGAAATTCAGCAAGATGCGGATAAATATGCAGATGCGGTACTGAGTCGAATTGAGCGGGATTTGGGAGAAATGATGCGGATCGTCGCTAATGGTCGGCAACGGCTGTATGAAAATCCACCGAACCAGAACTCGGCTAATCAAAATATGATTACTCCCCAAACGAATCAGGTTTCTACCAGGGTTGCTGAACGGGCGGAACGACCGAGAAAACGCACTCGTTAGACTCTAGGGCGATTTAGACGTCATTTTGTCGGTTGCTTTCTGATATTTGCCTAGAAATCTCGTCTATCCTATAAATAGCAGAGATAAATGAAATATTTTTCTAAACACACTTAACGCAAGACGGTGTAAGCTATGCCTACAATCATTGAAACAGATTTAAAGGAGGTTCTCGACAGAATTGACAAGAGATTAAACTCGATTGAATCTGACCTAACCACGATTAAAGTTGATGTCGCAACGGTTAAGACAACGGTTAATTCCCTAGAAAATAGACTAGAAAAAATAGAAACAGAACAGAAAACCTTAATTAAGGACATGGCAGACCTAAAAGGGGCAAAATCTTTGATTATTCCAATTATCGTCGCAGTTACGACCAGTTTGATTACCTTACTGATTCGCGCGATTCCTAACCCTTAAATAAATGGCGATCGCATCGTCGAGCAATCGGTGAAGCGATCAAAGCTCAAGATTTCCATTACCAAAAGCGTCGGTCAAATCACTAAATAATTTTCATCAAATAATTTTCATCTCTGCAAGCATTTCTACTTTCTTCGGCAATGGATATGTGACAATAAAGTTCGTTATCTCTACAATAAAGACGAATTGCTAAATTAGGTATTTTATGGAACTGCTTTATCAATATGCCTGGATCATTCCTGTGTTGCCCTTGGTGGCGGCCATGATTGTCGGTCTGGGATTAATTTCTTTTAATCAAGTTACCAATGGATTGCGTCAACTCAATGCGGTACTGATCGTTTTTTTCCTCGGTACGGCAATGGTCTTATCCTTTGCGCTGTTGGTCAGTCAACTGCAAGGTCATGAATCCTATCGCTATATGTTGGAGTGGGCCTCGGCGGGCGACTTCAAGCTAGAAATGGGATTTGTAATCGACCATCTCAGCGCACTCATGCTGGTAATTGTCACCTCCGTTGCGTTTCTGGTGATGATCTATACCGATGGTTATATGGCCCATGACTCTGGTTATGTGCGGTTTTATGCCTATTTAAGTTTATTTGCCTCTTCCATGTTGGGTTTAGTCATTAGCCCCAACCTCAGTTCAGGTTTATATTTTCTGGGAATTGGTGGGGATGTGTTCCTATTTGCTGATTGGCTTCTGGTATGACCGCAAAGCCGCCGCCGATGCCTGCCAAAAAGCCTTTGTGACCAATCGAGTCGGTGACTTCGGTTTACTTTTAGGAATTTTGGGTTTATATTGGGCGACCAATAGTTTTGATTTTCCTGTGATTGGAGAACGTTTGGAACAATTGGTTTCTTCAGGAGCCATGAGCGGTGCGATCGCGTCTTTCTTGGCAATTTTAGTGTTTCTGGGGCCAGTTGCGAAATCAGCCCAGTTTCCCCTCCACGTTTGGTTGCCCGATGCAATGGAAGGCCCGACCCCCATTTCGGCCTTGATTCATGCGGCGACGATGGTTGCGGCAGGGGTATTCCTGATTGCTCGGCTCTACCCCGTCTTTGAACCCTTACCCGTGGTCATGAACGTGATCGCCTGGACAGGTTGCACAACCGCCGTTTTAGGAGCCACGATCGCCTTAACGCAAAATGACATCAAAAAAGGATTAGCCTATTCCACCATTTCCCAGTTGGGTTATATGGTCATGGCCATGGGAATTGGAGCTTATTCGGCAGGATTATTCCATCTGATGACCCATGCTTTCTTTAAAGCCATGCTCTTCCTTTGTTCTGGCTCTGTCATTCATGGCATGGAAGCCGTTGTCGGTCATGATCCCGTTTTGGCGCAGGATATGCGAATTATGGGCGGTTTACGCAAATATATGCCCGTTACTGCGACTTGCTTTTTAATTGGAACTTTAGCGATTTGTGGGATTCCCCCCTTTGCAGGTTTTTGGTCTAAAGATGAAATTCTCGGTCTTGGCCTTTGCAAGCGAATCCTGCTCTCTGGGCGATCGGTTGGTTAACGGCGGGTTTAACGGCTTTTTATATGTTCCGTATGTACTTCATGACCTTTGAAGGCGGTTTTCGGGGTAATGATAAATCCTTACAAAATAAGGTGATGGAATTCTATGGATTGCTCACTCCCGCTTTTGGGCCTGGCGCAATGGATGTCAAGGAGTTAGATCATGATACTCATCACAGTCATTCCCCCCACGAGTCGCCCATCGCCATGACCCTACCCTTGATGGTGTTGGCCATTCCTTCGGTTCTCATTGGTTTAATCGGCAAACCCTGGGCTAACCAGTTTGAAGCGTTTATCCATGCCCCAGGGGAAGTCGTGGAAGCGATCGCAGAATTTGATTGGTCTGAGTTTTATGTGATGGCAGGAAGTTCCATTGGGATCGGTTTAATCGGCATCAGTATTGCCATTTTGATGTATCTGCAACACAAAATTGATCCCGCCGCGATCGCCGAAAAATTCCCGACTCTTTACCGTTTGTCTTTAAATAAATGGTATTTCGATGATATTTACGATGCCATCTTTGTGAGAGGTTCACGTCGTTTAGCCCGTCAAATTATGGAAGTGGATTATCGGGTGATTGATGGAGCCGTTAACCTCACGGGTTTAGTGACTTTGGTTAGTGGTGAAGGTTTGAAATACCTAGAAAATGGTCGCGCTCAATTTTATGCGTTGATTGTATTTGCGGCTGTTTTAGGATTTGTTGTTGTGTTTAGTGTGGTTTAATTTTTAAACTTGTTGTATTGCAAGCATTCTCTTAAATGAGGGTGCTTGTTTTTTATCAACCCAACCTACAGATCGGCGATCGCCCTTAAGATTTGCTATAGTGAAAATAGTAACACTCTAGGATGTTATTGATTATGGCAACCGTTCAAACTATCGATTATGAAAGTGATTTTGCTCTTTGGCTTGAAGAAACAGTCACGAACTTAAAATCACAGAATTTCCAACAAGTAGATTGGGAAAATTTGATTGAGGAGGTCGAGTCCTTGGGAAAAAGTCAACGTAGTGCCGTGCGTAGTTATTTAGTTCGTCTTCTAGAGCATTTGCTGAAGCGTTGTTATGGGTCAATACCTGATTGTAATCGCGGTTGGGAAATTGAAATTCGTAATTTTCGTCAACGTTTAATGTTTGAGTTAGAAGATTCCCCAAGTTTGAAAAATTTTATTGTGGAGATTTTGCCGAAGTGTTACGGGATTGCATTAGATAACGTTAAAGATAGTTATCCTAATGTTATTTTTCCTGATTATTGTCCGTTTCCTAACGAAGTAGAAATATTATTAAATGATAGATTTTGGGAAAAAGACTAAGATCGCAGTAGAGATAAATTGATCAATAGAAATTCCATCACGTCTTTCTATAGCAAATAAAACACCGATCAACCAACCTGTTAACCCATTAACTCGACCCTCGATAATATCCAAACGTTGATCAAGACCTGACACTTTTTCGTCCAGGGTAGCGATTTGTCCTGATAATCTTTCTTTCATGAAAGCTTGTTTTGATAATCATAAAACAACAGTTTTTTAGTCAATGAAACGTGAATTACCGTCTCTGCGATCGCCTAGAAGATAAGCCGAATATTAAAAATGCGATCGCACTGATTGGAATTTATCCTGAAAAAATGTTTTTATTCCGACAAAAATAAGGCTACAGATAAGCGATCGCGCATGGTGACCTTACTATTTTTCAACGGGAATCTATGATGTGATCGCGCCCTATTTTATCACCTTCGATTTTATCCTGGGCAATATTATCGCCTCTTTCATTCGTTTGAACTGTAACAGTCGAGTTTTGAATGAGAACTGACGCTTTAGAATCTTTGATTGTTTCATCATCAGATACTTCGGAAATATAAGCTGCAAGAAGATATAATTCCTCTTTTAGTTGGTCTAGTTCTTTGCCAGATAAATTATCTTTATTGTCAATTTTCTCGACAATCTCTATTATTTTATCTGATATTTCTTCTTTAATTCTTAAAATTTCATCTTCAAGTATATCCCTAATTTGCTGTTGCAAACTTTCAGATAGTCGTTGAATTTTTTTAGAGCGTTCCTGTTTTAGAAGTGTCAATTTGTCTTGGATTTTACTCATTGTTAAGCTACTCCCCAAGTTTGGCCAGCCCTTTGCTAATACGCTCTTTTAAAACTTCCCGTTGACTGAGCAGTTTTGGGTCTCTTTGGTAAACAGTAAATGGTTCAATCCCATTCATTAATAGCTGAACGTTAATTGGGGTTGTCATACCATCAGGAATAATTTCGCGTATTCCTTCTCTTTCACAGGCCAAGATAGTTTGATAATCAACAGAAAAGTTCGGATGGTTTGGAATCGGCACACGTTCTGAGACTTGAAGATTAGCAAAAGTCATGTGAATACTATCCAATTCATAACGAATAGCTGCAAGGGCATCACGTCGAGTATTGGGTAAGCCAGTAACAAAAATATTAATCGTTTTTTCTTCAAAATCAGCAACAATTTGAGCGATATTCTCCTTTAAATTTAAAACGACACCATTACGCCAAACAGAGTTTTGAGCGATAAATTGATTTTGACGTACAATAAACCGAAACACTATATTTTCGGGTAAGAAATCGTAACGATATTGAAATTGCAGAGAGTCACTCCAATCCTGTAATTCAACTTCTAGGGGAATTTCTTTAGAAAGCAGATTTGGAATAAGAAAACGTTCATTTTTTAATTCATAACACCACTGAAAAAATTGCATGATATCAAGAATAAAGCGATGTTTATTCACAGGGTAACGATTACAATCTAACATTTTTGTTAGTGAGTCGAAAGATACAATGCCTTTATCTTCTCTAATTAAACTAGAAGTAAAAATCGAATAAATCGCTCCCGTCAACCATTCAGGATTAATGATAATCGTATGACCGAGTCGAGAATTATCAAAATAGACAATAGAACCGAGATCATGGAGAAAATTAATTAATACTGATTGATCTGTTGATTTAATTAGTCCATGTTTTATACAGATTATTTGATAATCTTCATAGGCAATATAATCTTCATCTAAATTGACTAAAGCTGCCTTGATTTCAAGCCACGTTTTCGGGATCAGATTAAAAGTATGTGTAAGAGATGAAATAGTCTGTTTGATAAAATCGCGTAACTCATTAATTCCTCTACCTGTTAAACAGGAAACTTCAAAAATACCTTTAACGTTAGAAAATTTAGAGAATAAAGTCTTTCGATTTATATCTAGTGGCTGTTCATCGTATTTGTTTCCTACAATTAAAACAGGAGAATTACCACCAAATGTTTCTATTATTTTAAGCCAATATTCAAGGCGATTTTCTTCTTGAGAAAGACGACTGTTCAATACGAGGATATATAAAGTACGTCTGGTCAAAAAAAGCTGATGGGTTGCATAGTAAATTTCTTGACCACCAAAATCCCATAAATCAAGCTTAATTGATTGATCGTCTATGTCTAATAACCATGATTTAATATCAATGCCTTCAGTTTTATTTTCGCTTGCCTTAAAAGTTCCATTTGTTAGTCTTTTAATAAGAGATGTTTTACCAACTCCTCCTTCTCCGACAAAAATAACCCTCGCTTCATTTAGAGGTAAAACTCCATCGTCACTAACTTCTGAATTTGATAGTGTAGAGTGGCTTGCTACCGTTTGCAATAAATCTTTTTTATTCATTGATTTTCCGCGAATTTTTTACAAAGTTATTATTAAGGATTGTTCATCTTGGATTGTAAATTTAACTTTACAATTATAATAAATGATTTTTAACACGATCTAAGCATCAATAAAACCTTTTAGAGTAGCAATTGTAATTTTGGCAACAGGATGATTAATTGCTTCTTCTAAAGCCGTCGCACCACCTTCTTTGATGGCATTAAACGTTCGTTGCTTCAGAGTAGGATTAGCCTCAATACTTTCAATGATTTTAGTACTCATCTGTATTTGTCCTAATGGAGTGCTGCTATCATAATCTTGAGAAAGTTGAGCAATCAGATTGTGAATGTCCTGAGCCGCTTGAACTAAGTTTTGGGAATGGTAATGAACGATTTTGTCACGACCAATCTTATCCCCTGCGATTTTGTCACCCGCAATATTATCACCGCCTCCGTCATTTCGTTGGTAAATGTTGGACATTTTCAGCTTTTTACAAAGTAATTCTTATTTCCCTCAGTTTCTATATAAACAAAACTGGCGAGTTTAGTCCCCATTCTAACAACAAAAGTCAAGAGCGATCGCAGTGAACCAAGAATCCCCTTCCCTGAATAAAAGACAGATTGAATCTAGAGAAAAAATGGGGATCACCGATCCCAGTATCAAAAAGGACGAAAAGGGTTAAATACCAGAAAAACGGTTTATTTTATTGAAATACAAAGATTTTTGCTGTTCTGATTTTAGACAGAACTATCCAGTTATCCGTAATTTTAGCAACATATCTGTACCGAAAACGACAGCGAGAAAAGAACCCTGTGCTAGAATCAGCTATACACAGGGCAAGCTGAGGTGATGGTAAGGTTATGTTTGAACGCTTTACAGAAAAGGCAATTAAAGTAATCATGCTCGCTCAAGAAGAAGCCCGTCGCCTCGGACATAATTTCGTTGGCACGGAACAAATTCTTCTTGGGCTTGATTGGTGAAGGAACAGGAGTCGCGGCTAAAGTTTTGAAATCAATGGGGGTTAATCTTAAAGATGCTCGCATTGAAGTCGAAAAAATCATTGGGCGTGGCTCTGGCTTTGTGGCGGTGGAAATTCCCTTTACCCCAAGGGCCAAAAGAGTTCTGGAGCTTTCTTTAGAAGAGGCTCGCCAACTAGGTCATAACTACATCGGCACGGAACATCTGCTTCTGGGTTTAATCCGTGAAGGAGAAGGCGTTGCGGCAAGAGTTCTCGAAAATTTGGGAGTCGATCTTTCTAAGGTTCGTACCCAAGTCATTCGGATGCTCGGCGAAACGGCAGAAGTCACCGCAGGTGGCGGTGGTGGTGGACGAACCAAAACGCCTACCTTAGACGAATTTGGCTCTAATCTGACCCAATTAGCGGCTGATGGTAAACTCGATCCCGTCGTGGGTCGTCAAAAAGAAATTGAACGGGTGATCCAGATTCTTGGGTCGCCGGACTAAAAATAATCCTGTTTTAATCGGGGAACCGGGAGTCGGTAAAACTGCGATCGCGAAGGATTAGCCCAACGCATTGCTAATGAGGATATTCCCGACATTCTCGAAGATAAGCGCGTTATGACCCTTGATATTGGTCTGCTGGTCGCAGGAACTAAATATCGCGGGGAATTTGAAGAACGCCTGAAAAAGATTATGGATGAAATTCGCACAAGCTGGAAACGTGATCTTAGTGATTGACGAAGTTCATACCTTCATTGGTGCAGGGGCAGCCGAAGGGCGCGATCGATGCCGCCAATATTCTCAAACCTGCCTTGGCACGGGGAGAATTGCAGTGCATTGGTGCCACGACCCTGGATGAGTACCGTAAGCACATTGAACGAGATGCCGCTCTGGAACGACGTTTTCAGCCCGTCATGGTCGGTGAACCCTCGCGTGGATGAAACCATTGAAATTTTCTACGGACTGCGGGAACGTTACGAACAGCACCATAAATTAAAAATCTTAGATGAAGCATTGATGCGGCGGCTAAATTAGCTGATCGTTACATTTCTGATCGATTTTTACCCGATAAAGCCATTGATTTAATCGATGAAGCGGGTTCGCGGGTTCGTTTGATCAATTCCCAATTACCTCCTGCGGCAAAGGAATTAGATAAGGAATTGCGTCAAATTCTCAAGCAAAAAGATGATGCGGTGCGGGCTCAAGAATTTGATGAAGCCGGTAAACTCCGCGATCGCGAAATGGAAATCAAACAGCAAATCCGAGAAATTGCTTCTGCTAAGAAAAACTGAGGGAGAAACGATGAACCTCAAGTGACCGTCGGAAGAAATTGCCCATATTGTCGCTTCTTGGACAGGCGTTCCCGTTAATAAACTGACGGAATCCGAATCCGACAAACTGATGCACATGGAAGATACTCTCCATCAGCGTTTAATTGGTCAAGAAGATGCAGTGAAAGCCGTTTCTCGTGCGATCCGTCGGGCAAGAGTTGGACTCAAAAATCCCAACCGTCCGATCGCTAGCTTTATCTTCTCTGGGCCGACTGGGGTTGGTAAAACTGAGTTAACCAAGGCTCTGGCCGCCTATTTCTTCGGTTCAGAAGATGCCATGATTCGCCTCGATATGTCGGAGTTTATGGAGCGTCACACCGTTTCTAAATTGATTGGTTCTCCTCCAGGCTATGTGGGCTACAACGAAGGCGGTCAGTTAACGGAAGCTGTGCGTCGTCGTCCCTACACCGTCGTTCTGTTTGATGAAATTGAAAAAGCTCACCCCGATGTCTTTAATATGCTGCTTGCAGATTTTAGAAGATGGTCGCTTAACGGATGCCAAGGGTCGGACAGTAGATTTCAAGAATACCCTCTTGATCATGACCTCCAATATTGGGTCTAAGGTCATCGAAAAAGGTGGCGGCGGACTCGGCTTTGAATTTGCAGAATGACCAAGCGGAAGCCGCAATACAATCGGATTCGCTCCTTGGTGAATGAAGAATTGAAACAATACTTCCGTCCTGAATTCCTTAACCGACTGGATGAAATTATTGTCTTCCGTCAACTCAATCGTCGAGGAAGTCACCGAGATCGCCGAAATTCTGCTCAAAGAGGTATTTACTCGTTTAGTCGAGAAAAATATCACCCTAGAGGTCACGAGCCAAATTCAAGGAACGTTTAGTCGAGGAGGGTTACAATCCTTCCTACGGTGCAAGACCCTTGCGTCGGGCGATTATGCGTCTTTTGGAAGATGTCTTGGCGGAAGAAATTCTCATGGGTCGTTTACGAGATGGCGTAACTGCGATCGTTGACATCAATGAGGAAGGCAAGGTGATTGTTGTCCAAACCGAACAACAGCGAGAATTGATACCCCAAGGTGTTGAATAAAACTCAGTTTTATCTCGATTCTTGGTGAGTTTTTCATGAACGAATAGGACGGTAGGAGATTAATTTCTTCTACCGTTTTTTGATGTTCAAATTTTATTGTTTATATGCTAACCGTGAGTTGATTATTCATCGACTTCATCCTATACCTCTAAAAAAAGTCATTAACAGAAAAGCAAGCATGAGTGAGTAAAAACTTAATTTTGTCAATATCCCCTAAAATACTTGTTTAAGAGTGTATGACTTTATGATCGGGAGAAATCAGACGAATAAATTTTTGTTTAATTTGAGCATCAAAAACCTCCCATTTTAATTTCGTATAATCGGTTTGATGGTTAAATCCACCCAAAAAACCGACGGGAATTTCAAATCCCCCCGCCATATCTCGGCCGCCGCCATAATAACGTCCTTGGCTGTCTTGACCGAGGGTTTCTTTTAAAAACTCGTCGGGATCTAGGGTTAATTTGTTGGTTCTCAGGGAGCCGATCACCAATTCAATCTCATTGGTTGTGTCGTGGACAATTCCATAGACGATCGCGGTATGGATATTTTCTTCTGTCACTAAAAAATCTGCCGCCTGGGGAATAGCGTCCCTATCTTCATAACGCAAATATCCGACTCCTGCCATCGAAAAATTGTTTTGAACCATGCGATTTTTTAGCGATCGCTCAATTACATCCATCACTCTAGAGGAACGAGCAGATTGGAGAACCGAATTCAACAACTGGGGATCGTAAATTTTACTTAAATAGGAAGCGGCCAAAAAATCAGCCTCCTGAGCTTGAAGTAAATTAATTGTATCCGAACGAATTCCGTGCATTAGGGCTGTCGCGCATTTAACATGAATGGGATTCGCCTTATTAAAATCCAGGATTCCTGCTTGCAGATATTGGGTCAAAATCGTCGCCGTTGACCGCATATTGGGACGAATATCGATAAATTCTGCCTGAATTTCCTCCTGTTTACTATGGTGATCAACCACGATGAGAATGGGGAGATTAGCCTGTTTAGCGAGGGGCATTAATTGACTCGTATTTCCTTGGCTATCCATCAACACACAACCCTGGTAAACCGACAAATCCCGATCTTTGAGGGTCTGAACTCCCCAACGCTTGGCGGGTAAACCTGTCAATTTAACGAGAGCAATATTTTCTTGATGGGAGAGAGTTCCTGCATAGACAATATCGCATTGGATACCGTATTGTTCGGCAATGAGTTGATAGGCCCAGGAACTAGAAAGAGCATCAGGGTCGGGAAAATCTTGAATCACAATCACATGGCGTTCGTCTCGATGGCGTTCTAGAAGCCGTTGAAATTTACCCAATAGGCAGGGAACGGAAGGATAGGAAGTCCCATTGCCATTCAAACCTGACCCCAAAGAAATTTCGGGCAACAAATCAAAATTAGCCAGATCATTGACTAATTGTGTCTCAAGAAGATTAGCTTCGACAGGGAGGAGAAGTTCTGAATTCATTACCAAGATGGATAGAGGGGATGGGCTTGATCGAAAGAAATTTTTTTACTGAACTTGAAAAGGATTTAAGCCGTATTTTAGAGATTAGATGAATGAAAAACTGCGTAAAATATTTCTCTTATTCTATTATAGTTTATCGATAAGTTTTATCAATCAATACTCCCATAGTCAGATTTGAAGGGTTTGCTCAAAATCTTGCTCCTTGGAGTGTTGGTTTCCCTCGCTTAATTGGTAAAAACTTGGCAAACATCGACACATTTTTTTATAATAATGATTCCTGGATACTTTGAGTTGTTCTTGAGGGACTAACTAAACGTGATTGATACTAACCTAGAATTTTTGGCTGAAACCGATCCCGCGATCGCGGAAATGATTGACCGAGAACTCCAACGACAACGGGTTCACTTAGAACTGATTGCCAGTGAAAATTTTGCATCCCCTGCGGTACTCGCGGCCAAGGGTTCCGTTTTAACCAATAAATATGCAGAAGGACTCCCGAAAAAACGCTACTACGGAGGCTGTGAATTTGTTGACCAAGTAGAACAACTCGCCATTGATCGGGTGAAAGAATTATTTGGCGCGGCCCATGCCAATGTTCAGCCCCACTCTGGAGCGCAGGCAAATTTTGCCGTATTTTTAACTTTACTTGAACCAGGCGACACCATTTTAGGCATGGATTTGTCTCACGGTGGTCATTTAACTCATGGTTCTCCTGTCAATGTTTCCGGGAAATGGTTCAAAGCGGCTCACTACGGCGTAAGTCCTGAAACGGAACAGTTGGACTACGACCAGATTCGGGAAGTTGCCCTAAAAGTTAAACCTAAACTCTTAATTTGTGGTTATTCCGCCTATCCCCGTATTATCGATTTTGCTAAATTCCGCGCGATCGCCGATGAAGTCGGAGCCTATTTACTGGCCGATATTGCTCATATTGCAGGATTAGTTGCCACAGGACACCATCCTAATCCTCTACCCTACTGTGATGTTGTCACCACTACCACCCACAAAACCCTGCGCGGGCCAAGGGGCGGTCTCATTATGACCAAAGATGCGGAATTGGGTAAAAAGCTGGATAAATCTGTTTTCCCTGGCACCCAGGCGGCCCCCTAGAACACGTCATTGCCGCCAAAGCCGTTGCCTTTGGAGAAGCTCTTAAACCATCATTCAAAGCCTACTCAGGTCAAGTGATCGCCAACGCTCAGGCTCTAGCGGCCCAGTTACAAAAACGAGGTTTTAAAATTGTCTCTGGTGGCACGGATAATCATTTGATGTTGGTCGATCTGCGATCGATTGGTATGACAGGAAAAGTCGCCGATCAGTTGATGAGCGAAATCCACGTTACCGCGAACAAAAATACCGTTCCCTTTGATCCCGAATCCCCCTTTGTTACCAGTGGTCTGCGCTTGGGTTCTCCTGCGATGACGACTCGTGAGCTAGAAGAAACCGATTTTGCGGAAATTGGTGATATTATCGCGGATTACTTATTAAATCCTGATGATAAAGCAATCAAACAAGCTTGTTTGCAACGGGTAACCGATCTGTGTAAGCGTTTTCCCCTCTATCCCCATCTAAAAATTCCTGTCGGCGCGGCGGTATAATCCTGACACGGTAACGGTTTTTCCAAGACTTTAGGGGGCTGTGAGCAACCGTCAATCAGAGAAATAAGTGATTCAAGGAGGGTATTTTAGGATAGACTCGGACGTAAGAAGCTCTGAATATCCCCGTCTAATCCCATGCTTGGTGAACCCTACCATTTGATTGCTTTTGTCATCTCCGTTGCCGTTGTTTGGACGACAACCCCCATCATCAAACGGGTTGGACTCAAGGCGGGCTATGTTGACCGTCCCAATGAACGTAAAATGCACCACCGCCCGATGGTTCGCCTGGGTGGTGTTTCTATTTTTGCGGGGAGTTTAATTGCCCTACTGATTGTCTGGTGGTCGGGGGGCTTCGGTCTTCTCCCCCCCAATAAAGAATGGGAGATTTGGGGCGTTACCCTGGGGGGAATTGCTTTTTTTGCGATCGGACTAGTGGATGATTTATTTAGTCTGAGTGCTATTTCCCGACTGATTGCTCAAATAGGGGTCGCTGCGATCGTCTGGACCATGGGCATTCGTATTGATTTTTTAACCCTGCCTTTTGCGAATCTGATCCATCTCGATTGGTTGAGTCTTCCCATCACGGTAATTTGGTTAGTTGGCATAGCCAATGCCATTAACTGGATCGATGGTTTAGATGGTTTGGCGGCAGGAGTTTGTGGCATTTCGGCAGTTGTCTTGTTGATTCTCTGCCTATTTATGGAACAGCCCGCCGCCGCTTTAGTTGCAGCCGCCTTAGCGGGAGGAGCTTTGGGTTTCTTGCGTTATAACTTCAACCCCGCCCAAATTTTTATGGGAGACGGAGGAGCCTATTTTATGGGTTTTACCCTAGCAGGGGTTGCGGTTATTGGTTTGGTCAAAATTGCCGCAGTAACAACCGTTGCAGTAACAGCAGTGCTTTTACCCTATCTGGTGTTAGCTGTACCTATTCTCGATATGTCCGTTGTAATTTTATCGCGTATTAAGAAAGGTCAATCTCCCTTTGTGGCGGATAAGGGACATTTACACCATCGTCTGATTAAGGCAGGTATTTCTCACCGTTTAACGGTTTTATTTATCTATGCCTTAACGCTCTGGGTGGGAAGTCTGGCTCTCGCTTTCTCTAATATTCCGAGCGGTTGGGGTTTTGCGGTAGGAGCGACTTTTTTATTAATCTATCTGGGTTGGCAGGTCTGGTCTAATCGTCGTAAAACGAAGGAATAAAAATTGGAGATTTTGATCAGTAATAATACAAGAAAATAATTTTAAATCACAATAAAAGAAGTATTAAAAAAGTTGACTCTATTTCATCTATAGCGTTTTTCAGCAGGATCGGTATCGTGTGCGCCTTTAACTTCTTCCATTTCAGTTGTCAAAAATCTGCTTGAGATTTGTGATTATTTCTAGTCTTTCTGATCTTAATTTCTTGTTTTTTGGGGACATAGTTACCATAAATTAACAAACAGAACAATCTGACATGAGAGCGAATATCATGGACTAATCAATTTAGCGTCTTTTTTTTAAGAGCGGGGTGAAGAAAATTGATGTTTTTCCAAGATTCACGGGATTATCAGATTCTTTTTTTATGT
>CAWEDJ010000069.1:0-102347 GCA_963807635.1 uncultured cyanobacterium
TATGTAGTTTTTTGCTTTTGGGCATCCCCCCACGAGGGATTGGACGATTCAATCTCAGTTGGTTTTAGTTATTTTGCCGGATGTTTGCTTGTTCAAGTGGTCATGATGAGATTAGTCCGATCGCGTTGGAGTTTCCAGGGAGTTGATTTGAATTTAGTGGAATCCTCTACTGGAATGCCTATGAGTCAACAATGGTTTGATTTTAGTTTATTGAAAAGTGCTTTGATTACGGGCTTAGGGCTTTGTTTATTGTTACGGGCAAATCATTTCTCGACGATGTTATTGGCTGCGGGATTGGCGATCGCGAGTAAATTTATCTTTCGAGTACGGGGAAAACATTTTTTTAATCCAGCTAATTTTGGCATTATTGCGTCCTTAATCCTAACCAAAGATGCTTGGATTTGCGAGGACAGTGGGGAACGGATTGGTGGTATTTAGCCTTATTTTTGGCGACGGGTGGATTAGTTCTTAAAAAAGTAGGGAGATGGGAAACTTCAGCCGTTTTTTTAGGAGTGTATGCCAGCTTGGAAGCGGTGCGGAATATTTGGCTGGGATGGGATAGCGAAGTTTTATTGCATCATTTGAGTAGTGGTAGTCTATTGGTTTTGCCCTATTTATGTTGACCGATCCTCGTTCGATTCCAAATGCAATCAAAGGGCGAATTATCTGGGCGATTAGTATTGCTGTCCTAACATTTATTTTGCAATATACCCTTTATTTACAGACAGCGATATTTTGGGCCTTATTTTGTTTATCACCTTTGACTATTTTATTGGACTCTCAATATTTTTTCCCGCGTTTTACTTGGCAGAAATCTAATGTTTTATCACCCCAATTAATTCCTTAGTTAATCCAAAAAACGGTTACTTAAAAAGTTCAACTAAGTCTTGCAAAATATTTCTCTCCGACTCAACATGATCCTAAAAAATATGCTGAAAATCCTAGTCTTTTTACAAGAAGAATAACGGTTATTAATTTGTCTATTCGCAAATCATTTATAGCGTTATGTCTAACTTTTTTGAGTTTCTTTTCCCTAATCCAACCCGCTTGGGCTTTTTGTGGTTTTTATGTGGGAAAAGCCGATACTAGTCTTTATAATCAGGCTTCCCAAGTCATTATTGCAAGGGATAAACAACGCACGATTTTAACAATGGCCAACGATTACCAAGGCAGTGCTAAAGATTTTGCCCTCGTTGTTCCCGTTCCCGTCATTCTCAAAAAAGAACAAGTCCAAATCGGCGATCGCAAAATCATTGAAAGATTAGATGCCTTTAGTGCGCCTCGCTTAGTGGAATATTTTGATACTAATCCCTGTGATACTCGGATGTATGAATCTTTTGATGCGGCCCCTGCGGCTCCCAGTGCCAGTGGGATAAGCGGTAATAGAATGTCTCGTAAAGCGAAGGATTTAGGTGTCACAATTGAGGAAAAATTTTCTGTTGGAGAATACGATATTTTGATTCTCAGCGCAAAAGAATCCAATGGTCTTGAAACCTGGTTAATTCAAAATGATTATAAAATTCCATCGGGAGCAAACGCAGTTTTAAAACCCTATATTAAGCAAGGATTAAAATTCTTTGTCGCTAAAGTTAATTTACAAGCATATGCTAAAAATGAGTTTCAAGCTTTGCGCCCTTTAATGATGGCCTATGAATCTTCTAAATTCATGTTACCGATTCGGCTAGGAATGTTAAATGCTAGAGGAGATCAGGATTTAATTGTTTATTTGCTTTCTCCTCAAGGTGCAATAGAATTAACGAATTATCGTACTGTTAAAGTTCCTAGTGACATTGAATTACCCGAATTTGTCCAACAGGAATTTAATGGTTTTTATAAGGCAATGTTTAAAAATGCCTATCAGCGATCGGGTCGCAATGTTGCGTTTTTGGAATATGCCTGGAATATGGCGAATTGTGATCCCTGTTCTGCTGATCCTCTCAATCCTGAAGAACTTAAAAAAGCAGGTGTTTTTTGGATGGATAGTCCCTATGCGTCTAATGTGTTTATTAGTCGTCTTCATCTTCGTTATAGCCGAGAAAAATTTCCTGAAGATTTAAAATTTCAAACAACGGCTAATCAAAATACCTTTCAAGGGCGTTATGTGATGCGTCGTCCCTATCGAGGAGAAATGTCTTGTTCGGCGGCGCAAAATTATAAACAAACGGTGAAGCAACGTCAGGAAAAAGAAGCTCAGACGTTAGCAAAGTTAACAGGTTGGAAAATTGAAGATATTCGTAAAAGAATTGATTTTCTAGCGGCGGAAAACTTACCTTGGTGGCGGAATATTTGGCCGTCTAAATAGTTGCTTCAGTTCAATCTTGATACAGCGATTGCCTTCCTATTAAAATGAAATTATTGCCCAGTAGAAAAAATGTAAATCACATTAAAACCAGGTTACGAGATATAATATGAGCAAGAAATATAAGATTTTGAAACAAGCCCTATCTGGTTCCAAAAATATCAGCTTTAATGATGCTGTTTTACTAATTAAAGCTTTTGGATTTATTCTGTCTCGTATTAATGGTAGTCATCATATTTTTATTCATCCTAAAATCCCTGAATTGGTTAATATTCAAAATGTTAAAGGACAAACAAAGCCTTATCAAGTACGACAATTTTTAAGTTTAATTGAAAAATACAATCTAAGATTAGAGGACTAAAGATGAAAGACTATCATATCAATATTTTCTACAGTGAAGATGACGGGGGTTATATCGCTGACATTCCCGATTTAAGTTATTGTTCGGCTTTTGGTGAAACTCCTGCCCAAGCGTTACATGAAGTAGAAATGGCGAAAGATGCCTGGTCAGAAGCCGCGAATTAGAGGGTAAACCCATTCCGTTTCCTTCCTATCGGCCCGTCATTTATCAAGTCAGAACTGCTTCTTAAAAACGCGATCGCTCTCACAATTTCTAAAAACTGCGATCACGGATAATCCATTTCACCGCTTTGTCCCGACTCGCGGAAGCCAAGGTTTTACTATCGGGGAAATAACTCACACTATTGACCGCAGATTGATGCCCGTTGAGGGTTTGGAGTAATTGTCCTGTGCCTACGTCCCACAATTTTACCGTTCCGTCAAAACTCGCGGTCGCCAAGGTTTTGCTATCGGGGGAATAACTCACACTCCACGCCGCATATTGATTCCCTCCCAAGGTTCGGAGTATTTTTCCCGTGCCTACGTCCCACAATTTTACCGTATTGTCAGCACTCGTGGTCGCAAAGGTTTTGCTATCGGGGGAATAACTCACACTAGTGACTCTATTTTGCTCCTCTCCCAAGGTTTGGAGTTCTTTTCCCGTGCCTACGTCCCACAAATTTACCGTATCGTCATCACTAATGTTAGCACTCGTAGTCGCCAAGGTTTTGCCATCGGGGGCATAACTCACACTATTGACCCAAAGTTCACTCACTTTCAAGGTTCGGAGTACTTTTCCCATGCCTACGTCCCACAATTGTACTGTTCCGAACCCACCCGCGGGAAGCCAAGGTTTTACCATCGGGGGAATAACTCACACTATTAACATTACTGACCGCATATTGATTCCCTCCCAAGGTTCGGAGTATTTTTCCCGTGCCTACGTCCCACAATTTTACCGTATTGTCAGCACTCGTGGTCGCCAAGGTTTTGCTATCTGGAGAATAACTCACACTTATGGACCCATCTAAATCCCATTCCAATGTTAGGAGTACTTTTCCCGTGCCTAAGTCCCACAATTTTACCGTTTTTACCGTTTTGCCAACACTCGTGGTCGCCAAGGTTTTGCCATCGGGGGCATAAATCACACTCCAGACCTCAGATTGATTCCCCTCCAAGGTTCGGAGTAATTTGCCCGTGTCTACGTCCCACAATGTTACCGTTCCGTCCTGACTCGCGGAAGCCAAGGTTTTGCCATCGGGAGCATAACTTACACTATTGACCACAGATTGATGCCCTTCCAAGGTGCGGAATACTTTTCCCGTGCCTACGTCCCACAATATTACTGTTATGCCCCCGCTCGTGGTCGCCAAGGTCTTGCCATCGGGGGCATAACTCATACTTCTAACCGCAGATTGATACCCTTCCAAGGTTCGCAGCACTTTCCCCGTGCCTACGTCCCACAATGTTACCGTATTGTCGAACCCACTCGCGGAAGCCAAGGTTTTGCCATCAGGGGCATAACTCATACCCATGACCCAGGTTGATCTCCTTCCAATGTTCGGAGTAATTTGCCCGTGCTTACGTCCCACAACGTTACCGTATTGTCGTACCCATTCGCGGAAGCCAAGGTTTTGCCATCGGGGGCATAACTCACACGATAGACCGAATCTTGATCTCCTTCCAAGGTTCGGAGTAATTTGCCCGTACCTACGTCCCACAATTTTATCGTTCCGTTTCCACTCGCAGCAGCCAAGGTTTTGCCATCGGGGGCATAACTCACACTATTGACCCCAAGTTCATTCACTTTCAAGGTTCGGAGTACTTTGCCCGTGCCTACGTCCCACAATTTTACCGTTCCGTCCCCACTCGCAGCAGCCAAGGTTTTGCCATCGGGGGCATAACTCACACTGTTGACCGCAAGTTCATTCACTTTCAAGGTTCGGAGTACTTTGCCCGTGCCTACGTCCCACAATTTTATCGTGCTGTCCCGACTCGCGGAAGCCAAGGTTTTGCCATCGGGGGCATAACTCATACTATAGACCGCAGATTGATGCCCTTCCAAGGTTCGGAGTAATTTTCCCGTGCCTACGTCCCACAATTTTATCGTTCTGTCCCGACTCGCAGAAGCCAAGGTTTTGCCATCGGGTGCATAACTCACACTATTGACCTCAGATTGATGCCCTTCCAAGGTTCGGAGTACTTTGCCCGTGCCTACGTCCCACAATTTTACCGTTCTGTCCCGACTCGCAGAAGCCAAGGTTTTGCCATCGGGGCCATAACTCACACTATAGCCCGCAGATTGATGCCCTTCGAGGCGATTTTTTTCATTAACTTCCGTTGCCCCCACCTGAATATTGGTATTTTCTAAATTATTTTGCGCTTCTATTGTTTTAAGCTCTGCACAACCAATTGCTGTCCTGCACCAACAATGGTAATCCCTAAAAAAATTAACCCTCGGCGAACAATTTGTTTTTGTTGTGTCTTCGCTTCGGCAACGTTTTGATTCGATTTTTCTATTTTTACTTCTGGTTTTTCCTTTGCTTTCTCCAAAATTAAAACAGCCTGATGCTTTGCATATTCCATCTCACGGCTTGTTTTAAGGTAATTTATCTGTAACGCTGTTGGTTTTGGATCTTTATCCTCTGTGGCTTTTAACCACTTCTCCCCATCACCTAACTCTTCACCGCGTAACAAAAATCCTTCTTTTCGTGCTTCGTTATCCCACTTCAAGGCTCGAACCAATACGTGGGTATGACCCTTAACATGGGCTATATCCAGATTCAGCGCATCGATCAACTCTTTAAACGATTGGTCAAAATTATCCGTATCCCGAAAAAATAACCAATTATGACTACTGATCGCTTGATGAGCAGGATTTTCTTTCTCTAAAAGCTCGTAGGCATCTCGATACACAATCGGCAAAATCTGTTTATTGTACTTGACGGCGTGGTTAATCTCATCCTGACAGACCTTAGAAGCCACAGAATCAGGACTAATCACAAAAACAAACGTATCAGCCCCTTCGATCCCCGATTCAATCTCCTTCCAGCATTCAGTTCCCTTGGCAATCCCTTCCCAATCAACCCAGGTTTCACGATTACTATTTTCCAAAGCCTCATACAAAATACGCACAAACTCTGAATTTTTACGAGAATAGGAAATAAAAACGTCAGACATGGCTTTTGCGGTTGAGTCAATTGATCAATTAGATCATAGAGCATTTTTAGATAAATTTCCCATAATTAATTAAATCAATGACAAATTGTATTCACGAGTCCCCTAGTTAGTTGCTTCTTTCACCATTACAACTGTTTCCTCTACTTTTTTCACCACATCAACCTTAGTCTCTATCTCTACCGTCTTACGAACCTGACCATCATTGCTCTTTTGTTGCTTGGATAAACGCTCCTCATCTGCCTTATACAGATCCGTCATCGCATCCTTCATTTCTTGCACCCAACCCGTCGTTTTTGCCTAGATCACCTTCTCTGAACTTTCTACCAACTTCCCAATATTTTTACGATCAGCCTCTACAGTGAGGACTTGCGCGGTTTGTCTATTCTTAAAAACGATGGGAAAACTAGATTACATCAGAAAAAAGGTCAAAAAAAAGCAATCAGACTTGTTGGCTAAAGACGATCAACGGGAACTATTTTGTTTCCTATTCTTGCAAATATTTCGATTTCTGGGGAATTACGCGATCGCCTTTTGTCTAAATGGCCACTGCCCAATGATTTCTGGGGATCAATTCTGTTAACGTTGATCTTATAAGGATGCGGACGGAGAGACTCGAACTCTCACATCAAGGATACTAGAACCTAAATCTAGCGCGTCTACCAATTCCGCCACGTCCGCTTAGACTTACTATCCTATCAGAAGATTGCTCTTGTTCAAAATTTATTATGATTAATTCCGTTCCGTCCTTGCTGAACCCACCTCCAACGACGGCGATCCAGATTGCGGTGATAGGAGATATTCATGATCAATGGGAACTCACTGATAACCTGATCTTACAAGCCTTGAATATTGATTTAGTGCTATTTGTCGGGGATTTGGGTAATGAGTCGGTGGCGATCGCGGCTTTAATTGCGGATTTAGCCATCCCGAAAGCGGTTATTCTCGGCAACCATGACGCTTATTACAGTGCATCGGACTGGGGACGGAAACTCTCTCCCTACGATCATCGCCAAGAAGACCGCGTGACCGAACAACTCAAACTCCTGGGAGAAACCCATGTAGGCTACGGCAAACTGGATTTTCCGCAGTTTCAATTGTCAGTGGTCGGCAGTCGTCCCTTTAGTTGGGGCGGGGCAGAGTGGAAAAATCGCACCTTTCTTCGCGATCGCTATGGTGTAAGTAATTTTAGGGAATCGACCGAAACCATCACCAAGGCGGTTAAAGATACAGCCTATGAAACGGTGATTTTTTTAGGACACAACGGCCCCTTGGGATTAGGAAATCAGGCAGAAGATATTTGTGGTAGGGATTGGAAACCCTTGGGCGGTGATCACGGTGATCCTGATTTTGCTGAAGCGATCGCCTGGAGCCAGAATTTAGGCAAACACATTCCCTTAGTCACCTTTGGCCATATGCACCACAGCTTGCGCCATACCAAAGCTCAATTACGAACGAGGGTAATGCAGGACGCAAAAGGCACGGTTTATCTCAATGCGGCGGCAGTTCCTCGCATTATTAACCACAACGGCGATCGTCACAGAAATTTTTCCATTGTCACCCTAGAAAACGGTAATATTAGGGACATTTCTCTAATTTGGGTCGATCAAAACTTTCAGATTGCCAATCAAGAGTCCTTGTATTCCTAATATGCTAAACTTTAAAATGATTAAACTCTGGAGAGGTGGCAGAGTGGTCGATCGCATCCGACTTGAAATCGGAAGACTAGCAATAGTCCGGAGGTTCAAATCCTCTCCTCTCCGTTTTTCCCATTAAATAAAGTTATCTGCTAAATAAACGGGCTTTTTAGGGAATTATTAATAACTTTTACCATCCTGTCGGAGTGCGTTGTGGTCAGTGAGTTTATTTTAAGATAGAAGCTGGGTTTCTCCGTCTGACACTCTACGAAGTTGGAAAACCCCCACTCATAAAAATTTTTATCAAAACCAGTGACCTAATGGCAACCTCTCGACTTCGGAATCTCTATAATTATCTTGTTCCCCATTGGAAAATGGTCGGTTGGGGAGTATTAACCTTATTTATTGTTAATGCGGTGGGGGTTTATATTCCCCTCTTAATTCGGGATAGTATTGATGACCTTAAAGCATCTTTTACCTTTGATCAAGTTATTCATTATGTTATTTTAATTTTTGTCCTAGCCTCGGTTATGTGGGCATTGAGAATGCTCTCACGGATTGCAATTTTTGGCGTAGGTCGTCAGGTGGAATACGGCCTCAAACAAGGCATTTTTCAACATTTATTAACCCTAGAACCCGCTTATTTTTCCATTAATACATCGGGAGACTTGATCAATCGGGCAACCAGCGATGTGGATAATATTCGTCGTTTAGTAGGATTTGCAGTTTTGAGTTTAGTCAATACGTTTTTTGCCTATACCTTGACCTTGCCTGCGATGCTGGCCATTCATATTCCCCTAAGTTTAATGGCGATCGCGGTTTATCCCGTAATGTTGATGAGTGTCCAATTATTTAGTGGACAATTGCGGGATCAACAAATGGAAGTTCAAGAAAAATTGTCGGATTTGAGTGAACTGATTCAAGAGGATATGAGTGGCATTAGTTTAATTAAAATCTATGCTCAGGAAGAAAATGAACGTAATGCCTTTAGAGAAAAAAATCGAGCTTTACTAAATGCCAATTTAAAACTTGCCAGAACCAGAAATTTAACCTTTCCGATTATTGAAGGATTGTCTTATATCAGTCTTTTATTATTATTAGCCTTTGGAACTGCCGCGATTCAAAAAGGTGAAATTAGTGTAGGGGATTTCATCGCCCTTATTATCTTAGTAGAACGTCTGGTTTTTCCGACCGCTTTATTAGGATTTACTATTACCGCCTATCAACGGGGAGAAGTCAGTATCGATCGCGTGGAAGCCATTTTTCAAGCCCAATCAAAAATTCACAATGATCCTAATCCCGTTATTTTAAATAGTGATTCTATTCAAGGAAAAATTACCGCATCCCATCTTTCCTACTCCTATCCTGACAGTCAGGTTCCCGCCCTCAAGGATTTGAATTTTACGATTAATCCAGGGGAAATGGTTGCTATTGTTGGGCCGATCGGTTGCGGAAAATCAACTTTAGCAAATGCCTTACCCCGTTTATTAGATATCGCACCAGGTCAATTATTTTTAGATGGTATTGATATTACTCAAATTTCTCTAGAAAATCTGAGAAAGGCGATCGCCTACGTTCCCCAGGATAGTTTCTTGTTTAGTACCACCATTCAAAATAATATTCGTTATGGTGATCCCCAAAAAGAAGAAATCTATGTAGAAAAAGCGGCGAAACAAGCCTATATTGACTCGGAAATTCAGTATTTTCCTCAAAAATATGAAACCCTGGTGGGAGAGCGCGGAATTACTCTCTCAGGTGGTCAACGACAACGGACTTCTTTAGCGAGAGCCTTGATGTTAGATGCGCCGATTTTGATCTTGGATGATGCTTTGTCGAGTGTAGATAATCAAACTGCTACCCAAATTCTTAATCATCTTTCCCAGGAACAACATAAAACGGTGATTTTTATCTCCCACCAACTTTCGGCGGCGGCTCAAACCGATCGCATTTTAGTCATGGATCAGGGAATTATTGTGCAGTCAGGAACCCATGAAGAGTTATTAAATCAATCGGGTTTATATCAATCTTTATGGCAACAACATCAACTCGAAAAAGTGTTGCAATAAAAATCAACTATTCACTCCCTTATTCACTTCGTAAAGCCACGATCGCGTCTAACTTGGCCGCATTACGAGCAGGAACAACGCCAGCAATTAATCCCACACTAACCGACATCCCCAAGCCCGCCACAATCGATAAAGGAGAAATAACGAGGGGAACTTTCATGATTTTGGTTCCCGTGATCGTAATCCCAATACCAACAAAAATTCCAATCATACCACCAACACTAGAAACAACAACGGCTTCTGTGAGAAACTGAGTCAAAATCGCAAAATAACTGGCTCCTAATGCTTTTCGTAACCCGATTTCTTTGGTTCTCTCCACAACGGAAACTAACATAATATTCGCAATGCCAATGCCCCCCACGACTAAAGAGATTCCTGCGATCGCAACCAATAGTACGGTAAAAAGACTAATTATACTAGTAAAAGTATTGATCACATCGACTTGATTAATAATGCGAAAATCATCCAACTGGGGAGGATAAATATTATGGCGCAGACGTAATAAATTAGTTACCTGAAATTGGGCCGCATCGATTTGCGTACTATCCTTTGCCGCAATCCAAAACCCAGAAATGGCAACCCCAGAAACCGCATTATTCCCCACAATTTGACTAGACATATTACTCAGGGGAATAAAGAGGCGATCGTCCTGATCCGTTGGCCCCACTGCTCCCTTGGGCGGCATCACTCCAATGACTCGATAAAGTTTATTTTGAATACGAATTTCAGCCCCGATCGCCGATTCTTTACCAAACAATTGATCTCGTACTTTAGTCCCTAATACTGCAACAGAGTTGGCATTATCTAAATCCGTTTGAGTAAAAAATTGTCCCTCCTGGGGATAGGCATCTTTAACATCAGGATAATTTAAATCCGTCCCCAAAAGAGTCGTTGCAATATTTTGACCGTTATAGACGACTTGAATATTTCCCCGTTGTAAGAAAGCGGTGACTTTTCTCGCGGCGGTAACTTGACGGGCGGAGGCTTCGGCATCGGCGACGGTTAAGGTAGAAGCTGATCCCCCCCCCTGACTAATTCCCCCGCTACTAGCGGCTCCTGCTAAAACCAAAATCACATCGGAACCCAGGGATTGAATCTGTTTTTCAGTCGCTTGTTTGACTCCCTGCCCGATGGAGGTAACCCCCACGACGGAGCTAATACCAATAATAATGCCCAACATCGTTAAACCCGTTCTGAGTTTATTACTCCAGAGTGAATTCACTGCCATTGTTAGAACTTCAGTGACCAAGGAGCTTTTCGTGAAAGATTCAGGCAAAAATTCTTTTTTATTTTTCTTCATGTCTAAATTGAGGAACAGGATTTTTGGAATCAGGGATAAGCACCAGACCGTAGCCATAGCTTCTGTTCCAATCTAACGCTTCGTTCTCACCGTGACTTTTTGAGGTTGATGCTCTAACTTAACATGACGCTTCAAAAAACTGATCTCCGCAGGTTTGAGCGAACGATATTGTCCACTCACTAAGCGATCCTGGGGAAGATTCAGTTTAATCTCACCGATCGCCCGTCGATGGAGTTTTAAAACTTCAAAGCCAAACTCTTCAGCAATACGGCGAATTTGTCGGTTTCTGCCCTCGGTTAGGGTAATTTCCAGACAAGTGCGAGTGCGGTCATAATCCACGATTTCGACTTTAGCGGGTAGGGTTTTTTTATCATCCAGCAGAATGCCCTGTTCCCATTGCTCTAACTGCTTTTCCGTTGGATGCCCCGATACCCAGACATCATAGGTTTTCGGCAAATGATAGCGGGGATGGGTCAATCGCAAAGTTAGTTCGCCATCGTTGGTCAACAGCAACGCCCCCGTAGAATGGCGATCGAGTCTGCCAACGGGATGAATCCCCTTACCTTCTCGGAGATGGGGTGGCAATAAATCTAAGACGGTTTTGCGCTGGGCCTGGTCTTGGCAAGTTGAAATCACGTCATTAGGTTTATTAAGCAACAGATAAACAAATTTGGGACGATCTCAGCGGCTCAATCCTTTTACCATCTACCTCTAGGCGATCGCGACTGGGATCGGCCTTATCTCCTAATTTGACCACTTTGCCATTTAAACGGACTCTACCCTCTAAAATTAATTCTTCTGCATGGCGACGGGAAGCTACTCCCCATTGCGATAAAATCTTTTGAATACGTTCGGACATGAATTTTCAGACTCCATTGTTAATCAAAAAAAGAAAACATTGCCACTAAACGATGAAATCATTTGTGGGGTTACAAATCGTCTTTTAGATCCCTTGGGCGTGATCAATGAATTCTGTTAATCTCCCTAACCTTTTACTATACAAGAGTTTTGAATATTTAGTCAGCTATACGCAAGTAAAATAAGACTTTTAATCTATGAATAATGATTTTTAATCATCAGTTTCTCAAAAAAAAAGGTAATCATTTATGAAACTTTTTACCGCGATCGTTGAAAAGGATATAGATACGAATCTCTATGTCGGTTATGTAGTTGGAGAAGCTTTAATGAGAGCGATCGCCGAAGGTCTTGATGGTGAAAATGCTAGTCGTGAAGAAATTTTTACTGTATTATCTGAGTAATCCCTAAAAAACTGTAGGGACGTAAGGCTTACGCCCAAACCTAGCAAGGAGTTAGAGCATGGAACCGTTGACGCTATTGGCTACAGGAGCCACGATTATTTTGACGGGAGCGTTGACCCGTTTGGGGGAGCTTTCTTTGGATGGTTCGGTTGAAAAACTGAAAAATTTAATTGCGGCGAAGTCTCCTGATACGTTGAAAAAGTTGCAATCTGCTAATCAAAATCCTGCTTTGTTACCTGAAACGATTGAGGCAGTGGCGACTTTACTGGAAGATCCAGAGATGCAAAAAGTTGCGGAACAAGTGGTTAAGGAAAATGAATCTAATTCTTACGTTATTAATCAATTTTCTGCTTTAGAAAAAATTCTCAATTTTGCTAATCGGGATATTAATATTGAGGAACAGAATATTACCTTTTGACTACAGCCGCCTGTTCAGGAGCAGGTTAAACAAAACCTTCACAATTTACCGAATAGTGGTGTCGCGCAATTTGTGGGACGTGATGATGTTTTAACGCAATTAGATCAGCAATTACAGCAAGCTGATCGCGTGGCGATTTCCACTTTGACGGGCATGGGTGGCATTGGGAAGTCGGAGTTGGCTTTGCAGTACGCGTGGCAGGAATGGAATAAAAAAACTTATTTGGGGGGAATTGCCGGGTTAACGGTGGCGGATGGTGATCCTGGGTTAAGTCTTTTAAGTTTTGCTCAGTTGCATTTAGGGTTAACGTTACCGACGGAAGGAGAATTAAGCGATCGGGTTCGTTTTGTTTGGCAACATTGGTTTAAGAATGAACAGGATCAAGGGTTAATTATTTTTGATGATGTGCGGAATTATCAACAAATTAAAGCCTATTTACCGCCTCAACCAGAAAAACGCTTTAAGGTCATTATTACAACCCGCAATAAAAATTTATCAGCGACGATTCAGACGTTACATTTAGAGCTTTTAGATCAGGAGCCAGCCTTAGATTTATTGCGTTCCTATGTGACGGATGGACGTATTGATCAACAGTTAGAACAAGCAAAATTACTCTGTCGAGATCTGGGTTATTTACCCTTAGCCTTGGAATTGGTAGCGCGATTATTAAGGCGACGGAAAAATTGGACAATTCAATCTATTCGAGAACGGTTAGCAGAAAAGGGATTAGCGGATCAAAGTTTAGTTATCAACCCGAAGTTTGATTCAGAAATGACCGCGTTCAATTCAGAAATTACCGCAGAACAGGGAGTTAAAGCGGCTTTTGATTTGAGTTGGGAAGCATTAGATAGCAATGCTCAACAGTTGGCCGATGTATTTGAGCTTGTTTGCCCTCGCTCCCTTTTCTAAATTTTTAATTGATGCGTTAGTTACTGAGCAAGATCCTGATGACTTGGAGGAGTGGTTGACAGATAGTTTGGTTAATCTCAATTTAGTTAGCGATCTGGGAGATGATTGGTATGAATTGCATACGTTGATTCGGGTTTATCTTAGGGAAAAATTAGAAGACTCGCCGTTAAAAGAGGAAGCAAAACGCGCCTATGGTCGGGTGATGGTCAGTATTGCTCAAACGATTAAGCAGACTTTGACGTTAGCAGATATTGCTAATCTAGAGCCGTATATTGAGCATTTAAAAGTAGCGGCTGAGGAGTTTCATCAATGGTTAGAAGGAGAAGATTTAACCTGGCCTTTTGTGGGTTTAGGTCGTTTTTATGAAGCCCAGGGACTTTATCAGCAAGCAGTTCCCTATTTTGAACGCTGTTTAACCTTGAGTGAAGAACGTTTCGGGCGAAAACATCCAAAAGTGGCAACCAGTCTCAACAATCTGGCGAATCTTTATGAGTCCCAAGGGAAATACCCAAAAGCCGAACCTCTCTATCGGCGATCGCTGGCGATTGGGGAAAAGCAATTAGGAGAAAATCATCCTCAAGTGGCAACCAGTCTCAACAATCTGGCGGGTCTTTATGAATCTCAAGGGAAATACGCAGAAGCCGAACCTCTCTATCGGCGATCGCTGGCGATTAGGGAAAAGCAATTAGGAGAAAATCATCCTCAAGTGGCAACCAGTCTCAACAATCTGGCGGGTCTTTATGAATCTCAAGGGAAATACGCAGAAGCCGAACCTCTCTATCGGCGATCGCTGGCGATTAGGGAAAAGCAATTAGGAGAAAATCATCCTCAAGTGGCAACCAGTCTCAACAATCTGGCGGGTCTTTATAAGTCCCAAGGGAAATACGCAGAAGCCGAACCTCTTATGGCGCGATCGCTGGCGATTTGGGAAAAGCAATTAGGAGAAAATCATCCTGATGTGGCAACCAGTCTCAATAATCTGGCGGCTCTTTATAAGTCCCAAGGGAAATACGCAGAAGCCGAACCTCTCTATGGGCGATCGCTGGCGATTTGGGAAAAGCAATTAGGAGAAAATCATCCTGATGTGGCAACCAGTCTCAACAATCTGGCGGCTCTTTATGAGTCCCAAGGGAAATACGCAGAAGCCGAACCTCTCTATCGGCGATCGCTGGCGATTTTGGAAAAGCAATTAGGAGAAAATCATCCTCAAGTGGCAACCAGTCTCAACAATCTGGCGGCTCTTTATGAGTCCCAAGGGAAATACGCAGAAGCCGAACCTCTTATGGCGCGATCGCTGGCGATTTTGGAAAAGCAATTAGGAGAAAATCATCCTCAAGTGGCAACCAGTCTCAACAATCTGGCGGCTCTTTATGAGTCCCAAGGGAAATACGCAGAAGCCGAACCTCTTATGGCGCGATCGCTGGCGATTAGGGAAAAGCAATTAGGAGAAAATCATCCTGATGTGGCAACCAGTCTCAACAATCTGGCGGCTCTTTATTATGCTCAAGAGAAATATGAAGAAGCCGAACCGCTTTACCAAAGAGCGATTGCCATTTTCTCAGAAAAATTAGGCGAAAATCACCCCAACACGCAAACAGTAATCATGAATTATTATCTGATGCTTTCCCAACTTCCCGACGAAGAATTAAACCAACGCTTTGACCCCGAAACGGTGGAAATGTTGCATAACCTACGATAAGCATTGTAGGGGCTTGGTCTCCAAGTCCAATCATTTAAAGGTTGAGAAACCCATAATTCAAGAATTTGTTAACCATTAAAGTTAAAGGATTTGGAAACCAAACCCCTACTATTACGTCGATTTACATTATTTTAAAATTAATCAAGGCCACTTCTTTAGCTTACATTAGTTTAAATGACTAGAAATGATTAGTTTGGCTTCTCCCAACTTCACTATTTTATGACCCAAAATCAGCCCAGTAAACTTATTAGCAAAATTCTTTCCCCCGCTCTACGGCTTTGGTTGCGATCGCAGGTCGAACACGCCGAACAACTAGACATCCAGATCGAAGGACAAGACCGCCAACTGTTGCGGGGTCACGTTCCCCAGATTTATTTGACCAGTCAACGGGCGATTTACCAAGGACTCCAATTAGGAAAAGTTTTACTCAAGGGTGAAAATATCCGCGTCAATATTGGTCAGGTGATCAAAGGAAAGCCCCTCGAACTGCTTGAACCGATTCAAGTCAGTGGAGAAGTTCAGTTAGCCGAGACAGATTTACAAGCTTCCCTCACTTCCCAGATTTTAGCCAATGCCTTCACCGAATTACTGCTTGCCCTGCTGGAACTCAAGGGTGTTGCTAATGCCACCGACTTTTTAGCTCCCTACCAAATTCATTGGAACGCGATCGCCTTGTGTCCTGATGCTTTTGGCTTAAAAGGAACCCTTTCACAAAAAAATGAAAAAAATATTCCCCTAGAAATTCGGGCAAAATTAACGCTTCTCAATCCTCAAACCCTCCATCTCCAGGAAATTGAAATAACAGGATTCCCTGGGCTGGGTGAAAATGAGACCAACAACTTTCCCGTCGATTTAGGGACTGATGTGGAAATTGAATCCCTCAAACTGAGTCAAGGAGAACTATCCTGCCTGGGACGGTTACTGATTCGCCCCTAATTTAGGAATCCGCAGGCACTTCGGGAGTTGTTTCGGTGGGAGTATCAACGCTAATGGCCGCTTGAGCCTTCTTTTCCCGTTTTTTTCGTTCTGCTTCCATTGCCTCATCCAAGACCTTGAGCAATTGATCTGCCTTATCCAGATTATTACGGTACAACTCCAGATCTTTTTGTAATTTCTCGCTGGACAGGTTCAATGCTCCCGATAGCTGGGCAAGGACTTGATTTCGTTTTTCCTCTTCTTTGAGTGCGTCAGGATCAACCGTATTGAGAATCGTATAAAGTCCGATCGCAAATAAACGACTATATTTAAAATTAGAATTCTGGTGAATATTGACCAACGTTTGCAGAAAATAGTTATCTCCTGCTGATTCTGGGGTCAAGTTAGCAACTTTCTCCATCAGATCAGAAACCGCGATCGCCTGGGAAGAAGCCAGTATATCTTGGGCATTTTGGCGATAGTGATGGGGATCGGCAGAAACAGAGCGACAAACCGCATTAAAAATCGAGCTTTTATCTTCTTCAGGGCGATATCCCTGCATAAACCGATCAAAGGAGGTAACAACCCCCAATGCAAAAATCGGATCATAGCGAAAATCCACGTTAACCGTGAATAAATGCATTTCAACCATTAATTCTTCCACAAAACGCCGATAAATCGAATTTATAGGACGATGATGATGGACATGGAACTCACGTTTGGTCTCGGAAACGGTACGAATTTTAGCCACAAATCTAACTTTACAAATAGTAATATAATTCTCATTCTCCCTTGTAAAGTCCACTTTGCCAAGCCTAAAAACCGAAAAGCAGTTCAAAGCAGAAACGGCGGGCTGTTGTTTTTTTATGCTAAAGTGATGGGATATAAGGGGTTACTAGCTCAACGGTAGAGCACTGGACTCTTAATCCATTGGTTCAGGGTTCAAATCCCTGGTGACCCATCCCTCCTTTTTTCCTGTAAAAATCCCGAATTGCGCTCAAAGAATCGTTAAGAATTACGAAAAAGGCATATTTACCAAGAAGTTTTATTATTACTCTAGGAAAATCATCATGGATAATCTCATCCTGCAATTACGGGGAATGAGTTGCGCTTCCTGTGCTTCCACCGTCGAAAAAGTGATTCAAGCGGTACCTGGTGTGATCGAGTGCCAGGTTAATTTCGGGGCGGAACAAGCCACTGTTCACTATAATCCCCAACAAACGGGACTAGAACAGATTCAATCAGCAGTCGCCAAGGCGGGTTATCAGGCATCCGTTCTTCAGGAAATTGGGGAAGAAGATGAAGAAAAGGCTTTTCGGCAAGCGGAATTAAGGGATCTAAAACGGAAAATCTGGGTGGGTGGAATTATTAGTGTTCTTTTGATGTCGGCCATGATTCCAGGCATTTTTGGCTTAGATTTGCCCTTGATTTCTGTTGGGTTAGGGAATCCCTGGGTGCAATTAATTTTAACGACTCCTGTGATGTTTTGGTGTGGACGTTCCTTTTTTCTCGGCGGAGGTAAAGCTTTTAAACGTCATACCGCAACGATGGATACCTTAATCGCTTTGGGAACGGGAGTTGCTTATCTTTATTCCCTATTTGTCACTTTGTTTCCCCATTTTTTTGCAACGGAAGGCGTAATGCCCCATGTTTATTTTGAAATAGCGGCAACGGTCACAACCCTTATTTTGTTAGGAAGATTATTTGAAACTATTGCTAAAGGCGAAACTTCGGAAGCTATCCGTAAATTAATCGGTTTGGGGGCAAAAACGGCGCGAGTCATTCGTAATAATCAGGAAGTTGATATTGCGATCGCAGAAGTTATTTTAGGCGACATTGTTTTAGTACGACCTGGGGAAAAAATTCCCGTAGATGGAGAAATTGTCGAAGGCTCTTCCACGATTGATGAAGCAATGGTGACGGGAGAAAGTGTTCCTGTTAAAAAACAAACGGGCGATGAGGTGATTGGTGCAACGATTAATCAGACGGGAAGTTTTAAATTTCGAGCGACTAGGGTGGGGAAAGATACGGTTTTAGCCCAAATTGTCAAAATGGTTCAACAAGCCCAGGGTTCTAAAGCTCCGATTCAGAAATTGGCGGATCAAGTGACTGCTTGGTTTGTGCCTGGGGTCATTGCGATCGCGATTTTAACCTTTATTATTTGGTTTAACGTTATGGGCAATCTTACCCTGGCGATGATTACCACTGTAGGAGTTTTGATTATTGCCTGTCCCTGCGCGTTAGGCCTAGCAACACCGACTTCTATTTTGGTCGGAACGGGAAAAGGGGCAGAAAACGGTATTTTAATTAAAGGAGCCGATAGTTTAGAACTTGCCCATCAAATAAAAACCATCGTTTTGGATAAGACGGGAACCCTCACCCAGGGCAAACCGACGGTGACGGATTTTGTGACAATAAACGGGATTGCGGATAATAACGAACTGGATTTGCTCAGACTGGCGGCTTCTCTCGAAAAAAATTCGGAACATCCCCTAGCAGAAGCAGTGGTCAGATACGCCCAATCCCAACAGGTGAATTTTGCAGACGTTCAAGAATTTAATGCGATCGCGGGAAGTGGGGTGCAAGGAGTCGTAGAAGGTCAATTAGTGCAAATCGGGACTCAACGTTGGCTAGAGGAATTAGGGATTCCCACCCAAAAACTGGAAGATTATCAACAAACTTGGGAAAATACGAAAAAAACGGTCGTCTGGATCGCGATCGCTGGTCAAATTCAAGGGATTATGGGGATTGCAGATGCTCTTAAACCCACTTCCGTTGCAACCGTCAAGGCTTTAAAAAAAATGGGTTTGGAAGTCGTGATGCTCACGGGAGACAACCAAGCCACTGCCGACGCGATCGCCCAGGAAGTCGGGATAGTCCGCGTTTTAGCCCAAGTCCGTCCTGAACAAAAAGCCGCTAAAATCCAAGCGTTACAAGCAGAAGGAAAAATTGTCGCGATGGTAGGGGATGGAATCAATGATGCGCCCGCCCTAGCCCAAGCGGATGTGGGGATTGCCATTGGAACGGGAACCGATGTAGCGATCGCGGCTTCGGATATTACGCTAATTTCGGGAGATTTACAGGGAATTGTGACTGCCATCCAACTCAGTCGTGCAACTATGCAAAATATCCGTCAAAATCTCTTCTTTGCCTATATCTATAATGTGGCGGGAATTCCCATTGCGGCGGGGGTTTTATTTCCCATTTTTGGTTGGTTACTAAGTCCGATTATTGCAGGGGGTGCAATCGCCTGTAGCTCTATTTCAGTGGTAACTAATGCGTTGCGTCTGCGGAAATTTCAGCCCAAAGTTATCATCTAAGGAGTGAATTGATGGCAAGTAAAAACGTTATTTTTAGTCATATTATTCTAGCAATTTTAATCTTGATGACATCAGGAAAGGGTGCGTTTTCGATGTCGTCGGATCATTCCATGACAAATCCCCAGTTTCGTCCCGTTGAGCAACCCTTCGCCCTGAAAGCGATCGTCACCTTGGGAGGATTGGGTTTAATCGGCTTAGAGTTATGGTGGTTTTTATTCAGTCAACCGAAGGCTCAAAAAACGGAATCCCAGCAAGGAATTCAATCCTTAAATATCACCGTTGATGGGGGTTATGAGCCATCGCATCTTGTTGTTCAATCGGGACAATTGGTTCGCCTAAATTTTTTGCGGAAAGATCCGAATAGTTGTTTAGAAAAAGTTCTCTTTCCTGATTTTCAGATTGCTCAGGATTTACCGCTTAATCAATCTGTCAAAATTGAGTTTACGCCCAAGGTTCCTGGGAAATATTCTTTTACCTGTGGGATGAATATGTTTCGGGGTGAAATAGAGGTTCAATAAAATTATTTTTAAGCGCGATCGCTGCTGAAATCAGTCACAACTATTTTTAGCCAATAACGCCGTCCCATACGGCCGCTTCTGTATAACAAGATGAACAAACAGAAACCCCTAAATAGCGTTCTCGAATTCTTTGCCAAATCAAATTTTTTGCCCCACCTCCTGCCGTATAAACCTGGGTTAAAGGAGTCGCCCCCAAAGCTTGCAATTTCTGATAACCCAAGGCTTCAATGCGGGCAATTCCCTCTAATAAACCCTGTAAAAAATCCATAGGATTCTCAGGACGAGGCTCTAATTGGGGTAATAAATGGGGATCATTAATGGGAAAGCAATCGCCTGGTGTGAGAAGAGGATAATAATTTAATTGACTAACAGATTGGGGATTAATTTGTGCGCTATATTGAATTAATTCTCCCTCAGTAAAAAAGTGTTTTAAAACATTTCCCCCTGTATTAGAAGCCCCTCCCGTTAACCATAGGTTACCCAAACGATGGCTATAAACTCCTGAAGCTAAATCTTCAATGGGCGTTGTACTCAATAACTTTAAAACTAAGGTTGACCCCAAAGAAGTCACCGCTTCCCCAGGTTCTTTTGCCTTACTCGCTAAAAAGGCCGCAATACTATCCGTTGTTCCCGTACAGATTAGACAATCAGGGTTTAAATTGAATTGTTGCGCGATCGCCGTTTCAATTTTTCTAACAACAGTACCAGGAGCCAAAACTTGAGGTAATAAATCAAAAAAACTCTGATTCGTTAACCAACTAGGATATTTTAAATTAACAACATCATAACCCAGTTTTAAAGCATTATGATAATCACTGATGCCCAACTTTCCGTGTAACAAAAAAGCTAACCAATCCGCTTGATGTAAAAAATAAACCGCTTGCTTAAAATAGGATTGCTCAGACCACCAAATTAATTTGGCTAGACTAGAACTCGCACTTAACGTCAAATGATTCGGCGGAACAAATTGACTTAACTTTGTTTGAATACTTTTTCCTCTTCCATCATGATATAAAATAGGCTCAGTGATAGGATTCCCCCGATTATCACAGAGTAATACCGTTGAAGAAGTTCCGTTAATCGCGATCGCCTGAATTGATCGGATCAGATCCTGGGGAATATTAGCGAACAGTTCAAATAAAGATTGTTTCCAGATTTCAATGCAATTTGACGAAAAAGATTCAGAAAAATTTATCGCAGTTTCTAAGTGAATATTTTCCTCTAAATCAATCACAACAGCACGGCAACCTGATGTTCCAAAATCAATTCCTAAAAATGTTTTCATTACTTTACGTTAGTGATTACTTGAAGATAGATCTAAAGGGGAAACGAAACCAATGTAACTCAACTAAATGCGATCGCGAAGCAGCACTACGTGATCGCGTCAGAATCAAATTTTCCTGTACTGCCCTCAAAGGATATAATGAAATCTTAAATTTTCGGTCACATCGCCTACACTCATCAAAAGGAAACAGGGAATGGAGATTCAAAGCCTCAAGGGAAGAGATATTCTTGCGATCGCAGATTTTAGTGTGGAAGAACTTCAGGCGGTTCTTAAGCTTGCGTCCCAACTCAAAAGCGGAGAAAAAAAGCCGCAATGTCAGAAAATACTAGGATTATTATTCTATAAAGCCTCCACTCGCACCCGTGTTTCCTTTAGTGCGGCCATGTACCAATTGGGCGGTCAAGTCTTAGACCTCAATCCCAGCGTCACTCAGGTGGGCAGAGGAGAACCCATTACCGATACAGCGCGAGTATTAGACCGTTATTTAGATATTTTGGCCGTTCGTACCTTTAAACAAGATGATTTGCAGACCTTTGCCGATTATGCCCAAATTCCCATTATTAATGCCCTGAGCGATTTAGAACATCCCTGTCAGATTTTAGCCGATTTACAAACTATTCACGAGAATTTTCAACAACTTTCGGGGATTACCATTACCTATCTCGGAGACGGCAATAATGTGGCCCATTCCTTAATCTTAGGAGGCGCGATGATGGGCATGAAGGTTCGAGTGGCAACCCCCAAAGATTATCAGCCCGATCCTGCGATTATTGCCCAAGCTCAGGCGATCGCCGCCGAAGGAGCCGAAATTATCCTCACCGATAATCCCATTGAAGCGGTGGAAGGTTCCCAGGTTCTCTATACCGATGTTTGGGCCAGTATGGGACAAGAAGACTTAGCCGATGCCCGTATTCCCATTTTTCAACCCTATCAGGTTAATGAAAAGCTGTTGAGTCACGCCGATCCCGATGCCATTGTTCTTCATTGTTTGCCCGCCCATCGAGGGGAAGAGATAACCAATGAAGCGATCGAGGGGAAACATTCACGAGTTTGGGATCAGGCAGAAAATCGGATGCACGCCCAAAAAGCGTTATTAGTCAGTCTTTTAGGGCTTTAATCAGAAATGATGGATGGGAACACCTCCCTAGATGCGATCGCCTATCAACAGCATTGTCACTGGATGAAACGGGCCTTGGCTCTGGCTGAAGTGGCAGGGGAGTCGGGAGAGGTTCCCGTTGGGGCGGTCATTGTCGATCGCAACGGTCAAATGATTGCAGAAAGCAGTAATCGCAAGGAACTGTCAAATGATCCCACAGCCCATGCGGAAGTTTTGGCCATTCGAGCCGCTAGTCAATCCTTAAATAACTGGCATCTAGGCGATTTAACCCTCTATGTCACCCTCGAACCCTGCATTATGTGTACGGGAGCAATGATTCAATCACGCTTAGGTTTATTGGTTTATGGAGTGGATGATCCCAAAAGTGGAACGATTCGCACGGTTTTTAATTTGCCCGATAGTCCCGCTTCTAATCATCGTTTAAAGGTCATTTCGGGGATTTTAGAAAAGCCTTGTCGAGAACAATTACAGGCTTGGTTTATGAAGAAAAGAAGGGAAAAATAGTGATTTTATGGGTTTTGATTTACAGGCGATCGCCTCTTGTTTTTCAAGACGATTTTTTTGATTAAACTTATTTTATATTTTGTTAATTTAACTGAGAGAATTATGGTTATGGAGGGGGAATTAAGACAAATTCAACGCTATGTTACCGCAGAAGGTAAGATTCCATTCAGTGATTGGTTTAATAATCTTAAAGATATTCAGGCTAAATTAAAAATTACTAAGAGAATAGCAAGAGTTGAGTTGGGAAACTTGGGAGATTGTAAATCTGTAGGAGATGGTATCTTTGAGTTGAGAATAAATTATGGGCCAGGCTATAGAATTTATTTTGGTCAAATCGATTTAGTCATTATTTTGTTATTATGTGGAGGGGATAAACAAACCCAGGCACAAGATATTCAAAAAGCAAAGAGTTATTGGCAAGATTATAAACGGAGTAACAACCATGCCTAAGAGTCTCAGTTATCATAGTCACTTAATGGAATTTTTAGCTGATCCTCAAGTGGCGGCTGCTTATCTAGAGGATATTCTACAAGATAATGAAGGTGAACCTCGTTTATTGGCTCTAGCGTTAAATCAGGTAGCAGACGCATTAGGATCATCTCAATTATCAGCCGCAGAACTTGAGAAACAAAAGCAAAAAATTGATCAACTGCTCCAAGGCAACGGAAGTGAGGTTATCTATAACTTAGAAGAATGGTTAGGAATTTTAGGGTTAAAATTATCAGTTAAAACGATAGAAAAAGAAAATCAAGAAAAACTATTGAAAATTGGGCATGATTCTTCTATAGCTAGTCTGATTTATTCGTGATATTTTTTAGTATGCGTTCTTTTCACGGGAAAAATTTCAATTATTTGCCATCGGCTAGTTTAAGACTATGGCAAGAGTTTAAACCCGCAAAAAATCAACTTACAGGCTTGGTTTATCAAAAAAGAAGGGAAAAATAACGATTTTATTTTTTGGGTTTACAGGCGATCGCATCTTGACTTTCACCATTTTTGTGATTAAATTAGTCGCTGGAAGGTAACAAAATTGGTGTGTAGGCGATCGCGTCTAATTGGGGCGATCGTTGAACAAAATCTTCATCGTCAAGGCGTTCTAAATAGGGAACAATTTCGGAATAACTTTTAACGCCGAGTAATTCTAGTTCTTCTATCGTGATAGTTTCATCGGATAAAGAACCTCGTTTTTGTAGTAGTTGAAAAATGCGGTTTTCCATCACTTTTTCTGCTAGGAGTAGTTTGCGGTCTTTTTCTATGGTTTTAAATCCTTGTTGCAAAACTTCTGGGGTAATACGAGTTGCTCCTAAGTTAGCGGCAGTAGAGAGAACGGCATTACCTAAACGATTAAAAAAGCGGGGTTTACCAAGGGAAACACGACAGAATTCTTCGGCTGTTTCTTTTGAAAAAGGTAAAACAGAACAAGGGTCATTCACGTCATCGCAATTATTATTAATTCGCGCACTATTAAGGTAATTAATCAGCATTTTGTAGGTGGTAGGCTGATCGAGTTCTTCTAATTTAAGTTGTAGATCAAATAATCCCCTTTCACTGGTCAATAAATCCCCTGTTATTCCCAAAGGATGACCTGTGAGCATAAACCAGGCTTTTCCCTTTAAGATTCCCTGGGCATCGTGCATTAATTCTCGGACTCTTCTGGGGTTTTGTTTATCGAGATCATCAATGGCAATGAGGACACCATCAGGATATTTTTCGAGGGCGCGGTCTAATAAAATTTCTAGGCTAACGGTGGGATATTGGGCTTTGGTTGCAGAGACATCTTTTTCACTAAATTTGCCTACAAAAACCGCATTTGTTCCTGCTTCGGAGGTGCGTTCTTTTATCTCTTTTGCGGTTGGGATTCCCATTTGATGAAGTTGTCGTTGCGCCCAGTCATCATCAGGCAGGGCTTTCGCTAAGGCAATTAGGGCAGTCGTAGCCAGATCGAGTTCGGAAGGTAGAGAAATATAGGTTGTCAGCATTTTGGGGCGTTTACGAGTCAATACTGACAAAATTTCTAATAAAAAAGCAGTTTTGCCAATCCCAATCCGTCCATAAATTAAAATGCGGCGACGTTCTCGGTTTTGAAAGAGATTAAAAACTTGACGGAGTTCCTTTTCTCGACCTGTAAATATACGATCTAGGGTTTTATTTTGGAGATCAGTCGGGCTTTCTGTGAAGGGAATTTCTCTGAGTCCTAAGTTGTGAATATTGTTAACGGATTGCTCGAAAATATCATCTGCTGTTGTCATGCTAAGACCTCACTTTTTACCTGTTCCAAGACTTGCTGAACCGATTGATAAGTATTATCCACTTTTTCGGCGGCTTCGGTTTTACCTAATTGTTGATAAATTTCACGGGCTTGGGCTAACTCGGACATTCCTTTTTCCAGATGACCTTGGGAAACGAACACATTCCCTAAACTTTCCCGACTTTTGGCAATGCCAGGTAAATCCTGAAGATGTTCATACAGTCGCAGGGCATCCCGATAATAGAGACGAGCATTTTCTTGATCGCTGAGGAGTTCGTAGGCATAGCCTGTTTGATAGAGAGCGTTGGCATAAACTAGGGAATTATCCCCTGTTTTGAGTTGATTAAGGCTATTAATCAAAAGTTTCAATCCTTCTTGCCAGTTGCCATCACGGACTAAACGACTGCCTAAAATGGCTTGGGTGGCGGGGATGGCTTGCCAATATTGTTGGCGATTGTAGTGTTCGGGACTGAGATAATTTAGGGCAATTTGATAAGCGGCGAGGGATTGTTGCAGATCTTCAGGATTTTTGCTGGTTTCATAACGACGAGCTAGGGCATTACCTAAATAATATTGATTATTAATAAAGTAAGAAGTACCAGGAGCAGAAACGGTTAAAGATTGGCGATATAATTCAATGGCTTGGTCTAAATCTTGAGCATTATTATTTAAAGATGATCTTACTGTTAAAGCTCCTGCTAAATTGCCTTGAGTCCATGCCCAATCCTGGGGAAAAGCTGTAAAAGTTCTGACCTTAAGAGCTTCTTGATAACAAGCGATCGCGGTTTCTAAATTGTCAGCCCGTTCTCCTCTGATTCTGTTACGGTAAGCAATTCCCAGATTCATTTGAGTCGTTGCCCAATAGAAAGGAAAAGCAGTAAAAGTACAAACCTTAAGAGCTTCTTGATAACAAGCGATCGCGGTTTCTAAATTGTCAGCCCGTTCTCCTCTGATTCTGTTACGGTAAGCAATTCCCAGATTCATTTGAGTCATTGCCCAATCTTTAGGAAAAGCAGTAAAAGTATAAATCTCAAGAGCATCTTGATAACAAGCGATCGCAGTTTCTAAATTGTCAGCCCGTTCCCCTTTTATTCTTTGAGCATAAGTATTTCCCAGATTCATTTGAGTCATTGCCCAATCTTCAGGGAAAGTGGTAAAAGTATAAACTTTAAGGGCCTCTTGATAACAAGCGATCGCAGCCTCTAAATTGTCAGCCCGTTCCCCTCTTATTCTTGCCCAGTAAGCAATGCCTAAACTACTTTTTAACTTTGCCCAATCTTGCAGATAATCCTGAAAAATAAACACCGTTAAAGCCAGTTCACAACTTTTAATAGCTAACTCTTGATTAATGGCAATAGACCCTAAAGGAAATTCCTTGATATAAATATTAAAACTAAAAAGATTACCCGCAAACCAATAAGCACTTTTTCCCGTCAGAGATGATAATTTTGCTTGAGCATATTGTTCCAGAATTGTTAATAAATTCTCATTTTTCAAACCCTCCAGATTTGCCTTCCAATACTCATAAATCGCTTCACGACTTTCCCACTCCGCAATCATCTCCAAACTCTTCACCAGTATCTCATTCTCCCCTCTTATCAAGGGGGGCTGGGGGGGATCAAAACCTTCAACAGTCATCAAAATTTTCCTCCTCAATTTTTGGTCGCAAACCCACCATAATTTTTAATTCATTCAAAACTTCTAAATAGGATTGAATAGCATCCTGAATATTAGCAACGGCCTCTTCTCTCGTTTCACCCTGGGAAGCGCAACCTGGCAGACTAGGACACCAAACCGCATAGCCTTCTTCACTTTTTTTAAGTTTAATTTGATATTGCATATTATTACCCAAATAGCCTACCTATTTTGTATTAAAGCAAAAATTTAAACTTTTAGCAGAATCAATAAAACGCGATCGCGAATTATTTTATTTTAAAACGGGAAATCTTCTATTTTCTGTAATTGAATATAGGTTTTAGGAGTTGAATTGGCGATCGCAGAATACAAATATATTTTCAATTATTTGACTGAGCTTACTTTACAATTAACCCTTTTGCAAAGAATTTATCCCACTAATCCAGAAGGCGATCGCCAATTTTGGCTATAAATTTTGAAATCACTATTTATCCATTGCCTGTTATTTTAATCATCAAGCTTGGTAAATAACGTAGTATATCAACGCTTAATTACTCCCTCCAGGAAGTTTTTTGTAAAATCTGATTGATTTGTTGGGGGAAAGGACAATCATCAGGAAAAGAAAAAGATTGATAATCCCGATTCTCTCTTAAGCTTTTGATGGCTTTAGCATAACAATCGAGAAAAATTTCTTCCCAATAGTGTTTAAGGCTGGGGGAATCTTCCAATAAATCCTGAAGTTCTCGCTGGCTACGACGAATTGTTTCTGTCCAACCTCGATAGTCCTGAGCATAGGTAGAGTAACAAAGTTTGAGACAATGTTCTAGCATGGTAGTCAGTCGATTGCGGAGTTCTCGTCTTTGACTTCTGCCCAAGCTTTCAATTTCCTCAATTAAGTTTTCCCAGTCAACACTATCATAATTTTGTTTTTTTAATAGATCAATCGTTCCTTCTAGCCAAAGGAGATAATCGTTTGTTGCAAGCATAGGACTTGAGAGAATTTCTTTTTTTCCTATTCTATCCCCTAAAAACTGGTTTGAAGAAAGCGATCGCATCTTTTTAAGTTCAGAAAATATTTTTAAAATCAATCAAATCCATAAAAAAAAGTGGGCCAGATAGCCCGCCCATCATTATCAATTCGGATAAATGAAATCTATTTAAGTTGAATAACTTTAGGAGCTTCAAATAAATGTACCGTATCGACAAACCGTGCTGTTTTTGATTGGGTAGAAATAACTAAACTTTGAGTCCGCGCACCACCGTGGAAGAAGCGTACACCTTCCATCAAGGTTCCAGGCGTAATCCCGCAAGCCGCGAATAAAACGGTTTCACCACTAGCCAATTCTTCACACTCATAGACGCGATCGCCATCGGTAATTCCCATCTCGCCAAGACGTTTGAGGTTACCTTCACGACTTTCACCGATTAAGCCCGTTTGGACGACAGCAGGATCATAAACCAATTGACCCTGGAAGTGACCACCCAAACAACGCATCGCTGCCGCCGAAATGACTCCTTCAGGAGCCGCACCAATGCCCATCAGACAATGAATATTGGTTCCAGAGAAAGCACAGGAAATGGCGGCAGAAACATCACCATCACTGATCAAACGAACTCGCGCACCCGCATCACGGATTTCTTGAATTAATTCTTTGTGACGGGGACGATCCATGACAACGACAACTAATTCTTCAACGGCGCGACCCAAACACTCGCCCAAAATTTTAAGATTTTCGGTAGCCGATTTATTAATATCAACTTTACCTTTAGCGGCTGGGGGAGCGGCTAATTTTTTCATATAAAAGTCAGGAGCGGCAAATAGGCCACCTTTTTCGGAAATTGCTAAAACGGCCATCGATCCATTTTGTCCATAGGCGACTAAGTTAGTACCTTCACAGGGATCAACCGCAATATCGATTTCAACTAATTCGTCAGGATTACAAAATGCACCTGCGTTTCCTGGGTACAAATACCTACTTCTTCACCGATGTAGAGCATGGGAGCTTCATCCCGTTCTCCTTCTCCGATGACGATGCGCCCTCTCATGTGGATTTTGTTCATCCGTTCCCGCATGGCATCAACGGCAACCTGGTCAGCGATGTCTTTTTCGCCTTTACCCATCCATTTAGAAGAGGCGATCGCGGCCTGTTCAACAACTTCAATAATTTCTAAACCGAGCGTATTTTCCACGAGTTAATCCTCCCAATTGCTGATTAAGTTTTCCTAGACTGGATCTTTTTTTGTTATCAGTCAAAGTCTATCAGAGTCGGGGATCACCTTAAAATAAAAAATCCCTCAAGGCAGACTATATACCCTAGAAAAATCAGAGAATTTCCCTAGCCACCTTGAAAAAAATAAAAGCCCCCCTTATCAAGGGTTAGGGGGGATCAAAACTAGGTTTTAGGCGAAACCTTATCAATGACCGCTAAAGTGCCATCAGGCTTAACCGTCCAGACATCATAACTACCAACCACATCCCCATTGGCATCGATATCCACATTACCGCTTGCTCCCTGATAGTTAACGGGTTTACCCGCCTTCACCAATGCCAACGCTTCACAAGGATCGGTGACTTCTTGCCAGGCCCCGCCGCAACTTCCCGAATTTTGCTCTGAATTCCTTCACCCGTATTGGCTTTCGCCGCCTCAGCCGCTAACATCATCAAAACTGCCGCATCGTAGGTATGGGGAACAAAGGCGGTCACATCTTTACCCGATTTTTCTTTCCAGGTTTTGCTAAAAGCCTCTAAAGATTTACCGTTCGCACCAGGGACGGTTCCCAAAGCTCCTGCAATAATCGAGTTACCCGCCGCATCTTTACCGACTTTTTTGACAAAATCTTCAGAATACACCCCATCGGTCAGGAGGACGATTACTCCCTTGGTTAAACCCTGTTTATAAGCCGCTTGCAACAGCGCACTTCCCGTATCGGCATAAAGCACGGCGGCCACTGCATTGGGTTTCCCCGCAAAGGCTTGACCTGCTTCCGTATCTAGGGTTGCGGCCTTGGGGTCATAACGGACGGGTTTATCACCATGAAGAATTTTTCCACCATCCTTGGCAACGGATTCGACAAAAACTTTCTCAAAGCCTACGCCGTAATCATTATTAATCACCACAGTTGAAATATTTTTAAGACCTTTTTTCGCAGCCAAAGCGGCTAAGGCGGCGGCTTGATAGGTGTCAGGAGGAGCGGTACGAGCCCAGTAACCTTGGAACTCACCTTTTTGCGCTTGTTCTGTAAAGACGGGACTGGTGCTTCCTGGAGAAACCAACATCACTTTATTTTTAACGGCAATGGGAATAGCTGCACTGGAAACACTGCTGGCAAAGGAACCAATTACCCCTGCCACCTTATCCGCTTCGGCAAGTTTAGTCATTGCGGAAGCTCCAGCCGTCGGATCGGTTTGATCATCTTCCACCACGAGAGTAACGGGTTTTCCGTTAACACCACCACAAGCATTGATGGTATCAACGGCTAATTTAGCGGCAACGGGCATATTTTGACCGATAGAAGATAAATCTCCCGTCGCAGGCAATAAGGCTCCTAATTTCAAACCATCAGCACCAGTAGTCGCACTGGGAGCCGCAGAAGCTTCCGTTGTGGGTGTCGTTGTGGGGGTAGTTGCGGTTTGGTCGCCACCACCACAAGCCGTTAAAAAGTTGGCACTGAGTCCAGTCAAAATAAGAGTTAGAACAATTTGGGGCTTGATATGACGATTTTTTTTGAGCGATGATTTGAGCATGAATGATTCCTCACGGGCATGATTAAGTAATATAAATCCAAAATAAGCTTAACCCAGGATTAACCATCAGTGAAAAATCTTATATTTCCCAGAATTTTCGCAGAAAACCGCACTAACCTGAATTACTGTCAAGAAGTGCTAAGGATTTTGACAAATTTTGGACAGTAAACGCCGCGAAATTTGAAAAAAGAAGCTATGGATAGTATTTAAAACGGAGAGAGAGGGATTCGAACCCTCGGTACGGTCTTACGATTCGTACAACAGCTTAGCAGGCTGCCGCTTTCAACCACTCAGCCATCTCTCCAAACTCACGAGTATCTATCATAGCAAATAAGGCTACTTCTGCAACAAAAAAATTTTGGGGCTGTTTTTATTAAGTATTGCAACGGATTTATCTGCAATAGGGGAGTTGGCCTTTAAGATGTAAGGCTTAATATGCCCTATTTTGAGGAAGATCTAATGTATTCTACTTTGTTACTCGCTACAACTGTCCCTGCAACCCTTGAATGGAGTCCCACAGTGGCGGGGGTGATGATTGCTTGTAATATTTTGGCGATCGCGTTTGGTAAATTGACGATCAAATATCCCAGTGTGGGGCCTGCTATGCCCTCTCCGAATTTGTTTGGTGGATTTGGATTAGCCGCAGTCTTAGGCACGATGAGCTTCGGTCATCTTTTAGGGACGGCTGTGATTTTAGGGTTAGCCAATGTGGGCGCGCTTTAAATTATTTTTCATCAAGTTGACAATCTGAAGACTGAAAATAATCAAAAAATACTCGGCAAGGGATTAAATTCTGACTGCTGGGTATTTTTTTAAATTTGTTCGCATAAAATCAATAATTTTTCTAATCTTTCAGCTAAAGAAATTAATTCAGACCAGGAAGATCCGCCGACTAAATCCTGGGCATGGGCGAGTTTATTGCGTAATTTTTCGGCATTTTTTAGAAATTTTTCCCCTGAACTTTTTGATTTTAATGCTAATTTTGCGATTAGTTCAAGATTGTGTAAAATCAAATCCCGTTTATCACAAAATTGTAAATAATCTAATAGATCGGTTGCTTCGTTGCGATCGCGGCTTTCTTGTAATAATTTATGGGCAGCTTTTAAACGTTCTTCGGTTAAAATATTAGATACAGAATCGGGGGAATAATAAAGACGAATAATGCGTAATAGGTTCATCTCTAAAAGGGTCACTAAACTAAATAGAAGCATCCTGACAGGGGATTTTTGTAAATCTCCTTGGGTAACAATTCCCGTGACAGAGTTGCAATCTAAGATAAATAGACGAGTTTTATTTTGTAATAAGGGAAGAAGTTTAATCAGAGGGGTAGAAATGGCAATTAAATCCTGGGGAAGAAAGGCTTTTTCATGATTTTTACATTTTCCTGAACTTTGAGCGTTTAAACTATTTTTTTCTAAATAACCCGTCACGATTCCCTCGGTTTCAATCCCCACCACATCAAAATCCTGTTCCTGCATCCATCCAAATATTTCTTGAATAGATAGGTTTGCATTAACGGTTTTTAAGGGTTCAGCTACATATTCAATAGTGATACTATTTTCAAATAAACTGCGGAGGTCTTGCGATCGTGACTTCAATTGTTTCATCAAACTGCAAAGAGCTATTTTTGTGATTAAAATGATTTAGAAAAACGAGGTTTTCTTTTGGTTTAGTCTATTCATTATTCTGAAGTATTCCTAAACTAATTTATTTTTTCAGGGATGGCTTGTGAATAATTGTTGCAAAAATAGAGGACAATACACGTAACCTAATAAAACAGCCTATTTTAAAATTTATTCAGCAATCAGGAGATAGTATGTATATTGTTCAAATTGCCTCGGAATGCGCTCCTGCGATTAAAGCGGGTGGTCTGGGAGATGTGGTTTATGGGCTGAGTCGGGAATTACAGCTTCGCGGTCATTGCGTTGAACTAATTTTGCCCATGTACGATTGTATGCGCTACGACCATATTTGGGGACTCCATGAAGCCTATCGGGATCTCTTTGTGCCTTGGAATGGGCAGGCGGTTCATTGTGCAGTTTTTTGTGGCTGGGTGCATGGTAGCCTGTGTTTCTTTATTCGTCCCCATTCTGCTGAAAATTATTTTGATCGCGGACATTATTATGGTGCGAGGGATGATGATATGCGCTTTGCTTTTTTTAGCAAGGCAGCGATCGAGTTTTTACACATTAGCAATAAACACCCCGATGTGATCCATTGTCACGATTGGCAAACAGGTTTAATTCCCGTGATGTTATTTGAAATCTATAAACATCATGGTATGGGAACACCACGAGTTTGTTATACCATTCATAATTTTAAACATCAAGGAATTTCGGGTATCCATGCCCTGCGAGGAACGGGTTTAAATAACGAATCCTATTATTATCAACAGGATAAATTACAAGACAATTTTAATCACGGCGCGATTAATTTTATGAAAGGGGGAATTGTTTATTCTAATTTTGTGAATACGGTTTCGCCCCACCATGCCTGGGAAGCCCGTTTTACCGATATTAGCTATGGCTTAAGCAGTACCCTAGAAATCCATCAAAACAAGTTTGGGGGAGTGCTGAATGGGATTGATTACGAAGTTTGGAATCCTATGCTGGATAAAGCGATCGCCCATCCCTACGACATAGATACCTTTGATGAAAAAGCGAAAAATAAAAAGGATTTACAGGAAAAATTAGGTCTAGAAGTTTCCGATAAACCGTTGGTTTGTTTTATTGGTCGTTTGGATGAACAAAAGGGCGTTCCCCTGGTTCACCATTCCATGTATTATTCCCTCGAAAAAGGCTGTCAATTTGTCCTATTAGGGTCAGCGACAGAACAAAGACTCAATCTTAAATTCTGGCATGAAAAAAATTATTTAGCGAGTAATAAAAATATTCATCTGGAACTCGGTTTTAATGAGGAGTTAGCCCATTTAATCTATGCCGCCGCCGATATTATTGTCGTTCCCAGTAATTATGAACCCTGCGGTTTAACGCAAATGATCGGTCTGCGCTATGGAACAGTTCCCGTTGTGCGAGCGGTGGGGGGACTCGTGAATACGGTGTTTGACTGGGATTACGATTCAGAACATTTACCCGAAGAACGTAATGGTTTTGTCTTTAATGATCCCAATGAATTAGGGTTAGAATCCGCGTTAGGGCGGGCGATCGATCTCTATGAAAAAAGTCCCAAGCTATTCCGTCAACTTGCCTTGCAGGGCATGAATTATGATTATTCTTGGAATCATCCAGGGGAACAATATCTGGGGATTTATGACTATATTCGGTACAAATAATTGCAGGTGAAAGATTCAATTTTGGAGAATGTTATTGAATTACAAGTTGAACAGGGAACGGAACGGTTAGACCGATGGTTGTCTTCCCAGTTGGCGGATTTGTCGCGATCGCGTTTACAAAAACTAATTGATCAGGGACAAGTTCAAATTAATGGCCAGGTCTGTGGGGAAAAACAACACAAAATTCAACAGGGCGATCGCGTGGTTGTGACCATTCCTGTTGTGCAACCGTTGCTCGTGGAAGCCGAAAATATTCCCTTGGATATTCTCTATGAAGATAGTTCCCTGATTATTCTCAATAAACCTGCGGGGATGGTGGTGCATCCTTCCCCTGGTCATGGGTCTGGTACGCTTGTTAACGCACTGTTCGCCCACTGTCCTGATTTAACGGGCATTGGGGGAGTCGAACGGCCAGGCATCGTCCATCGTTTAGATAAAGACACAACAGGCGCGATCGTGGTAGCCAAAACCGATCAAGCATTCCAACATTTACAAGCCCAACTGAAAGCGAAAACTGCCCAACGGGTCTATTGGGGCATTGTTTACGGCACGCCCAAAACTGAAACGGGAACCGTAGATTTACTGATTGGTCGTTGTCCCTACGATCGCCAAAGAATGGCCATTATCTCGGTTGAAAAAGGGGGACGAGAAGCCGTTACCCATTGGCAAATTTTAGAAAGAATGGGAAATTATACCCTCATGGAATTTCGTCTAGAAACGGGGCGTACTCACCAAATTCGGGTTCACAGTAAGCAATTAGGACTGCCGATTGTGGGTGATCCCGTCTATAGTTCAGCCCATTCCTTGGGAGTCAATTTATCGGGTCAAGCTCTCCATGCCCATCAATTAAGCTTGATTCATCCTGTAACGGGGGAAATGATTTCCCGCGATCGCGCCTTACCTGAGAATTTTGAAAAACTGCTGATGATTTTGCAGAAAAGAAAGAATGCGTGTTTTTAAATTTTCCCCATGTACCTCCGTATTATTACTGAAGTAGTGGAGCTTTTTAGAAAATATTAAGTATTATCTGGCAAATTGCCTCAAGTACGGTTAGAATTGTGTAGAAACATTAAGTCCCATCATCCATGCCCGACCTCAATACTATCCGCATCCGAGGAGCCAGACAGCACAATTTAAAAAACGTCGATTTAGACCTGCCCCGCGATCGCATCATTGTCTTCACGGGCGTATCGGGATCGGGAAAATCTTCCTTGGCCTTTTGATACCATTTTTGCGGAAGGACAACGGCGGTATGTGGAATCCTTGAGTTCCTACGCACGGCAATTTTTAGGGCAACTCGATAAACCCGATGTAGATGCGATCGAAGGTTTGAGTCCCGCTATTTCCATTGACCAAAAATCCACTTCCCACAATCCCCGCTCTACGGTGGGAACGGTGACGGAAATTTACGACTATTTACGCCTACTTTTCGGACGGGCGGGAAGTCCCCATTGTCCCCACTGCGATCGCAATATTGCTCCCCAGACTATTGATGAAATGTGCGATCGGGTCATGGCATTACCTGATAGAACAAAATTTCAGATCCTAGCTCCCGTTGTCAAAGGCAAAAAAGGAACCCATATTCAATTACTATCGAGTTTAGCTTCCCAGGGATTTGTGCGGGTCAGAATTAATGACGAAGTGAGGGAACTTTCCGATTCCATTGAATTAAAGAAAAACCAGGCTCACCACATTGAAATTGTCATTGATCGTTTAATCAAAAAACCAGGATTAGAAGAACGATTAACCGATTCCCTTAGCACTTGTTTAAAACAGGCAGAAGGGACAGCTATTATTGAAATCTTGAGTGATTTAGAAGAAAATATAACCCCAGAGTCCGACGAAAAAAACGCCTTTTTTGATCAGCCTGAAAGCAAAGAAATTGTCTTTTCTGAAAACTTTGCCTGTCCCGAACATGGGGGCGTGATGGATGAATTGTCCCCCCGTCTTTTTTCCTTTAATTCTCCCTACGGAGCCTGTCCCCAGTGTCACGGTTTAGGCAATTCTCGCACCTTTTCCGCCGATTTAGTAGTTCCCGATCCGTCCCAACCCCTCTATTCTGCGATCGCGCCTTGGTCAGAAAAAGATAATTCCTATTACTTATCGCTCTTGCATGGATTAGGACAAGCCTTTGACTTTAATATTCATACTCCTTGGCAAAAATTAACCCCTGAACAAAAACATATTTTGCTCTACGGAAGCGAAGAACCTATTTGGTTTGAAGAAGATTCTCGCTATCAACAAACAAAAGGCTATTTTCGCAATTTTGCAGGCGTTTTAAATATCCTAGACCGCAACTATCAAGACACGACTTCCGACGTTATTAAACAAAAACTCGAAAAATATATTGTCCATCAACCCTGTGAAACCTGCCAAGCTAAACGCTTGAAACCCGAAGCCTGGCCGTTCGTTTAGGACAGTATAGAATCAGTGACTTGACGGGGGTTTCTATTCGCGAAACCATCGAACGAATTAATCAGTTAGAGTTGACTAACCGCCAGGCTCTGATTGGAGAATTGGCACTCAAGGAAATTAAATCCAGATTGCAATTTCTGATGGATGTAGGGCTAGATTATCTGACCCTAGACCGTGCCGCCATGACCCTTTCAGGAGGAGAAGCGCAACGCATTCGACTGGCAACCCAAATTGGTTCGGGGTTAACGGGGGTTTTGTATGTCTTGGATGAACCCAGTATTGGTTTGCATCAACGGGATAACGGGCGGTTACTCGAAACCCTCAAAAGATTACGGGATTTAGGTAATACGCTGATTGTGGTCGAGCATGATGAAGATACTATTCGCATGGCGGATCATTTAGTCGATATTGGCCCGAAAGCAGGGGTTCATGGGGGAGAAATTGTTTGTCAAGGCGATCTAAAAACCCTCCTGAAAAGTAAACGATCGCTGACAGGAGCCTATTTATCAGGTAGAGAAGCGATCGCCACTCCTGCAACCCGTCGGCATGGTAACGGTTTATCCTTGCAACTCAAGAATTGCCATCAAAATAATTTACAAAATATTGATGTCGAGATTCCCCTCGGTCAATTAGTCTCAATTACGGGGGTTTCTGGCTCAGGTAAATCGACCCTGATTAACGAGTTACTCTATCCCGCTCTCCAACACCATTTAACCCGTCTCATTCCGTTACCTAAAAATTTAGGAGAAATTAAAGGTCTAGAGGCGATCGATAAGGTGATTGTCATCGATCAATCTCCCATTGGCCGCACACCTCGATCTAATCCTGCGACTTATACGGGTATTTTTGACTCTATTCGGGAAATTTTTACCCAAACCATCGAAGCCAAAGCTAGGGGATATAAAGCAGGACAATTTTCCTTTAATGTCAAGGGCGGACGCTGTGAAGCCTGTCTCGGTCAAGGAGTGAACGTGATCGAGATGAACTTTTTGCCCGATGTTTATGTGCAGTGCGATGTCTGCAAAGGAGCCAGATATAACCGTGAAACCTTGCAGGTGAAATACAAAGGTTTGTCGATCGCCGATGTGCTGGGATTAACGGCAGAAGAAGCTTTGGAAATTTTTGAAAATATTCCCCGTGCCTTTACTCGTTTACAAACTCTGGTTGATGTGGGTTTAGGTTATGTGAGATTGGGCCAACCTGCTCCCACTTTATCAGGAGGGGAAGCCCAACGGGTGAAATTAGCCAGTGAATTGTCTCGGAGGGCAACGGGAAAAACCCTGTATCTGATTGATGAACCGACAACGGGTTTATCGTTTTATGATGTCCACCATTTACTCAATATTTTGCAACGCCTGGTCGATAAAGGGAATTCGATTCTCGTTATTGAACACAATTTAGATGTGATTCGCTGTAGTGATTGGGTGATTGATCTGGGGCCTGAAGGCGGCGATCGCGGGGGAGAACTGATGGCGATCGGCACTCCTGAAACGGTGGCCCAAAATCCGAAATCCTATACGGGAAAATATTTAGCTGAAATTTTAAAGCAACATCCAGCTTAATTAGCGAGTAAACTGACCATACATTTTCGCTCGATCCCCCCTGCCCCCCTTGATAAGGGGGGTGTCCGTAGGACGGGGGGATCTTATAAATTTTAAGACCCATCTACTCAGAGTACCCGTTAGTCAAAACACCTTCACATTTTGACCGTTACAACAAGACCAAAACAGAGTACGATAGATAGGCTATGGGTAAAATAGCCCTAGCTTTAACCCATTGAGTCCTTGACTCGCATATTCTTTATAGGAGGTTTAAAACTCAAGAATGACTCAAGTTGTCGTCGGTCAAAATGAACCCATTGAATCAGCCCTACGTCGCTTTAAGCGTCAAGTTGCCAAAGCAGGCATCTATACAGATTTCAAAAAGCATCAGTTCTTTGAAACTCCCCAGGAAAAGCATAAACGGAAAGAAGCAACGCGCAGAAGACAGCGTTCCCGTCGTCGTTAAACGCAACGAATTATTGTCTTGTCGGATTAACCCTTCTCACTGTGAGAGGGGTTTGCTTTTTTATCGCAATAACGACATCGAATTTCTTGAGGCAAGGGGCTTAAGCCCCTTGTTAACGTGTTTAACATTATGGCGATATATCTTGACTTTTAGAAAAATAGCCCTATTTTCAAAGCTTTTGTTCTTTAAATATGGTTTTCCACTGGTTTTGTCTCTCCTCTGGGGATTCTTTGCCCAAATTCCAGAGACTTTCATAAAAGAAAAAAGAAACCCCTGCAAATTTTTCAGATCGCACAAAATTAACTTGTTCTTGGATTTGGGTCATGGGTAGGGGACGATTTTTCAGTCCTGATAAAATGCCGATCGCGACGGGAATCTTTTGTTTCGTGGTTTGGACTTCGGGTTTTTGTAATTCTCGCTGAAAATCGCTGAGTTGATTGCGATAGACTTGCAAAACTAATTGATCGATTAATCCCTGTTGTTGCCAGCTTTGCCAATCCATTAGAAAACAATTTTTAGAAAATCCTTGGGGATTAGGGGAAACGGAGACTAAAATCTGGGGTTTAACCGCTTTGATTTGTTGGGATAACTTGGCCATATATTCCGTGATTTTCTGCGATCGCCAATCGACCCAGGCTTGCCATTCAGGATCATTGACCACACAATCCTCGACGGGTTTTAATACGGTTGGATTCGGCGGTAATTTTCCCGAATGTTCCCCTTGATAAAGCTTGAGCGTCAGGGGATCATAACCAAAATCGGCAGGATAACCAAAATGATCATCAAACTGAATGCCGTCAATATCGTACTGATTAACGATTTCGAGGACTAAATCACTAATAAATTGCTGGACTGCTGGATTGAGAGGATTGAGCCAGACCCGTTCATGGGTTTTACCTTCTAACCAAACCGTTTCCCCATCAGGCTTTTGGGTCAACCAATCGGGATGATTTTTTGCCAAAATTGAATCAACAGGAGCCATAAACCCAAATTCAAACCAGGGAATGACGGCCATTTTTTCCCGATGTCCTTGCTTTACGATTTCCTGCAATAGATCCCTATTTTGTAAACCTTCGCTGGGATCGACCAGTTTTCCTGTGTGCAACTCGGCAATCTGACTGGGATAGAGGGTATGTCCCCAATTCCAAACAGTGGGATAAAGGCTATTAAATTTGAGCTTGCGAAATCGGCGATCGCGTTTTCGGTTTGTTCGGCCTTGAATAATACGTCACTGTCGATATTGGTTAACCAGACTCCTCGTATTTCCCCCAAGCTTGAATTTTCGCTCAAGGAAGGGCGAATTGTCAGGGTCACAAATAGAACACAGATACCCAAGATGACTAAAAACAGCGATCGCTTCATTCGATTCATCTTTTTTAATACTTAATAACTGAACAATGGCCAAGACTGCTCTTTGGCGATCGCTAAAACGACATGATACCATGATAGACATATCAAGATAATTAGTAATCCCTCCAAAAACCATGCAGACTGTTGATACCCAACCCGCACCAATTAGCACCATAGACGCACCGAAACAGGGTTTACCCGTAACGATTATTACAGGATTTTTAGGCAGTGGTAAAACGACGTTATTAAATCATATTTTAACTAACCAAAAAGGCTTAAAAGTTGCCGTTCTAGTCAATGAATTTGGCGAAATTGGTATTGATAATGAACTGATTATTACCACAGGCGAAACGATGGTAGAACTCAACAATGGTTGTGTTTGTTGTACCATTAATGATGATTTAATCCAAGCAGTTTATAATGTCTTAGAACGTCCTGAAAAAGTCGATTATCTAGTAGTAGAAACGACAGGATTAGCCGATCCCTTGCCCGTTGCCCTCACTTTTTTAGGGACAGAATTGCGGGATATGACTCGCTTAGATTCCATTGTGACAATGGTGGATTGCGAGAATTTTAGTCTGGATTTATTTAATAGTGAAGCCGCCCAGAGTCAAATTTCCTACGGTGATATTATTGTTCTCAATAAAACCGATCTCGTCGATGAAGCCGATGTGGATGCCCTCGAAATTAGAATCCGTGATATGAAGGATTCAGCCAGAATTCTCCGTACCACAAAAGCGGAAGTTCCTCTGCCCTTGGTGTTAAGCGTGGGTTTATTCGAGTCGGATCAATATTTTAAAACGGAAGAAGTTAAGGATGAACACCATGATCACGATCACGCCCATGAGCATGATCATGAATGTACTCCCGATTGCGGCCATGATCACCATCACCATGACCACGATCATGACCACCATCACCATGACCACTCCAGTCATTTAGAAAATGATGGCTTTACCTCTATTTCTTTTGAGAGTGATAAACCTTTTTCGATTCGTAAATTTCAACATTTCCTCGATAATCAATTACCCAGTAATGTTTTTCGCGCAAAGGGAATTCTTTGGTTTAAGGAAAGCCCTAAACGTCATATCTTCCATCTCAGTGGTAAACGCTTTAGTTTAGAAGACAGTGAATGGAAAGCTGAACCCAAAAATCAATTGGTTTTGATCTGCGAAGATTTGGATCATGACCGTTTACGCCAACAAATCGAAAGCTGTCTGAATGCGCCTGTTGCTACTCGTGGTAAGGGTTTTGGTCGTTAGAGATTAATATTATTGTTTATTCCCCGCGATGTGGCACATTATGCTTATTGTCGGGGTTTTTTTTTGTGGTTGCGATCGCAAAAAAAGGTGTTTATTTTGAATAATTTTCTGATGAACTTTTAAGTTTGGCAAGTTTCGGTAAGAAATCGCTGATAATTGAGTGTTTAGTCCCAAGCAAAATTGTATAATGGCACTATCAAAAAAAATGAGGTTTTGGGTATGCTAACAGGAGTAGAGCCTTTAATTGTTGATGCCTTAGCCAAAGGATTAATCGGGCAATTGGTGAAGTCGGGCTGGGAAGGTATTGCGAACAGTGAGTTACTCCAAGCCAATGTGGGGGATTTATGGCGAGATGGAAAATATCTCTTTGTCAGGGAATATGCTCAACGGTATTGGGGTCGGCACGGGCTCGTCAGAGTGTTGAAAATGGCTAAGCCGATGGATTTGGAATCAATTTATATTAATGTGCAATGTTTGGATAAATTTACACGCGACAAATATGAATCCAGTCTCAACTTAGAAAAAGCATTTCGAGAAAGTAATCAACGGCGGTATCGTTCTCAAAAAGACGGCAAACAAGAGGGCATGATGTTTGCGAATCAGGAAAAATATTTGATGGTTTTTGGAGAGCCTGGTATTGGCAAATCTACTTTTTTGCGGAAGGTTGGTTTAGAGGCAATGAAAGGAAATAATGAAAAATATCAACCTAATTTAACCCCTGTTTTATTAGAGTTAAAGCACTTTAAAGAAGAGCAGATTGATATTCAGGGATTAATCCAAAAAGAGTTTGATATTTGTGGTTTTCCTAACGTAGAAAAAGCCATTCCTGATAAATTAAAGAAGGGTGAGTTATTAATTTTATTGGATGGTTTAGATGAAGTTCCTGATGCTAATACCAATAATGTAATTACAACCATTCAAAATTTTGTCGATCAACATAACAAAAATCGCTTTATCATTTCCTGTCGCACGGCGGCTCGTACTCATTTTAGACAATTTACGGATATTGAAATTGTCGAGTTTGATGATCAACAAATTGAGACTTTTATTAAGCATTGGTTTAGGGATGAACCAGAAACAGCGCAGGAATGTTGGCAATTGTTACAACAACCTAAATATGCCAGTGCTAAGGAATTGGGACAAACGCCCTTATTATTAACATTTCTTTGTTTAGCTTACGATGAAAATCAAGCGTTTCCCACTAATCGTAGTCGTTTGTATGGGGATGCTTTACGAATTTTATTAGAACGTTGGGCGGCAGAAAAAAGTTTACCCAATCGGCGACAAATTTACGAGAATTTGAGTATTGAAAATGAAGAAATTTTACTGTCAGAAATTGCCTATTTTTATTTTAGTGAAGACCGATTATTTTACAATCAAGGGGAATTAACGGATCAAATTAAAACTTTTTTAAGGGATAGTCTCAATGCCCCCCATTATTTAGATGGTGAGCAGATTTTAAAAACGATTGAAAAAGAGCAAGGAATTTTTGTGGAACGGGCGCGGGGGGAATATTCTTTTTCCCATTTAACGTTACAGGAATATCTGACGGCGAAATATATTGTCGATAATAATTTGGTCGGGCAGGTGGTGAAAGCTCATCTCACGGAACCTCGTTGGCGAGAAGTTTTTTTGCTGATTGCGGGCTTGATTTTAGGGAAACAACAAACCAGTGACTTTTTTGGGGTAATGGCCCAGATGGCCAAAGATTTTCTTCAAACTCAACTGGGAAAAAAATTCCTACCTGTTTTAGAATGGGCAGACCGCATGACCAAAGATTCGGTGAATAGTCCCATTAAACGCCCAAGAAGAAGAGCGATCGCCTCCACCACCGTCACCACCGTCGCCGCCGTCACCGCCTACACCAATGCCTTCGCCAACGGCTACACCTATGTCACTGCCAACCCTTACGACACTCACGCCTTCGACTCCGTCACCGTCAGCCTCAGCTCCAACGCCAATGCCAATGCCAAATTCATCGAATCTTGGATAACATTGACTGAATTATTTCAAAAAGACCAAATTTTTTCGACCGTTAATTATCAGTCTTTAAGCACAAAATTAAGAGAAGAGCAAGACTTTTTTAACACGAAACCTCAATTAACAGACAAAGAATTTAAGGAAAGAATCGAGGCTATATTTCAAGTTTGGAATCAAACCTTTTCCCTAACTCCAGACTTATTAAACTTTGGGTTTGAGGAAATAGGCAACATTGATCAGCAGTATTTCTATATTTATCGCTTGATGTTGGACTGCCAAAAAATCGCGCCGAATTTGGCTCCTGGGGTTTGGGCAGAAATTGAAAACGGAATGTTATTGCCTTAATTTTGTCCTGCACTTTTTTAAAATTTACCCATCATGACAATTGCGATCGCGTTTTTACTGGAGTTTTAGGGAGCGATCGCGTAATACTCACTCTCAAAACCAGTTGAATCAATGATGATTTTTACTGATTAACTCAGTTATCCTATAGTAAAGTTACAAATCTTAACCTCAAGCCTTATGCCTACCGTTAGTCTATTGCGTGCTGATTCCTACGAAATTGAACGTTTATCCGCTTCCGTCCAAGCCTTGCTCGAACCCCTGGGCGGAATCGAAGCTTTCGTTAAAAAAGGCGATCGCGTTTTACTCAAACCCAATCTGTTAACGGCGGGTCGTCCAGAGAGAGAATGTATCACCCGTCCCGAACTGGTTTATTGTGTGGCAAAGCTAGTGAAATCAGTGGGAGGAAAACCTTTTTTGGGAGATAGTCCCGCTTTTGGAAGTGCTAGGGGCGTAGTGGAAACCAATGGCTATCTGTCCTATTTAGAAGAATTAGACATTCCCGTTGTGGAATTTCGAGGACAATCGTTATCAAACCGAAAGCGATAATTTCAATCATTTGCGTTTATCCAAGGAAACAATGGAAGCGGATGTGGTGATTAATTTACCGAAAATTAAATCCCATGTTCAATTAACCATGACCCTGGGCGTGAAAAACCTCTTCGGTTGTGTCCCTGGCAAAATGAAAGCCTGGTGGCACATGGAAGCAGGCAAGGACAGCGATCGCTTTGGCGAAATGTTAGTAGAAACGGCTAGGGCAATTAATCCCAATTTGACTATTTTAGACGGAATTATCGGTCACGAAGGCAATGGCCCGATGAATGGGGTTCCCCGCGCTCTGGGAATTTTAGGAGCTTCTAGCAATGTGTTTGCTCTGGATTGGGCGATGGCAGATATTATCCAAGTGAATCCTGCCGATGTACCGACCTTAGCCGCTCAACAACGCTTAGGTCTCGGTTTTGATCTGGCTGATCTAGATTTTCCCCTAGAGCATCCCCAGCAATTACAAGTGAGTGACTGGAAACTGCCCGAAGCTCTGATGCCCATTGATTTTGGCTTACCCAGGGTATTGCGATCGACCTTTAAGCACTTCTATATTCGCTTTATCAAGGAACCGTTAAACACCTATGCGTTGAAACCCTGACATTGATTGAATTTTTTGTCACATCAACTACATAAATTTCTAGGGTTTAGCCATAACTTAGGAACAAGACATAAAGTCAATATCACCCTCCGATTGCTAGAGAGCCGCCCATCCTTCAGTGGCGGTTTTTTATTGCCTCCAGATCTCCCCCCTTCAAGTTCCCCCATTTTTTTCTGTCAAACAGGCGATCGCGATCGCAGATCCCAGTAATGTTAAGAATTTTTAGATAAGTTTACATAAAAAAGTTAAGAAAGTTACAGCCATTGAGATCCGCTTAATATTTTGAGATCCTTTGATAAGGCTGAATCCTTTTTTTAGCGATAAGTCTTACTGTGAAAGGATTTAAAGCTCATCTTCATTTTTCTGTTGTCATGACTTTTCTTCAAAATCTCTGCCTATTTATAGACATAAACAAGCGATCAGCCCATACATAATTATTTTTTTTTCGTCAAGGGGGTTGTCATTTATCTTAATATAGTGTTACATTAGTTTACATAAAGACAAAAGCACATAACTCAACAGGAAATTAACAATGACTTCTTCTACACGCGGATTTCGCCTCGACTCTGACAATCGTTTAAATAACTTCGCGATCGAACCCCAAGTATATGTTGATGAAACCGTCCAAGCAGGTTGGACTGAATACGCCGAGAAAATGAATGGACGCTTTGCCATGATCGGTTTTGTTTCCCTCCTAATCATGGAAGTTGTGACGGGTCACGGTGTCATCGGTTGGTTAACTAGCCTCTAATCGAAAAACTGGGCTTTGCAGGCGAACGGAAACCTTTACTTAAAAGGAACCCCAGCCATTTATGAGAAAAATTAACGCCCCCTTCTCATTATTTTTAAACTTTACAAAAATTCTTTCTATACTCTGGAGCTACTACTATGAATTCTGATTATGATATCTACGCCAACAAAGACCTTTTTGCTCCCGTTGTTTTCCGCTCGGACTTTAATAGCTTTAAACCCATTTCGGGAAACCAAGCTTGGTCACTATTTTTCACAGGCGGCCAAGAAGACAAGGAATTAGGTGCTAATCCTGAAACGGGACGCTTTTTTACCAATACTCTAGCCGCGATCGGCGTTGTGGGAATTGTCTGGGCTTTCTGTTTTAGCCACCCCCAACTCTTCGGTTTTGCTCACACGCCCTTTATTGGTTAATTGCATGAAAAAACATTAATCCTCTGTCAACAATGAACTCGAACTTTCCTCTCAAGATAATTGGGGGGATTTTTTATCTATTTCCGATAAATTCAATAACCGTAAACTTGGTTAAAAGGCTGAAGTTTGGATTGAGCCGCGATCACCGCTTAAAATCTGGTGTGGCTTTTCGTTCATCCGTAACCCAGGAAATCAGCTACAATTTCAGATGATCTGTAATGGCCTAAGCGATGACTGACCTGATTCTAGATGTTCGTAACTTGCAAATTGAATTTGCCAGAGAAGGAAAAACTGCCCCCATCATCGCGGTTGATCGCATTGGCTTCCAATTGCAACGGGGAAAAATTCTGGGCATTGTGGGTGAATCAGGTTCGGGCAAATCTGTCACGTCTTTGGCGATTATGGGACTGATTCCCAAGCCAGGTAGAATTGCAGAAAGCAGTGAAATTTATTTTTACCCCACTGAGGGCAGTCATGACGTAAATTTAGTCACTTTAAATGACGACGAAAAACGTCAGTATCGCGGCGGAAAAATTGCCATGATTTTCCAGGAACCCATGAGTTCCCTTAATCCCGTTTACAATATCGGTTTTCAAATTACAGAAGCGATCCAACTCCATCAAAAAGTTACTCCCGAACAAGCCAAACAACAGGCGATCGCCTTATTACAAGAGGTTCGTGTTTTAGCGAGTGATGAGACCTTAGAAGAAACTTTTTTAACGAAAAATTTAGCGAAAAATCCCCAGAAATCGGGTGCTGTGACCGAGCAAATTAAAGCTTATATTAAACAACAAAAACAAGATTTTTTAAAACGCTATCCCCACGAACTTTCTGGTGGTCAACTGCAACGGGTGATGATCGCCATGGCCATTTCCTGTAATCCCAGTTTATTGATCGCCGATGAACCGACCACCGCCCTAGATGTCACGGTGCAAGCAGAAATTCTCAACTTCTGCGGGATCTCTGCACCAGCGATGAGCGCAATATGTCGATGATTTTTATTTCCCACGATCTAGGGGTAATTAATGAAATTGCTGACCTGGTGGCGGTCATGTATCAAGGTAAAATTGTTGAAAATGGTAGTAAAGAGCAAGTCCTCTATGCTCCCCAACACCCCTATACCAAGGGATTATTAGCCTGTCGTCCTCGGTTACAACCCCAACTGGCCCAATTGCCGACAGTGGCGGATTTTATGGAATCGGATCAGCCCGCCAAAACCTATGCAATTATTAGTCCCGAAGAAGAACAGCAACGATTAACCCGTTTAGCGAAACAGGAACCTCTGCTCAAAGTGAGAGCATTAACGGTTGAATTTTCTAAGTCAGGATTACTCGGAAAGCAGGATTCTTTTAAGGCGGTTGATAATATTAATTTTCAAGTTTTTCCAGGGGAAACTTTAGGATTAGTGGGAGAATCGGGCTGTGGAAAATCAACCTTAGCCCGTACTCTTTTGCGGTTAATTCCTTCCCAATCAGGAGAAATTATATTTGGGGGAGAAACGATTTCTAAGTTAGAGATGAGAAGTAAAAAATTGCGAAACCTACGAAGAGAAATGCAAATTGTTTTCCAAAATCCCTATAATTCCCTAAACCCTCGCATCAGCATCGGTAAAGCGATTATGGAGCCGATGATTATTCACCAAATCGAGAAGAGCGATCGCAAACGGAAGGAAAGAGTTTCGTCTTTATTAGAAAGAGTCGGTCTTGCTCCCGATTGGTTTAATCGCTATCCTCACGAATTATCGGGCGGTCAGAGGCAACGGGTTTGTATTGCCAGAGCCTTGGCCCTCAATCCCCAATTTATTATTTGTGATGAATCGGTATCTGCTTTAGATGTTTCTGTTCAAGCTCAGGTTTTAAATTTATTTAAAGATCTCCAACAGGAATTCCAATTAACCTATATTTTTATTTCCCATGATCTGAGTGTGGTTCGTTTTATGAGCGATCGCATCATGGTAATGAATAAGGGCAAACTCGCTGAAGAGATTAATTCTGCCCAGGCGATCATTACCCAACCCCAGAGTGCCTATACCCAAAAGCTGATCAATTCTATCCCCCAATTCCCCGACGATATGCAGTGGTTAAATGAGCAAAATTAGTTGAGCGATCGCATCAAATCACCTCAAATTAAATCAAAAAATCGAGAATCTTAGGATTAAAAAACCATTCCTCATTCTCGATAATTTAATTCATTAACAAAAACGATTAGCCCACTAAAGCTTCCTGTTTTTGCTCTACTGCCTGACGTTGAGCCTCCTGAGCCAAATATTCCGCTAATTGAGCTTCAATTTCGTCACGGACAATCTGACGATATTCCATAAAATGCTCGTTGTGGGCGCAGAGGGTTAGATAATGCTCAAAAACGGCGGGATTGTGACGAATAATGCCAAATAAGTGATGCCAAAAACGCCAACGAGTATCCCGTTTAATGCCTTGTCTCCAAATGACGATCGCCAACGCTTTGATATCAATGAAGCTGGGTAATTTGGCGGGGGGATGACATCGGGGCGCACCCAATTTAAGGAAACAACGATAGATGCGGTCTAAATATAAATGGGGATCATAAAGTTGCCAAAAAGCATGGACGTATTCGTTGGCAATATCCTCTAGGGGACGGGTGGGGATAAAGTTCATCAAGGTAGTTTGATTAATGTTGCCGTCTTTTTCTGCCCTGAGTCGATTTTCCCGTTCGAGACGATGCCACAGTGCCGTATTGGGTAACGCCTGAAGCATGGCAAAAGTGGTGGTCGGAATGGCAGTTAGTTCGGCAAACTGGATAATGCGATCGCCCGCGCCTTTTTTCTCCCCATCAAAGCCGATAATAAAACCAGCGATAGGACGTAAACCAATTTTAAGCAGTTTATCGATGGAATCGACGAGGGAATTGCGGGTATTTTGGAACTTTTTAGTTAATTGTAAACTTTCTTCATCGGGAGTTTCGATGCCCAAAAAGACCGCATCAAAATAACAATCCACCATCAATTCCATCAATTCTTCATCATCGGCTAAATCAATAGAAGCTTCTGTATTAAAGCGGAAGGGATACTGATGTTCTTTTTGCCAGATTTTGAGTTCTTTTAACAGTAATTTAACGTTGCGTTTGTTACCGATGAAATTATCATCCACCATGAAAACACCTCGTCGCCAGCCGAGTTCGTAGAGATAATCTAATTCCTTAAGAAGCTGTTCGGGGGCTTTGGTACGGGGTTTGCGTCCGTAGAGAACAATGATGTCGCAAAATTCGCACTGGAAAGGGCAACCTCTGGAAAATTGCACCGACATAGAATCATACTGATCCAATTCCAGTAGGTCATAGCGAGGAACAGGGGTAATCGTGACATCAGGTTTTTCTTGGGTACGGAATACGCCAGAAGTCTCACCCTTGGCGATCGCCTCAATAAACATGGGGATGGTAATTTCGCCTTCATCCAAAACCATGAAATCTACGCCTGCACCCTGTACTTCGTGGGGAACAGAGGTAGGATAGGGGCCGCCGACAGCGACTAATTTATTGCGTCGTTTTGCTTCTTTGATTTGATCTAATAAATCTTCTTTTTGGACAATCATGCCCGATAAAATCACAATTTCTGACCATTCCCATTCTTCTTCGGTGACGGCTCTGATATTTCGGTCAACTAGCTTAAATTCCCACTCCTGGGGCAAAATCGCGGCGACGGTAATCAATCCCAAGGGCGGCAGTAAAACTTTGCGATTTACGAGTTGGAGAATCTTTTCGTAAGACCAAAAAGTGGGGGGGAAAACGGGATAGATAAGTAATGCTCGCATGGGAATTGATAAATGCCCTTATTTAGGAGATTGAAGATGGTTTTGTCATCATTGTTTAACCTGTTATACCATAAATTTCAGGAAATGACCGAGTTTATACGGATTTTTTAAGTTTCTCTTTTCGGGAACTTTTTCCCCTCAGTTCTCGTAATTCTTCAACAATCAGCAAGATTAACTCCGATTTTTCTTGAATGCCTAAAACCTTTGGATTAGACGGTGCGTTAAACTCCAGGGTGAACTATTCGTCTCGTCCTTTCTTTTATGTCCAGTGTTTCTGAAAACCTCGAACCCAATTCCCAAGCGATTCTTGACGCGCTCCAGCATTTAATTGAGGTGGTGGCTAAACTGCGATCGCCTGATGGCGGATGTCCCTGGGATTTAGAGCAAACCCAGCAAACTCTGATTCCCTACATTATTGAAGAAGCCTACGAAACCGTTCATGCGATCAAAAGTCAAGACCAAAACGCGCTCGCGGAAGAATTAGGAGATTTACTGTTACAAGTGGTATTGCAAGCCCAAGTTGCTCAGGATTCGGGCTATTTTAGCCTCAAAGAAGTCGCCCAGGGCATTACGGAAAAACTCATCCGTCGTCATCCCCATGTCTTTGGAGAAATCGAAGTGGATAGCGTAGAAACCGTTAAGGAAAATTGGGAGAAGATTAAAGCGACGGAAAAGGGAATTAATCCAGAAGAAAAACAACTTTTAAGTGCGAAATTAACCCGTTATACCCAAAACTTACCACCTTTAATGGCAGGCACTAAAATTTCCCAAAAAGCGGCGACTGTTGGTTTTGAGTGGGAAAATATTGAAGGCGTCTGGGAAAAATTTGAAGAAGAATTGGCAGAATTTAAGGAGGCTTTACAAACAGAAGATAAACAACATCAAGAATCCGAATTAGGCGATCTATTTTTTACCTTAATTAATTTAGCTCGTTGGTATCAACTTAATCCTTCGGATGCTTTGGATGGAACCAACCAACGCTTTATTCAACGTTTATCTTTGATGGAAAACTTTGCTGATAAACCCTTACAGGATTATACGTTAGGTGAATTAGAAAGCCTCTGGAAAAAAGCCAAATATAAACTTAATCATTGATTTTTTATAACGAAGATACAGATCTTTGTGTGTAAACTGAGCAAAGGACATAATACCATTATGTCCCTACAAATCAATGCAATCTACTGTTAATTATTGAAGATTAGTAGGTTCTAATCCCAGTTTCTCCCAATTTAAGTTTGTCGCAACTTTCGCTAAATAATCTAAATCTTTTAATTGCTCAGAGGATAAATAAGGTAATACTCCCAAAACGGGTAATTGGGTTAAACTTTGGATTAAATTCGTCGGAGCCCAATCTTCTATTTTTTCTTCTGCTTCTGGTTTATTACAACTTAAAATAATGCCTTTTAACGTCACTTTGGTTTGGCGAGCTAGAGCAACATTAGCTACTGCCTGCGCGATCGCACCTAATTTGACGGGAACCACTAACACCGCGTCTAAATGCCATAAACCTGCCAAATCTGCCACCGTTAATTCAGCCGTCACAGGAGAACCCAAGCCGCCCAAAGCCTCCACTAAAACCCATTCATGGTTATTTTGTAATTGGGTTAACGTTTGCCAAACGACATCCAAGGCGATCGCTTTATTTTCTCTTTCTGCGGCAATGGGTGGAGCAACGGGTTCTTTAAACTTCAGAGGAGTGACAATTTCCCAAGTGTCTTTCTGAGCAAAAAGAGATTGATAATGTTCATCATCGCCAACTCCCGTTTGTAACAATTTCATTAACCCCAAAGAGCGATCGGAGCGGTATTGATGCCAATAGGCCGCCAAAACTGTTGTTAAGACGGTCTTGCCTACATCCGTATCTGTTCCCGTAATCAATAATGTTTTCATCGGTTTAAAATGGATCGAATCCCGAAAATTCAACCACAGAAATAAGTTCAGTAAATTTGTTTAACTTTAAATAATCTTTAAATCAGTTTTATCGCGTTTCTACGGAGTTAAATGGGTGGGTGATCATTAAAAGTAAAGTTATCATTAAGAATGTCCAAACTAATAACTCAGAACAAACCAAACTCTGAGAAAATTAGAAAGCTATGAGTTGGGGGAAGAGTTCCTGTCGTGACCCGTACTGCTACTTTAACACGTCAGTCGATGCTGTCATCGCTGTCTGATAATAATCGTCTGCGTCTTTTTTCTGGATCGGCTAATTTTCCGTTATCGCAAGAAATTGCCCGTTATTTGGGAATGGATATCGGCCCGATGTTACGAAAACGTTTTGCCGATGGAGAACTGTATATCCAGATCCAGGAATCCATTCGGGGGGGGGATGTGTACCTCATTCAACCGAGTTGTCATCCCGTCAACGACAACTTGATGGAACTGCTGATTATGGTTGATGCTTGCCGTAGAGCCTCCGCCCGTCAAATCACCGCCGTTATTCCCTACTATGGATACGCTAGAGCCGATCGCAAAACCGCAGGACGGGAATCGATCGCGGCAAAATTAGTCGCTAACCTGATCACCGAAGCAGGAGCGCAACGAGTTCTCGCAATGGATCTGCATTCTGCTCAAATTCAGGGCTATTTTGATATTCCCTTTGATCATGTCTATGGATCTCCCGTTATTATTGATTATTTACTCAGCAAAAAATTGAGTGATTTAGTGGTGGTTTCTCCCGATGTGGGAGGGGTTGCCCGTGCTGGGCCTTTGCCAAAAAATTAAATGAGGCTCCCTTAGCCATTATTGATAAACGTCGCCAGTCCCATAATGTAGCCGAGGTTTTGAATCTCATTGGGGATGTACAGGGAAAAACGGCGGTTCTCGTGGACGATATGATCGACACGGCGGGAACCATTCAAGAGGGAGCTAGACTCCTAAAGGCACGGGGAGCAAGACAGGTTTATGCCTGTGCAACTCACGCGGTTTTCTCTGAACCAGCGATTTCTCGGTTATCGAGTGGCTTTTTGGAAGAAGTGATCGTCACCAATACGATTCCTATTCCTGAAGATCATAATTTTCCCCAATTAACGGTTCTGTCGGTGGCGAATCTCTTGGGTGAAGCCATTTGGCGGATTCATGAAGATACTTCTGTAAGTAGTATGTTCCGTTAATTTTTCGTAAAATCTTCTTCTTTTGTTGCGATCGCGATTTTTGTGACCATATTTTTGTGACCATAGAAGTGTGTGAGTCTACTCTCCGAAATCCGTAAAATATCTTTGCGGATTTTTATTTTGTCAATTTATTGTTATTATTCTTAATAGTGTGTTACATTTATTTACATAAGGCAAAACATTAAATTAAGGAAATCAGTCATGGCAAGTAATACTCGTGGATTTAGACTCGACTCTGATAATCGTCTCAACAACTTCGCGATCGAACCCCAAGTTTACGTTGATGAAACCGTACAAGCAGGTTGGACTGAATATGCAGAGAAAATGAATGGACGCTTTGCCATGATTGGCTTTGTTTCTCTCTTAGCAATGGAAGTAATTACGGGTCACGGTCTTATTGGTTGGTTAACCAGTCTTTAGTCTTTTAGTATATTGGCGATCGCTCACTCATACTAAACGAGATTACCTGACTCAGGTAAATGCTCCTATTAGGGCGGACTAAAGCGATAGAAATAAACGACACCAATATTTTTTATAACATTAATTTATATAATGTAGTTTTTAAGTTTTAACTCACTTTTCAACAATGAACTTTTTGTAACTCTTCCCTATTACTGGGAGGAGTTTTTTGTTATTGAGTCCCAGATAATATTGATGATTAAATTGATAGTTAATTGACCTGGGCTAAATAGAGATCGGGTCTCAAATTTTGGGCCTGTCGGAGATAGGAATGATGGATTTCTGCCTGGGTTTTAGGGGTATTGATATAAATTAACACTCGAATACATTTTTCTAAGCTACCTTCTACAGCCATCTGTTGCACATCCAAGAGAGGTACATTGTCCCATTTGGGTCTTTCCCTGGCGATCGCGGCGGGAAAAATCGCATCGAGATCGCGGGTAGTCGTAAAAATCACACTAACAATCTCTTCAGGATCAACTTGATTGCGGAATTCGATTGCGTCTAACAATTCACTGACAGCTTCTCGGATAGGGGGGATCGCATTTTCTGAAACCGTTGTTGCTCCCCGAATTGCCCGCACTTTCCACTCCACAGTCCTTGACCTCCAGCGTATCAAAATCAATTTTAAGCATATCACTGCTAGGCAATTGACCCACAGAAAATTGCGATCAATTTCCGATTTTTAGATCAAGTGTCTCGATTAAGTCGCGATCGCCGAATTCAGACAGATTCAACAGACAATTGGGAAGGAATGACCGTGAGAATGTGGTGCAGATCTTCCCGTACCTTAAATTCTTCTAATCGTTGGATGACTTGTCCTTGGGCAAATAGCAGTAGGGTAGGCAAATTTTTCAGACGATAGGTATTAGCCAATTGAAAATTACTATCAGCATTAACATTGACGACCATTAGATGGTCTCCCCAATCCGATTGCAATTTGGCTAAAACTGGATTTACAAAGCGACATAACCCGCACCAGGGTGTCCAGAAATAAACTAGAACAGGTTTGGGAGATTCTAAAACGGTTTCGTTAAATGTCTTTTCATTAACGGACAACATTGGATGCAGTCTCGATAACTTATCCAAGATCATGCTACAACTAATCGGGATCAAGGGGAATAGATAATTTCGATATTACCTGCCCAAAAATTGATGGCTAAGTAGATAGGATATTGATAGGAGTGTGGCAGCGATTTTTGTGAGACAACTTTGGAGCTGTTAGGGATAACGAGTAAGGCAGAAGTTCAATCGCTAAATCTAATTGAATTTTGGTAAGATATTTGATCTAACAAACCCTTAGAAACCAGTCTGAATCCTTGCCTTATTATTCTCAGTATGCCAACACTTTTTCAGCAACCTATCTTAGGGAGTTGCAGGGAGAAATTTTAGCCTGTCCCTATTTTGCTGTTAATAATCTCAATCGGGATTTTGTGAATACCAAGGGTTTTTCGGTGGTTTTTCGGCGATCGCATTTAGCCACCGTTGAACAAAAATTTCCCTATTTTAAACCCTATTTAGACCGTGCTTTGTTACCTGAATGTAATGCTTTTTATCTTAATCCTTTGTTGTTAAAGACGGGTTCTAAAGTTGATCCCCACATTGATCGATCGCTCCGTTCCTATTGCAAAACTATTAACCCGCCGTTGTTTGTTAGTGTTCTCTATGTGGAGGTTCCCTCGGATTTAGTGGGAGGAGAATTAATTTTGCGATCGCCGAAACGTCAGGTGGGAAAAATTGTACCTCAATCTAATACATTGTTATATTTTCAGGGTGATCTCACCCATTCGGTTAATCCCGTCAGCAGTCGGGCAATTCGTCTGAGTCTGGTTTGTGAGCAATATAGTTTAGAAGATGAGCAATTGGAAGAAATTCCGACTTTTCAGATAGAGTCTAGGGTAAACCCCGTTGAAAGACAGAAAAAGAAACCAGGCAAAACGCGATCGCAAAGCGGCACTGTGTGATCGCATTTTATTTAAGAAAGCAATCGCTTTTTAAGTGTATTTGAAAAAGACTTACTAAAATAGTTAAACAAAAAGATGAAAATTTTAATCATTGAAGATGATGATCGCATCGCAAAACCCTTAGCAAAAGATTTAAGATATCAACACCATACCGTTGACTTAGCTAAAGATGGTCTCGAAGGTTGGGAATATAGTCAAGCGACGAAGTATGACCTAATTTTATTAGATTTAATGTTACCTAAATTTGATGGAATTACTTTATGTAAAAAATTGCGAGAGAGTAAATGTCAAGCTTTAATTTTGATGCTAACAGCTAGAGATACCACTCAAGATAAGGTCATTGGTTTAGACGCTGGGGCAGATGATTATTTAGTTAAACCTTTTAAATTAGAAGAGTTATCTGCTAGGATCAGAGCTTTATCTCGGCGACACTCAGAGCTTATGCCTGCAAATTTAAGTCATGGCAAACTACAATTAAATCCGAGTAATCAAGAAGTAACTTATGATGGTAAAATTCTAATTTTAACACCTAAAGAATATATGATTTTAGAATATTTTCTTAAGCATCCCAATCAAGTATTAAGTCGTTCAGCAATTTTAGATAAACTTTGGAATTTTGAAGATTCATCAGGAGAAGAAACGATTAGAACCCATATCACTAACTTACGAAAAAAAATCAAAAGCGCAGGTAGCCCAGAAGATTTTATTGAAACAGTCTATGGCATTGGTTATAGATTAATTCCTGTCACTGACAATACTGAAAAATAATTTTATTAATTAGCTCAACTCTTTATTGAAACCTATTTTAGATTTTGTTTAAACAGACTCGTTACCAACTACTATTATCATATCTTTTGATTTTCGCGACTATTCTAGGCGTATTTGCTTTGGGTGTTCGTTGGGCCTTTTCCTATAGTTTAAAACAACAAATTATTAGCAAATTAAGAGTATTAGGTCAAGGAATTTCCTCTGGTGTCGAATGGGAACATAATCAAATAAAAACAGATAATGATTTTAATGTTGAGAAATTACTCAATCAAAATCAATCACTGCAATGGTTCGATTCTCAAGGAAAATTATTATCAAACCAGGGAAAAACTTTAATTAATCTGCCTTTATTTAAAGAAAATTCTGGAAAATTTCAAGAAGAAAATTCTAAAGTTCAAGTTGTTATTCTGCCCATTATTGATAGTGACAATAATAGGTTAATTGGTTATCTCAGAGTGAGTCAATCCTTAGAAGAACTCCATGAAATTGTAGAAAAGCTGGATTGGGGTTTAGGGATAGGAATTATAGTAGCTTTGGTCTTAAGTGGTGTTGGTGGAATTATTTTAACGAATCAAGCAATGCGACCGATTGAAGATAGTTTTAAACGCTTAAAACAGTTTACAGCCGATGCTTCCCATGAATTTCGGAGTCCTTTGATGGCGATCGCCAGTAATGTGGAGGTTTCCCTTAAATATCCCGTAGGAATGAGAGAAACAGACCGAGAAAGTTTTGAGGTGATCGCAAGTGCAACCAATCAAATGACTCAGTTAACGGAAGGATTGCTTTTGTTAGCAAGGACAGAAAACAATAATATTGATCAACAAGAAATAGTCAATTTAAAAACGATTATTGAAGAATTAGTTGAATTTTATCGACCTCAATTTACTGGAAAAAATATTAATTTAAAAACTGAATTAGATCAGTCCTTGTCGATTCAAGGTAATGCTGTGCAACTATCTAGACTTTTTAGTAATTTAATTGAAAATGCTCTCCACTATACCCCCGTAGAAGGATTAATTGAAATCCAAGGAAAGCAAAAAAAAGATTTTATTGAAATTCAAATAAAAGATACGGGGATAGGCATCGCAACGGAAAATTTAGATAAAATTTTTGAACGATTTTGGAGAGCAGATACTTCTCGATCCTATTGGGATGGTGGTTCTGGTTTAGGATTATCAATTGTTGATGCGATCGCCCAAAATTATGGAGGAAAAATTACTGTTACCAGTCAATTGGAGATCGGCAGTTGTTTTACGGTTTCTTTACCGATTAATCTCCGATCTAATCTTTGAGAACCCTAATTGGAGCAAGTTTTCTTTGTTGTAGCGTCGTAAAAATAATACAGACTCCCAAAATAGACAGTAGAACAATCGAAGAACCAATCGTGCCATAGCCCAAGCCTCCTTTTTCGTGAGGTTTTGTTAAAAAATCTCCTAACGTTGCACCAAAGGGACGAGTGAGAACAAAGGCAATCCAGAACAACAAAATACCAGAAATTCGAGTATGATAATGAGCCGCTAATACAATTGCAAGTAAGCCAGAAATAAGCAATGCTCCACCCGCAAATCCAAGACCTGAACTATCTGCTAAAAAGTCTCCTAAAGCTGTTCCCAAGGTATTAGAAAAAAGAATCGTAATCCAATAAAGGATTTCAATTTTGGGGGTTTTAACGTTATCAACTGAGAGTGAGCCTAGCGTAAATCGCCAAAAAGCTAAGGTTGCCAAAAGAATGGTCACTAAAATAGCCGATCCTGTCGCGTATCCCAATCCCAAAGTACGATCCATAAAATCTGATATGGTTGTGCCAGCCGTACTCGTTGAAAGAATGACAGTCCAATACAGCAATGGGTTGTATTTTTTTGACATTAATTGAGTAACCAGAGTGACTAAAAAGATACTAATCAAGATAGTAGAACTCATTGCATAGCCTATCTTTAGGGTCATCGATAATAGATCGCCTGCTGTTTCGCCAAGGGTCGTAGCGCAGATCTTCATGATCCAGAAAAAAGCGGTAATTTGGGGAAGTTTACTCATTTTACTCCGAGTTATTGTTGAATAATCCTATGTTGTTTGACTTAATTTATCCTAAAGATCAAAAGTCAAGAACTTTAAAATATTTGGCTAGGAATCAGAGTTTTTTATCTAAATTCCTAGCTACAGTTTTAGAGAGCTAAAAGTTTAAAAAGCCTATTTTTTTCCGTCATCGTTGGTTTCACCGTCATCATCAGAATCCTCTGTCTCTTGATCCTGTTGATGGTTTGGCGCGATCGCCTTGATGCTTGCTGGTTTAACTGACTCGCCTAAATTTGGGATCTGGGTGGCATGAACTGCCTTAATTAAAGTCCCCGCCCCTAAAATACCGAATAAAGCGATAGTTAAGCCGATTTTAGCTGAATTTTTCATGATTTTCTTCCTCGATTGGAGTTGATAACCATACTTTAGGGAAGAAATATAAAGAACTTAGAAAGTTTGGCATTATTTATTGCAAATCAAAAAATCAACACAAGTTTGAAGATATATCAAGGAAATTCTGGGGATCATCATAGACTGCGAAAATGGAATTAATGCAAATCAATCCCTAACGGTGTTATTTCATGCTCCCGAACGAAATGTCAATCCTATCAGTTAAGGAAATTCCTGAGAAAAAAGCGATCGCCTATCAGGATTTTAATTGTTTGCAAACCCTAACGGGACATTCAGGATCGGTCTATGCGGTAACCTTGACCCCCGATAACCAGCAAATTGTGAGTTGGAGTTTAGATAAAACCTTAAAAATCTGGAATTTAGCAACGGGAGACTGTTTGAGGACGCAAGCGGGCTTTTCGAGTGTAAATTCTTTCAGTATTACGCCGAACGGTAAAACCTTAATTAGTGCGAGTTGGGATGAAACCTTGACGCTGTGGGAATTGGCAACGGGAAAATGCTTGCAACGTTTAGCCAACTTGACGGGAGAAGACGCTTTTGTCAGTTCTATGGTGATTACCGCAGATGGAAAGAAAATTATCAGTAGTAGTTGGGATAAAACCCTTAAAATCTGGGATTTGGAGACGGGAGAGTGCCTGAGCCAACTGGAAGGACATATTGGGGATGTGAACTCCGTGATTTTAAGTCCCGATGGTCAACAGATTTTTAGTGGCAGTTGGGATGCAACCATTCGGCGTTGGGATCTGGCAACGGGTGAATGCTTGCAAATTCTCAAAAGCCGCTCCCATCAATTTGATTGTTTAGCGATCGCGCCCGATGGACAAACCCTCGTAGCCTCTAGTAAGGATAAGGCTCTAACTTTTTGGGATTTAGCGACAGGCAAACGTTTAAAAATTATTCGGGGTCATTCCAAAGAAATTGTCGGTATTTTGATCACTCCCGACGGAAAAACCCTCATTACGGCGAGTTGGGATGAAACGATCCGCTTTTCAGACTTGGCAACAGGAGACTGTTTTAAAATTCTCAAAGGACATTCAGGTAGAATTTGGGCGATCGCCTTAACTAGGGACGGCCAAACTTTGGTGAGTGGTAGTCAGGATAAAACCATCAAAATTTGGGGAATAAGTCCTTAATGCGGCATTCCCCAAAGATTTAGTTTTTAAATTGAATCCTCTCGTTATTTTTGGGAACCATCAGACAAAATTCGACCAATAGTACGATTTTCTGGCGTAAAAGTTTCTTTAGCTACCCGTTGAATATCCGCAGGAGTCACCGCCGCGATCGCCTCCAATTGATTGAATAAATTGCGCCAATCCCCTGTTTTAACCTGATATTCTGCTAATAAACGAGCCATCCCTGAATTAGAGTCTAACGCACGGAGTAAACCCGCTTGCAGTTGATTTTTTGCTCGTTCTAACTCTTCCTGACTAACAGGCTCAGTTTTCAGGCGGTCAATTTCCTGACGTAACGCTTCTTCCGCTTGCTCCACCGTTGCTTTCGGGGCAGTTTGGGCATAAAAGAGCATTAAATTAGGATATTTATCGCCAGGAAAACCATTTTCTCCCTCTGCGACCAAGGCAACCTGTTTTTTTTCTACTAACGATTTATAAAGACGGGCGGTGCGACCATCGCTCATAATCGTTGAAATGACTTCATAAACCGCATTATCAGGACTATTCAACGCAGGACGGTGATATCCTTCCAAATACCAAGGTTGGGAATTCAATTTGAGCGTTACTTCCTTGGTTTGCGTTTGTTTCGGTTCGACTTTAGCTAATTTCGGTGGCGCAGATTTTTTCGGGAATCGTCCAAAATATTCATGGGCTAATTGTTTCACTTCTTTAGGATCAACGTTCCCCACGATCGCGATCGTTAAATTACTGGGCCATAGTACTGCTGGAAAAAATCTTCTATATCTTTGCGTGTCAGATTACGAATATCCTGGTCATAACCAATCGTCGGACGCTTGTAGGGGTGGACATTGTAGGCTTTATCCAGAAAAGCTTCCACCATCAGCCCAATGGGACTATTATCCGTCCTCATCCGCCGTTCTTCGAGGATCACCTGTTGTTCCTTATGAAATTCTCGAAAAACAGGTTCCAAGAATCGCTCTGACTCTAAGGACATCCAGAGTTCTAGTTTATTGGAAGGGAAACTATAGAAATAAACGGTAGAATCGGTAGAAGTTGCCGCATTAATCCCAACCCCGCCTGATTGCTCAACAATTTGACCAAATTCATTCCGTTTAACGTATTGTCCTGCTTCGGCTTGGAGTTGCTCGAATTCTTTGGCCAGGGCTTTAGTAGCGGCTTGATCTTTCTGTTTTTCAGCTTGATGAAGTTTGTTCGCAACTATATCTAATTTATCTAAAAGTATTTCTTCCTTTTGATAATTGGTCGTTCCAATCCTGGGGGTTCCCTTAAAGGCTAAGTGTTCTAAAAAATGAGCAACGCCCGTTTTACCATCGGGTTCATTCGCGCCGCCCACGTCTGCATAGGTAAAAAAGGAAACAACGGGAGCATCATGATTTTCCATGACAATAAATTTCATGCCGTTGTCTAACTTAAATTCGGTGACTCGACCGATCGCCCGATTGAGATAGGGTTTAATTGAGGTATTCGTCGTGGTGGGAACTGGAGGAGAGTCTGCCTGGACGATGAGAGGAAAACCTGTCCAAATTAGAGTAATGAGAATGAAAAGTACTGCAAATCGGGGATAATTCCGAGAAAGTTTCGGGAGGAGATTCAACATAGAGTCGTTAAAATTGCCAAGATCTAGGTTCTATCATAACCGTTACCGCAAAACATTTAATGATCCGCACAATTCGGCGATCGCGATCTTTATTTTGTTTGAAAAATATTTTGCACCATTTTTTTATTGCTCTTAGCGGCTAGTTGGTCTAATTCCGTTATTTCACTAGAACTTAATTGCCAAGCGATCGCGCCTAAATTTTGTTTTGCCTGTTCCACACTTTTGGCTCCTGGAATGGGGATCGTTGCTTTGGCAATACACCAGTTGAGGGCAACTTGGGCGATCGTTTTATCTCTCAATTGGGCTATTTCTTGTAAGGTATGTAAAAGTGGTTGAATTTCAGGAATGATCTGTCGAAAAAGCCAGCCACGAACACCGTTAGGAAACGGGCCAGATTTTGTATATTTTCCAGTTAATAATCCCAGAGCTAAGGGACTATAGGCAATGAGTCTAATTCCTACTTGATCACAAATTTCTTTGAGTCCTAATTCAGTGACAGGATAGGTAGAAAGGAGAGAATATTGGACTTGTAAACTGGTGATGGGAATGCCTCTTTCCGCCAATTTTTTCTGGACTTTTTCTAATCGTTTGGGGCCGTAATTAGAAAGTCCTACGCCTTTGACTAAACCCTGTTCATAGAGATCCGCTAGCCCGTCCAATAAAGCCCATTCTTGCCAGGGTGCGTAATTTGCCGTTGACCAGTGCATTTGTACCAAATCAATATTTCTACCTAACCGTTGGGCTGAAGCTTGAGCCGCAGTAACAAAAGATTGACGGGTTAATCGCCAAGGATAGGGAGCCAATTTAGTGGCAATACAGATTTTTTCACTGTTAGGAACTTGACATTCTTGAGCAAATTTTCCTAACAAACTTTCACTGCGTCCATTTAATTTCCCTGTGCCGTAGGAATCTCCTGTATCAAAGAGAGTTACGCCATTTTCCACACAGAGATTAAAGACGGCTTGTAATGCTGTGTCCATGCTCTCGTTGTAGTCCCAAAGGAATCGGTTTCCCCAGGCCCAGGTTCCACAGCCCATGACGGGAAGCAATAATTTTTGATCGGTTGACATTGGGAAATTATTTAGGGCTTTAGGAATTTGCAGAAGCTATTAAACATGGCTAAATTCTAACATTCCCGCGATCGGAAAACGGCACTGCGCGATCGCACTTTTTCTAGCTTTTTTGGAAAGGGGTCGTCTGCAAAAAGATAGACTAAAATGAGTGTACCAGCCTGATTAACAAAATGAGTTATGCCGACACCGACGATTATCGAAACTGATTTGCGCGAAGTTCTAGCAGAAATGAACAAGAAGCTAGATACAATTTCTAAAGATGTCAATCAAGTGCAGATTCGATTGGCTACTGTGGAGACTAAAGTTGATAATATAGAAAAACGATTCGACAAAATGGAACAACAAATTGAAAAGGTCGAAGGTAATCAAAGTAAACAGGTTTGGGCTTTGATTGGGATTTTGTTTACGGCTGTCGTGGCAACGTGTATTCGTTTTGTTTTAACAGCTTTACCTCCGACTTAAAAGGGAAACCTGATGCTCCATTTCTGGGTTTAACTATTCTTCTTTCTTGTTCTTTATTCGATTAAAGGCGGCCAGAAAACCTGTTGCTGTGATAGAACCCAGGATAGTAAGCGGTTCGGGGACAGCAGTTGCTGTTGCATATGTGATATTAGGCAAGGTTTGACCGACTAAAGTGACTCCAGGTGGTGATCCTCCTGGAAAACTAATGTAACCATTATTTGAGTAATAATTAACAATACCTTTGCCAAATTACGAGAGTTCAATTGTTGTAGAAACATTGTGAATACGACCAAGAGAAGTAAGCTTGGCAAAAATCTGGGCTAATAAAATAGGCTCTGGCTGTTCGGGAAGCATTTTTAACATTGCATGAGCATAGTTCAAACCACGGTAGTAAGCTTTAAGATCAACAATGCCAGAGCCAGGATTATCTTCACGGAACTGAGCTAGAAGAAGATGGGATAAATTGACCATGAAAAAAGAAAGGTTAGCCGCATTAGTAACAGAGGTTTGACCGAGGTTCATAAAATCTTCCAATCCCCAAAACTGCTTGGCATCACGAAAATTAAATTCGATTTGGAAGCGTAGTTTATAGTAGTCGATAATTGAGAGTTTCAAGCAAGTAATGCTAACTTCCAGTTGCGTAACAAATGAATACTACCATTGACTCTAAATCTGGCGAATAAAGCCATAGTCCGGTCAACCATTTCTACTGAGCGAGACACAACTTTCGTTTTTCGATGAAAACGGGCAAACCAATGGCGATTATCCGAATTATTCCTTTCTATCCCCACTGTTTCGCTCTTCGTAATTACATGAAACGCATCGGGATGCTCGTCTAGCAATTCTCTATAGGGCTTCCAATCATCTGTGCAGTAGACGGTTACTTTCCATGACAACAACCGTTTCAGCATTTTTGCTAAGGTTTGACTATCACGACCTCCTAACTCCCAGTCGATAAGTCTCCCACTATTACGGTCATAAGCTTTCCACACCCACAATTTATTCTTTTTTTTTCTATGAAATGCCAGAGTTCGTCTAACTCAACAACTACGGCTATCCCAGGTTCTGGCTTTTCCTTGTTCAGCTTAGCGAAATCTCTAATCCAATTTAAGATGGCTTGAGCGGAAACATTGAGATGATTAGCGATGGCGTTCATCGACATCCCTCCTAAATAGAGCTTGCTGAAAAAAGCTGAAAGCCTTATAAGAAAAGAGATGAGGGGATTTAGAGAGCAAAAAAAGTGCAAAAAAAAGGTCTAAAATGAGTGAAAAGGCTTGCACCCCTCCCCTTCCAGAGCATTGAACGATGTACCCCAAAAAAGAATCCGAAAAATCGACTGTTGAAAACTTCAAAATACCAAGTGAGTGGAAGCCAAAAGAAGAAAATCGTTGGGTAATCATGTCAAAAATAATTCCGTGGGAGGAATTTGAAGAAGAATATGCAAAACAATTTTCAGAAAATAAAGGAGCGACAGCCAAACCATTTAGGATGGCATTAGGGTCATTAATAATAAAAGAAATATTGAGAATAAGTGACCGAGAAACAGTAGAACAAATAAAAGAAAACCCTTACTTACAATATTTTATAGGACTAGAAGTATATGAAAATGAGGAGGCATTTGATGCGTCACTGTTAGTACATTTCTGTCAAAGAATAGGAATGGACTTGGTGAATCAAATAAATAAAGCAATGGTAAAAAAAGAAGAAGAAATATTATCAGAAGTAAAAGAAAAAAGTGAAGGGGAAAATCAGAATAGAGGAAAGCTATTAATAGATGCAACCTGTGCACCAGCAGACATCAAATATCCAACAGGTATAGGAATCTTGAATGAGGCAAGAGAAAAAACCGAAAAAATAATAGACAACTTGTATAAAAAAACTAAAAAAAAAGGAAAAAAACCAAGAACCTATAGAATAAGAGCCAGAAAAGATTACTTAAAATTGTCAAAAAAACGCCGTCCGTCGAGAAAAGAAAGGAGAAAGGGCATAAAAAAACAAATCCAATATATCAAAAGAAACCTTTCCCATATAGAAAAATTAAGAGAAGATAAAGAGGTCGCAAAATTAAGTAAAAAAGACGAAAAGATACTGTCGATAATACAAAAAGCCTATGAGCAACAAGTAGGAATGTATGAAAATAAAGAAAATAAGGTAGAAAATAGAATTGTGAGTTTGACTCAACCTCATGTTCGTCCCATTGTTAGAGGAAAAGCGGGAACGCCAGTAGAGTTTGGTGCAAAACTATCAGCAAGTTATGTGAATGGATATCTTTATTTATACCGATTAAGTTGGGATAATTATAATGAATCAGGCGACTTCAAAGGACAAATAGAAGAGTTTAAACGTGAGACAGGCTACTATCCCCAGTCTGTTCATGCTGATGCAATCTATCGCACAAGGGAAAATCGCGCTTTTTGTAAGGAGAAGGGAATTCGATTGAGTGGCCCACCCTTGGGAAGACGACCCACAAATATTAGTCCAGAAAAAAAGAAAGAAGCTCTTCAAGATGAAAGAGACCGTAATGCTATTGAAGGCAAATTTGGTCAAGCAAAGAGACGATTTAGCCTCAATCGAGTTATGACAAAACTTCCTGATACCTCTGAAACCGCTATTGCTATCACCTTTTTAGTCATCAATCTTTTTGCCCTGCTTCGGCAGGTTTTACGTTTTTTTTTGTCTTTTTCGGAAGAAGAGCTTATTTTTCTGCCCTCTTATTAGCCCAGCTTATGCTTTGTGTTGACAATTCATTTAACCCTTATGTTTTACTCGCCTTAAATTCATAAATTAATCCCCTCTTCCTGTTTTTTGACTTTTTCAGCAAGCCCTAAATAGAGTAAGACGGCATCAAGTTTCATCCAAAGGGGCTTACCTCGTTCTGTCGTTGGCTGAGTAAATTGGTAATTACACGATTTACACTTATATCGCTGCTTTCCCTTGACAAAGCCACTTTTGATGATGTGCTGATGTTCGCATTTTGGACATTGGTTCATCATTCTGTTCCTTGAACTTTACTCTTTTACAGACTAGCATTATCTACTTGATACTCTCCGATAATTTTGTCATAGGATAAAGTTAAGTCACTGGAAAAGAGAATTACGTGACTGCGTGCATTAGTTTTGAGATTGGTTTTCACCAAAATCACTACATTCAGGGACTGGGCAAATTCTTTGTGCAGTAAGGTAGCTTGATAAGTATCGGTTTGGATATCTTCCTCAATAATACTTTGACGCAAATATTCATCAGAAATATTCCGCCAGTTCAGCTTATCCCCGTATTTACGACGAGAGGGATGATTCGGGTCAGAATGTTGGTAAGGTATATACAGTGCTGAATCATGACGTAACTTGGAAATGATGTGGAAGTTAACCTGCTTCGCCATCTGTAAAGCATTGTTGTTTCCAAAATGACCGTCTAAGACCAAGTAAGTGAGGGGAATAAAGTTTGCTATTAACTTGACTAACTCATTAATCATTTTCTTAATTCGTAATAATTCAGGTGTAAGAACTACCTCTTTTTTATTTTTGTTCTTACTTCCTTTTGGTCGTCCTCGTTCCCGTTTTTCTTGAGGTTTTACTTCTGGAATTGGCGAGATACTACTTTTTTCTACATCCCTCTTGATTACCTGTTCTATCTGAATCGGAAATGAGTGTCTTTGTTCAACACTTACTAACGATAATGTAAAGAAAGATAGTCCCGATATTGGTTTACTGAATAGACTTGAAAAGAACCTATCTAATCCATAAGTTTTTTTGCCCGCTTTCGTTATCACTACCTCGTCTCCTGCCAGCAAATAAACATCGTTTGGAGAGAACAAATGCCGACGAAAAAATATCCAAAATACTGTTGCCCAGGGGATGACTGTATGAAAAAATCTCATCACTGTCCGATAACTACCACCAGTTCCTGCCCAACGGGAGATTCCCAACATTGTCACTCGTCCGCTCATGCCTAACATTGCCATGATAATACGCCTCAACTGACGCATCGTTGTCACTTTTATTTCTGGTACTAGGCATTGCAAGAGTGTTAGTATGTCCAACATGGGCTGTCTGTGGTTTTCGAGGTGTTGTTTTTGAAGACTATCACTCTACTACATTCAGTCCTCTCTCTTCATCCGCTTTTTTTGGCTAAGGTATTGAATTAAAGCTAACTATATAGGCATCGACCACAAAATAGTCAGTTGGTGGTGTGTTGTTATAGCTGTTATATGCAAAGTAAGGCCCTATCACTGACTGCCCATCATATGGCGAAGGTTGATAACCCAAATCCCCTTTAACCACCCCAGCCAAGCCTTCAGCAAGATTAGGGTTTCCCCACAATGCGTTGTTTGATGAGGTTAGCGTTGACTTTAAATCGGTAAACGATCCAGTGTGCGTAGTTACATCGTAGGTGACATTATCGTAAACAAAATTAAAAGCACCAGCAGGTGAAGCAATACCGATCGCTGAAGCCAAGGTAGCACCCGCGACGGACAAAGCGAAAACGGACTTTGACTTTTTCATGGTTAGTTTTCCTCAAAAGATAATTAAAATTATAACTGCCATCAGCGAAGCGAAACAATAAAACTTTTGCCATTGCATTGGACATAAATCACAGAATTTGGAAGGTTAACAATTACAACACTGATAGACAGGTTGCAACCGATTATTTTTTAGTGAAAAGGCGAAATGCTCACCCTCTGAGAACCTTCTTTTGTAGTAAGACTTTCAAAATAACCTTCCAAGAACTGTTACCTGTAGTATCTTTCTTTTTCTTTAAGCCGTAAATATAGAAAGTTCATCTCTTTTAAGAGAAGCAAGTAAGTTCAATTTTCTCTGTTTTGTTTATTAAACAATTTACTGTAACTAGATTAAGCAACGAATGGCTTCCAGTAATCCCCTGGCTTTATTGATGGTTTCTTCGTATTCTTTTTCAGGATCGGAGTCAGCCACTAAACCTGCCCCTGCTTGCACAGTCACTAAATGTTGATTATTGCCCTGGGGTCGCACTACCATTGTCCGAATGGCGATCGCGGTATTTAACTGACCTTCAAAATCATAGTAACCATAAACGCCTGAATAGGGGCCACGCCGTTCGGGTTCGAGTTCGTTGATAATTTCCATTGCCCGAATTTTGGGTGCGCCACTGACGGTTCCCGCAGGAAAACAGGCTTTGAGCAAATCCCAGGCGGTTTTATCAGGATCTAATTCGCCGATCACGTTACTAACAATGTGCATCACGTGGGAATAGCGTTCAATCACCATCAATTCATCGACTTTTACCGATCCTTTGACACAGACACGACCTAAATCATTGCGCCCCAAATCCACCAACATAATGTGTTCAGCAATTTCCTTGGGATCTTGCAATAAATCTTCGGCGAGGGCATTATCTTCGGTTAAAGTTGCACCGCGTTTTCGGGTTCCTGCGATCGGTCGGACGGTGGCTTGAATGCGACCATTTTCTAATCGTTCAGCTTTGACCATGACTTCAGGACTAGAGCCAATAATCTGCCAATTACCCAGGTTAAAATAAGCCATGTAGGGAGAGGGATTAATCAATCGCAAAGAACGATAAAGATTAAATGGTGCATCGCAATAATGGGTCGTCAGGCGTTGAGACAGAACGACTTGAAAAATATCTCCTGCTTTGATGTATTCTTTGGCTTTTTTAACATTTTCACAAAACTTTTCCCGACCAATATTACTGCTGTAGTTCAAATCCTGATTTTCGACAGGACGGGGATGTAATTCTAGGGAGGTGGCTTCCCTGGGTAGAGGTAATTGCAGTTTTAAAACTAATTTGGTGACGCGATCGCAAGCTTCTTGATAGGCGGCTTCTAAGATCAACCTTATCGCCCCGTAAATCCGCATAGGCGATCGCCCAAATCTTGCGCTTAACCTGATCAAAAATAATGAGATTATCTACCTGCATCCAAACGCCATCGGGCAAATCCTTTTCTGTGGTGGGATAAACAGGAACACGGGGTTCCATCCATTGAATTAATTCATATCCCCAAAAACCAAACAATCCCCCAATCCCAGGGGGTAACTGCGGTAATTTAACGGGATGGATAGGGGCCAGACAAGCGGATAAAACTTCGAGAGGATTGCCCTCAAATACTTGCGTTTTACCAGTGCGATAGGTCTGGGTGGTTTGATTTCCCCTAGCTTCTAATACCCAAACGGGATCACTGCCCAAAAAACTGTAACGACCCAGTTTTTCTCCCCCTTCTACCGACTCTAATAGAAAACTGTAGGCTTGACCCGTACAAACTTTATACCAAGCTGAAACGGGCGTTTCTAAATCGGCGACCCATTCTTGATAAACAGGGATAAAATTGCCCTGATTGGCTAAAGCCTTGAACTCGGAAAATTCTGGAAAAATCATAATGGGTGATAATTCGGGATCAATGCCCCAGAATTCAGTGAAGTGGCTATTTTGTCCATAGTTAATCATAATTCACTACCAACTATTAACAATTCACGCTTCACCGAATCTGGGTTCACTGAAAATTAGGCACTATAGGGAGTTTTACCCGAAAATTTCAGAGTAACGGGTTCAGGATTTTTACCGATACTTCTGGCATTTGAACCAACGGCGACCCGACCAGCATTTACTTTTTCTGGGAAGACACCGTCTGCGGGGTGGAGGTATTGAACTTCACCACTGGGGAAAACGCGATAGATTTTGTAATCTTCGATTTTTGGTTTGAATTTTGTCCGTAACTGAGTTCCCAAGGCGAGACACTGTTCTTTACGGGCAAGATAGAGGAGGTTTTCACCTGCATTCATGATGGCTGCGCCACCTGTGGGCATTTCAAACACTTGTTCGGTGCTGCTTGTCCAGGTGATAGCATATTTTTCTTCGCGGTCAGCTTTGGAGAGTAAACCGCCGGTACTGCCGCCAAATTTGGGGGGTTGTCCAGAAAGCTCAGTCATATAATGATAAGTTGATTACAAAGGTATTTTAGGGAATCCTATCACTGAGAAAGCCTCTCTCTTATCATTTTGTCAAGAACTGTAACAAAACGAGATGTGAGCGTTTTCCTGGGTGAATTCTGATTGCTTTTTTTTGATGCTTTGAACAAATTTTAACTTTTGCTGGTATGATGACAGGGTTTAGCGATCGCCTAAATTAAGATTAAGCCCAAATTAAGATTAATTAGTCTCAAATTGCTTTAATTATCTAGATCAGCTTGACTTTAAGGAATGGGAGATTCTTGTGAGCTATTGCATAAGCTGTTAATCATCTAAATTGCATAAAGGCAAGGGGCTTAAGCCCCTTGTTACAGAGCTTTCAGAAAAATCGCTACGCAATCTAAATGGACAACAGCTTATCGGGATCGCCTCCAAAAGTCTAGAGACTGAAATAATGATTTTTGCAAGAAATTTTTTAAAGAAAGTTATGAAACATAGAAATTTAGAAGTCAGTCAACGGAGGGAATTAGGGTATAACTAAGGGGTTCCCCCCTATGATTAATTGTTAATTTTAAATTTGTAGATACATAGACAAAGAATAAACTAGACAATCCTGAAAAATAAGGTTGGAAGGCGATGACTGTCAGTATGGTTTCCGTTCCGACCATCGACACTTAAATTTCAATACAATATTCAAGAATCACTGATTGATTTTTTTACTATCTTTACTATCAAAGTTATTGAAAGTCCACCTATGGAAATTCGTCAGATTGCCCTAGTCGTTAACATTAATGCATATCCCGTTTTATCGTCGTTACAAACGTCAACTTTTAATCGAGAAAGATTGGGGCAGTATTTGACAGAATACGGTAATTTTCAGGTCAGATTTCTCCCTAATACCCAAAAAGCAGCAGATCAGGCTCCCCCTGTTCAAATCCCTGTTTCCCAAAAGGAACTGGAAAATGCCATTCTCAGTTTGTTTCACCCGCAACGTGATCGCCTTCCTCAAACCGCGTTACTGTATTTCACGGGTCACGGACTGCGAAAAAAGAAAGGCATCGTTGAAGAATTTTTAGCCGCTAGTGATTCCAATCCCGCCCAGGGCAATTGGGGAATTAATCTGCAATGGTTACAAAAAGTTTTTGCTAGCAGTCCAATTCTTCAAAAAATGATTTGGTTGGATTGCTTTTATGGGGAAGAACTTGCCTTTGATTTCGATGAATGTTTACCCCCATCAGGAGGCGCATCTTCTTTTCTGGCCACACGTCGGGGTGTAAAACTGACCGAAGCGGGAATCGATGTCCATAATGATTATTTTGCCCAGGCACTACTCGAAGGATTAAATCCCTTCAATCATTTTGAAAACACTATTACCACGACGGATTTAACGAACTTTGTTAGGGATTATTTGCGAGAACATCAACAAAAACTGCATTATTTTAATTTAGGACAGGCGATCGCCCTGACCCATAAGCCCAACGTGGTAAAAACGCCTCCTGTTCAATCCTGGAGTGCCAAGAATTTTTGTCCCTATCCTGGACTCGCCACGTTTCAAGTAGAAGATGCTCCCTACTTCTATGGCCGAAACGATCTGATAGCCCAATTACTCAAGGAAGTCCATCAGACTAATTTTGTCGCCCTAGTCGGCAATTCAGGAACGGGTAAATCTTCCCTATTACGAGCGGGATTAATCGCCCATCTACAATCAGGTCATTCCCTAGCAGGTAGTGAAAATTGGTCGGTGCGTATCTTTCATCCAGGCGATCGCCCCTTAATGAATTTGGTCTGGACGCTCTGTGATACCAACCTGCCCTATGGGGAACGGGCTAGACAATTGAATAAACTGCAAACCTTAGTTCAACAGGGTGCGAGTGGATTTCAGAAACTATTGGAATTGTATTATCCCAATCGCCTGGTTTTAATCATTGATCAGTTTGAAGAATTGTTTACCCTTTGCCAAAATTCTCTTGAAAAACAAACCTTTTTAGATTGTCTATTGGGGGTTTTGGATTTAATAGAAAAAAATAACTATCTAGGCAATTCAAAAAATAGCAATTTTGTACTTGTTATCACTATGCGGTCTGACTTTTTAGAAAACTGTCTAGAGTTAGCCGATAATCGCCTTGCTGATCGATTACAAAATCATTTAGTGACCATTACACCGATGGCCGAACAAGCCTTAATCAAAGTGATTACTAAACCTGCAAAACAAGTTGATTTAGCCTTAAATTTTGACCTAGTTACTGAAATTCTTCAGGACTTAGATTACAGTTCTAGTAGTTTAACCCTCTTGCAATATACTTTACGAAAACTCTGGCGACAGGAAGATAATCAGGGACTACAAATTCCTGCCTATCGTCTCTTAGGGGGAGTCAAAAACGCATTAGATAAACAGGCGACGGCGGCCTACCATGCCTTCTCAGAACTGGAACAGGAAACGGTACAGCATATTTTTCTTGCCCTAGTGGAACAAACGGAAGGACGCAATGCCTTAGCACGGGGAGTAATTAATCGGGAATTAGTCACTCCCCGTTATAGTATTGCCCTCATCGATTTAGTCGTGCAAAAATTAGTCTATGAACAGTTAGTTTTTACCGAACCTGTCCCCCTATCGAGTGGTGAACTAGAACAGCCCTTTTTCATTCATCTGGCCCAGGTCGCTCTGATTCAACACTGGAAACTTTTGCAACAGTGGATAAAAGAAAGACGGGATTATCTACAAAGAAAACAGAAAATCGAAGATACCGCGAAGGAGTGGCAAAATTCTACTCTCGAAAATCAGAAAAGCTATTTACTATCGGGTAAGGCTTTAGCAGAGGTGAAAAAATTTCAAGAGGAACAGGGCGATCGCTTTCCTTTGTCCCAGGTTGCCGAAGTTTTTATTCAGGCCAGTAGTCAAACTCAACGGATTGACCGCGTAAAAATGGCAGCTTTGATTGGGATTCTACCTCTGATAGGATTAATCTTTCTGGGATGGCAACTTTATCGATATAGCCAGACCCAGGGCGATTGGAAGGTGATTATTGACAATCAGGGCAAACGAGAAAGTTTACCTCGAATCCAGGCCCTAGAATCATTAAATAAAGCAGGAGTTGCGTTAAATCAGAAACAATTTAATGGATTAAATTTACAAAAAATCAATCTTGCCAACGCGAATCTGAGTAATAGTAACTTTACCGAATCTTTCTTAACCGATGCTAATCTGGTTAATGCCAATTTAACGGAAGCTGATTTATCCCAAATCGAACTAACGGGGGCCGATTTGAGTGGGGCAAATCTTAGTCAGAGCAAGTTGATTGGGGGTTATCTGACGGGAGCGAATCTGGCAAAAAGTAATCTAACCAATGCAGATTTGACTGGGGCGAATCTAATTCGAGCCTCTTTGACGGGAGCAACATTACAGGGAGCCAACTTTTTAAATTCTGAACTCACTGGAGCAAAACTTACTGGGGCGGATTTAAGCCAAGCTAAATTTAACAATGCAAATCTCTGGGGGGTCGATCTCACAGGAGCTAATCTAACTTCAACAGAACTCAATCAGGCGAATCTAACACGGGTGAGTTTTTCGGGAGCAAATCTCACGAATGTGAATTTAAGAGAAGCCAATTTAACGACAGCAGATTTTTCTTCGGCTAAAAATATTCCCCTAGAGCAAATCAAGTCTGCTTGTTTTTGGGATAAAGCCATTTTTACAGAAGAGATCCAACAAAAATTGGCCAACACTGCGGCGGACAAATATCCTAGTTGTCAGAAATGGCGTTAATAATAGTTTTTTAGCAGCGATCGCTTCTTACCATAAAGAAAAAACGCGATCGCCTTTTTAAAAAAATTCAAATTTTGTTAAATTATCGAACTACGCCCGACGTTGAAGCAAGTTCAGAATTTGCGATCGCAGGAGCCTTCAGGAAATCAGCATAAATATCAGGATTAGCTTGGGCAACTTCCGCACGAGACTCAAGTAATTGAGTATTAATCGCCACCGTCGTCGCATCATATACTTGGGTTGCTAACTTGGGATACAAACCGATCGCGATAATCGGAACAATAAAACAAGCCGCGATAAACACTTCCCTCGGTCTTGCATCTTCGTAATTTGCATCCCCAGGTAACACACAACTGGTTCCAAAACAAACCGCTTCTTGCAATCCTGGCTCCATAACCTTTGGCTCCAAAGAACAAGACGGAAACCCCTCGGTTGCGTAGAATAGCTGACGGAGCATAGAGAGCAGATAAATCGGAGTTAGCATCAAGCCCACCGCCGCGAGAAACACCGTGCCAATACGGAAAGTCGTGCTATAAACATCACTGGTTGCCATACCTACGAAAACCGCTAATTCACTGACAAAACCACTCATTCCAGGCAATGCTAAAGAAGCCAGCGCACCAATGGTAAACAGGGCAAACACGGTCGGCATGAACTTTCCGATATTCCCCATTTCCATCAAAGATAGGGTATGGGTGCGATCATAGGTGACACCCGCGAGGAAGAAGAGAACAGCCGCAATTAGTCCGTGAGAAATCATCTGCAACATCGCGCCACTAATGCCTAAATCGGTAAAAGAAGCGATCCCCAACAGCACAAAACCCATGTGAGAAACGGAAGAGTAAGCCAAACGGCGTTTCATATTGTTCTGGCCGAAAGAGTTGAATGCGCCATAGACAATATTAATGACCCCTAAAATCGCTAACAGGGGAGCAAAATAAACATGGGCATGGTCAAGAATGCCGAGATTAATGCGAATTAATCCGTATCCTCCCATTTTTAATAACACTCCTGCCAGAATCATCGAGACAGGTGCAGAAGCTTCCCCGTGAGCATCAGGCAACCAAGTGTGGAGAGGGAAAATCGCCAACTTGACTCCAAAGGTAATCAAGAGACCTGCATAGAGAAAAATTTCTAAACCCAGGGGATAGTCTTTTAATCCCAACTCTGCCATATCAAAAGTCATATTGTCGCCCGTCAAGGCCATGCCCAAAGCGGCAACCAAAATAAAAATAGAAGCGGCGGCAGTATAGAGCAAAAACTTCATCGCAGCGTACTGACGTTTTTGACCACCCCAAATAGAAACGAGTAAATAAACGGGAACCAGTTCGATTTCCCACATGATAAATAAAAGTAAAATATCCTGGGCAACAAATACCCCGATTTGTGCTGAATAAAGCACTAGCATTAAAAAATAAAAAAGACGGGGCTTATAGTTAACTTGCCACGCCGCGAATAAAGATAAGGTTGTAACGAGTCCCGCTAAGAGAACGAGGGGAAGGGAAATACCATCGACGGAAACCGCCCAACTAAGCCCAAATTGGGGTATCCAATCATATTTTTCGACCATCTGGAAACTAGATTGATTAACGTCGTAATTTTTCCAGAAGACGTAACACATAAGAACGAAATCAGCGAGTCCTACACCGAGGGCATACCAACGAAGTTGTTTACCATCCTTATCGGGTATTATCGGTATTAAGAGTGCGGCAAATAGGGGAAAGAGCAGGATTGTGGTCAGCCAGGGAAATTGGTGGGTCATTATAATAATGAGAATAAATACCTATTTTGTTGATGACCTTCATTATATTAAACTTTGTAAATTTTTATAAATAATTTTTCTTTCAGGTTGAAATAGATAATGTCTATCGTTTACAGGGTTACAGGGGAAGATTTTTCAGGCTTGTGTGATGTATTCGAGAAAATTTGCTTAATAAAGCCATCGTTCTTTCCTCCTCAAAATTTTGAATTGTAGAGTAGTATTTATTCACGAAAGAATAGTCAGTCTCTAAACAGGACTCACCAGGCGATCGCAGTCTAAAAGAAATACCGTTAAAGAATCCTCTTTGTAGGGAATAATCATCACATGACTCGCAATATTGAGGGTATCATTTTGTCGATAGGAAGCAGGTAAAATCCGAATTTGGGAAAGAGAAACATCAAATAACGTCGGCGTTTCATTAATGACAATGCCAAAGGATTCATGATCACTATTTTTCGCTAAAATCAAAAATTGTTTAGCGTGGGAAATATTGGCTTGTTTGATATTAAATAAACGCTGATACAGATCAATCACCGTAACAGAACGATTTTCTAAATGGACAATGCCCGTTGCTGTTGTTCCACTACTATGAATCGCTGTGTAGTTTAGGATTTTTTCAACAATGGGAACCGAGAGCGCGAGATTGAGTTTCCCCACCGAAAAAACGAGGAATTTTTCAGTTTTACTCACAGAAGCTTGATCAATCGCGTTATCCGTAAATACTGAGGGAAAAGAAGTAGTTGTGTTCATCGGTCAAAGGGTTTTAGATAATTGGATTCTGACTATTCACTATTTAGGTGATTCCTGACACATTTAATACTATTAAGTCCCCCAGCATTGGGGGATTTAGGGGGCTTGATGATGATTAACGCCCTAAACCTTAGCCAAGCTAGGACTGAGTAACTTTTGAATATCCATCAAGAATTGTTGTTCAATATAGGGCTTGGTGAAGTAGGCACTGGCTCCTAAGTGCATGGCTAATTGTCGATGTTTTTCGCTTCCACGAGAAGTCAACATGGCGACAGGAATTTTCATCATGTCGGGATTTCGACGACACTGGCCCAAAAATTCAAAGCCATTGAGGTTTGGCATTTCTACGTCACAAATAACAAGTTGAATTCCAACGGTCTCGCCGAGAGTCAGCAGAGCTTCTTGACCATCTTTTGCCTGAATAACGCGATAACCTGATTTTTCTAGAGTTAAAGCCAATGTCCGACGGAGAGCCGCAGAGTCATCCACCACCAGAACAGTAGGCGGTTGATTTTGATCCGCAAATCCATCAATTTCTTCCCCATCTTCGCCGAGAGAGGAAATCGTGGAGGAAATGCCAGATTCTCCTTTGTCCCAATACCATTCCAAGAGCAAACCACCATTGATCACGGGAATCAGGGTTCCATCCCCCAGGATCGTACAACCATAGAGATAATCAGGAGACGCGATCGCGCCGCCAAAGGGTTTAATGACTAATTCTTGCTCGGTCAACAGACGAGTCACTTCTAGGGCGTAGTAGTGATCCCCCCGTCGGATTAAAATTAACGGTAAATTCCAATCTTCGGGCTGGGGGACGGTATTTAAGGATTTGCTGTCCAGCCGTTCCGTCAACATCAAGTTATAGGGCAACAGATTATTGAGTTGGTAGATGGGAATCATCTGTTGTTGCCAAATCAAAAAGCGTTGTCCCCCCGATGATTTGATCTGATCGTTGCGGGGAACCATCAATTCCGACACACTGTCCGAGGGGATCGCCACGACCGTACTGGTTCGGTTATTATTTTGGCTGATTAAACAGACTAATAATTTGGCAATGGTTAACGTTAAGGGTAAACGGAGAGTAAAAGTACTGCCCTTACCAGGTCGGGAAGAGACACTGACATTACCCTTCAGGGATTGGATTTGCTGACGAACCACATCTAAGCCCACGCCCCGACCCGATAATTCACTCACCTTATCGGCAGTCGAAAATCCAGGTTCAAAAACTAAGTTATAGATTTGTTCAGGAGCCAAGTATTGCGATTGTTCTTCACTAATTAAACCGACTTCGATTGCCCGTTGGGTGATTTTTTCTAGTTTTAAGCCACCGCCATCATCCTGAATTTCGATAATGGTCTGGTTTCCCTGGTGGTAGGAATGAATTTCAATGGTTCCTGTTTCGGGTTTTCTGTTTTGTCGGCGGACTTCAGGCGATTCAATCCCATGATCAAAGGCATTCCGCAAAAGATGGAGCAGAGGATCATAGAGTTTCTCTAGGGCGAGTTTATCTACTAAAACCGCCGTTCCCCGTAATTTAAGTTGGACGGGTTTGTGATATTTCGTTGATAAATCCCTTAGCATACGGGGGAAACGATTTAATACCTCTCCCAGGGGCAACATCCTCGCCCACATGAGTTCATCCCGTAGAGAAAAGAGCATTTGACGTTGGGATTCTAATCCTTGATCCGTTGCCCTGGCGAATAGGACAATATCATCGACGGCTTCTTCCAGTTGCATCATTTCTTCGAGAATATCCTGCAATTGACCCGATAAGGCTCCATAGGAGTCCATTTCTAGGGCATCAAAGGCAGTAGAAATCCAGGCTGCTTGTTCCCGTCGTTCAGGCATAATCACCAGTTGATCGGCTAATTCGCGCAATTTACCCGTCATGTTCTGGAAACGACTAAAACGGGACAGGAGCGATCGCACGGAACCCTGGAGTTGTTCGTTTTGTAGGGATAAACTATTACGATTGATGGCTAATTCACCCACCCAGTTGTTCATCCGTTCGAGGCGATAGAAGTCAACCCGAATGGAGAGATTGGCCGCAGGGGCGGTCGTTTTGGCCGCAGGTGTTGCTTTTTCGGCTTTTTCTTCAACGGTGGGGATTTCAGGTTGTTCTGCGATCGGTTGCTGGACGGTGAGGGGAACTTGTCCGTTTGTAACAACCTTGGTCGGGGCAATCGCATTAATCTGATTCGCTTCAAAGGTCGGTAATTCAGCAAAGGCCTGTTCAACGGATTGCACCATGTCCGCCAAAGCTAATTCATCGATCGCGGGAATATCCGTTACTTCAGCCAAAATTTCTTCTGGAATCACTGCCGAATCAGGTATCAGTCCCCCAAAGACATCTTCTAAATTGGGCGCGATCGCCGCTTCTTCTGGTATTTCTACAACCGTTTCGAGGACAGTGGGTAACTCTTCTAGTTCAGGGAAAGCAAAGGTATCTAGATCGATTTCCGCCCCAAAGACATCATCTAGGGAGGCAGCAATGGGTTCGGCTAATTCGGTTTCTTCTAAATTAATACTGGCGGCAAGTTCTGGTTCTGGGACAACTTCTTCCTCCTCCTCTTCTCCCCAAAATAGATCACTAATGGTGGACATTTTTGGAGCTTCTGCTTCGGTCAGGAGGGGAATTTTTTCTTGGACTACGGTAAAAGCAATCAGTTGTTCAGAAGGACTACCCCCTATTTGGCGATCGCCATTTTGCAGAACTTGGTTACAACCCTTTTGCCAATGGCCAGGGCTAATTCAGCAATTAAGAGGGATTGATCGGGACTCAGTTGTAGGGCAGTTTCGGGCGGCGGCAGTAATCGCTTTAAAGCCTGATAAATTGAGTAATTCAGCGAGTCCCAAGAAAACTTCCGTTTGGGCTGTGAGGATCGTTTTGATTTGTTCCGAATCCCCCGTTGCGATCGCCTGGGCGACCTGCTGTAAACCCTGGGTGATATCCACTTCAAAAATGGAAGAAACAATATCAACACCCAAATCTGCTGAACTGGGTAAATACTGATCCCCTTCTGCCAGGCGATCGCCTAGAATAACTTCGATTAATTCAAAAACAGGTCTTGCTTTAGCCAGAGCCGCTTTGCCGTCGAAATGCCCTTCCGATAACTGTTGTAAAAGGGTTTCTTTCAAACAGTCAAATCCCTGTAACAGAAGACTTTCCATGTCTTCATCTAGGACAGTTTCTTCGTTATAAAACGCCTTGATAATATCTTCTAGACGATGGGAAAGGGTTTTAATGGTTGTTAAGCCCACACTAGCCGATCCTCCTTTAAGAGAATGGGCCGCGCGCATAATTTCATGGACTTTGGCTGAACTGCGATCGCTTCTCAGGGTTAATAAACCATCTTCAATAATTTGCAGTAATTCAGGAGCTTCTTCAATAAAGAATTGGTAACTGGGTTCATTAATATCTGCATTGTCATTCGTTTCCTCGTCATCTTTTGAGACAGAAATCGGTTCAACGCTCAACGGTTGGGGTTCCGACCAGTCTAATGCGCCCGTTTCCATCGCAGGTACGGGATCTGACCAGTCGAAAGATCCGTTTTCCATTGCAGGAGTCGCTTCTAACCAGTCTAATGCGCCCGTTTCCACTAGAGGAGTGGCTGCCGACCAGTCCAATAAACCATTTTCTACCGCAGGAGTCGAGTCTGCAAAATTAAAATCAAAGGCATTATCCAACCCACCTAAAAATGACTCGTCCAAACTAACATCGGGTAAAGCTTGGTTTTGAACGAGAGCTAATAACGCCCCTGACGGATTTCCCCCCGCACGCGATCGCCGTGTTGAAGAACCTGTTCACAACTGCCTTGCCAATCCGTGAGGGCTAATTGGGCAATCTCAAGCATTTGATCAGGATGTTCTTGGATGGCTTGATTTACCAGATCCGTAATCGCTTTAAAGCCCGTTAAATTTAATAATTCTGCTAAACCGCCGAAAACCTCAGTCTGCGATCGCAACGTTTCCGTAATTTGAGTCGAATCTCCAGTTTCCAAGGCACTTGCAATTTGTCCCAATCCCTCGGTAATATCCACTTCAAAAATGGAAGAGACAATATCAACCCCCAAATCGGCCGAACTGGGTAGGTATTGATCTCCTTCTGCCAGGCGATCGCCTAATAAAAATTCGATCGCTTCTAAAACAGGTTGCGCCCGATTTAAAGCCGCTTCTTCGTCAAAACTTCCCTGGGAAAATTGAGTCAACAGAGGTTCTTTTAGGCAATCAAAACCCTGCAATAAAAGACTCTCCATGTCTTCATCTAGGACAGTGGCTTCATTATAAAAAGCCTTAAAAATATCCTCTAAACGATGGGCGAGATCTTTAATGGTGGGCAACTCCACACTGGCCGCCCCGCCTTTCAGGGAATGAGCCGCCCGCATGATGTCATGAACCTTGGCCGATGTCCGCTCGGCACGCAGGGTTAATAAACCATCTTCAATGATTTGGAGTAGCTCAGGGGCTTCTTCCACAAAGAATTGGTAGGCATGGTCGCGGATGTCGGGATTCATCATGATGATAGAGGGGTTATCGCATTATTCAGGCTTTACTATTAAATTCTCGTTGAATCACCTGGGCCGCCTGGGTCTGTTGATGGACGGTTTCAGCTATTTTTTGCATAAGAGCGGGAAGTTGCAAGCTGGAAAGGGAAGCTTCCTGCACTTGCTGGCGAGATTTTTCCAGTCCCTTACTTTCTCGGTCGAGTTGTTGCTTGCCTTTGGTAATCGTTTCAGCCACTTCACGGGCTTCTGTCTGAATACTGACCACCAGGGCTTCAATGGAGGCTGTGGCTTCGGCGGATTGGGCGGCCAGGGTTCGGACTTCATCGGCGATTACCGCAAATCCCCTGCCCCCTTCCCCTGCTCGTGCGGCTTCAATGGAAGCTTTCAGAGCTAAGAGGTGGGTTTGGGCCGCAAACTGACGAATGAGGGTGACTACCTGGGCAATTTGCTTGGTGGAGTTATCTAATCGTTCAATTTGACCCGTTGTGGCATTGACGGTTTCTCGGATCTCTTTCATTCCGCCAACTTGATCGCTGAGGGTTTGTTCACCTTCGGCGATCGCGTTTTGGGTTGTTTGGGCCGCAGAAAGGGCGATCGCAGACTGATTGCTCAAACGTTGACTGGTGGTCAAGATACTGGTAAGACTATCGGTCGTTAGGGAATCAGATTCCGTTGTCAGGGTAGGATTCATAAGAGTTAGATTTGAGTGACCAAGGGAAGAACAAATTGCATCCGTTTATTCAACTTTGAACTGACGGACGCTATCTTGCAGAGATTGGGCAACGGCCAAGCAATTCCTTAAACGTATTAGAAACCTGGGCGGCTTCCAAGGAGGTTTTATCCGAGACCGCCGCGACTTCGACCATCGTTTGGGTGACGGATTGGCTAGTTTGGGATTGTTCTACTGCCGCCGCCGCGATCGCCCCGACCAATTCACTAATTTGCGCACTAGCCGCCGTAATTTGGTTCAAACTCTTACGGGTTTCATCCACGAGCCTCGTCCCCGTGACCACCTGCTCCGTTCCTGATTCCATCGCCGCAACCACTTCATTGGTTTCTGACTGAATACTGGCAACTAGATCGGAAATTTCTGCCGTCGCTTCTGCCGACTGCCGAGCAAGAGAACGAACTTCATCCGCAACCACCGCAAAGCCTCGACCTTCTTCTCCCGCGTGAGCCGCCTCAATCGCCGCATTCAACGCCAAGAGGTTCGTTTGATCAGCAAAACTACTAATCAGGTTCACGACCTTAGAAATCTTTTGGGACGATTCTCCTAACCGTTTGACCTTTTTCGCCGTAGCCGCGACCGTTTCCCGAATGGCTAAAATACCATCTACGGTTCGGTTCATGGCATCTTCTCCCATGTCCACCGTTTTGGTCGCTTGTTGAACGGCCGTTTCGGCAAGTTCCGCGTTGGCCGCCACCGCCTGAATAGATAGGGTCATGGATTGGAGTCTTTCTACCGCTTGTCCCACATCATCGGCTTGGCGAACCGCTTCTTCAGAAAGATTGCGAACGGCGGTTTCATTGGTATTGGTTGTTGTCGCAAACTGTGTGGTGGCGGTTTGTACCTGGGTTACAATGCGTCGTAGGTTTTCAATGGTGGCATTATAGGAATCCGCGATCGTCCCAATTTCATCTTCGGTAACGTGGGCGCGAATCGTTAAATCGCCTCGGCTGACGGGGTCAACTTCCATCAGTAATTCAAAGGCGCGTTTTTGTAATTTTTCTTTTTCTAGCCGTTGTTCAATTTCTCCCAAGCGTTGTTGCTCGATTAACCCCGCCCGCTCTAGGGCAGACCGGACCTGGGTTGCCAACTGACCGAAAAAGTCGATTTCTCCCTGTTCCCAATCACGCGGCCCAGAGCATTGATGGGCGATCAGTAAACCTAATAATTCTCCACTGCGAATAATGGGAGCGACGATATTCGCTCGAACAGAAAAAGGAGTGAGTTGCCCCAAGTGACAGGGAGTGAGTCCCGCTTTCAGGATATCGGATGTTGCTTGAACTCTTCCCCGTAGATATTTATTGAGGTAGTTTTTCTCAAAACAGGGGTCATTGATTTCGGCTCCCAGGGCGATGGGGAAACCTTCGGCAACGGATTCGGCGATAATCGTTCCCGCCCAAGTTTCATCAAAGCGATAGACAATGACGCGATCGGATTTTAAACCCCGTCGGATTTCGTTGACGGCCACATCAAAGACTCCTTCCGTATTGAGGGCAGAGGAGATTTTGAGGGTAATTTCCTTGAGGATTTGCGCTCGTTTGGTGGCATCCCGCCGTTGTTGCAAGAGGGCCACTCGGTCTAACAAGGTTTGTAATTGCTCGGTGAGTTGTTGCAGGAATTGCCGATCGCGATCGCGCCATTGATAAGCTTTGTCGCAACGATGGGCCGTTAGTAGCCCGACTAGTTCATTTTGTCGGAACAGGGGAACCGTTAAACTTGCCCTGACTTGATAACGCTCAGACCATTGCCGATGATTTTCGTGCAGATTGGAACTAGCAACATCATTGATGACGATGGTTTTGGGGGAGAGATCACCGTCAAATAGGGGATGGGGTAAATTCTCGGTCAGCACACTAGAAGTATTCCCCGCGATCGATTCATAGATGGTGGCTTGATCCTGATACTTGGCGCAATGGTAAAACAGTAAGCGGTCTACACCCAAAAGGTTTTTAGCTTGCTCCAAGCCCCGTTGAATAATGGATGATAAGGCCGCCTGATCGGGAATATTACTGTTGGCCATCTCCGTGAGCAGTTGGGATTGCTGGGTAAAGAGGGCTTGTTCTTGACGGAGTGTCTGAATTTGTTGACTCATACCCGTCAGAGTCTCATCCACCAGGTCTAACTCATTATCTCTTTGAAAACTAACGGGCTTATCGAGGTTTTCTTGATTGAGATTTTTAGCCCGTTGGGAGATTTTTCGGAGTTTTTCAGTCTCTTTTCCTGCGATCGCATAGGCCAATCCTCCGACAACCCCTGCGGTGACCAGAATCCCCAATAATAAGCTGGACTGCAATTTGCCTTTGACCGTTGAAGCGACCTCTTGCTGATTCGTGGATACGGGTTGTTCAAAAGTCTTATTGATCAGGGTGTAGTTGATGCCTCCGACAAACGCCAAGGGAAGCACCCCCGCCAATAACCCCAAGAAAACGGCCTGATTCTGAGCGGTCAAACTTCCCCACCAGGAATATTTTTCGGGAGCGGAGGAAGGTGTGGTCGTAGAAATCGGTCGAGGAACAGAAACGGAAGGGCTGAAAGAAGGAATGGATAATTCAGGCGCGATCGCCGTTGCCGACGGCATCTCCTGTTTAACTGCAACGGGCAAATCCGAAAAAGAAGGAGGTTTAATCTCCTCTGGCTTTTCTGCTTTTAATGCTGGGGAACTAGATACATTCCCAAAAGTCGGGGGTGCGAGCGCTGACGGTAATTCTGTTTCTTTTGCTTCTGAATCTTTAGTTCCAAATAGATCGGAAAAAGCAGGGGGCGCGATCGCAGAAGGGCTTTCTGTTTCAGTTTCCGAATTATTAAGGGGTGATACCTCGTCGGAGTTTAATTCTGCAAATAAATCAGGCAATTCTTCTGACGCAACTTCTTCTAGAATAGGGGCTTCTGTTTTGAAGTCGTTCCTACTTTCCAAAGGCTCTATAGGGGGAGGCGAGAAAAAGGCATCCTCTCCAAACAAAGACTCTTCCTCTGGTTCGGTCGGTGTTTTTGTCGAAGAGTTATCCAAAGGAAAAGAAGGCAATTCTAAGGAAGGAATTTCTGGAAAATCTCCAAAATCTTCGGTCGAAAGAGGGTTTTCATCCCAAGAAAGGGAAGGCGTTTGATTCGGATCTGGGGTGTTGGATTTCGGAGAAGTCTGAGTCATGAAATATAACCTCTCAATCAAGGCTAGAAACTGTAGGGTGAAAAAAGTTAATAAAATTTAAAAACGATGATTAAAATAACAAAAACTATTGGCTTTTTATATTGGCAACAATCGACTGACCATCTAAGGTGGTAATAATGTCGCCATTGGGTTTAACCCAAAAGCCCTTTAAATAGGGAATTAATTTAGCACTAACGCTGGCGGTCGGTGGAGATTGAATATCATCAGGGTTACACCATTCGATATCTTCTACTTGATTGACTACTAAACCCAGCATTTGGTTGCGATCTTGGCTTTTAAATCCTGATTTTCTTTGTTTTTCATTGTAGCCAATATCCCCATTCAAAATAATGGTGCGATAGTGCGATCGCCGCGTGGATTGCTGATGCCAAGGGGTTAGTCCTAATAAATGACCCAAATCTACCATCCATAAAATTTCACCCCGCCAATTGTAAACACCCAATACCCAAGGGGGCAGATGGGGAATGGGGACGATTTGCCCCAGAGCAATGGTGAGGACTTCAGAGAGTTGGGAAACAGGGATCATCGCCTCTGTATCAGGCTCTAGATGAAATCTCAAAAACTGCTGCTGAGAACGGCGTGATGCTTTTGGGGTAGTAAGGGAATCAAATGACGGACGAAACTCGGATACCACGATAACGACTCCTAAGAGGACAAATTCAAAAATAAACTAATGATTCATTGAGTAATTAAGATTAATTTCAGTAAATAAATTTAGGGTTTAACCATTCTTTAATATTTTTTAATTAAGATTTTAAAAATTGTTGTATGGTACTGTTAAAAATATCTTGATCAATGGGTTTCGTGATATAGGCATCTGCCCCTTGACGTTTTCCCCAAAATTTGTCCATGTCACTACTTTTGGTAGAACAAAGGATGACGGGAATGGTTTTAGTTTGTTCAGTCGCTTTAATTTCTCGACAGACTTCAAATCCACTTTTTCCAGGTAACACCACATCGAGGACGATGACATCAGGATGGTTGTTATGGAGTTTTTCTAGCCCCTCTTCTCCACTGGTGGCAACGGTGACATTAATGCCCAGGGTTTTGCAGAAATCCGTAATGATTGTTCGTTCTGTGATGGAGTCTTCAATTAATAAAATGGTTCCCATGTCTATCTACCTCTCAAGGTTAAAAAATCAAAAAAATAGTGATGAACAACTTTAGAATAAACACAGCAGTTTAGGATTCTCTTTGGACTGAAATGGCTAAACTGGCTCATCTTGCTTGATGTATTTGAGGATGGTACTGAGAACTTGGTCAGGATTCACGGGTTTTCCTAAAAAATCAGTCGATCCTACCATTTTAGCCCTAACCCGATCCACGATGCCATCGTTTCCTGTCAAAATCACAATGGGAGTATTTTTGAAAATGGAAAGCCTTCTGAGTTGGCCACAAATTTCGTAGCCATTAGCATTGGGCATCACTAAATCCAGAAAAATGAGTTCTGGTTTTCGTGCCAATAAAATGGCGATCGCCCGTAACGGGTCATTAATGCCAATGAATTGATAATTGGCGGTGGTTAGAATTTTTTCCAGGGTTTGACACATGAGCGGGCTGTCATCGATACAAGCAATCAATGGCCCAGTGGGAACATCGGGAGTCGCCACAACCCCCGTAGAAGGCGGCGTAACGGGTGGAGCTAAATCAGGAATCTTGATTAACTCGACTAATCCCAATTGCAAATAGGGCAACAGAGAAGTGGTCACACTCAAAACATCCCGCTTCATGCGAACGGATAAATCCCGCAGAGTTTGATTTCCATCCAATAATTGCTTCAAAGTCTGGAAAACCTGGGGAGACGTTCTTTTTTGCAATTCCTCGTGCTGACGAATCACAGGGGCCATATTGGGGGAACGGTCTGCAATTTTCGCTGATTGCCAATTGTGCCAAAATTGCTGGGACTCAGCGATCACTTGATCCGCATCAATTAGAACCAGTCGGGTAGATAACAAATTATCCTGACGGAGTTCACAGGAAACTTCCATCGTTTGGGTGATATCAAATAACACTTCTGCGATCGTGGCTCGAATCAGGCGGGCCGCTTGTTCCCTAGTGACTTTTTGTTGTTCAACCCAAAGACACAACAACTGATATTCCCAACAAAGTTGTAGATCATGGGGGTCTAGACTGGCTAGATCCAACTGAACAGAAGAAAGGTTGGCAGCAATTTGGGGTAAATACAGCGCAATCTGTCGTCTCCACCGTCGAACAGCATGAACTCCCCCCGTTGCGTACATAATCCGACCGAGGTAGAAGTAGAAAAACCACTGCTCCCCATTGGGATTTTTCAGCACTAGTTGGCCGCTAAATCGAGGTTGCTTCAAGCCATCGAAAAAGCTTGTCTGTCGAGAAGCTGTAAATTCCTGAATAGGAATGGAATGAGACGAAGGAAATTGAGCAGTCATCATTTAAAGAGTATTTCTGGTCAGGACATAAAGCTCAGAGGTCACAGTTATAGCTTGCCCTGTAATCAAACAAAACTAACAGACATCGCAAACAATCTCAACAAATATCGCTGAGAATTCCATTATCTCAAATAGGTTGGGTTTTGTCCGTGAGAACAGAGGGCGATTGCACCAATTCTTCACACTTCATCATATTTTGTGAAGATTAAAAACCCTATTTATTGGGTTGAGTCGGTTGAGCAGGTTGGGCAGGTTGAGCTACACCACTAGGAGCTTTCCCTGTTTTGACTTGTTGCTTGATTGCGTCTAATAGTCCTTTTAATTTTGTCTCTTCGGGGTAAAGGGCGACTAATTTCTCCATTGGCGCGATCGCTCCTTTGAGGTCATTCATTTTCAGTCTAACCTCTGCTAAACCTTGGAGAGCAGTGGGATTATTGGGTTCTCGTTGCAGAACTTTTTCATAACCATCGGCAATTTTGCTCAATTGTTCCTGGGGGTTCGTATTGGCAGAGGTGGCTTGGGTTTGTTCGGGTGTCTCTTTAAACATATTGAGCATCGGCAGGGTCATCATACCCAAAAAAGCAAAACCAGAGCCGATGATAAAAACCTTCTGTAAAATAGATTTCGTGGAATTTTCTGACATAATCTTATTTTTAGTATTAGCTACCTTGTTTTTAAAACACTGGGATCAAAGTAATAGAAGTAACTCATCGCTCCACTACCAAAACCGATGAGGCCCAGTATAGTTAAGATTCCAAGGGTTTGCGATCGGCTGTAACCAATATAACGTAGTTCTAACCTTCCTAAAATTGCCGCACTCAGCAGTACCAAAAATTGAATAAAGACATCAAACCAGCGCAGGATGAGAACCAATAAAAAAGACCAAGCAATCATTGCCATTATCGATTGCAACTCCGATTTTATCCAACTGCTCACAAAAAACGTCATCAGTGTTAAGGGCGCAGTCAAAGCGAGGGACGTGAGAACAATGATCAAAATCGCAAATAAATGAATAGCCAGCATCAAAGATTCATCCTTTAGCCCCAATCCTAAACCATTGGTTTGAACAACAACAGAGTGGCTCCAGTTGATACTGACTGCTGCGATGTGCCAGCCAAACACCACATAGGTAATTAGCATTATGGTCAAGGAAAGCCAAGGAAATGTCTTTAGCCAGGTCATGGATTCACGCTTAAGGGATAAGGGGAAAAATAAAATTAGGGGCAGTTGAAGAACAAAAAACTAGAAGCTACTAAGGCTTTTCGTTCTTGTTTCCCTCTTCCCCTAATAATAATACTTAATTTCCCTAAGACATTGTTTGAATGATGTAATCAAAATAGGGAGCCGCCTCTTGAGCGTCCTCAGCATTGAGTTGACCCAATGCGGCTTCTTTGAGAAAACGAATCGCTTCCACCATGCCTGGAACAGGTACATCGAGGGAGTTATACATTTCCTTTACGCCAATCAAACCAATGCTTTCAATCGGTTCTTTATCACCAGAGAGAACACCGTACGTGACTAGACGCAAGTACCAACCATAGTCACGCAAACATTGGTTATATTGGCGTTGACCGTAGGCATTGCCACCTGGGGCGCGGTAATCGGGACGTTTTTTAAATAACTGTTTTTGAGCTTGATCGACAATTTTCTTTTCATTTTCAGACAGAGTTTCAGCGATACGGATACGCTGCTGGCCTGTTTTTAAAAAGTTTTCAATACCCCGAAGTTCACCACTGCTGGGATAGCGGAGTTCGTCGTCTGCTTTAAGAATGACTTGGCTAACTACACTCATGGTATCAACATAAATCTCATATCATATGTAGTAGTTTATCCTGAGTTGTGGTCTAAGTCGGTAAAAATTCAGCAATAAACTCTGTGAAGCAATGGGGCGATCGCGAAAACCCAGTAAACAAGGCAGTTACATCGAGTTTACAAAACGTAATATTGGGGGATCTTGCCATAGAGGAACGGTCGGAATTGCCCTTGGGGGAATTATCTGGTAATGTTCCAAATGTGTTGACCCTATGATTGAAACGTACTCAGTGTATTGGTTAGGAAGGATCTTATCCATCGATTCAGTACGTTACCTTGCGATTATTCCGCGTCAAAATCAACTTTGTTGTAGATATCTCCTAAGACAATTTCAAAGGGAACTTTGTGGAATTTTAAAACACTCTCTTCTCCGTCTTCTTCTGAAAAAATCCACTGGTTAGACTCAGTTTTATAATATTGTTCAACATGAATTGAATACTGATCGATCAATATATACTCTTGAAAACTGGGAATGGTGCGATAAAATTTGAATTTATTTCCCTGGTCATAGGTCTGAGTTGATTTCGATAAAACTTCGACGATCAACAGTGGATTAGTAATGGTATCTTTTCGCCCTGTCTGGAGTTGTAATACCCCTTCGACGACCATAATATCGGGGTAGGTATGAATGCGTTGCTTGGGTATCCAGACTCGTTGATCTGTGACAAAGACAAAATAGGGTTCACGTTTAAGCAGAAAATTTAGAGCGGCATAAAGATTTCCGATAATTAGATTGTGATTGGGCAGTCCTCCTGTCATGGGAATAATTTCTCCATTAATGTATTCGTGTCGTTCGGGGGAATTGATCTCAAATTCCAAGTATTCTTCGGGGGTATAATAGTCGTATTCCTTGGCTTGCATAATCTTGACCTAGATGATTTCTGTGTTCGGGGAAGCTACACCTTTGGCAATTTGGCGATCGCGTTATTATTGCATTTTAACGGTTATTTAGACACGGTGACTAATGGTAATTTAGTTCAGAAAAAAAATTATTGCAAATTGCTTGGTGATAGTGAGACTTGTTTGAAATCAATTTTTTGCAGCTAGATAATCCCCTGATTTTCCCCCCGTTTTGCTGACTAAATGAATATTTTCTATCTGCATCGATTTTTCTAACCCCTTGGCCATGTCATAAAGCGTCAATGCGGCGACAGAAACGGCTGTCAGTGCTTCCATTTCTACGCCTGTCTCGGCTTTGATGGTCACGGTTGCTTGGATGCGATAGCCAGGTAAATTTTCATCTGGCCATAGTTCTACGGCAATTTTTTGTAAGGGTAGGGGATGACAGAGGGGAATTAACTGGGAAGTTTGTTTCGCGCCCATAATCCCTGCTAATCTGGCGGTTCCTAATACGTCGCCCTTGGGAGCATTGCCTGCTTCAATAGCCTGTAAGGTTGCTAAGGACATTCTTACTTCACCAACCGCGATCGCTTCTCGCTTGGTGGCAACTTTTTCGGAGATATCAACCAGGTGGGCTTCTCCTTGGTCATTTAAATGGGTCAGAGAAGAGTTTTCAACAGATGGATTCATGGTGAATTTTAGAATGAAGATTGTAGAAAAAATAGACTAGGGACGACGGTAAAATTTTACTTTCAGACCATCCCGTGTACGGGGAGTTGGCATGGACATAATCTCTAAATTTTGATCGGGCAATAAATCCCATTGATAATTTTTAATTAGATAACTGGCAAAAATTTTCATTTCCAAACGAGCAAATTCTTTTCCTAAACATTCCCGCAATCCTCCTCCAAAGGCGACGTAACCAAAACTTTGTTGTTTATCTTCAGCCCGTTCGGGGTTAAATCTTTCGGGGTCAAATTGATCGGGTTCGGTATAAAAATCGCGATCGCGGTGAGTGGCTCCAATTTGATATTGCACCAACCAATTTTTAGGAAATTGATACCCCTGAAATTCGCAATCAGCAATCACTTTACGAAAACCACCACCGACGGGGGGCAAAAAACGCAGGACTTCTTTTAAAACCTGATCGAGATAGGTCAGGGATTTAAGACTATCCAGGGTGAGGGGAAATTTTAAATTCACTTCTTCCTGTTCTGCTCGAATTTTTTGGCAAACATCGGGGTATTGGGACATTAATAAACAAAAAGAGGCGATCGCAGAAGTGAGGGTTTCGTGGCCCGCAAACAAGAGTAGGAGAATTTGATCTTTTAGTTCCGCGAGTTCTAAGCCTTGACCATTTTCATCTTTCGCTTGTAATAATAAACCCAGGGCATCTTCTCCTAGTTGCTCGGTTTGTTGACGTTTGAGGATGATTTCTCCAACTGCTTGTAATAACTTTTCACGACTTCTTAACGCTTTTCCAAACTTTGTCCAGGGCAAATTCAGGGGAATACTAAATAAACCTGCATTCCAATCTTCAAAATCATCAAAAATAGCAGGATGGGTCTGGCGATCGCCTCCAACAAAAAGGGTACTGGCAATATCAAAGGTATAACTCCTCACTTCGGGATACCAGGTGATATTTTCTTCTTTTTCCCATTGATCTAAATATCGTTGCGTAATTTCTTCCATTTGAGGAATATAACTCGCTAAAGCTCTGGGTTGAAAGGCTTGGAACAGTAATTTTCGGCGATCGCGGTGAAAGGTTCCTCCCTGAATGGCTAAGGAAGCAGGGCCCAATAAGGTTTTAGTGCTGGGGGGCCAGGTTGCCTCAAAATATTTATTTTCATTGGTAAACAAAAAGCTATTGGCGGCGGCTCCCGACAAAAAAATAGTGGGACTCCCAAAAATATGACTTTTGAAGACTGGGCCGTATTTCGCCTGCCGTTTTTGGGAATAGTTTTTTTCCCTCAGAAAATTTAGCGTTTCACCAATCAGGGGCAAACCAAAATCGCCAGGGGGCAAGGGAAGACGGGATTTTTTAGCGGCGATCGGAGACATAGCAGTGAATTCTCAAACGGAATGTTAATTTTTATTAACTTTAGTATGACGAAGATCAACGGCTCTAGACAACCTGAGAGGGTCATGATTAAACTTTCGCTTTGGCCAACTCATTGGCTTTTTTCGCAAGATCCACATCTTTTGTGGTGATACCGCCTGCGTCATGGGTCGTGAGGTCAATGGTCACGCGATTATAGACATTAAACCATTCGGGATGGTGTCCCATCGATTCGGCAACCGGGCCAGACTAGTCATAAAACCAAAGGCTTCAACAAAGGATTTAAACTGAAATTGACGGTGCAGTTTTCCTTGAACAATTGTCCATCCCTCTAGGGAGGTAAGGGCGATCGCGATTTCGTTAGCTGATAGGGGCTGGAGTTTATTCATGGGGATTTAATCTTTTTTCAATAAATGAGTATGGTCTTATTTTAGTTTACCGAATTGTTTAACTAGACAAATCCTGCGATTAAAACGCGGTTCTCAGTTAAAGCTCCTAGACAACGGGAAGACTAAAAAGTGATTGATGATGACTGGTGGAGGTAGTATTCTAAAAAAAATGCTTAGTGGAATTCACCTAAGTATTATAGCTTGTATTAAATAGATTAAAAAATCTAGCATAAATTGTTAGGCATTTAGGGTTCCTTGTGTCCCATTATAGAACCATGATAACAAGGGATTTAAGCTTTTTTCTACAGTTTTTGGAGAATGAATAGCTGATTGATCCAGCAATGCTTTTTTGCGGAAAAATAGGGTTTAAGATTTCAGGATAAATTGTATATTTTTAGGCAAATTATATTGAAATAATAATGTTTTTTTTGTAAAATGGAAAATATTATTAATCCGTTGTTCCTGTTGGGGGATCTGTAAAGTGCCAGCCATTCTTATTGTTGACGATAACGCAAGTAATTTAGATACTATCGAAAGTATCTTTGCCCATGAAGATTTAGATTTATTCTACGCTTCTAGCGGCCTTCATGCTTTGGATTTATTAGAAACTCTAGCAATAGACACAATTTTGTTGGATGTGATGATGCCAGACATGGATGGAGTTGAAGTTTGTCGTCACATTAAAACCAATCCCCAATGGTCTTGTATTCCCGTCATTATGGTGACATCCCTGAATTCCAAGGAGGACTTGGCTTTTTGTTTGCAATCGGGAGCCGATGATTTTATCGAAAAACCCGTAAATGCCTTGGAATTAAGAGCCAGAGTGCGTTCGATGTTACGCATTAAAGAACAATACGACGACCTCCAAAATCTTTTACAAGCCCGTTCCGATGTGACTAATATGATCATTCGCGAACTACGGAATCCTCTTACAACCATGATGTTAGCGAGTGCGGTTTTACAAAGAACCTCTTTAAGCGAGACCCAGCAAAAAAAAGTTGATCAGATTTATATCAGTGGAAAACAGGCGATCGCGTCCATTGATACTCAGTTAATTATGTCTAAGATTGAACAGGTGTCCCTGACATTAGAATGTATTGATGTGAATTTGGTCACCATGCTCCAGCTAGTGGTTGAGGATTTTCAAGTTGTTATTGATAATTATGGGTTACAATTGGTGAAGGAGTTTCCCCAGGAATCCCGATTTATCAAAATCGATGAAAGTTTATTCAGACAAATTATCGAAAATTTGATTACCAATGCGATTAATTCGTCTAATACGGGGCAAACAATCACCATTCGCCTGGAATATCCCCTGGCAATACAAGCTAGAATTAGTGTTATCGATGAAGGTCGGGGTTTAAAGGATGAGGCTAAACACGCTATCCTTAATCGCTTTGAAAAAAATGATCTGTTCGTCAATGTTCAAAACACTGGATTAGGATTCGGCCTTTTTGTAAATTAGCCACGGAAGCCCAGGGTGGGAAATTTGGGGTAACAGATAATCAGCCCCAGGGTTCTATTTTTACGGTAGAAATCTAGAATTGCCTAACTTTCTGTCCTATGCAGAGTTTTCCTTGCTCCCCCCTTGCTTCCCAGTAATCATGCTAGATCTAGTGACAAATCAACCCATTAATCTCGATAAAGCGATCGCCCGTGAACCCTTATTAACGGTTAGTTCTGATACTTCCTTGCCTGAAGTCATTGAACTATTTCATGGAGCAAGGGGAAAAGCCTGTGATTTAGTCAGCACCCCCAAGGAACTTCAGATTATTCCGACCTGTGTTTTTGTGGTGAACCAGGAAAAACTGATTGGTATTATCACGGAACGGGATCTGGTGAAGCTGGTCGCCAAGGGCGTGACTATAACAGACACGAGTACGGTGGCGGAGATTATGAGTCATCCCGTCATTGCCCTACCCTACGAAGACTTAAAAGATGTTTTTGAGGTCTTAGGTTTATTTCGAGTGCATGGATTTCGACACTTACCCATTTTAAATAAAGAGGGGTCTCCCATTGGGTGTATTACTCACTCAACCCTACGGCAGGTTTTGCGTTCAGTGGATCTACTGAGATTGCGGGCTGTCAAAGAAGTTATGCACTCCAATGTCATTCATGCTCCTCCGACAACGCCAATTTTGGGGATTGCTCAATTAATGGCCCATCATCGGGTCAGTTGTATTGTCATTGCAGAAGCCCTGAGTTTACAGGCTCCTTCTGCCAAGGTTCACTATCATCCCCTGGGCATTATTACCGAACGAGATATTATCCAATTTCAGGCTTTAGGTCTAGATGTCCGACAAATAATGGCCGAAGAAGTCATGAGCTGTCCTTTAACGCTGATTTCTTCTAATGAAGCCTTAGATAATGCCTATGGCATCATGAAGGAAAAAAGGATTCAACGACTGGTGGTGACGGGGGAACAGGGAGAGTTGGCAGGAATTATCACCCAAAGTAGTGTTTTACAAATTCTCAATCCGTCAGATATGTATGGTTTGATTAATGTATTACAGGACAAGGTTACTCAACTAGAAACGGAAAAAATTCATCTTTTAGAAAGTCGTAATCATGAGCTAGAAAAACTGGTTGAAGAGAGAACGGCTAAACTAAAAACCCAAGCCCAAACTGAACAGTTGAAATCTGAGCTGACATTAAAAATTCGGGATAGTAATCAATTATCAACGATCCTAGAAAACACCGTTGCCGAAATTCGGGACTTTATTCTCGTTGATCGCGTCCTGATTTATCGCTTTAATGGGGATCTGAGTGGCACAGTGGTAGCAGAGTCGGTGGGGGAAAGATGGACAGCTTCTATGGATCAAACGATTAAAGATACTTGTTTGCAAGGAGGCTTAAATGTTCGTTATCATCGGGGTTGGTATTGGAAAGTAGAAGACATTGAGCAAGCGAGATTAACCGATTGTCATCGAGAGTTATTAAGTCAATTTGAAGTAAAAGCGGCCCTTGTTATTCCTATTATTGTTTCCGAAATAGAGTCGGTCTCTTCTCTGCTGGTTGTTGATGATCCCGTACTCGCCAATCTGCCTTCTTCCCAGGGTCAGGTTTGGGGGTTGCTAATTTTGCATCAGTGTGACCAAGGCCGGTGAGTGGCCGACGGAAACGATCGCCTTACTGGAAACCTTAGTGGATCAACTCGCGATCGCCATTCGTCAGTCTTTAGCCCTAGAGATGGCCAATCAAGAAATTGCGAATAGACAACTGATCGACCAAAAATTACAGGAAGTCAACTCGAAATGGACTTCTTTTGTGGAAAATTCTCCTAATACGGTATATACCTTAAATCGAGAGGGCATTGTGCTTTCTGTGAATCATTGTTGTCAGGGAGAAACCTTTGAATCAGTTATTGGAACCTCTTTTTATGATCTTACTCCCAGCTATTTAAGAAAAAAAAGAAAAGAACAAATTGAGAATGTTTTAGAGATAGGAATCGTTATCACCGATGATGGTGAAAGACCGAATCCAGATGGTTCTTTAAATTATTATCAAGTTCAGATTATTCCTGTTTGGCAATTCCGTAAAATTACGAAGATTTTAGTGGTTTTGATTGATGTGACTGAACGCCGAAAAGTAGAAGTTCAATTACATCAACTCAATGAAGAATTAGAAGACCGAGTTGAACAACGCACCGCAGAAGTTATTGAACGGGAAACTCAGTTACGGGACTTTTTTGATAATGCAACGGATTTGATTCAAAGTATTACCCCTGAAGGTAAATTTTTGTTTGTTAATCGGGCCTGGAAAGACACCTTGGGTTATAGCGATCAGGATTTAATGAATCTGACGATTAAAGACGTGATTCATCCCAGAAGCCTTAATCATTGTATGGAAATGATGCAATCGATTCTCGTTGGCCAAGAAGCGGAAAGTATTGAAGCAACCTTTGTCACTAAAGATGGCAGAGAAATTATTGTTGAAGGTAATGTTAATTGTCGGGTGGAAAATGGAAGGGCGATCGCGACACGGGGAATTTTTCGAGATATTAGCGATCGCAAAAAAACGGAAACCACTCTCAAGCGTCAAATTGCGGCGATCGAAGCGACGAGTGAGGGCATTGGCATCGTCAATGAAAATGATGAATATATTTATCTGAACAAAGCCCACTATGAAATGTTTGGCTATGACAAAGCAGAAGATTTACTCGGAAAAACCTGGCGAGAAATTTATTATCCCGATGAAATTCAGCGCATTGAGCAGGAAGTGCTTCCTTTATTGTCACAAAATGGTCACTGGAAAGGGGAAGTGGTCGCTAAACGTCGGGACGGCTCGACTTTTGCGGAAGACATTGCCCTAACCCTGATTGATGGTGTGGGATTAATCTGTGTTGCCAGGGATATCAGCGATCGCAAAGAATCAGAAAAACAATTACAAAATAGCTACGAACAACTCGCCATCACCAATGCGGAATTAGCCCGTGCAACCCGCCTCAAGGATGAATTTTTGGCGAACATGAGTCATGAACTCAGAACCCCCCTAAACTCAATTTTAGGCTTCTCTGAATCCTTACAAGAAGGGGTTTTTGGAGAAATTTCAGAAAGACAACGAAAACCTCTCAGGACAATCGAAGCCAGTGGAGAGCATTTACTCTCACTGATTAATGATATTCTCGATCTTTCTAAAATTGAAGCAGGAAAACTAGACATGGCGAAAAACTCAATTTCCCTAGTTTCCCTCTGTGAATCCAGTCTCAATTTTATTCGACAACAGGCATTCAAAAAACGAATTAGTATTCAATTTAGTCCTCCCACTCAAATTAATGACTTTGTCGCTGATGAGCGTCGCCTGCGTCAGATTTTAATTAATTTACTGAACAATGCGGTTAAATTTACGCCCAATGGAGGAGCGATCCGTTTAGAAGTGAGTCTCGATCTTTCTGTAGAGCAACCGATGCTCAATTTTATGATCAAAGACACTGGTATTGGGATTGCTAAAGAAGATTTACCCAAACTTTTTCAATCTTTTATGCAAATTGATAGCCGTTTAGCCCGTCGATACGAAGGAACGGGGTTAGGATTAGCCTTGGTGGAACGGTTAGCCAAATTACATGGAGGTCGTGTCAGCATTGAAAGTAAGGTGGGGGAAGGCAGTTGTTTTTCCGTGCATCTGCCCTATTATCCCGTGAGTGCGATCGCCGCTAATCCAACGATTTCTAGCACCACTGAAACGGAGGTCAATCAGTCTTCTTTTATCAAATCCGCTTTGATTTTATTAGTAGAAGATAATCCCAATAATGCTCAAACGATCAGTGCCTATTTAGAACATAAAGGCTATAGTTTAATGTCGGCTAACAATGGACAAGAAGCCATAGAAGTGATTAATCAAAGGAAACCTGACTTGATTTTGATGGATGTGCAAATGCCTATCATGGACGGCTTCGAGGCAACTCGACAAATTAGAACAAATCCCGAATTTGCTGAAATTCCGATTATTGCTCTGACGGCGTTGGCCATGCCTGGTGATCGCGATCGATGTTTCGCGGCAGGGATGAATGATTACTTGAGTAAACCTATTCGGATGAGACAATTAACGATGATGATTGAACAAAATTTACCAAAAGAAAATTAAGATTTGAGTAACAAGCTGTGGAGGATTATGATGTTGATTCGGCTGCGATCGCCCTGGCAAATCCTAATAATCATCCTGATAGCGGGAATCGGTCTTGAATTAGTCGCTCAACTGTGGGCGGAAATTTTATGGTTTCGGGAATTGGGTTATTTATCCATTTTTCTGACGCGATTAGGTTGGCAATTGACCTTATTATCAGGATTTACCTCGCTTTCTCTTGTTTTTTGTTGGCGTAATCTAGCGATCGCCCAAAAGCTATCCCAGGCTCGGACTGAACTTAAAGCGACTGACCCCATTTTTACCCCAACGATTGAATCTCGATTCTTGCCCCTACCCGATTTTTCCCAAGCCCTCCGTCCTGCCAAAACCCCTGCCCTTAAACTTCCTTTGCTCTTGCCTTTGGTGATTGGCCTGAATGTGGTGATTGCAGTCATGGTCATTTACTACAGCAAAGTCGCGATCGCCGATTGGACATCGGATTTTACTCTCCCCGACCTCACGCCCTCTGTTCCCTCTCCCTTTAATCTCAGTTTAATTCCCCGATTTATCAAAAATTTTCAGCGATATTCTGGGTTCGCGATCGCCATATTTTGTCTTGTCCTTTCTTTAATTACTAAACCCCGTTTATCTCTCCGATTAATCTCTCTTTTGTTCAGTTTAATTTTAGGCACAATCATCACAGGAAACTGGACAAAAATCCTAAAATTTCTCTATCAAACTCCTTTTAATCAAACCGATCCTCAGTTTAATCATGACATGGGTTTCTATATCTTTAGTCTTCCTTTTTGGAAATTAATAGATGTTTGGTTAGGCGGTTTATTTTTATTTGGATTACTCTCGATTTTAATTCTCTATCTCCAGGGAAATAATCACCTTTCCGAAGGCAAATTTCCAGGCTTTAATGTTCTTCAATTACGTCATCTTTGTCGTTTAGGGTCATGGATGATGTTGGCGATCGCCCTACGCCATTGGATCAATCGTTATCAATTACTCTATTCTCCCCACGAAGTCGTTCATGGAGCCAATTATACCGATATTCATATTCATCTACCCTTTGAAACAACCCTGATGTTCCTGAGTTTAGGAATCGCCCTTTGGTTAATGTATCAAGGCTTCTATGGATGGAAAAACAATCTTATTTCTGATCTACAAAAACGTAAAAAAAGATTACTATTATCCATCAATTTATTCCCCTTGTATTTGTACCTCACCTTAATTATTCTCAACTTTTGCCTAAGTATTGGTCTAGAATTACTCATCGTTGAACCCAATCAACTAAGTAAAGAATCTCCCTATATTAAACGCAGTATTACGGCGACCCGCGATGCTTTTAATTTATCAAAGATTCAACCCAAAACCCTCTCAGGAAAAGGAAAATTAACCCAATCCGATCTAGAAAATAATCGCTTAACTTTAAATAATATTCGTCTCTGGGATCCTATTCCCCTACTTCAAACCAACCGTCAACTACAGCAAATTCGACTCTATTACAAATTTTCGGATGCGGATTTAGACCGCTATAGTATTCAAATCAAAACTCCTAATCAATCTATTGAAAAAACAAAACAACAAGTCCTCATTTCACCCAGAGAATTGGATTATAATGCTGTTCCTGCTGAAGCTAAAACCTGGGTCAATAAACATTTAGTCTATACGCATGGTTACGGTTTTACCCTTTCCCCCGTCAATTTAGCCGATGAAGGAGGACTTCCTTTTTATTTTGTGAAAGATATTGGAACCTCAACGGAAGAGTCAGCTTTAAGAACTTCTAGTGAGTTAATTCGTGCCAGCATTCCCATCGGAAAACCTCGTCTTTATTTTGGAGAATTAACAGACAATTATATTATGACCAATACGAAGGTCAAGGAATTTGATTTTCCCAGTGGTCAAGATAATGTTTATAACGTCTATGGTGGGACAGGGGGTATCACCTTAGGCAATGGATTAAATCGTTTATTATTTGCCATTTATCTCAGGGATTGGCAAATGATTTTTACCCGTAATTTTAATCCTGATACTCAGATTTTATTTCGTCGCAATATTAACCTCCGCATTCGAGCATTGGCTCCTTTTTTGCGCTTTGATCGTGATCCCTATCTGGTAACGGCTGACACTGATCCGTCGGGACAAAATACCCTTTCCTGGATTATTGATGCCTATACCACAACCAATTATTATCCCTATTCTGATGGAGGCGATCGCAATTTTAATTATATTCGTAACTCAGTGAAAATTGTGATCGATGCTTACAACGGTAATGTAGATTTTTATATTATGGATGAGCAAGATCCCATTATCCAAAGTTGGCGAAAAATTTTTCCGAATTTCTTTAAATCTTTTAGTGAAATACCCGACGTATTAAAAAGTCATATTCGTTATCCCGTTGATTTATTTAGTACCCAATCAGAAAGGCTATTAACCTATCACATGACTGATATTAATGTCTTTTATAATCGAGAAGATCAATGGCAAATTCCCAAGGAAATCTATGGAGATCAACAAAAGCCTGTTGCACCCTATTATCTAATCATGAAACTAGCAGGAATAGCAAATAAATCCGAGGAATTTGTCCTTTCCCATGTCTATACTCCCAATGGTAGAAATAATTTAATTTCCCTCTTATTTGCCCGTTCTGACCAGGGAAATTATGGTAAATTGCTCCTCTATAAATTACCGAAAGAACAATTAGTTTATGGGCCAGAACAAATTGAAGCTTTAATTAATCAAGACCCTGTGATTTCTGAACGGATTACCCTCTGGAATCGAGAAGGTTCACGGGTAATTCAGGGAAATTTATTGGTGATTCCCATTGAGCAATCTTTGTTATACGTTGAACCCCTCTATTTAGAAGCGGAAAAAAATAGCTTACCGACCTTAGCAAGGGTGGTTGTGGTTTATGAAAATCAAATTGCGATCTCGGAAACCTTAAATGGTGCTTTAGAGGCTATTTTTTCACCCTCAAAAACTCCTCCTACAACAATTTTACGGAAAGTCAATCCTGAAAGTAATTAACTTTGAAAACCTGATCATAGCCAAGTTCTGAGCCAATTTACTTATCCCAGGTCGCTTTCATGGAGGTTTCCTGAGAAGTTGGAATAAAAATGAAGGTTTTGATGATCATAATTGATGGTTGATCGGGAAAACTAAATAAAGTAGAAAAAATCGGGATTTCTTCTGGTAAGCTGTCACGAATTTAGACTGTTTCGCTGAAAGTCTTGTAACAAGAGGCTTAAGCCCCTTGCCTGTAGCTTTTTAGATAATGAACAGCTTATCACTCTAAAATCTGCTGATCCTAGTCAATCATTGCTCTCTTTAGAGATCTTTAACTGCGCGAATCGCATCAAAGAGTCCCAAAGAGTTACAAAAAACTTAACTCAACTGCAATTCGATGACAATTTTCGCTATTATAGGTAAAGACCGTAAATTCTTGTCGTAATTTTACCCATTATCTAGAAATAATTAGAATGAATCAATAGCGAAGGAAAAATCGCTTAAAAATGGCAAAAAAAATCTTATTTACCCCAAAAATTCTCAAGAATATTCCCCTGGGATGGGTGCTGGTTATTCCCTTTGTGCTACAAATCGTTGGTGCTGTCGGATTAGTCGGCTATTTATCCTATCGTAGTTGCCAAAAATCGACCGAAGAGATGGCCAATCGTCTCATGGTAGAAGTGGGTGATCGCGTTGATCAACATTTAGATAGTTATTTGGGGGAATGCCCAGAAGATTAACTACCTGAACCTAGATGCTGTGAAGGCAGGAATTTTAGACCTGAAGGATTTTAAAGCGTTGGGGAAATATTTTTATCATCAGGGGCGTTCCTTTGATTTTGCCTACGTCAATTTTGGTAGTAAAGCAGGGGGATTTATCGGATCAGGGAATAGTGAGAATAATGACCTAGAAATTGGCGAAATTTCTCCCTCTAATCCCGATATATTTAGATATTATGCCGTGAATCAAGCAGGCGATCGCGGAAAATTATTAGGAACCATCAAAAATTCCCAAACCAACAATCGAGCTTGGTATTTAGATGCCGTCAAAGCGGGTAAACCGATCTGGAGTGAAATTTATACCTGGGCGATCTACCCGATCACATTAGTCTTTCTGCTAGTACACCTGTTTATGACGCACAAAAAAATTTGCTGGGTGTTCTGGGTATTGATTTAGAATTGTCGCAAATTAGTCGTTTTTTAAGAGATTTAAAAAGTAGTAAATCGGGTATAATTTTCATCGTTGATCGCACAGGATTAATGGTAGCGAGTTCAGACAATAAATCCCCCGCTCCCGTTGTTAATGGCAAAGCCCAACGATTAGCCGCAATCAATAGCAATACCCCCTTAATTCGTGATGTCATGCGTGATTTAATGGATCGATTTGGGGATTTACAATCCATTAAAAATTCTCAATTTCTGCGTCCGTCTCTACCCCAAAATCCCTTTGTGAAAGTTACTCCCTACCGACAGGGCAATGGTTTAGATTGGTTGGTGGTGACAGTGATTCCTGAATCGGAATTTCTGGGGGATATTCAAGCTAATACCAATCGGACGTTGCTTCTGTGTGGAATAACCCTTGTAGTCGCGATCGCCAGTGGATTAGGGACAACTCGTTTAATTGTCCGCCCCATTCGACGGTTAAGTGAAGCGAGTTCCGCCCTCGCCCAAGGGGAATGGCAAGAAAATTTATCGGAAGAAAACGCGATTGCCGAAGTGCAAACCCTTTCTATTTCCTTTAATCAAATGGCGACCCAAATCCGTCAATCTTTTGCCCAAGTAGAAGGCGAATTACAAGGTTCACGGGAAATGTATGAACAGATGTATCGCAAAGTGGTGCAGACCCAAACGGATTTTATTTTGCGATCACAACCTGATACGACCATTCTCTTTGCCAATCCCGCCCTCTGTAAAGCCCTAGGGACTTCTTTGGAACAGGTTATTGGACAAAAATGGATTGACTTTGCTGATCCTGGGGATCTAGAAACTATACTCCAGCAAATATCACAGTTAAGCCCAGAAAATCCTAGTTTTATCGCTGAAAATAGAGACCGACGCGCTAATGGACAAATTGGGTGGACACAATGGATTAATCAAGGGTTGTTTAATGAAGAAAGTCAACTAATCGAAATTCAGTCCGTTGGTAGGGATATTACGGAACTCAAACAAAGTGAAACACAACTCCGCGAAAATAAACGCTTTATTGAAAAAATTACAGAAGCCACGCCCACCCTACTTTATATTTACGATCACACTGGCCAACAAAAATATCTATGCCAATCGTTCTGTTGCCGAAATTTTGGGTTATTCCTGCACAGAAATTCAAGCAATGGGATCTGATCTCTTCAGCACGATTTGTCATCCCGAAGATTTGCCTAAGCTTTACGGCGCAATCCAAAAAATTCGTAGTCTCGAAACCGATGAAATTATTGAAACAGAATATCGCGTTAGGGATGTCCAGGGCCAATGGCATTGGCTAATGAGTAGAGACTTGGTTTTTTCTCGCACGGAAGATGGTCGGGTTTGGCAAACCCTGGGAACGTCCCAGGATA
>CAWEDJ010000070.1:0-16125 GCA_963807635.1 uncultured cyanobacterium
ACTAAAATTGCTAATCGTCGCTGTTTTAATATTCGATTTAGACAGGAATGGAAAAGACTTTTTCGAGAACAAAAACCCCTATCTCTTGTCCTTTTTGATGTAGATTATTTTAAAAATTATAACGACTGCTACGGCCATCCCCAGGGCGATTGTTGCCTCATTGAAATTGCTCAAACGGCCAAACAAACGGTGGGACGTTCAAGCGATTTAGTCGCTCGCATTGGAGGAGAAGAATTTGCCGTCATTTTACCGAATACGAATTTAGAAGGAGCCAAATCTGCCGCAGAAAATATTCGTCTAGCCATTGAATCTCTAAAAATTCCCCATCAAGATTCTCAGATTAATCATCAAGTCACGATTAGCTTGGGAATTATGAGCGTCATCCCAAAGTCGGGTCAATCTCCAACAATCCTGATAAATCAAGCCGATCAAGCCTTATTAGAAGCCAAAAGACGAGGAAAAAATCAGTCAGTTATCTTTTCTGCCATACCTGAACTATCCTGAAAATTCTCAACCCGTTAAATTAAGGTATGGGCAAAGGGCTTAAACCCCTAATTACAAAACTTTCAACAGAATCCTTATGCAATCTACATTTGTGACAGCTTACAGTCTATAAAGTCCCAAAACCCTTTTTCTTTTTCTGTTTTTTCTGTTTGGTTTTACCGCCGCCCGTATAACTGCGAAAACCAGGTTGCGCTTGCCCCCCCATTCCAGGCATTCCCATCCCAGGCATCCCCATACCCTGCATTCCTCCCATACCACCCATGCCAGGCATACCGCCGCCCCGTCCCATTTGTTGCATCATGGCTCGCATACGGGTGAAATTCGTTACTAACTTGGACACATCACTTTCACTGTGACCCGAACCTTTCGCAATCCGACGACGACGAGTAGGCATTTTCGCGAGTAAATCAGGATTTTTTCTTTCTTCTACGGTCATGGAGCTAATCATCGCTTCGGTGCGTTTGAGTTCCTTTTCTCCCTTTTCAATATCCGTATTACTAAGTTTTCCCATGCCAGGAATCATTTTTAGTAAACCGCCCAAAGATCCCATGTTTTTCATCAGCTTCATTTGCTTGAGAAAATCATCAAAATCAAAGGTAGCTTCCATGATCTTCGCTTGCATGGTTTCCACATCGGCAATGTCGATCGCTTCTTGAGCTTTTTCAACGAGGGTTAACACGTCGCCCATATTGAGAATGCGACTGGCTAGGCGATCGGGATAAAACGGTTGTAGAGCCTCAACTTTTTCTCCTACCCCAACAAATTTAATCGGTTGACCCGACACCTGACGCACAGATAAGGCCGCCCCGCCCCTGGTGTCCCCATCTAATTTGGTTAAAATTGCCCCTGTAATTCCAATTTCATCTTGGAAAGTACGGGTTAAATTGGCCGCTTCTTGCCCTGTCATCGCATCCACGACAAGTAAGGTATCATCGGGTTTAACGATCGCTTTAATGCGAGCTAATTCGGCCATCATTTCAGGGTCAATCTGCAAACGACCCGCCGTATCAATCAGGACGGTATCAACCCCTAATTCCTTGGCTTTTTCCACTCCCAAACGGGCAATTTCCACGGGATCGGCATCTGCCCCCATTTCAAAAACAGGAACATCGATTTGTTTCCCCAGGGTAATTAATTGGTCGATCGCGGCGGGACGATAAACATCCGTCGCCACCATCAAGGCACTACGGTTTTCTTTTCGTAAAAATAACGCTAATTTCGCCGTTGCAGTGGTTTTTCCCGTCCCCTGTAACCCTGCCATGAGAATGACCGTGGGAGCCTTATCTGCCTGAGCCAGGGGAACATTGCTTTCCCCCATGACCTTAACCAATTCGTCATAGACAATTTTGATGAACTGCTGTCCTGGATTTACGCCCGAAATGACCTCTGCACCCAACGCCTGTTTTTCGACTTCTGCAATGAAATTTTTAACAACTTGCAGGTTCACATCCGCCGACAACAAGGCACGACGGACTTCCTGTAATGATTCCTGAATATTGTTAGCAGAGATTTTGTCCTGACCCCGAAGTTTTTTCCAGGCATCTTCTAGGCGATCGGCGAGAGCATCAAACATGGTCTTTCGGTTAGGGGGAGAGATTGGGCAGTTTTTTTATCATAAACTGAATGCTGATACTGTGACAATTGCTTTGGGTCTTGGTTGGGGAAGGCGATCGTGTACTGCTGGACATTATTCGAGTAGTTCCCACTTTGGAGTAGAAGCGGCTGAATTGTATTGGCACTTTGTCGACGGGGTTTGGATTATTCTCTTTTTTTTGGTAAATTTTTTAGAGTTAAAGTGATGGTTTGGGAGGGGCGATCGCGTCAAAGCGTCAAATAAATCGATAATTGCGGATCACACTTCTTTACAGATCATCTGGTGTTAATCCCGTTTTTTTAGCGATACGAGCAAGCATTTTACTTCCGATTTCATCACTATCCCGAAAAGCAAACACATAGTCTTCTCCTCCTTCTTTTTTTAGGATTTTATGGGAGCCAGTCTGACGTTTTACCTGCCATCCAAGTTTTTCTAAGGCGGTCAAAACTTTTTTTGCTTTTGTTGATGGCCATTGAGTCATTTTGACAAAGCTCCTAAGCCGCAACAAATTTAAAATTATCTAAATTCGAGACAATTTCACCATTTTCTAATTTGTCAGCGAGAACTCGTAGGGCTAAGGCTTGGACTTTAGTAATGGCTTGTTTTTGACTATTACCATAAACTAATGTACCTGGAATCTCTAGAATTTCAGCAATCCATCGGCCATCTTCTTCTTGTTCGGTTTCAATAGTAAATTGATTGATGAGTTGTTTTTGCATGAGTTAGTTCTTTAAGATTAGTAAATAATTTTATTCTATAGTACTAACCAGTTTTTTGATTTAGATAGAATTATTTACAAAAAAATCTAGATGTTGAAAGTTGCGATCGCGTTTTGTTAAAAAAAATCAGAGTAAGTTTTATCTAATGGTAGGTTGTCCGACTTCTGCATTATCTATTCGATCTCTCATGATTTGGGCAAATTGTTCTGCTTTTTGAGGGTCTAAAAAAGAGGCGACTTGAATTGAAGTGATTCCTTTTTCTTTTCGATATTTAGGGAAGGCATCTCTACAATAATCTCTGCGAACTAAAAAGAGATTTGCTTGACTATTGGTAATGAAAACAGGATACCAGGCATTTTTTCCACCAGGATCTAAATCACCACAGGAGGATAAAGGAAAATTTGGTACAAAATCCGTTGTTGAAGAATCCGTATTGTTCTGAGAATTATTGGCAAATTGATTACGAAAGTTAGTCGAAAATTTGTTTCCTAGAATAAAACTAATAATCGTTATAGGAATAAGAATGATAATAATATTTCTGAGTTGATGAGTTTTGGGCGGTGGAAGATTTGTTGGGTTTGCTGTTGGGAGTTTTTGAGTAATTGGAGGAGTGACAGGGTTAACTTTTTTTGGAGACGGTTCTAATTCTTCTGTATCAATTTGTAGTAAATGAACGGAAAGATCGTAATACCATTTTTGAAAAGGATCGGGTTGGCTTTCTGCTTTATCGTACCAGCGATCGCGTAAAGATTTTATAATTTCTCCATCAAACGGATCACAACAAAATATATTTTTTAGTCTTTCAGATTCGTTATCAATTTTAGGGTTTTGGCGAAGTAATTCTGATTTTGCTGACTTTAATTTCTCTAAACTCATTCCCTGATTATCACAAAATTTTGCCCAATCTTCACGGCTGACAGTAAATTCGCGATCGCGGAGAAACTCAAACGCTTCATCCAGAAATAGCTGAACTTTTGTTAGGGTCATTGGGGGAATCTCTTACACTTACTTGAAATTACAATACTGTAAAATTATTTTTAACACATTATTGACAAAAAAGATATGATTTAGAATTACAGATTTTATTTTAAGGATCGTTTGATTGATGGTTATTCGACCATAATCGTCATAAAATTAACAAATAACCTACAGTTTCTCGATTTTCCTAGCTATTTGCTCACTGGCAGGAGATTAAGATACACGGTAAAAGTTATGAAGCGATCGCGTAAGCTATCATCAGGACTTGTATTGCAGTCAAAAAATCATGTTAATCACCGTTAACCCCGAAACATTAAGCCTAAGCCCAGGTAGCGAGATCATCCTCAGAAGTCAAAGCTGGCAAGATTACGAAAACCTTTTAGCAGTTCGTAAAGATAAAAAATTGCCAAAACTCTATTTCAATGCCCAAAACCAAGAAATTTATCTTATGTCGCCCCTGCCAAGTCACGGAAACCGTATTGATACGCTTAGAGATTTAGTTAAAAGTTTATTACGCTTTCAGCAAAAAGATTGGCAATCCTTTGATCCCATCACCCTTAAACAATTCAAACAAGCAGGGGTAGAACCAGATACTTGTTTTTATATAGCAAACTATCAAGAAATTTTGGGTAAAGAACGGATTGATTTAAGCATTGATCCACCACCTGATTTGGCAATAGAAGTTGATCTAACTTCTCTGACTAACTTAGAAACCTATAAACCGATAGGAATTCCTGAGTTGTGGATTTATAACTCTGGAGTCTTAAAAATTTATCTTTTTGTAGATAAAAATTATCAAGAAAGTTCCCAAAGTTTACTTTTTGAGACTTGGGATGTCAAATCTATTTTGCCTAAATATGTAGAGTTAGCTTGGAATCAAGGTTCTAGTTTTGCACTAAGACAATTTGAGCAAGAGATTTTAAATCTATCAAAAGATTAGAGATTTAAGATTAAGTAAAAATACAATACTTCGTAGTTAAATTCTATACAGAATAAAAACATAATATATTATGTCCCTACAAAAATTTTATGTTTCATCATTAAAAATACTGTATTTTAATGGTCAAAAACTTATACTACTTTATAATTTAGATCATACTCATGAGTGATAATACCCTAGATACTTTAAAATTTCTGCTCAAAGATAGCCGCAAACTAGCAGAACAATTTACTGAATTTAAAACCAGTTCTCAACAATCATTAGAACAATTTATTGAGTTTAAACAACAATTAAATAATACGATCGCTGACTTAGAAGAACGGATAGAAAAAATAGAAGAAAGCCAATCTAATGTGGGAAATCTTGCAGTTAGTAATTTTTCGCAAAGTTTCTCTAATGAAGAAATTGAACATTTGCTCGATCTCCCTTTAGAGAAAATTTTAGACGTTTATAGTGAAGTTCCCCAACTCTTAGAGATTATTTGTCGTCGGGTTGCTGTCTCAATCAATGAGGATAGCTCTAACCCTATATTAGAGCGTAATAATCAAGGAAATTATTGGGTTTTACAATTAAGAGAACAAGGATTTTTTCTGTTACCACGATTTGGTTCATTTGTGCGCATGACAGCCCTAGAAAGTTTGCAAAGACTTTTTGAGAGTGAGGGGAAAATACCCGATTCAGGAAATCATGAATTTTTATTAAAACAACCTGCCAAACTAGAATTACTCAAACGCAATCAACGCTGGCAATTAGCAGAAAAAGGATTGATTCAGTTTGGAGAAGCTCCCCTTGAATTTCGTTGGCAACAGGAGATTCGTCAAATGCGCGATCGCTATCAAGAATTTACCAAAATGCTCGAAAAAGTCGGACAAGCGGGATTAGAAGCAACCGTTACAACCCAACGCTGGCAACAGGAATTAGAACAACGCTATGGCGAACCTGTTAGCATCATGATTAATACTTGTATGCCCATGGCCTATGCGATTTATAAAGGGCCAACCCTAGTTCCTTGTCATGTCATTTTGACAAAAGGAATTTGTTTAGTTCAACCCGCCTGGGATCGGGGTGTTCCCTGGGATACTTCGATTTATGCAAAATCTCACAGTAGAAATGTACTGCGTTCGAGTCCCGATCATCCGATTTTGGCTAATCAGCCTTATTTTAAAGAGATTACCTATTTAAAAGAGCAAAAAAATCAGACCTGGGCGATCGCCAATACCTATCAAGAAGCTTCCCGTATTATTTCTTTACTGAATGGCAATTGGGGATCACTAGAAGACTTTCCGAGTTGAGGAGGTTTTCTGAAAAAAATCAGTAATTTTACGGTTGCAATTTGATTCTATTGCCCAAAAAAGTAGCTTTTAGGTTAAAAAAATCTCTTTAAATCGACAAGGCAATTATTAAAATTCTTTAATGCCTTGTAAAATCTCTATGAATGAGTTATGGTTATTAAAATTGAAATAAATTTTTAAGTAGCTTGAATCCTTCATCAATATTTTTATTAGTTTTTGTTGTCTATATCTGTGTCATTAAAAATAGATTAACCTTATGTCATTTTCGGGGTTTCGATTCGTAAGTCTTGGATTAATCACTATTTTACTAACTTCCTGTGGGGGAAAAGGTCTTCAGTGTGTGGACAAACCTCAAGCTGATTCAGACAAAGATCCTTTCAAAAATGTAAAGGTGGAAGTTGGCATTGATGGAAGTGCTTCCATGTTGGGTTATGTCAAAAATCCAGGGACTCGTTATAGTCAGGCGATCGATTCCTTGAGTTCCGTACTTCAAAACAAACCTGCTCAATATTGGCGTATTGGTCGAGGCGAGAAAGTAAGCGAACCCCAAGCTCTGACGGCGAATGAATTTCTTAATGCCCGCAAAGAAGAATTTTATGATTGTAAATTGCCAGGCTCCAATTTTGCTTGTGTCAGCAGTTCTTTAGATCAAATTTATGCGATCGCGAAAGACAATCCCAAAGAAGATGCCCTAAGAATTTTATTAACGGATTTGGAACCCGATCAATCGGCTATCACATCACTGTCGGGAAAAATTAGTGCGGAATTGAAGGCAAATCGAGGTTATAAAGCAGTTTTATTAGGTGTTCGGAGTGAATACAATGGCAATGTGTTTTCGGCAGAGACAGGTAATGTGGCAGTTCCTAACTACATTTCAAATGATAAAGATGTTGATCAAAAAGGAAGACCTTTTTATGTCTTGATGACGGGGCCAGGTGCGGCGGTTGATGCGATTGTTACAAATTTGCGACAGTTACCCCTGGATGTTAATCAAGCTTTTCGAGCCTCTTCCTTTACCATTGGGGGAATTGATGCCATTACCTTGGATAAAACCAATCTTAAGCTGAAATTCAATGAGTGTATGAACCAAACAGGTGCGATTAAGAAAACTCGTCCCCCAAAAAGTCAAATGGATCAATGGCTTTTATTGGAACAAAGTTGTATTAATAAACCGTTATCTTTAGAAATTCCTTCTGAACCAGCCGTAACTTTGGCAGGGGCAGAACTTACACCTGAAATGTTTAAAACTTCTAGTCCTGCCGTCAAATTGCAATCAATTGCGGTGAGTGAGGATAAAATGAAATTGAGCTTAATTTTAGACGGTGAACAGATTCCCAAGAAAACAGGTCAAGAGATTTATATTAGCTTGCAAAAACGGGATTTGGATCAGGCACTTTGGAAAAATTGGGATACAACCGTCGCGGCTCCTGATGGAGCAAAAACTCAAAATCTGGCTCTTTTTATTAGTACGTTACGTGGTGAAGTGGAGAACGCCGTTCAAGATCCCAAGAAAAAAGCCGCTACCCTAGAAGCGATTAAATATTGTTTGGGTTTAACTCGCACTGATAAATAATTTAGAGGTTAATTTCTATGAAATCTAAAGACTTTTTCGCTTTGATAATTGCTTTCGCTATAGCAACAGGCTTTGTCTTATTACTCAAACCCTATCTTTTTAATGAGCCTATACTTCCCTTAACCATGAGTAGTAATGAAATAGAAGACTGGATGGGATCGATTTTTTGGCCCACTACTTTTATTCTTTATGGACTAGGGACTTTATTCCTATTTATTTGGATTTTAAAGGCGGCTAGAACTCAGTTTATGACAGCAACAGAAGTACTTTCTAATCAAACTTTTTGGTGGATATTGTTGGCTGTTTACTGGATTTTAGGAATTGTTATTTTTATGTCGGTTTCTTTTTTTAGCGGTTGGATGGACGGCACAAAAAGTATTGAACCCCTATTCTGGTTTCCGCCTTTTGTGGTTCTTGATGGTATTTTCCTCTTTTGGCTACCGACTGCGATCGCCACTCCCCGATCCATGCGCTACGTTCCCCCCTTTGCCATGACTTTACGCAAACTTTACGGAGGTTAAAAACTATGAAAAAAATTTACGCGATCGGTGTGGGAGGCAGTGGAGCCAAATGTTTAGAATCCGCCATTTTTCTCCAGGCTTTAGGGATTTTTGGGAATGCTCGTTTGGGTCTTTTATTAGTTGATGCGGATGCGGCCAATGGAAACTCCCAACGTACCCAAATTAATCTCAAAAATACCCTAGAATGTTATCAACTTCTTAAGCCAAATTCAAACCAAACAAGCTCTTTTTTTTCAGGAGAATTAGCAGACTACGGCATTTGGAATCCTTTAGGAAAGGAAATTCATAGTAGCAATCTAAGCAAGATTTTTAATAAGCAAGGACTGGGGACAACTTCTCCTGCTTTGGCTAAACTTTTTGACGCGCTCTATAGTCCTGATGAACAAGTCGCTGATCTCGCTGTTGGTTTTCGCGGTCGCCCTCCCATTGGTTCCGCCATCATGAGTCGTTTGGAATTAGAAACTCTCCAGAATGATCCTAATGATAATTGGCAACGCTTATTTAATAATATCCAGACCGATCGCGCTAACGGAGACGACGTTTCTATCCATCTTTTTGGCAGTGTTTTTGGGGGAACAGGGGCTTCTGGGGTTCCTACATTAGCGACCCTAATTTCTAAGCAACTTCGGGATAATAATTTACGGAATAATGTTCACCTTAATGCGTCTCTTTTATTGCCCTATTTTGGTTTTGAAAAACCTGATGAAGAGGAACAAAAAGTTTTTGCTGAAACACGCTTTTTTTCTTTTAATACCCAGGCGGCATTGCAATATTTGACAGAACATTCGGCGGGCGTGTTTGATACAGTTTATTTAATCGGGAATCAAGAAAAGAAAGATTATAAATCTTCTACGGGAGGAACTAAACAGCAAAATGATGCTCACTTTGTCGAACTTTATGCGGCTTTAGCGATTAATCATGGTTTCAGTCAAGCGATTGGCGCAAACCCAAGCGGCTTATATTAGTCGTACCAGTCAGGAAAATTTAACTTGGCAAGATATTCCCGATCGCGAAATTGTTAAAAAGCGATTAGCAAAAGGAGTAAGGTTTGCCTATGCTTGGTATTATAATTTTGCTTTGGAGTTAACATCTGCTCAGAAATTAGGGGCTAAAAAATTTGCGAAAGGGGCCCCTTGGTTTCGTTACTTTTTTAGTCTGAAAAAAGAAAGTGATGGAACCTTACCTACTTTGTCAGAAGAAGCTCAGAAAAAACAGGCGGAAGTGTTAGAGAAATGGACTCAAGGTTTTTTAATTTGGGCCCAACAAATTGCCCAATCCCATCGCCAAGGCGAGCAATTATTCCGTCTTAAGACTCTTAATTTAAAAACCGAAAATCGTTCTCCCGCCGATCATTTAAGTGAATTGATCATCGATAGTCCTAAAAGCTCTAAGGAAAAAGACCGCGATCGCCTAGATACGTTTAAGAATGAATTAGCGGATCAGGGGCCAAAAAGATCAGGGCGTGTCGGGATTAGCCCATGAATTATTTAATTTGATTTAATCTAGGAAAATTTCATGCAGATTATTAAAACTCCCCTAAGCCAAACCCTAGACAAACTAAAGGAACAACTTTTTCGGCAGTATCAAGAAAAACTGAGTTCTCTTATTCTGTTCGGTTCCCAAGCTCGGAAAGAAGCAAATCCTGAATCAGACATTGATGTGTTAGTACTCCTAAAAGGTGAAGTAAATCCCTTAATAGAAATCAAAAAAAACAGTGTTTGGCTTGCCGAGCTTTGTTTAGAAACTGAAGCTTTAATTAACTGTATGTACTTATCCGAAGAACAATTTCAAATTCGGAATGATCCCCTATTCCGCCAGATTAAACAGGAAGGAATAATAATGTGAATGAAAATCAAACCCAACTTTTTAAAAAAGCAGAACAAAGTTTGGAAGTATCTCAATATTTATATCAAGGTGGTTACTATGATTTTGCGATGGCTAGAGCCTATTACACGATGTTTTATCTTGCTTCAGTGCTTTTGGAGGGCGAAAATCTCAGTTTTTCAAAACATTCTGCTGTTATATCTGCGTTTGGTAAAGAATTCGCTAAAACAGGTAAAATTCCCAAGGAGTTTCATCGCCATCTAAAAGAGGCACAAGATTTTCGTAACTTAGGAGATTATGGAGAAATGAATTTAATTACAGCAGAAGAAGCTGAATTACAAATAGAACGTTCAGAAACATTTTTAAGGTTTGTCAAGAATGCCTTAAAAAATTCAACCAAGATTATGGAGTCTAATTAAATTAATGGTTACAATTGCTCTTAAATCCTATAGTTTTGAAGAATATTGTCACTATAATGACAACACAGACAATCGTTATGAATTGGTTGATGGCCATCTGAAAATGATGACTCCTCCTAGTTTTCGCCATTTATTGATTGCTGATAAATTAAAAGAAATTCTCAATCAAGAAATTAAACGTCAGCAAAAATCCCTCGTTTGTCTGTCTGAATTAGTAGTCCGAACGGGTTGGAAAAAATCTCGTATTGTGGATTTAGCGGTGATTTCTCGTAGTCAGGTTATCGACTCTTTAGAACAAACAGCGATCTGTGAAATTCCTTCTTTATTGGTCATTGAAATTGTTAGTCCCGATTCGATTCAACGGGATTATCGTTACAAACGCTCAGAATACGCGGCTGTGGGCATTGCTGAATATTGGATTGTTGATCCCCTGGAGCAAAAAATGACGGTATTAACCTTTAATGAAGGTCTTTATGATGAACAGATTTTCTTGGGAGAAACCGCGATCGCCTCTAACCAATTTCCTGAACTAAAAATCACTGTCAACGAAATCTTAACTATCAATTAACTATGACTAACTCTAATACTAACTACCATCCTCTTTTACCCAAAACGACTCAAAATTTTTCTGGCGGCTCTGCGGCGGGGGAATGGAAAACGGATGGTGTGCCGCTTTTTAATCGTCTGGGGAATAGTCTCGATTTTGAATCGGGCAATCATAACGAAATTAATTCGATTCCGAGTCCCTGGTCTCGCGCTTTACAATTTATTTCAGCCATGCGGAATGACAAATATCCCAGCCGTGAATGGTTGATCGCTCAATATCGGGGTTTCTTGGCCGCGATCGCGCTTTCAGAAAATCTCAAATTACCTTTACAGGCGATCAAAATTAATTTAAAGGATCATCAAAGGACAGAATTTGGGCGTTGTTTAGAGAAATTGAAGCCCAATGCTCAGGACAATGTTTTTGCAGTTGAATTAGAGGGCGGGCCTTGGTCTCAGCTTTATTTGTTTGAATCCGAGGGAACGGTGCTAGGTTTTACGAGTCCTGCGACCTTGGTTGTACCGACGGGTCATCTCAGAAAAAATCTGAGTCAACGGATTCCCTGGGTTAAGGGTAACTTTTTTGCTGATCCCATCAAAAATGGCTTAACCCAGACTCAAAAGGAAATTCTTGCGCCCTGGTTACAGAATTTACAAACGGAATTGCTCAAAAATCCTGTGAATGAGAAATTAGCGGGGGAAGTCGCTACCGAACTGGATCGATTTTTGCAAGATCTGGCGGTCTCAACAGTTGATATTTTTCAGCCAACGGAGAAGCCTTTTCCTTTTGGTGAGGCGTTGGCTCCTGCTCCTTTGACGGCGTTGATTCCTGCGAAGGTGGTAGAGCAAGAGTCTAATGTGAAGGTTTTGGCTTCTAAGGGTTTAAATCCAGCGAAACCGCTCTATATTATCGATTCCAATCAGCTTCCTGCCATGATGGGGCGAGATGTGCGGGATATTAATGTGATTGGTTCTTCTCCTTTGCCAATTTTGATCGCAGTTCACACCAAAATGAAAACGGTCTGTTTTTGTTTCCCGATGAGTTATTTACCAAGGAGTTGTTTTATACGCGCAGTAAGGGTTTATTGCCTGGAACCTGGCTGGATCGGAAGTTAAATCTGGATAATTTGACGATTTTTCTGCCGTTGAATTCTATTTTGAAGGAGTATTTCACGAGTCAAGATCTGGAGACTCAGGTGCAATTTTCTTCCATTAATACCCCAGAAGGGCCAGGGGTCAAGGTTACTTTGGGTTTAACGTTGTCGGGTTTTAAGGAAACAACGGCATCGGGGCAAACTCAACAAAGAACGGTTAAGTATCAGGTGACTAAGGATTTTCCGCTCAGGGCGGAGAATGAAATCAAGACGGCGTTTCCGACCCTTGCCCTTTGGCCGAATGTGCCACCAGGAAAATGGAAGGAATATTTTATTTTGGTGGAAACTTCTGAGGATTTTGGCGGTTTGGCGTTTAAGATTGAGCAACCAACGGATAAAGCGACTCAGGAAACTCGCAAGTCTGGTCAGGAGAGTTATCAATATTGGAAGTGCGATCGCTATCCAGAGATTCTTTCGGCGATCGATGGGGATGCTCAGTTTTTGGGTTTATTGCCTTTGAGTATTCCGAAGGTTCAGGCAAGTGGTGCAGGAACTTGGACAGTCGGCGTTGATTTTGGTACTTCTTTTACTAATATTTATGTCCGTAAAGGGAATGGTCAACCAGAACGCTTTAATTTACAGACTAATTTGTTGAAGATTACAAGAGGTTTAGAAGACATTCAGGCTGTCACCTATCGAGAATTTTTTGTTCCCGATGCTTTTTTACCAGAAGGAAAAAATCCCCCACTTTCAACAATATTGACAACTAGAGGATGGCAGGAAGTTGAAGCTCAAATTCCTACTCCAATTAATCATGCTCGCATCTATTTACCTCGTTTGGACTCTAGGCATATTGACAAAGACTACATTAAAACCAATATAAAATGGCAGCAAATCCAGTATCAACGCCCATTTTTGGGTCAGTTATTACGATTGATTTCGGCCCAGTCCGCTCAAGAAGGTGTACATACCTTAGAGTGGTCTTTTTCCTATCCTTCTGCTTTTTCTCAGGGGGAACAAAATCGCTATGAAGCTACTTGGCAAAACTTACTTCAAGATTTAACACAAATCTCAGGTCAGACTAATAGACAATTGGGTGGCCAAGCTCTTCGCACAGAAAGTATTGCATTTGCTCAATTTTTTGGAGATATTCTAGGTAAAGATTTAGTGCATACCACTTGCATTGATGTGGGGGGAGGAACTTCTGATATATCTATTTGGCAGGATAATAAATTAATTCATCAAGCATCTGTTCCCTATGCAGGACGAGAGCTGTTTCATCAAATTTTAAGATCCAACTTAGCTTTTATTGGTGAAATTTTTGGTTTTTCTTCTCAAGGAGCTGAGACTTTACGTGAAAACTTCGCTAGTCGGCAAAATTTTAATTCAGCATTAGATCTCTATCTTCGAGGACAAGCAGATAACTTTCTTGCTAATGGTTACGTTATGAATTCTGATAAACAACGTAGTCGAGAGTTCCGTACTTTAGTTGCTTTTTCTTTAGGGGGTTTATACCACTATCTAGGATTAGTTCAAAAATATCTAAGCATAGAAGGAAAATTCAAACAAAAGGATTATCTGACTTCTATTTTGATTGGGGGAAATGGATCTCGCTTTTTAAATTGGCTAACCACCAGTGGCCGCTATACTACTAAATCTGAAATTAATGATCTCCTTAGAGGAGTATTGACACGAGCTTCTGGTTTACGAGCTAATCCTGATTTAATGTCTCTTTCTCCCCAACCCAAAGATGAGGCGTGTGGGGGATTAGTCGTTTTGCCTGATGGGGAAAAGTTGACAGGATGGCAAGAAAAACGGAAGGATTGTCTTTTCTTAGGTGAAACTTGCACAATTAATGGCAAAACTTTTGCTCCCGACCAACGACTAGAACTAAACAAGGATTGGGAAAGCATTGAAGATTTTCGGATTACTTCTTTCAATGAATTAGAAAGCTATATTAATCACTTCAATACGATTATTGCGGATGAAAATATTAAAGAAATTGATCCACTTCGCAACTTTGAAAAGGGTGGTTTATTTACAATGACAGGTGATTTACAGACGCTTTTGGAAACCTCTGTTACCAAAGTTTGCCTCCGAAAGAAAGGCTCAGTAAATGAATTTGAACCCGAACCGCCATTTTTACTGGTTCTTCGGTGTTTTGTCAGTGTTCTCGCTAAAGAGTGGTCTAAAACAGCAAATTGAGGAACCAGTTATGAACAACAAGTTATCATCTACTCTGATCGTAGCTACTGTAATTATTGTACCTACCACGATTATCTTACTTAATCAAACGGCGATACATAGTGCAGTTAATAAAAGTCAATTATGGTTATTTCCATCTCTATTGATAATAGGATTTGTAATCAATATTGTGATTCTAATATTGATTTATTATGGATTAAATAAAATATTAAAGTATTTCGGTTTACCACCTATTTTTAGAACAAGGCCAAAAAAGGTAATAATAGTAGTGATTTTAATCAGTATATTGAAAGCTTACTATCTGAAGAATTGAATCAGTTAGACTTACCACTTATTAAAATTCAATTGGATAAGTTACTAAATGATCTTGGTTTATCTATAGAAGATAAATTGCTACTTAACAATCAAGCTTCATATCCTTTTAAAACTCCAAAGAAACAAAAGAAAGCTACTGAGGAAAAGGAAACTACAGAACAAAAATTGTATCAAATTTTCAGTCAAATCAACAAATTAGTTGATGCTCAAAATCGACTTATAGTAGATTTTAAAAGCTTTTCTGAAGAGACAATAGATGAGATTTCTAAGCTGAGTCAACAACCTCTTTCAATTTCAAATAAAGAAGATTCTTCTCAATCGTCTCAGGTTAATCAATCTTCAGATAACTTAACTTTTAATAAATCTGAAATGTCATCAGATCTAATAGAGCTAGTTAAAGAATTTAACATTCCAAATATTGAGTATTTTCGTTATCCTTCTTTTATTCCTTTAGCTTTAACAAAACAATCTATTCAAGGAGATTTTGATTCAACTTTTAGTCGAATTATTCAGCTAGAAATTTCTTCAGATAGTTCTCAAGACTCCTACTATCTTAAAGTTGAGATAGATAGTGAAAATTGGTTAATCCCAAATATAACTTCAAATCGTTTTCATACAATAATAAATAGTTTAAATGAAAATCCTGAGATTTTTGTCGTTCATCCTGGTTCAGGTACTTTGCAATTAGTCAAACCAGCCAAACTTAAAGAAGTTAGTTCAGGAATTTGGAACATTGAAGAACCTGGAGAATTTACAGAGCAACAATAAATAGATATTTGGAAGACTAGATTTAGTTTTTGGGTCTTAAAATTCAGAAACTAGATCAATTACTTCGATAAAATATGAAAAAACTTTCACGACTTATTCTCATTGTTATTACAAGTATTATTCTACCAACTTTTTATTCTCCGAGTTGGGCAAAAGAGTGTCCTGCTATTCCTAAAACAATTAAAGTAGTGACAGTAAAAACTGATATCGCAAAGCTTCGGCAAAAACCAAATCAAAATAGTAAACTAGCCCCAAACTCTTTGCAAAAGACAAGCTCAAAGTGGTTAGTTTTAAGCCAATACTTCAGCAATATTGTTGGTATAAAGTTAGTCTTCTCAAGGATAAAAATAAAGGGCAGTACTGGATTGCAGACGTTGGAATTAGTGAATTTCCATTTGCCATCAAATCACCAAAGGTTACATCTTCTCCTTCTAAAAAAAATCAGCAAAATTCTTCTTCTAAACAGTATCAAGAAAATACTAATCAACCAACAAATTTTTCTATTTTAATTATCTTTATTGGATTAGGAGCATTATCTATAAGTGGAATTGTTTTTTCACTATATTGTGTCTCTTTATTTAAAGAATATGACAAACAAATTGAAATTCTTCAAGAAACTTTAGAAGACTCTGAAAAGCAAATTAAAAATATTCAAAATACTGTAGAAAAATCAAAGCAACAAATAGAAAATCAATTTAATAATCAAATTTATCTTAATACTCAGGTTAATCAGTTACTCGAAGTAATTAAAAATATTCTTCAATACAAATCACTTTTTTTATCCCCTCAAATTAAAGAACTTGTAACGCAGTTTAACCATCTCAATCGTGAGCTAT
>CAWEDJ010000071.1:0-109876 GCA_963807635.1 uncultured cyanobacterium
TACTTTCATCGCAAGTTATTCGGCAAACAAAGACGACAACTCAAAGAACAAGTTAGCCAACTTAAAATAAAGCTTCCTCCCAGTGAATTTGCGAAGCATCCGACGGTTAAATTATTAGCGGCTGTCATGACAGGCATTAAGGAAAAAATCGTCCTCAATCCGTTTGCTCCCCAATTTACCCTCAAGGGTTCCCTGAGACATTATGGACGATTAAAAGGCATGGGACTCAGCGATCGCCATCGTCTATTTTTTCGAACATTTGAAGCAGAGGGGCGTAAGATTTTAATTATCCTCTGGCTAGGATTTCCTCGTAAACAGGGTGATAAAAATGACTGCTACGAAGTTTTTTCACGGATGGTTTGTAACGGTGATTTTCCTGAAACCTTGGAACAATTACTCGCAGAAACTGATTTTATCTAATAGATTTATTCGGATATAAGGGTTTTAAAAAGATTAATTGAGCTTACCTTTTTTTGTATGTTTATGAACTTGAGGAAAGCCCAAAGGTTTAATTTCTTGCTCTTTTCTGGCGATTTCTAATTGTTTTAACTCGGTATAATCCACCCAATGAATACAATCAACGGGACAGGTATCGATCGCCTCCTGGAGAATGTCTTCAGAATGGCCGTCCTGATTATAAACCCGCGATCGCCCGTAATCAGGCTCAATATAAAAAGCATTCGGGGCCACATGGGCGCAGTGCTTGCAACCAATACAGGTCGTTTCATCCACATAAACCCCTTTTTCCCGTAGGATTCCCCCTAATTCTGGCTCGAATCCCGACCTATCGGACAAATCACGCAAAAATCCCCCTAACTCTGGCTCTAAACCAGACCGATCAGGGGGAGAAGAAAAATCATTAGCCATTAGGCACTCCAACGTTGAACCACGAGACGAATGGAACCATCTTGATTGTTAGTTTGTTCAGCAACCTGAAAACCCTGTTTGGTCGATTCCTGCAAAATCGTTTCTAGGGCATAACCCTTGGTCACTTGCTTGAGAAAACCATCGACAGTCAAAGGTTGTTGCCAGTATTGCAAGTCAGCGACCAATTCGTATTCCTGACCATTCCAGCTAAAACCAATATCATAGTTGTTGGCCTGTTCAACCACCACTTCTGCCGTTAAGGTTTGTCCTTGATAGCCTCTGACCGCACGGGGCCTTCCTTCCAATCAATCCCTAAATTGGTGAGGGAAGTTTTGAGAGCCGTCAAATCGCGAATTTTGGTTTTAATATTACTAAAGTGTGACATAAGCGTTTTAGGTGAATTTCAACGAAATTTAAGGATTAAAAACTATTTTTGGGGATTTACCATTCACTCAAGGCCGAGGGATTATCTGCCTGAAGAGTTTGGGTTGCCTTTTGAGCGTAATAATCAGAAGTCGTTTCCTGGGAAAGAACCTGACCCAGAGCGGCCTCGATCGCCGCCGTAACTTCCTCGCAAGAAGAGCCAACAATGCCCGTCACCATTTCCTTGACGCGGCCATCAGGGTAGATGATAAATTCTAGGGTTTCCATATTCATGGGTAATCCTCGGTTAACCGTCTATCTTGAATGGGACTCGAATTGTCAATGCTGATTTTGTGATAAATCTTTAGGCTATCTTAACCAGTCTGTGTAAGATTTTAGCAAAAATTAATATTAAAAACAGAATTTACTTTAATTTTTGTAAATTTTGTATACGATTATGGCCCAATCCTGTAGTGTCATCACAATCCCGTCGGCTGTAACCTCGATTTCCTTAGTCTTCGGTTAAATCACTTAATAAGCTAGGCCATTCCTTCTGATTGCTGACTTCCCTGCTTTCTTTGACCTCAAAGGTTTTATGACAGGCTTCTGGGGAATCCATAATCGCTAAACACAACTCGGCGATCGCGTTGCGACTGACTTGACCGCGAATATTATCCCCTTGCTCAAAAATCAGGGAGTTAATCTCTGTTTTTTCCGTTAAGGCACAGGGACGAATAATCGTATAAAGCAGACCACTTTGACGAATGGCATCTTCTCCGCGTAATTTCCAAGTCAAAATGCCGCCTAATTGTTCATTCATTCGGACGGCTGGGGGTTCTTCTTCTAAAATCAAACCTGGACGACCTGGGCGTGTCACTCCCGCCGAACTGATATGGATAAATTGGGGCGTTTTCGGATTGCCGTAGGCTTTAATGGATTCAATTTCTAAAGCAAATAATCCAGGAGAGAAAGTTGGATTTAATTCTCCATCGTATTCAAATTTACTGTGCATTAATTGCAAGGAATAAACTTGATTGGGATTAAATTTGCCTTTTTCTGGAACACTTTTTGCGCGAAAAATAGGAATTAGTTGATCAAAGGAAACTCGGATCGTTTGGGGTCGATTATTAAAGGTATCAAAGGAATAACAATAACCCACGCCATCCCATTTATCTTCCCCCCGCATAATTAATTTATAGCGTTTACCATCCCCTTGAATTCTCAGTTCAATGCCTTCATAGTTAGATAAATCTAACGCCTGGGAAAAATTACGAGTCCGAACAGAGGCAAAACCGCCGTCATTGGCAATAGAAACATTCCCTGAAAAGACCGCTCGATTTTGAGTTAATTGGATCTGGCTCGCACTCACACCGCCCATTACCACGTCATCGACGGCTCCCCAGGTGGTTTTTAAATCCTCAGTCGGCTGGGTAAAGTCAAAAATCGTTTGTTCGGTCGGTTTTATATATTTCTTAACGACCGCAATTAAATTTTTAATCCCTTCATATTCCACGAATTCGGGAACATCAACCACTTCTGGCAGATAAAACTTAATGCCTTGATAGTATTTTTCTCTGGTGGGGGTATCACCTTCAACGGGTTGGACTTTTGTGCCTGAACAACAAATTACGGTGGTTACGTTCTCCATTAATTTGGGCGTTAGGGTTTCGGGAATCGTTAGATCCCCTTCAAAAATTTCTACTTTTTCGCTGAATAATTCTTTCGCTCTTTCTGGGTTTCTGGCTAATACTCGAACGGGGTAATTTTTCGCTAATAAATTATTAACAACTCGCTTTCCTACGCCTCCTGTTGCACCGACGACTAGAATCATATCCATAGTTTTTTGGGGTTCTGATAAATGGGTTTGGGGTTTCGGTTTCCCTGAAAAAATTCGTTGTAAACAGCCTAAAAAAGGGATGACTTCAAAATAGGTCAGGGTCTCAAAAAATCTTCCCCGATCCCAGGGTTGTCGCGATCGCTCTACCATTTTATTTTTTGATTTGTGAATTATAAGCTTGTAGCCCAGTTTAACGAATGCTTCTAGGAAAAGACAAGGGCTGGAGTCGTATCTTTAAATTTGAAATTTGCGGAAAATGGATTAGGATCGAGAAGCTACTTTTGGGCGCAAGCCTTGCGCTCCTACGATCCTTAAAAAACTTATGTAGGGGCGAATTGCGTTCGCCCATGAACAATTCCCAGAAAACCTAATTCATACTAATTTAAAGGATATTAAGTGTAATATTTTCTGTTTAATAATCTCTAAGATGAGCCACTGTGAAATAAAAGTTACTGCCTTTTCCGACGGTACTTTCTACCCAAATTTTACCACCGTGTTGTTCAACGATCTCCTTGCTAATCGCTAACCCTAGACCGACTCCTTCTTGTTCGCGAGCATCGGAGGAATCTATTTGTTTAAATCGCTCGAAAATGATTTCTAATTGCTGCTGGGGGATGCCTCGACCCCGATCGCGAACAGAAAATAATAAATATGGGGTTTGTTGTTCAACGGATAGATCAATCGTGGAAGAGGGGCGAAACTTAATGGCATTACCGAGGAGATTAATGAGGACTTGTACCAGGCGATTGCTGTCAGCATGGAGGGCATAGGAAACAGGAGAAACATTGATTTTAATATCCGCCTGTTTTGCTAATTCTTGAACTTGGGCGATCGCATCGGTCATAATTTTTTGGGTATGGCAATCACTTTTTTTTATTTGAAATGTTCCTGATTGCAAGCGTTCTGCATCAAAAATATCATTCACCAGACGAACAAGACGATCTACTCCATCGGTTGCCAGGGAAATGATCATTTCTCCGTCCTCGGAAGCAGGATCAATAATTTTTTCAGAAAGTAAACTTAATGAAGCCTGGATCGTGGTTAGCGGAGTTTTTAATTCATGGCTGACAATGGATAAAAATTCAGACTTGATTTTCTCTAAACGATGTTTTTCTGTAATATCTTCACCGAGAGAAATTACTCCGATAGATTGACCCTGTTTATCTTTGAGAACGGAATTGTGCCAAGAAATGATTCTCTCTTCGCCCGATTTAGTTAAAATAGGGTTGACGTGGTATTCATTGTTAATTTCTTCCAGAATTTCTTGAAAAACAGTTTCTAAAGACAATTGATGCTCAGAAGACACAAAATGGGTTATCCAATGTTTATTAATGACTTCTTCGGGGGCAAATCCAGAGATTTTTAAGAAAAAAGGATTGATATATTGCACATTACCGTCTAGATCCAGTTCAATCACAATAATTTGAATTTTGTCTAGAACTGAACGCCAACGACGATTAAATTCTTTTCCTTCGGCTTCAGCCTGTTTGCGATCGCTGAATATCAAAACAAGAGCCAATAATTTCCAGAGGATTTCCCTGTTCATCCCGTACCAAACGCAGTTGATCCCTTAACCAAACGTAATAACCTTTTTTATGCAAAAAGCGATATTCGTCGGTATGAGTGCCAACCTCAAAACGTGCCGATAACTTAGAAAATACGCGGGGGGAATCTTCGGGGTGAAGATGAGTGGCGAGAAGTTGTCTTGAGTCATAAACTCTTCGGCTTTATAGCCCACAATAGCCTCAATGTTTTCACTCATAAAAGTTGCTTCATAGGGTTCATAGGGCTTACAGCTATAAATTATGGCAGAGCTTGAAGCTAGGATAAATTGCAAACGTTCTTTTAGTCTGAGATTTTCTTGTTCGACTTGTTTGCGATCGCTGATATCTCGAATAATTAGTAAAACCTCTTGATCATTCAGGGCTGCAATGCGGACTTCTTCGTATCGTTCTCCATCCCCAAAATTAACTCTTTGCTCATAGATCTGTACTTGACCACTTTCAATCGCTAAGTGGGCCAGTTCGAGTCGTTTTTCTATTAAGTGTTGGGGTAAAATATCGTAAATATTGAATTCAGAATAGGGGAGTCCTGCGGCTAGCTCTTGTTCATTATTTCCTCCTGACATGAGGATAAATTCTCCTTGTCGATCCATCTGAATCAGGAGATCGGGAATAGTTTTGAGGATAATACTCTTAGTGTATTCACTCTGTTGGCGTTGCTCTATTTCAAATTGCTGTTCACTAATATCATCGACAATACCGCACCAAGCAAAATCACCATTTTCTCGCGCTTCGATTTCGGCTTTCCCTTTTATCCATTTTAATTTGCCTGAAGGTGTAATAATGCGCCATTTATGATCAAAAAGACTGAGTTGAGACCGACTAATTTCTACTGCTTGCCAATAGCTGTCCAGATCATCGGGATGTATCTGTTGATGAATGCGATCGGCATTAGCAAGAATTTCTGCTTGAGTAATTTCATGAAGTTTTTCCGCCGCTTTACTAATATATTCAAAATGGATAGAACCATCAGAAGACAGAACGATGACAAAAATGACACTAGGGAGAATCTCGGCAATTTTTTGTAAGTGTTCGTAGGTTATTTGGGGAACCGTATGTTTTAATTGTTCCTCTAATTGGGTTAATTTTTCAGCAAGATTCCCTTCAGCGATCGCGCTTCTAACGTAGTGACAAAGGGTAGAGGGCGTAATATCGTCTTTAAGCAAATAGTCCCTGGCCCCTAGTTTCATCGCCTGTACTGCGATCCGTTCATGCCCCTGTCCATTCATCATGATCACGGGAATCTTTTTTCTTGACTGTGTTTTCTGGATCGCTTCCAACAATTCCAAACCGCTACCATCGGGCAGATTAAGATCCACTAAGGCTAAATCAGGGGACTGCGATCGCCACAGTTCCAATCCCTCTTCCAGGGTTTCTGCTTCTAGGATCTGATAGTCATAATCCTTATTGGCCAAAAGATAACGACGATAAACGTCGCGATCGCTTTCCGAATCGTCCACTAATAAAACTTTATACCTGTCATTCATGCCGCACTATGCTCCAAGACAGCAAATCTATTTTAACGCTCTACTGGAACAAAAATTTCATAAATAATCAAGCATTAATTTTCAATATCATTGGGATTCATAAGCGAAAAAATCTTTATAGCGATATTCATAAAAGTGAGGTATGGCCAAAGCTTGATTAACAAGGGGCTTAAGCCCCTTGCCTGTACCTCATAGGACTGCACACCGCTATATCTCGCTTTATCTAACCCTTTAAGCTATCTTGAAAACGGTCAATATCAACAAACTATAAATCATGACAATTGAAATTTATGGCATCCCCAATTGTGGAACCTGTAAAAAAGCCTTGCAATGGCTAGATAGTAATGGAATTGAGTACCAATTTATCAATACCAAAGAAAATCCTCCCAGTCGAGAATTAATCGAAGCCTGGGCAAAATTACTCACCACAAAAGCTATGCGAAATACCTCTGGACAGTCCTATCGCGCCCTGGGAGAGCAAAAACAAGATTGGTCAGATTCCCAATGGATTGATGCCTTTGCGAAAGATGCCATGCTCCTCAAACGACCCTTGTTTGTCAAAGAGGGAACAGCCATTTTAGTGGGATTTTGTGCCAAAGAATCAGAATTGTGCCAAAAGTTTGGGGTTTAGAGAGGATAGAAATCTTCCATTAGAGATACATCAACTTCTCGCTAATTCTTTACAATTGGTTACAATGTGGAAGTGTGTTAACTAAAGACGGAAAACGGTTCAAATCCCAATGAGCAATGACTTGTACCAAGAAATTCAGCAATTCTATGATGCCTCTAGCGGCTTGTGGGAACAGATCTGGGGTGAACATATGCACCACGGATACTACGGGCGATCGGGAAATAATAAGGTTAATCGTCGTCAGGCGCAAATTGATCTGATTGAAGAATTATTGGCCTGGGCGGGTTACACCGAGAGCGATTCATCGACTAACCCCAAAACCATTATTGATGTCGGCTGTGGCATTGGCGGCAGTAGTCTCTATTTAGCCCAGAAATTTAATGCCAACGTGACAGGAATCACCCTTTCTCCTGTCCAGGCGAACCGAGCAACCGAAAGAGTTAAAAACGCAGGATTCCAAGAACAAGTCCAGTTTCAGGTAGCGAACGCCATTGAGATGCCCTTTCCTGATAATCAATTTGATCTGGTTTGGTCATTGGAAAGTGGGGAACATATGCCTGATAAAACCCAATTTTTGGCGGAATGTTACCGAGTTTTGCGGCCAGGGGGTAAATTAATTCTCGCAACCTGGTGTCACCGTTCGACCGATTCTGTAGCAGGTGCTTTGACAAAGGATGAAAAACGGCATCTAGCGGAAATTTATCGGGTTTATTGTCTGCCCCACGTGATTTCTCTTCCCGATTATGAGGCGATCGCAGTTAAGTGCGGTTTCAAGGATTTGCGGGCAGATGACTGGTCAAATTCGGTCGCACCGTTTTGGGATGTGGTCATTGATTCAGCGATCAAACCAGAGGCGATTTTAGGATTATTTCAATCGGGTTGGCGGACAATCGAAGCCGCTTTATCCCTTCGTTTAATGAGCAGAGGCTATAGTCGCGGATTAGTCAAATTTGGCGTTTTAACGGCTACAAAATCTAACATAGGTTGAATTCTAGGTTATGAAAATTGCTTATATTCATTTTTATGTTGAAGATATTCGGCGATCGCGAAATTGGTTTATCGAAACAATGGGATTTTCGTTTTTGGGACAAAGTATTAATGTCCATACGATAACGGCAATAGTAGGAATTAATGGTATTTTATTTCTACTTTCTGCCCCGCTCAAAGAAACCAGTCCCGTTGCGTCTTACCTGAAAAAACATCCGCCTGGGGTCGCTGATATCGCCTTTAAAATTCAGAATTTTGATGTATTTTCTGAAAAATTAGTCGATCTAAAAGTTGAAATTCTAGAAAATGATCTCATCTCTCTAGAAAATTTGAGGATGATCAAGATCAAAGGTTGGGGAAATTTGGAACACACCCTCATTGAATCTCAAGATAATAGTGATAATCCATTAGGATTTAGATTTAACAATAAAACTTTTTTATCAACCAATCACCCCTCTAATTTAAAATCTCATATTACAGGTATCGATCACGTTGTTCTCAATGTGCCGCGATCGCACTTAAAATCAGCAGTCGCTTGGTATCAAAGGATTTTTAACTTCCAAGTCCAGCAATTATTCACCATTAAAACCCCCAATTCTGGCTTGTATAGTGAAGCCCTCATTGATCCGAGTCATCAGGTTCAATTTAATATTAATGAACCCACTTCCGCTAATTCCCAAATCCAAGAATTTTTAGACCTCAATCTTGGCTCAGGGATTCAACATATTGCCCTAAAGACAAATGATATTTTGCAAACTGTTCGACAAATGAAAAATCTGGGATTAACTTTTTTAGAGATTCCAGCGAGTTACTATCAAAAATTAGATCAAAAATATGGCATAAAAATTCAAGCATTTCTCGGAAATGAATATTGGGAACAATTCAAAAAAGAAAAAATTTTATTAGATTTTCCTGCTAAAAGTCCCCAATCGCTATTAATGCAAATTTTTAGTCAACCTATTTTTGAAAAACCAACCTTCTTTTTTGAATTTATCCAACGTCGAGATAATGCCGATGGCTTTGGAGAAGGTAATTTTTTAGCTTTATTTGAAGCAATGGAAACTGAGCAACGGGAAAGAAACTTGGAAGACGGGGTTGATAGCGTTGGAAAAGCTAAACCTTAAGGACTAAACGATATCGGGGTTTGCCATTGCGTAATTTCTCGAAAGCTTCATTCACCTGTTCTAGAGGATAAACCTCAATGATTGGCTCCAACCCATGTCGCACTGAGAAATTCAACATATCGCTAGTCGTGACTGGGCTACCGAGGGGACTGGCTGAAATCGATTTTTGTCCCAAAAGCAAGGGAAAAAGATTCGCAGATAAAGGATTGGGCGCAACACCCACAACGTGCAAGCGACCTTTGGGACGGAGGGCATTGATATAGGCATCCCAATTTAAATCCGCCGTCACCGTTGAGAGAATAAAATCCAAAGAATTGGCGACTGATGCTAGGGCTTCAGGGTCAACGGAATTGACGAAGTGAGTGGCTCCCATCGCCTTTGCCTCGGCTTCTTTTTCGGGACTATGGGAAAATGCGGTCACTTCACAGCCCCAAGCTTTCAGAAAACGAATAGCCATGTGTCCTAGCCCACCGATCCCAATGACCCCGACCTTTTCCGTTGGTTTAACCCCACAAACCAGAATGGGATTAAAAACCGTAATACCACCACAGAATAGGGGCCAGCCGAAACAGGATTCATGTCATCTGGGATGGCGATCGCCCATTCATAATTAACACGAACCTTGTCAGCAAAGCCGCCGTGACGACCAACGATAATTCCCTCTGCCTTGGGACACAAATTTTGATTGCCCGACATACACCATTCACAGGTCATGCAGGAGTGGGAAAACCAACCTGCTCCCACCCGTTGTCCAATTTTGAGAGTTGTCACCCGATTTCCTAATGCCGCAACGGTTCCCACCACTTCATGACCAGGAACAAAGGGATATTGAGTCGTTCCCCAGTCGTTGTCTAGCATATGCAGATCGCTATGACAAATGCCGCAGTATTCCACTTGGATTTCGACTTCTTCTTCTCCCAGGATGCCTGGATCGTATTCAAAGGGTTCTAATTTTCCGCTTTTGTGGGTGGCGGCATAGGCTCGGATCATGGGGATAACCTCAACGACAATCTTTACTAGATTTTAACCCCAGCAAGTTAAATTTAACCTTGGATGATTATTCTGCGATCGCAGTTGCCTGTAAATCCTGAACCAATTCGCTTAAATGTTGATCCGTCGCCTGATAAACTTCCCCACAAAATTCACAGGTTGCTTCTGCTCCCCCATCTTTTTCAATCATGTCCAGCAATTCGGCTTCCCCTAACGTTCTGAGAGCCGATAAAACTCGATCAAAAGAGCAACGACAATCAAAGCGCACCAACTGGACATCAGGGAAAATTTCTAAGCCCAAATCACCGAGCAAGGATTCAAAAATTTCAGGTAAAGTCTTACCTTCCCGTAGGAGGGGCGTAAAACCCTTTAATTCCGCAATACGAGCTTCTAGGGTTGAAATCAAGGCTTCATCCTGGGCAGCCTTGGGCATAATTTGCACCAGAATTCCCCCCGCCGCCGTTACACCATCGACACCCACAAAAACCCCAACAAGAAGCGCAGAGGGCGTTTGTTCCGAGGTGAATAAATAATGGGTAATATCTTCGCCAATTTCGCCAGAAACTAATTCGACGGTGCTGGAATAGGGATAACCATGACCAATATCCCGCACCACATAAACAAATCCTTCACTGCCAACGGCTCCACCGACATCTAATTTACCCTGGGCATTGGGGGGTAATTCTACATCGGGATTGAAGACATAGCCGCGCACCGTTCCATCTAAGCCCGCATCGACCAGAAGTCCACCGAGGGGGCCATTGCCCTTGATGCGAATATTAACCCGTGAATTTTCTCGCTTCATGCTAGAAGCTAATAGCAAACCTGCCGACATGGTGCGACCGAGGGCTGCCGTTGCCACGTAGGATAATTTGTGCCGTTGCCGTGCCTCTTCGGTGAGACGGGTCGAAATAATGCCGACGGCCCGAACTCCTCCCTCAGCCGCGATCGCTCGAATCAGTTGGTCTGCCATGAGTGCCTTAACATTTTGTAACAGTATTTCTTTATTGTAAAACCGTTACGCTCAGGATGGGTGAGTCTTTGATTCTGCCAAGGTCTTTAAATCTGATTTCAACTGCGATCATCGTCACCCATGTCTTTCCCTGCATTAAAGTTCAATCCCCCTATATTTCAGCATCCCTCTTATCAAAGGGAGTTGGGGGGATCAAAACATTAAGGTTTAGCCAGAGAAACAAACTGATCACGATCGCAGAAAAAAGGATTAACCGCGTGTTTTTTGGGCCAAACTCTGGTGGGCAGTCCCCAGATATAGATAAATCCTTCGGCGGCTTTATGGTCAAAGCGATCGTCTGCACCGTAGGTTGCGAGATCGGGATCATAAATCGCATAATCTGATTTACGACCTACGACGCGGGCATTACCTTTGAGGAATTTGACACGGACTAGCCCTGTGACTCGTTCCTGGGTTTTAAGAATAAACGCATCCAAAGCTTCTTTGAGAGGACTGTACCATAGGCCCTGATAAATGATGTGGCTGTAGGTTTCTTCAACCGATCGTTTGTAATGGGAAACGTCTTTGGTCAGGGTTAGACTTTCGAGATCGCGATGGGCATCAATGAGGACGAGCAGGGCGGGAGCTTCATAGATTTCCCGTGATTTAATGCCAACAACCCGATTTTCGATCATATCCAGACGACCGACACCGTGATTTCCTGCAATTTCATTTAAACGGCTGATTAGGGCAACAGGGCCGAGAGTGACACCATTGAGACTGACGGGAATCCCCTTTTCAAAGAAAATATCTACATATTCAGCCTCATCGGGCGTATCCGCGATCGCCTTGGTCATGAGATAAACTTCTTCGGAAGCTTCCGTCATGGGATCTTCAGGGGCCTGCTTCAATACTGCGACCTAATAAGTTGCGATCGATACTGTAGGGGGACGATTTTTTCACAGGAGATTCAATGCCGAATTTTTCTCCGTAGGCGATCGTTTCTTCGCGACTCATGTTCCATTCCCTTGCAGGAGCCAAAACTTTAAGATTAGGATTGAGGGCCAAAATTCCTAAATCAAAACGGACTTGATCATTGCCCTTGGCGGTACAACCATGCGCTACAGCATCAGCCCCATATTTTTCAGCCGCTTCCACCAGCATTTTGGCAATCAGAGGACGGGCCAAGGCGGTAGAGAGAGGATAACGATTTTCATAGAGAGCATTGGCTTGAATCGAGCGAAAGGCATAATCCCTCGCAAATTCCTCTTGCCCATCAATCACCAAGGATTCTACGGCTCCACAACGGAGGGCTTTTTCTTGAATGGGGCCTAGTTCATCCCCCTGACCCAAATCTGCGGCTAGGGTGATAATTTCTTTGACCCCCCATTCTTCACGGAGGTAGGGGATACAAACGGAGGTATCAACCCCACCCGAATAAGCTAAGACAACTTTATTGGCGCGACCCATAAATAATTTAACCCTAGAATTATGACTAACGGGCTATTGTATCAGGTATTTCTAGAATCAACTGTGAATTATGGACAGGAAACCTTGACCTTTCCACAATTTTGATCCAGCTCCCATCCCAAAAAAAAAAGGAAAACCTAAAATCTTCCTCTTTTCTCAAATTAGTTAATTTTTGCCCTATTTGTTGGGCTGGGGAGTCATACGGAGATAGGGTTTGATTTCCTTAACTCCTTTGGGGAATTTAACCCGCGCTTCTTCGGTAGGAATAGAAGGAACGACTACACAATCTTCTCCATCTTTCCAGTTGGCTGGGGTTGCAACTTGGTGATAATCGGTGAGTTGTAGAGAATCAATGACCCGTAGGATTTCATCGAAATTCCGTCCTGTGCTGGCGGGATAGGTGAAGGTCAACCGCAATTTTTTATTGGGGTCAATGATAAAAACAGAACGAACAGTCAGATTGTTGAGGGAACTGGGGTGAATCATTCCATACAAGTCTGCAACTTTGCGATCGCCGTCTGCAAGAATCGGATAATTAACCGTTGTATTTTGGGTTTCGTTGATATCACCAATCCAACCCTTATGGGATTCCACATCATCCACACTCAGAGCGATTACTTTGACATTGCGCTTATCAAATTCTGGCTTGAGACTAGCAACCGTTCCCAATTCCGTCGTACAAACGGGTGTAAAGTCAGCAGGATGGGAAAAGAGGACAGCCCAACTGTCTCCGATCCACTCATGAAAAGAAATTGTTCCTTGACTAGATTCCTGGGTAAAGTCTGGAACCACGTCTCCTAATTGAAGAGCCACAATCGCTACCTCCTAAAAAAGTGCCTATCTATTTTAACGTGCCATGAAAACACCCCTCTCTACATCAAATTTATCAAATCTTTATGAAAGATAAGGGGGAGTAAGCCTGATTCAGTCACCAAACAAGTATTTGATAGAGCTGAGCATTGAAAATCATCCTCGATTATTCTTTAAAAACCCCAGATTTTGAACGGGAGCTTTTTGGTTTTTACCAAATAATTTTGGTAAACTTTACTATAAGTCAATAGTTTCCAAGTCAAATATCAATAAAAAATTCTAGCCTCAAAATAAAAAGTGAATTAATAAATCATCTTTTGTGAATTTTTATCTTAAATGAAGGGTTAAAAATATTTTTTATGACTTAACTCATTTTAATTTGACCTTACTAATTTAGTTTTAAATAATAAACTCTCAAAATTCTAGACTCCAGTCTTCGGAGTATTGATGGAAATTTTTGTTAAATTCGTGATTTTCCCCATTTATCACTTAAGTATTTACGATAAGAACAAATGTACTAGTCTTCTTTGTGCGGAGCATTTAGTTCTTGTTAAAAATCGCTCAAATGATCTTTGAGAAAGGATTGCAATGACGTATAACATTATGAAAATTAAGTGTCGCTGAAGACGACGAGGATAGATGAAATGAGTGCTAATTTCTCCTTTAAAACTCATATAAATGAAACTAATAAGGTTTAAATAGTTTTAGTTGCTTAGTTGTAATAAATCGTTTAATTCCTTATTTAAAAGACTTTTTAGTATTTATTAAATAAATTTTATTGCCATTAATTCAGAATCTTTAACAGTTAATTCTCATACGGATTACACATATTCAGTGAATATACTTAAATTTTTAAAAAAGATTTTTTATCCCTAAGTAATTAAACGGGAGCCAAAGCCGCGATCGTTTTCCAAAATGAATTCACGCACACAAAGTTTCAGGAATTTTTATTTCTTGAAAAGTGCTTTTTATGAATCATTGGAAAATACTAATGACTACTCAAATCGATCCTTTGACTGGTTCTAGTCTGTTTAAATCAATTGTTGCGCCATTAAATAGTAATGATTTATTGGATGCAATTCTTTACCGCTCAAACTCAATTGCTGATACTTCTATTGAGTCAATAACATCTGGTAAGAAACCAACAAATTCTAATAAATCTGTTGCATTAAAGAGTACAGATACTCAATCTCAAACCAATACTCAGTCTGTTTTATTGAGTAATGCCAATAATCTTTCGGTTAGTTCTCTTCAATCTGCGTCTTTAAATCCATCTCAAATAACGACTGCCAGTACGAAAAATCTTGCAACTATTACCACCGCGAGTGCGGCTAGTCCTGCTTCCGCCGATGTTAGTAAAGTCCGTATAGAAGCAGAGACTATTACCAATCGTTCTGTTTACCGAGTAGAAAATATCAGTGCCGCTTCGGGGGCGAAAGCTCTGAGTTTAGACGATGGAGCGGGTAATGAAGTCGGTAAAGTCAGCTTTACGTTCACGGGGGTAGATGGTCTTTACGATGTGGTGATTGGCACTTTCGATGAAAATGATGGTCAAGCGAGTTTTAGTGTGACTAAAAATGGGAGTGCGATCGGTGCAATCACTCTAAATCAGAACTTGGGGAGTGATTCGCCTAATGCTCAAACGGCGGTGGCTCGAAAAGTTACCACTGTGCAAATTAAAAATGGAGATACCTTTGTTGTTAATGGTTTTGAGAATGCTAGTGAATTTGCACGCCTTGATTATATTGACTTCATCCCAGCCACAACGACTATTAATACTCCACCTGTTGCCAATAATGACTCAGCAACAACCAATCAGAATCAAGTGGTTACTTTATTAGCCAGTAATTTATTAGCGAACGATACGGATGCCGATCAAGATATCCTAACCCTATCGTCAGTTAAAAATGCTGTTAATGGAAGCGTTGCTCTTAATGCGAGTGGAAATCCCGTCTTTACCCCGACGAATAATTTTAGTGGGAATGCCAGTTTTGATTATGTTGTGAGTGATGGGAAAGGGGGAACGGCTGTCGCAAAAGTCAATGTACTTGTCAATGCAATCACTCCCAGTAAGCTTCGTGTGGAAGCAGAGTCTATTAGCAATCTTTCTGTTTTTCGTCTGGAATCTGTTGCGGCAGCATCGGGGGGAACAGTCTTAAGCTTCAAAGGCGGGGTTTCTACCAGTGAAGTAGGAACAGCTACTTTTCAATTTACAGGCGTAGATGGTTACTACGATGTGGTTCTGGGTGCTTTTGATGAAAATGATGGTCAAGCTCGTTTTGAAATGACCAAAAATGGTTCTGCGATCGGGGCTGTCACCCTAAATCAACAATTGGGAAGTATGGATGCGATCGCCTCAACCTCTGTTGCCCGAAACATTAGTACCAAATTGCAAATTAAGAATGGAGATACTTTCAGCATTAAAGGCTTTGAAAGTGCAGGGGAAAAAGCTCGTTTTGACTATATTGAGTTTATTCCAGCCACAACGACTGTCAATACTGCACCTGTTGCCAATGGGGATTCGGCTACAACCAAACAAAATCAAGCGGTTACCCTACTTGCGACTAATCTTTTAGCCAATGATACCGATCCCGATGGAGATAAACTTACGTTATCATCGGTGAAAAGTGCTGTTAACGGGAGTGTAGTTCTTAATGCGAGTGGGAATGCTGTCTTTACGCCGATTGCTAATTTTAGTGGTAATAGCAGTTTTGACTATGTTATTAGCGATGGGAAAGGAGGCACTGCAACTGCAACTGTCAAAGTTCTGGTTACCAACTCAGCGATCGCCTTACCCAATTTAGTCACTAAGTTTGCTCCCAAAAGTAATCCTGCTTTATCAACAGGATCAGATATTTTTGCTCCGTCTTTTGTGGTTAATGATGCAGGGAATTCTTCTCGACCCGGATCGCAGAATGGACAAGAACGGGAAAAGCTGGAGACACTATTGTCTTAACAGGCTGGCAACTGGATGCCACTACAAAATTCTTTGTCTATGGTCAAACCAATGGAAAAAATGGAGCGTTACTCGAAGCCAAAATTCAAAAACTAGATATTAAGAGTCAAGTAGCGGGCATAACTCTACCAACAGGCTTACCCCAAGGTTCAAGTTATTTAGTCTGGGCGCAAAATAGTTCGGGCTACAGTCAGCCAGTCATGATTAATCAAACAGAAGCTTGGTGGGTCAAAGAAACTTCCAGTCGAGGTCAAATTGCTTCTGTCTTTGGGCGTAATTTATCTCAAGATGGCGGTACTCAAAGCTCGCAAATTTATCTAGAGGATAGTACTGGAAAAGGATACTGGGCGCAAGTGGTTGGAGTTAATCCCTACAAGGTTGACTTTAAAGTTCCTGATGCCTTAGCTAACGGTGATTATCAGGTCTTTGTTCACAATGGCGATGGAGGGCAATACGGCTGGTCAAAACCATTAAGCATGACCATTAATAACGGCTTGAATTATACAGGTGCGGTCTTTAACGTTAAAAATTATGGTGCGAAAGGAGATGGTATCACCAACGATACGGCCGCAATCAATGCCGCACGAGCTGCCGCCGATAAAACGCCTTGGTCAACCGTTTATTTACCGACTGGAAACTATGTGGTTAATCAAGCCTTGGATCCAGGTCGTGACCAAGTTCGCTGGTTAGGGGATGGTAAAGATTTGACCAACATTAAGGTTGCTAACGGATCTAGTCAGAAATATTTGTTCCTCAATGAAAGTATTGCCGCCAAACAAATTACATTTCAAGATCTCACCTTAAATGCCAATGCCGCCAATGCGACCAGTATGCTCACAACGACTTACCTCAGAAATACTTCTGAACTTCAATATCTGAATGTCAAAATTAATGGAGAAAAAACATCCCCCGTTGATTGGAACGGAAGTTATTCTATCTCCATGAAAAATTCGGAAATCACTGGGCAGCAAAATCGTTTGGGAACATCTCAACAAGTATTTATTGATGGTACCAAGTTTTTTGGAACTGGCTATACCAATATGATATTGAAAGGTAATGGAACTCAAATGCTTGCTATTACCAATTCAATCGCTCAAAACTTAGATACTTCAGATCCCAATAATGGTAAATGGGTTAACGGACGTTTCTTTGTTGATCAGGCTTCTTCAGGCATTGCCCATAACCAGTATTTTGGTAATAATGAAACGATTGACCTAGCAGTTCCTAATGCATCTGGAGTTAATCAAAACGCTGGCGAACAAATCTTATTTGAATCAGGACAAGGACTATCTACTTCTTTAGGAAGTGTAATTTCTTCAACCAGCAATACTGTTAGTGTGAATACTGTTTCTAGTAGTGTTAATGATACTTACTATCTCTCTATCGTTGCTGGTAAAGGAATTGGTCAAAGTCGTCAAGTTCAATCTTTGAATCAATCTACTTACACAATTTATGATAGTTGGAATGTACAACCTGATTCATCAAGCGTTATTGTAGCCAATAAAAATGTTAGTAATGCGGTTGTTTATGGCAATACCCTGGATGGTTTAAGCGATTATAATACTCGCCGAACTGCTTCAGTTGGTGTAGAGACTTGGTTTGGAGCTACAGATTTAATTATTGATAACAATAAATTTAATCAACTAGGAGCAGGAGTCGTATTAATGGCGGCAGGCTCATTAAGGACATTAACAGACAATAACCCTGTTAACTTTGCCCAAGTGAGTAATAATACGTTTACAAACACTGGGTCGGGAGTGAATTTAGCTACAGGGAATCAAGGGACTTCCATTTTAGGAAATTCTACCCATAATAATAATTTCAATAATGTTGGAACTGTTTTCACTATGTGGCGAGGGAATAATGGGAGTGGCAATTTATTTCCAAGTGCAAATATGAATGTATTTGAAAACAATACATTGGGAAGCGGTGGAGTTTCTATCAATCAAGGAAATGGGAGTATTCAGAATACTATTTTCTTGAATAACACTTCTCTTGATGAGCCCCCTAGGCCCTGGTGTTGTTAGCGGTAATTTCTCCTTTTAACCTGAGTTGAAAGACTCGAAAAAATAATCAATTTTCTTAAGAAGACTACTCTGTCAAAAATAGCAGGGTAGTTTTTCATATTTTGTTAATGACTTGGCTTGATGGTTCCAGTATATCAACAGATTTTATCTGAGAATTTCTCTCTAAAATATGTCGTTTTTTATGCCATTTCCAAGCATGACTAATCATCTCATGTAAAGAGGAATATTGAGGATTCCACCCTAAAATTTGTCTTGCTTTTTCACTACCTCCTACTAATACGGCGGGATCTCCTGGACGGCGATCGCTGAGTTTGATCTGGATACTTTTACCAGTAACTTCTTTGGCCGTCTCAATCACATCTTTGATGGAAAAACCTTGACCATTACCTAAATTAAAAACATTACTCTCATTTGCTGTGAGTAAATATTCTAACCCTAAAATATGAGCATCTGCCAAATCACTAACATGAATATAATCGCGAATACAGGTTCCGTCAGGTGTGGGATAATCAGTGCCAAAAATAGAAACCTCATCTCGTTGATCTAGAGCCGCCAGTAATACGAGGGGAATTAAATGAGTTTCGGGTTGGTGATCTTCACCTAATTGATTATTGGGATCAGCACCAGCCGCATTAAAATAACGAAAAATTACAGATTTGAGTCCATAGGCTTGATCAAAATCTGTTAGGATCTTTTCGACCATTAATTTACTCATCCCATAGGGATTAATAGGAATTTGGGGATGAGATTCGGGAATGGGCAGTATTTTAGGAATGCCGTAGGTGGCGCAGGTAGAAGAAAACACAATTTTTGTGATTCCTGCTTTTAGCATTGTTTCTAAAAGCGTTAATGTCCCTACAACATTATTGCGGTAGTATTTATTAGGATTGGTTACGGATTCCCCAACATAGGCATAGGCAGCAAAGTGTATGACGGCTTCAATATTATGATTTTTAAAGACTTTTTCTAGGGTCGTCGCATCATTAATATCTCCAATGATTAACTTGACGTTAGGAATATCTTTGATAAGTTCTGGATGCCCATAAACGAGATTATCCAAAACAATAACCTTATATCCTTTTTTTTGCAATGATAAAACTGTATGGGAGCCGATATAACCTGCACCACCAGTTACTAAAATAGTTGACATAGAAATTAATATTTTTTATTTTAAGTTTTTATTTTAAGTACACTGATTTTGCCCAAGTCCACTCTTGAGTCAATCCATCTAACAAAGAAGTTTGTGGTTGATAATTAAGGATTTTCTGGGCTTTGGATATATCTGCTGCTGTGTGGCGTGCATCTCCCATTGATGCTTGAGTTTGCTTGACATAAATATCAGTCCCTACAATTTCTTCTATGGTACTAATAACCTTGGACAAGCTAACTCTACTACCACCGCCAATATTAAAAATTTTACCTACGGCATCAGGGACGTTGATAGCGGCTATATTAGCAGTAATTATGTCCTTGATAAACGTAAAGTCTCGCGTTTGTTGACCATCTCCATAGATAGTTATTGGTTGTGATTCAATGATGCATTTAAAAAATTTATGAAACGCCATATCTGGACGTTGCCTAGGCCCATAAACGGTAAAGTAACGCAAAGCAACAAAAGGTACACCAAAATTTTTATAATATAGACTACACAATCTTTCAGCCGCTAATTTTGTAATTCCGTAGGGAGAAATTGGCTGAGGAGAAATGCTCTCATTAGTTGGTAGTTGTTCAGCATCACCGTAGATACTAGAGGTTGAAGCAAATACCAATCTTTTAATCTGCTTAGAATCTTTGATCGCTTCGAGTAAGATTTGAGTATTATTGATATTTTTTTCAACATAAGTACAAAAATTTTTTCCCCAGCTTGCTCTTACCCCTGCCTGTGCAGCTTGATGATAAACAAATTCAACATCTTCTAGAAGTTTATGCCAGTCTAGTAGTTGAATATCTTCTTCAATTAATTGGAATTTAGGATAATTTTTGAGATGTGCAATGTTCTTATATTTTAACATAGGATCATAATAGTTATTGAATTCATCAATGCCAATGACTTGATGTCCTTCTATTAGTAAAGCATCTACTAAATGAGACGCGATAAAACCAGCCGCTCCAGTAACGATAATCTTAGCCATAAAATTGATAGATTTAATAGATTTGTAAAAGATAAAGGGTTCAAAAAAGAAGTAAAATGTTCTATTTATTGGGACGAAACAATAGCTAGAGTTAGTTTTTTAAGTTTATTTAAACTTGATGTAAATTATTGCATATCGATTTTTTTCAAGATTGCTTCAGCGATAAGCTCTTGTCCTATTTTATTTGGATGAATATGGTCGTAATAAGGATTAATACCCTCTTTCATTGAGTGACGAAAATAAGGCTCCAGTGAGACAGGGGTAATACCTAAATTTTGACAAGTCTCATTAATAAGTTGGTTTCCTATTTTAGGATACCCAATTTCAATCTCTGATTTTTCATGATGTTGAAATACAAAAACATTCTTTGAGTGATTTTTGGCTAATTCAAGGAATTTACTCAAATCATTGAGTCCTTTTTTTATTTCTTTTTCTTCTGGTAAAACTGCAAAAAATTGATTGGTGTCAGTCATAATTATGTGACTACTGATTTTAGAAAGATAACGAGGTAAATATTTTTCTATTCCTTCAAAAAGAGCCAAAATTGGTTTTTGAGTCGGATGAGTATCTTTATTTAATGCTCCGAAAGTAGGATTGTCTGCATAATCATGACTTGAAATCACTAGGACAACAATATCAGCATCAAAAAAACCATATTCTTGAGCATAAGCAAACCAATTGCCAGGCCCCCAACTACCAGCAGAAATATTTCCAACAATTACATTTCTTCCTAAAATATTAGTAAGTTTATTCTTTAATATACTTGTTGCTAATTGCTCTTAATCTATTAGGTTTCCGCCATTTACAACAGAGTCTCCAAAAACCATAATTCTTAACTCATTATCACTTTTCTTTTGAGAAAAAGGTTCTGATCGCATTCCATATTGATTCGTAATGAAGTGATTCCCAAACCTATATACATCCTGATTAGGCTTACACAAATACTCAATAGTTGGATGGATGATTGAAAGTGGCGGAGTACCTAGTCCAAGATAATATCGAGCAAAAATTTCTCCAAATGAGATTAAAAAAAAATCGTAAAAGTACCCCAAATTAAATATTTTGATAATAGTTGCATAGTTTAATAGTACGTTATTTTTAAATATTTATAGATCAAATTTATTGCTTTTTTATCCCTTGAGCTTGATGTTTTTTAGTCAGTATATCTTTATAGGTTTCAATCATAATTTTACTGATGTTATCCCAAGTATAATTTTCAAAAATAAATTGACGGGCGCGATTGCCCATTTGTTTAGCTTCTTCTGAATTAGCTAAACACCAAAATAAAGCATCAGCAATTTGTGTTGCGTCAATATCAACAACTAAGGCGGCCTTCTCTATTCCTGCTTCAGGAAAATTACAACCTGTTGTAATAACGCAAGGTAAGCCTGATGCCATTCCTTCTAAAACAGACATACTAAAACCTTCTGAATAAGATGGAGCAACATAAAGATTTACGGCAGCTAGAGCGGCATACTTGAGAGTTCCTGTGAGCATTCCTGTAAAAGTGACGGCTTCTAAACAACTAACTTCAGCAAAATAATCTTTAACTATTGGGGAAAAATCGATATTATCTGGCCCCGCAAGAATAAGATGAGTGTTAGGAAATTCAGCGCGTATTTTTGAAAATGCGATCGCCAATAAGTCAAGTCCTTTTTTGGGATCAATGCGGCCTAGAAAAAGAATCAATGTTTTATCGCGAGTTTTAGGAAATTGTTGATAGAAAATTTCTGGATCGGGTAAAACGTTAAAATCTTTTTGAGAAACACCATTAGGAACAAGAGCAAGAGGAGAGTTTATACCGATTTTCTGTATGCTATTAGCCTCTACTGAAGTTAAGACATGAATTGCGTTAGCACGCTGGAAAGCAGGTTTTTCAAAAAAATCAAAATAAGGTTTCTTTTTCCAAGATTTATAGGCTAACGCCCAAGGTTCTACCATTCCACGAGGAGTCATTATATAAGGAATTTGATGTAGTTGAGAAAGCCAATTTGCTAATAAAATGGAATAAGAAAAAATGGTATGGGTATGAACTAAATCATAATTAGAAATATTTTGAAATAACCATTGAGTTAAAGATCTACTAATTTTATAATCTAACAAATTCCAATAAGAAAAATATTGAATACGGTAAAAACTTTTCTCAATCCAGGTTTCAACAGGAACATCTAAACGAGTAGAACCATTAGCCGTTGTTGAAATCACATCTAACTCTACTCCTTGTTGACCGAGAGCCTGAGCTAAGCTGACAACACTGTTAGAAGGGCCGCCATATACAGAACCAAGAAAGGGAATTACGAAAAGAACTTTCATGAATATTATAAAAAATTAGGAATGGGTTAAACTATATTCCACTGCTTGCATTAGTCCTTGGGCGAAATAGTCAGGTGAATATTTCTGAATATGCTGTAAAGATGCTTCACCCATTTGGGCTAAATCTATTTGCCCAGAACTCATCTTAAGCATTAATTGTGTTAAAGCCTGTTGATTTGTTGGATCAAAACCAAAACCATTAACTCCTTCTATTACTAAGTCTTCAAAACAGCCACAGCGATTGGACACAAGAACGGGCAAACCTGCGGCCATTGCCTCATTAACCACTAAACCCCATTGCTCTTGAACACTGGCATGAATAAAACAATTTGCATGAGCAAAATAGGGAAGTAGCTCTTCTTGTTGTAAAAATCCAGGAAGATGAACAAATTCAGTTAAGCCAAGCTCATTAATTTGTTTCTCTATTTGAGGGCGCAATTCACCATCGCCACTGAGAACTAAATCCCATAATAGATTGCTACTTTCTTGACGATACTGGGCATAAGCCGAGATTAATAAAGATAGATTTTTTTTAGAAATAAAACGGTTAATAGCTAAAAAATAAGATTTATTAATGGGACGAGGAAGATAACGAATATTATCAGGATGAAAATTTTTATTTCCTACTACATTATAACCTAAAAAAATTGCATCAGAATTTAATCCTAGCTTAATTAAATATTCCTTATGGGATTTTCCACCGACTAAAGCAGATTTGTAACGTTTAATGATTAAAGATTTCAATTGTTCCTTCCATGGACTTCGACACGCATCATCCTCCTTGCTAGGCGAAAGTAATATACTTTGCTTTTTATTCAACAAGCTCCAGAACAATGCATAAAGCATTGCGGGAAGAGAATATCCACAAATAATCAATATATCAGGATCAATTTTATTTAAGACTTTTGCAATATTTTTAAATACATTAAATAAACCAAAAAGAGATTGAGTTTCAATAGATTTATCAGAAAGAATGATTCTTTCATAAGAAGTACTTATATCAGTATTCCATAAATACGTTTTTGAAACTTTTCCTAACTCTATTAAGCTAAAAGAATGAGAAAAAATAATTTTATTAAATGCTAAATAACGAGCTACAATATAAGGGCCTGAAACAGAGGTAAAAGCGACAATTTTCATCTGAAATATTGTATTTATTGAATAATTGAACAAACCACTCCAATGCCTTCTGTAATCTGAGGATTAATCTTCAACAATAAATTTGTAGCAGAGGCTAAAATACTTGTACCACCGCCGTTATAAGCGAAACAATTATTTACTTGAAAACCATGACGACAAAGAAGATTTTTAAGAGTATATAGTGAATAAAAAGACGTATGATCCTGATGAATTAACTCATGTTTAGCAACTGCACGTAGAAATCCTTTTAAAGAATAAGCATTAGGAACAGTAATAATTAGCTGAGTTTTTTCTGTAGCTATACGATGAAGACAATCTAATGCTTTACCTGGATTACTAAGATGTTCCAAAATTTCTCCAGCAATTATAACATCAAATTTTTGATCAGGATAATCAGTATATACCTCTATATTACCATGTTTTATATTAGTTATATTGTGATTATCTTTGAGCCATTTAATCATGTCTATACTAAGATCTATACCTATAATTTCTTTACTAATTTGCATAAGCTTGAAATGCAAAAAAATATCAGATTCAATAGCATTTTTTGTAAAAGGTGCATCAGTAGCTCCTAAATGAAGGATGCTTTTATTTATACATAAACTGCAAATATATTCCTCTCTATTAACAAATTTAATGTTGGATAATGAACTAGACAACATCATTTTAAATTTCTCCTAGAATATTGGATAATGAAGGTGTTGAATGTAACTTTCAATTCGAGAAAAATAACAAGAACAAAGATTAGTAAATATAATTCTAATCTTAAGACTCATCGTATTATTTTATTAATTATGATCTGAGTTTTATTTAATTTACAGATAGAGTTTTAACCTCTACCTTAGCGTAATAAATAACCAAACTAATCACTCCTGCTTGAAAAACAGTTTCTTGTAAAAATCGTCCTATTCCATGAGTTAAACCTACCATTGCAGAGCTAATCAATCCCATGTAAAGTAATGAACTCATAAGACTTTTGTGATAGCAAGCTGAGATCCAAAGATTTTTAAAAAAATAAGCTATTAAAGCAAAAGCTATGCACCCGAAATATCCAAATTCCATAAAAGAATCCGCTATACCAGTTTGTGTTGTTCCAGGGTGCCAAGAATAACCATATAGATCGTACAAAGTACTATTAGCTAAAGTTGGATTATTAGGATTGCTTAGTAAATTAAATTGTAAAGATTGTTTGAAATTAAATCCTAATAGTTGTCCAGGAATTAATGTTTGAATAATTGCATCCCACCATCCTGCTCCCAATCCATATAAATTAAGACGTACAGTTGCATCTATCAAGAATGCCGCATTTCTCAACTCTAAAATAGCCCCTTTTTGTTGAGTATTTAATTCTTTTTGGCTAGTAGATAATATTTCTTGCCACTGCCCACTAGATAAGGCATTCCAAAAACTACCGCGCATTTTACCAATAGTGGGTATAAGAATCATCATCAAGAATATTGATCCAATAACTAGCCAACGTGGGGGCGTATAACGGCGTATAAGCCAAAAAGATATACCTACCATAATTACTAATACCATTGTTGTTTGTCTTCTCCCGACAAGAATTCTTTGAATAGGAATCCACGCAGTACATAAGGTAAAAATAATATTTTTAATGGAAGGTTTTTTTAGCATTTCTAAAAGAAAGATTGAAAAAGAAACATAAATAGTTTTACCTAAAAAAGTATAGATGGTACCTACACCTGTCATAGCACCGCCTGATGTAATTTCAGTGTCACTATTTGCTCTTGCAAAATAGAATACATAACTAATCACCATTAAAACAATGGCTGCTCGAAATATTTTTTTTGTGTCAACATCAATTTGAAATTTAGTTAACCATTTTAGATTAGGTTTTCCTTGATAGCCAACCCAGCAAGCCGCAGCGCAGAGAGATGACATTAACAACACTCTTTCTAAAGATTCTTGATCTAGTTTCCCTGGATTTTCTACTAAAGCAAATGCTTGGGGGACGAGGAAAGAAAGAAAAATTGCTCCCATAAAAAAAGGATATTGATAAATTCGCTCAATACGAATAAATCCCCAACATAGCAAGCCTAAGCAAATTATAACTAATAGATTGCGATAAATTTCAGCCATAGTAAATATGATTTTAATATTACTTACAAAAAACTAAGGAGTTTACGTCGAAAATTGTTCCAAGGGAAACGTTTAGCGCAAGCTCTTGCATGGTCACGAATTTGATTATTATTTAATAGTTTTTCTCCTAAATATTCTATTTGATAAATTAGGTTATCTATGTTTCCTACTTCTGTTAAAAAAATACCATCTTTTTCTTCGCCCAAGTCAGGTAAGCAAGTATTAGTAGTTCCCAAAACAGGACAACCATAACTAAGAGATTCTAAAAAAACTTGACCAAACCCCTCTACTAAAGAAGGCATTATAAATAGATGACTGGTTTCATAGAGATTGCGTAATGTTTGCTTATCTGTACCTCTAATTAATCTAACATTTGATGTTTTGCGGATGAGGAATTCTATTCTAGGATCTAAGTTTCTGCAAACTAAAATAAGTTGACTACCTTTAGGTAACTGCGATCGCGACCAGGCATAAAGTAAATGATGTAAACCTTTTCTCTGAATTCCAGAACCAACAAAGAGGGCCTGAAAAGGATCCGAATTTGGTTCTTTAAACGGTGGTAAAGGGGATTCAGCTCCGTAGGGAATAACGTGACACAAATTAGGTTCTACTCCAGCCGAAAGAAGAGTTTTTTTAGTAAAGCTACTGGCACATAAAATTTGATCCGCATATTTCCAACAATCTCGTATTCTCGTTTGAAGTTTCTCTGGCAAATCATTACTAGTTTGTTCTTTATAAAATTTTGCAATAAGTGGAAAATCTTTAAAATCTTCTGCTAATAAAGAGGATTCAAATTCAATATGAGGATGATAAGCAAATAAAATTTTATGGGGATCATGACGATAACTGGTGAGAAAAGCTTCCCAAGCATACGGAGTATAAAGCAATAAATCACTTTTTGTTTTTTTTGCCTGTGATATAACTGCATGAGAAAAATGTTGATCCAAGCAAGCAAAAGTAGAAGATTTAGAGAAGCCTAAACAATGACGACTATATTCCAGCAAAGTAGTTTTCCATAGAGATTTTATCTTCTCTGGAGGAATTTGGGGTTCTAAACGAAATTTACATTTATCTTGCCAGTTGCGTCTCAAAATTGGAGCTATTTGTTGTAAAAACTTATTCGTATAAAAATCTGTAATAAATTGATCAAGTTTCCCTGATTCAGCAAGGGCTAATGGAATTTGATAATTATCTCTGCGACCTCGAAAAGCACAGATATATTCGTTCATAAATTAATACTAAATAATTGATTTTTTGTCATCTTCAATCCAAGAATTTATAAAACCCTCAATTGATTTATTTGCATAATCATTCGCGAAGTTTTTATGATTACTAAATATGATATTCTCTAAATTTTGTACTTGATTTACAAAATCTTGTTCTCCTTCAAACGAATAGATACTATCAAACTTTTCTGCCATTTTTTCTAGCCATCCATATTTAGATACTAGTGCTGGTGTCTTACAAGCTATTGCTCTTAGTAACATACTTGCTATACCAAAGTGAATATTACGATAAGGCAATAATACTAAATCAAAACAGCTAATAATTTCGTGCATTTCTTGAAGAGAAAGAAAACGATTTATCGTTATAAGATTAGTACTTACGTTATGTATTTTTAATAAATCTTTTATTTGATTAGAAACGGTTCCTGCTAATACAAAAGTAATATCATCTCGCTTTATTTCCGAAGTAGTACGAATAATAATATCAGCACCTTTTCGATGATCAATCATGCCAGTCATTCCAACGAGATAACCCTTTATTGGTAAGTGCCATTTAATTTTTAATTGTTCAGTCTCTGTATTTAAAGTAAAGTTTTCAACGGGATCAGGCATATACTGAATATTATCAAATCCTGAATTTTGTAACTGTGCCGCAAAAAATTCATCGTTAATGAGTACTTTATCAAAGCTTAATAAACTAATATCAAATATTTTTTGTCCAAGAAAAGAAGTTTTTGTATAAAAAATTTTATACGACGCAAGAAATCCATAAATTTTGGTTTTATTTCCCAAAATCCATACTAGAGGCTTAAAAAATGTTCCTAAATATATTAAGCCATCAATAGAAGGAAGGATTACAATACTTGGGCGGAATCTAATAATAATAAATAAAAGAAATATAAATTTTTCTATAATATAAGGAAGAAAACTAATTTTTTTTATTAGACTGGGGGCATTTACAAAATTAAATTTTGGTATTAAATCTTTAAAAAAATAAATGTCTTTAATTTTTTCTTTGTCTATATTATTTTCAATAAAAAAGTGATTAAACTCATTTCCATAGGTTGCAATACTTACTTCTTTATTTTTTTGAGAAAAAGCTTGGGATAACAATCTTGTGAAATTTCCACAGTGTCCATTCAAACGAGGTTCCAGTATAAATATTTTTTGAGCTATCTTCATGGGATAAATAAAAGTTAGAATTGTCAATTTATGGAAAAATTATTATTTTCGAGCTTTATTAATCCTGAAATTGTCATCGTATAGCCTTTTTTTCGTAAAATATTACATTTAGTCACTATAAATTTATTGAAATTATTGGTAAATAAGTAAGGAGAACTTAAGTAAGATCCTAACAGATATAACCAAGCTTTTATGAATAGTGCCATATAAATAAAAAGTGATTTATTATGCTTAATTTTCATTGTCGCATCTGAAATACCTTGCCAATAGGCTCGTTGATAAAACCATTCTGCCTGTAATCGACTAGCTTGAATTTGGTGCTGAACCGAGATCTGAGGATCATAAAAACAAACATATCCTTGATTTTGAATACGTTTTTGAACCATAATATCTCCATTGGATAAAAGATTTTTTCCCTGCCGATCTAACCCAACTTCAAAACCTCCGATAGATTGTAAAATATTTTTATCAAAAGCAAAATTAACTCCATAAAGAAATTGCCCCTTAGATAAAATCGTAGAGATAGGAGAAATGTCGAGAATTGCTAAGTAGCCGAGTAAATTATCAGATAACCATTCTGGACGATCGCTTTCCCATAATGGATCGATTTTTCCCCCTACACATCCAACATTAGGCGCGGAATGTTGAAATACATTGACGATATTTTCTAGCCATTGGGGTGAGGCGATCGCATCATCATCTAAATAAGCAATATATTTTCCACGAGAATTTTCTAGCCCAGTATTACGAGCATAATTTAATCCTGTTTGTGGTTCATATACATAAAAAATATTTCCCAAAAATGCAAATTCCTGCGTTGCAATTTCTTTTGTTTTATCGATTGAACCATTGTCAATTATAAGGATTTCAAATTTTTCACAAGATAAAGTTTGATTAACTAAGCTTTGTAAAGCACTTCTGAGATAGTAATCTCGATTTAAGGTACAGATAACGACAGATATTTGAGGATTCATACTTTATCTTTTTGAGAATTTATTAATATGACAATTGAGATTTGTCTTACTTTATGCAAACTCTTTTTTACAATTAATAATCGACTTTATCCCCGATTATAGACTACGAGTTTTTTTATGAATATTCAAGAACTAACGAGTCAACTAAAAGGCGAAGCCCAGAGACAACTGACCATTGCGGTTGAAAGTCTAAAAGCGAGACTATTCTTGATATATCAGCCTGGGAATCTTGAATATCTCCCTGTCGATTAGCGGTAAGGTGAATTTTTGAGTTTTGTTGACGACAACAATTTTTTAGAATGTCTACAAGCTCAAGTAAAGAAGTTCTTTGACTAGTCCCAACATTGCAACTAAGACAGAAACTTTGAGGCAGAGGAACTGTTAAAGCTTTAGTAAAAGCAATAGCAACATCTTTGACAAAAATGAAGTCTCTGGTCTGAGATCCATCTCCATAAATCGTTATAGGAGAACCGTTTTGGATAGCTTTACTGAAGATTGAAATGACACCAGAATAAGGAGAATTAGGGTCTTGACGAGGGCCAAATACGTTGAATAGTCGCAGAGCAATAAAAGATATCCCCAACTTTTGAGCAAATAAATTTGCATATTGTTCGCTTACCAATTTTTGTAATCCATAGGGAGAAATAGGACTCGTTGCTTGCTCTTCGGAAATCGGTAAATGGGTTTTATTTCCATAAACGGCGGCGGAACTGGCAAAGACGAGTCTGGGAATATCTAAAGCTTGACAAAGTAGTAGCACTGCAAGTACTGCAGAAAGGTTGTTGTGATGACACTCTAATGGTTCATCCCAGGATTGATTCACGGATGGAGTAGCAGCTAGGTGAGCAATTCCATCAATAGATTGAGAGAAATCTTCTGGTTGGCAATCTAATATATTTTTGTGTAAAAATTGCAGACGAGGATGCTCAGGTAAATTTTTTAAATTACCAGTAGAAAGGTCATCAATTACAGTAACATTATGACCCTCAAACAAAAGTTGTTCTGTTAGATGAGAGCCAATGAAACCCGCACCACCAGTTACTATAATATGCATAAATTTAAAAAGAAGAAAATGCAAAGCCTGAAAAAAAATATATGCAAACATGATTAATTTTTATAGCAACAATTCACTACTATTATTCTTATTCATGTTCTATCACACTATTATCTTTGGTGAAATTTAGCATTGAATCTACTAAACTAATAAATGTTTTTATATTTTTTCTGCATTTTTTAATGACTTCATAAAAAGTAGGATACCTATAGGGAAAAATAGCAATATTAAATGCTTGCCAAACTTTAATATCTTTAATTTTTTGTTTCTCTAAATACTTGTCTAACCAGTTCAAGAAAATTAAATATGTAGCATTGGGTTGTGACTTACTGTAGAGTCCCAATGTTTCTGAAACATAACAAGTGCTATTCGGATGTTGGCGATACTTGTCCCAACAACCACTTTCAATAAAAACAGGTGCATTGAGACAGCATTTGTAAAAGAAAGCTTGATCTTCATACATTCCTCGAAAAGATTCCTCGAACTCTCCAACCTTTTTAATTAGTTCACGTCGAATGAGTACACTACACGTACCAGGTGTTTCTGCTTTACGTTGTAAAAAAAGTCTGAGCAGTATTGGTGGCTGAACCAATACGTCCGTTTGAAAACCCAATCTTCGCTGCCGATCGCGCTTTACATCTTCAGGATTTCCCGTCCAACTGTGCCACATTAAAGTAGAGCCATAGACCATACCAGCTTCGGGATGAGCTTCTAAAATTTCCACCTGTTTTTCTAATTTCTGTGGTAACCAGATGTCATCTGCATCTAGAAAAGCAATATACTCTCCTTTAGCGTGGTGAATACCCAGATTGCGCGCTGCACTCATACCGCGATTTTGGTGTCCTTCATGCTCTACGTAACGTACTTTTTCTGGATATTGTTGAGCATATTGCAACGCTATTTCGGTACTTTTGTCACTTGAACCATCGTCTGCTAGTAATAGTTCCCAATGGCCATAGGTTTGGGCAAAGACGCTTTCTATTGCCTCTATGAAAAACTTCTCGCCAGCATTAAAAAAAATGACGATACAGGAAACTAAAGGTTTATTATTCATTTTTTTAGTGATTAAACCACTCTAATAATCGATTTGCAAATTCTTTCCTATGCCAATTCTCGACAGCAAAGCGAGGTAATTGAAAAGGATCACTCTTTTGCCAGACAAATTCTTCAAAAGTCGAGCAAGCACAGTCAAATCCAGCAGAGCGAGTTAATTCAACGGTCTCTACGGTGCGATCGCCAAAGGGATAAGAGAAGCTCGTCACGGGACGATTGAGCATCTGTTCTAAATCTATTTTGCTTTGCTTTATTTCATCTCGTTGCAATGCAGTCGTTTGTGCTGAGAGAAAAGGATGAGTAACGGTATGACCTCCAATTTCCACTAATTCCCCTTCTGCTAAGGCGGATAACTCTTTAGGTAAAAGGGAACGATAAGTAGCGCGTGGTGTTGGTTCAGCCACAGCCCATTCAAGGATTTCGTCTAGTATCCTTTGGCGTTCCTTTTCTAACAAAGGTCGCAATATTTGCCAAATTGAATAATACAAAGACATTCGAGAACCTGATTTCGCTTCCCAGGCTTTACAAGTGCGATCGCGTTGATAATCTTGTTCAGTATAATTTACTGCTTGATCCAAGTTCCATTGATAAACATTGCCATCAATATTGAGAGACAGTTTTTCTGGTAATTTTCTGGGTTGTAAAAGCAATCGCTCTAATTCATCCCACCAAAACTCACGATTCTGTCCAATAGAACCAGTACTAATGAAAAAAGTCGCTGGAATCTTGTATTTTTCTAATAAAGGTTTAGCATTGTAAAGATTATCTGCATAACCGTCATCAAAGGTGACAACCACTGCTCGATCTGGAAGTTTATTCTCTCGCAGAGCTTCTACCAATTGCTGAAGGCTAAGGGGACGATAGTATTTTTGTAAAACTTCTAGATGTTCGGCAAAATGTGATGGTGTCACACATAAAGACCAAGGATTTATCTCTACCTCAGCGACACGATGGTACATCAAAATCAATCCTTTGGAAGAAGCTAGTTTTTTCTGTAGCCGTGTTAATATTCGCTGTAATTTGTCTCTTCTAAAAATTTTCATTAACTAACCTTAGGTTTCACTGCTCTAACGGTTATCAAGACTTGATAGCTAGGATCACGATAATTCAACTCTTTTGAATTGAGTTCCTGGCTAGATAATCCCTGCAAAAAAGCTGTAGCTGTCAACACATTTCCATAGGTCTCTACTTGAATATTCTCCTTGGGAAATGCTTCTAAAAAAAGTCGTTGGGTAGAGGCTGTTGTAAAACCCCAATACCAACAAGATGAACCCCAACTTTTATCATCTTTTCCAGGATCTAATATTGGAGTAAGATTCGGAAGAGTTGCCAACAAAACTCCGCCAGGTTTTAAAATGCGATAAATTGTTTTCACTGCGCTTCGCACATCATAGAGATATTGCAGTGTTTGAGTCAGGATAAAGCAGTCAAAGGTATCAGATGGAATTTGAGGAGCATTAGTGAGGTCTCCAACTATCGTGGCTTTTGGGTTGTCTTCTATCGCATGAAGCACATCGCTTTTAGTGACGCGATCGCCCCCATATTTATTGGTATAAGAGCTATCTCCAATTTCCAAGACACGCCCTTTAATCTCATCAGAATGACTGGCAAGAAAATTCTCAATATAGTAGCGATCAATTGGTTGTCCTCGTTCTATCCCCCAATTATTGCTAATCGGTTTTAATCGTCGCAGATCTCCCATGCGGACACGATCCAACGGAGGATCGAGTTTAAGTACTTGCCATTGAGTTTTAATCCAGTGGAAAACAGAAGATGGCAATGTTTGTTGTGCTATTAACTTTAATTGCTGGTTATTGATCATCATTGCTTCTATTTGTTCTTGTAGGCGAAAAAATATATTTAGCGAATTAATTGAGTTGCCTTCAGTCTATTTGGACAATTTGTTCAAACTTTTCATAAAAAGTTTGCCAAGCTTTTTCAAAAGAAAGATTGGTCTGACAAAAATTTAGGCATCTATCACTATACTCTTTGCGGTTATTCATAAGTTCAGTTACAGCAGCAGGTATTTCAGATGGATTGTTAACCAATACACCTAATTGATAATCTTTGACAAACGATAAGTAAAACATAGGGTCTTTTGAAGCGATAACAGGTGAACCACAAGCTAGACTGCGCAGTAACTTTCCCGATGAAAACCCCAGATATTCAATGGGTTTACCAAAATTGCGATACAGTGCAAAATTCCCTGCACAATATGAAACTAGAGAGTTAAGGTGTCCTTCTGACATTGGTTCATAGCTCCAAATAACTTTGCCTGGAACTTCAAGATGGGATAATTGTTGGCGGTATTTTTCTACTTTTTGGTGATAGGCACTATGTAATATTAAGACAGCTTTTTCGGCCAATAAGGCAGAGTAGATAAGAGTTCAGGAGTTTGTGCCCAATCGGCTATTGAACCTGCATATAAAAAAGGAATACAATCGCTTGAAAGTTCTAATCTTTCATGCCAATTTATTTCTTCAAGCGGATGATTAATAATTGCCATATTAGGCAACACAGCGTAGGGTTTGTTCGCAATATCTAATTCTTCGCACAAAGGCACAAAACGTTTTTCGTCAAGAACTACAACCATCGCCGCATTTTTGACTGCTTGTCGTTCAAGTCGTGTCCAACGACTGTAAGCAAATGCGCAAGGAAACTCATCATTTAAGTAAATAAAGGGACATTGACTAGATTTCGCAATGATGTCTGCAATATAAGCACCAATTTGACCTAAACCAAAAACACAACAGTAATTTGTCTGCCATTGAAACTGCCATTGAAACTGCAAAGGTCGCCAGATCGGCTTTAGTCGGTTAAACCGTAATGGCTCCCTAAACTCTTTGATAGTGACTGTATCTGGCAATAAATTTTTATAATTGTCAGAAGGTTCTTCCCAAAGATAAAGATCTATCTGCCAGCCCATTTTTGCTAGGAATATAATCGAATTGAGTGCAAATGGCATTGATTCTAAACGTCTTAAGTTTGGGTCTTGGGGATGATAAATAAAAGCAATTTTTTTTGGTTTCATATACAAAAAACTGGTCTGGTAATGTGAATGTTACTTATCCTCGGTAAGGGGTTCCGCTTGTAATTTATATTGCACTGAAAGGCGAATTACTAAGCTTCTCCCACAAAATACACTCCCCAAGTATTAAAATTTGGTTGACGGCCTGTCATCCATTCACCACAATCAACAATCTTTAATCCAAATAAATTCATAAATAAATTTAATTCTTGTTGGAAGAGATAACGCATTTGATGGGTTTCTTGAAGTTCATGAACTGAACAACTATTCTTATCTTTAATAAAGACTTGATAATTAACATCAACTAAATTGTCATTGGGATATATTTCAGGCTCGGCAATTCGAGTGATTTGGACTTCTTCATTTTCTAGCCTTTTAATACGAACTGTGGGAGATTCACTTAATACGGCAGGGCCATACCAACAGTCGAAAATAAATACTCCGCCAGGTTTGAGATGTTCTTTAACCGTTGCAAAGGCCGCTTGTAAATCTTCATTTGTTGTTTGATAACTAATTACATGAAACAAAGAAAGAATAACATCAAATTTTTGATTAAGCCTAACTTGGCGTATATCTCCTTGCCTAAAAGTAAGATTTGAAGCTAAATTAGTAGGAAGGTTCGATAAGCGATCGCGGGCTTGTTGTAACATTTCCTCACTTAAATCAATCCCATGAATGCTGTAGCCTTCTTTAGCGAGGAGCATTGCATGATTACCAGTCCCGCAGCCTAACTCAAGAATTGATTGACCATTGGGTGCATGATTCTGAATAAGCCGATGAATAAATTTTGCTTCTCCAATATAATCTTTATCTCGATAGAGCAAATCATAATATCGGGAGTAGTTGCCAAAAACAGTCATAATTCATCTCTCTAAAATATCTAAAATTAATTAAATCTGGACTTTTGTATTTTAAAAAATATTATGTATAACCAATACGAACATAGTATAGAATTATAAAACACTGCTTTTTTTGCCTATTTAGAAGAGAAAGAATTCAAGGAATTATCTTATTTTTATTAGTGTACAAATTCAAAAAACGTCAAAACCCATAATTTCTGATTTTTCACAATAAATAAACTTAATTTTTCCATAAGTAACTTATATAAGTATTAATTTTTTTGAAAAATTAAATATTTTGTCCCATCTTTACTAAAAAAACTGCCAACAAATATAAACTCTCTTTTAGTAAAGAAATTTATCGCGTATATTTCACCAAAAAAACAGGGATAATTGTAATCAGAATCTAGCCAATATTTGACCTTTTCATCATCTAAACAATCTTCTGTAAAAATATCAAAAACTACATATCCTAGTTCTTGGTGACTCGAACTATTTCGAGAAGATATCTATAAATTATAAGAAATGGTAAGTAAACAAATACGCCATGAGCTGTAACTAAATCAATAGAAGAATCTGATGTATAACTTAGAGATTTTCCATCAGTAGGATGAGAAACTATTTTATATTTTTCAGTTAGCCATTTTGCCCAATCGTCATCAGGTTCATAACTTTCATAACGAGCTGGTTGACATAAATTGATAGTTTGCTCAACATATAGACCAGCTCCCGTTCCAATTTCACAGATATTTTGAATTGTTTGATTTAAAATGTCGAATTCTTTTAGTTGATTAATAACAATTTCCCTGTTATAGCCAATCTAAATGGGATGTGAACAGGCAAAAGATGAAATCTTTTAATTACCCAAAGCTCAATTAGCTTCTCTCCATGACTTCTGTTAGAAATAAGGAATCAGTAAAAAGAGCTTCAAGTTTTCACAATTGGTTTAGGCTCGCTATATCATTGTGATTCCATATTTTATCCAAATAATCAGGAACAGAAAGATTACTTTGAGAAGCCGCATAAATCGTCTCCTTAGCAGATACATACCCTAACGCATTTCGATTATTAGCTACTTTGCTAATCTCTATCCCCAAAGATCTAGTTAAGCTTAGTACAGTTTTTTTAACAGATTTTTTCACTTTTTGTTGGAATTTCATTTATCTAATTACCTCATATAAAGCCAGAGAAACTTGTTGAATTTGCTCATCAGTTAAAGCCATTCCACTCGGAATATAAAAACCTCGACGAGCATTTTTTTCCGCAATAGGATAAGATTCTCCTAAAAATAATCCCATTTTTTGAAAAACAGGTTGTTCGTGCATTCCCCAGAAAAAAGGACGAGTCCCAATTTTCAATTCTCCTAAACGACGCATGGCTTCTTTGGCATCAAAATTTACCTCATCTTTAAGGACAATTCCATAAACCCAATAAATATTATTAGCATAATCAGTTTTAGCTAAGGGTAATTGCAAACAAGATAAATCAGAAAGCAACTCCGTATATTGTTTACCTATATTTCGTTTCCGAACAACAAATTCATCCAGACGCTCTAATTGGGCAATCCCTAAAGCCGCTTGTAAATTAGTCATACGGAAGTTCCAACCCAACTCATAATGGACAAAACGTTGCTGGGGTTGAAAACATAAATTGCGGAGAGATAAGCACCGCTCTGCTAACAGTTGATTATCTGTAACAATCATGCCACCTTCACCCGTTGTAATGTGTTTATTGGGGTAAAAACTAAAGGTGCTAATCGTGCCAAAACTACCACAGGGTTTATCGCAATAGGTTTGACCGTGCATTTCGGCGGCATCTTCAATAATCTGTAAACCATATTTTTCTGCTAAAGCCAAAATAGGGTTTATATCCACTGGTAAACCGTAAATATGCACCACCATAATGGCTTTAGTACGAGGCGTTATTCTGTCCTCAATTTGGTTTATGTCCATATTCCAGGTCAGGCGATCGCAGTCCACCAGAACAGGAGTCGCCCCTGCCCGAACAACTGCCGTCGCACAGGAGATAATGGTGAAGGTAGGCATAATCACTTCATCTCCCTTGCCAATATCCAAAGCGGCAACAGCAACATCTAGGGCAACAGAGCCATTACAGACCGCAATGCCGTATTTACGACCAACACGAGCCGCCATTTGCTCTTCAAACTGTTTAACAAATGGCCCTTCCGAAGAAATCCAACCCGTATCAATACACTGATTCAGATATTTCTTTTCGTTACCATTAAGCAACGGTTCATTAACAGGAATAGGTTTCATAAATTAAGGATTTAAAGTCAAAATTTGAGCTTGTTTATCAGTAATACCTTGAAAACGAGTTTTGTCCTTTTCTCCGACATAGGGGCCCTGTTTAACTTCGATCATTTCGATCTCTTCAACGACTTCAAAACCGTGACCCCCAGTGACCAATAAAATGACATCTCCTGCTTCTAACAAACGACTTTCTAAATATTCTTGATGATTGTTGTAAAAATCGACTCGTAATCGACCCTTTTTAATAAAAAGAACTTCCTGGGTATATTCAACTTCACGAGGTACGGGATTATGAACATGGGGCTGAATAATTTTTCCCGTAGGATGACGCATATAAGCTAATTGTTGGGAAAGATCATCGGGTGAAAAGAAATGAATTCCTGGTTTATTAAATTGATGGGAAACAATCAAAGCTAATAATTGATGGTGATAAGTAATTTTTTCAATCATTTTTGTAATTCTTGGAATTTATTTATAGCGGTATTCAGTCGTATGAGGGGCAATAGAATTCTCGAAAAGCTTACTGTACAAGACTGCAATACACCTCACTCATGCGATTACCGCTATAAAAGTTTTTAATTGTTATATAGCAATAAAAAAGAGCTTAAAATTGCTCTTCAAAATTACATATTTTGATATTTTTCACTGTTTTTTACTTTAGAATTTATGAAAAATTCAGAAAATCAAACCTGATTACTACTCTAAAAGCCAATTATCTTTTAATACTAGATCTTTCCATGACTGATTAATTATTAATCTATAATCATATTTAATCCTGTTTAAATAATAAAATATATATGCATATTTGATATGCCATTCAATTTTACCTTGGATTATATAAATAAAAGATTTTAATAATGATAGTACTATTTTAGATAAATATTTTATTGTATTTTTTAAAAGTGAGAAGTTTGAATAATGATATTTTCTAAAATCTGTATAACTATCACAATTCCCCTGATTTGCTAGTCGTTTATTCAGATAGGATTGCGTCATTCTTTGGGGCGGAATAAGATGATAGATAATACTGGCTCCAGTATAACCAAATTTATATCCAAGTTCCTTAATTTTAATATTTAAGCCAGTTTCATTGTCACCAATCCACTCGCCTTCTATGATATCTGGGTTAAAGCCACCACTTTGCAAAAAAATATCTCTTAAAATTGCTTGATGACAACTGAAAATATTACAATCATTTTTAGAAATGATAAAATCTTCAGGTGGATCATTAAGGCTAAGTAAGCCATTAAAACATAACTTAATAATCCAATCTGGCGGTTTTATTTCCCATTTGGGTAAGACTTTTCCTGTTACGGAAGCAACTTTTGGATCAAATTCAAATACTTTAATGATTTCCCTTAAAAGATTATTTTCTGCAATCATATCATCATCGGTGAAATAGAGTATTTCTCCATTAGCTATTTTTGCCGCAGAATTTCTCGCAAAATGAGATCCTTGACGAGACTCTTTAATATACTTAATTCTATTAGGATAATCTTTTATATAGCTATTAATTAACTCTTCAGTTGAATCTGTGGAGTTATTATTAGATACGATAATTTCATATAAATCTTTATCATAGGATTGATGTAAAAAACTATTAATTGTAAGTCCCAAGGTTTTTGCTCTGTTGTAAGTAGGTATTATGATAGAAATTTTCATTTTTTTTGATCAACTATAGTTTGATTAATTCCCTAAACCAAAAGCAAATTTTATCCAATGCTTTGTTCTTTGACATCCCTCAGAAAAAGAAATTAATGGTTGATATCCTAATGATTTTTTAGCTTTGGTAATTGGTAATACGTATTGACATTGCTGTAAGCTAATAATTTCTTGATCTAAGTTGGACAATAAAGTATAAATATTATCTATTTTTTTCTCACCTAAATTTGGTGCAGAAACAATTTGTAAAAACCTATTTTCTATGGTATCTATTACCTTGGCTTCTACAAGCTTTTTAACAACACGAATAAATCGAGAATAAGCAAGTTTTTTAATTATTTCTTGCCGTTTCAGGATTCGGTCAAATTCTGGCAATAATTGCTTTTTTAGTGTAGGAACAGTTGTTATATCTACATTGATCGCGTCCGCTACAGCACTGTATAAATCTCGCCAGGTGACCCTTTCTCCGTCTGTAATAATAAAATCTTGATTGGCCGCTTCTATTGTCATTGCACCTTTCCACATGGCGGTTACTAAATTATCCACGTAAACAGTGTTACAAATCCCTGATCCTTCATCAACTAGATAGGCTTTTCTATTGAATAAGTCAGAGGCGATTTGAGTAGTAAACCACTGGGAGCGGGGGCCAAAAACAATGGATGGACGCAAAGTAACTACTTCAACCGCGCCATCTTGACGAAGCCGACGCAGTAAGTGTTCTGACATAACTTTGCTGACGTTGTATTCAAAAGGTTGTTTAGCAATGAGTTCACTGTCATCGTGGGTTCCCTGTATGGGATTATGTCCATGTACCACTGCACTACTCAAATAAACCAATCTTCTTACGCCTGCTTGAGCAGATGCCCGATACGCCGCTTCTGCACTTTTAAGAATTGTTTGGCGATCGCCGACAACACAATGAAACAATATTTCACAGCCTTGTAGTTGAGATGCCAAGTTGTCTGTCAAAGTTGCATCAGCAATTCGACAATTTAATGTATCTAAATCTAATGTGATCAATTTAGCCAAACTTGAAAGCGATCGGACAATAGGTCTTACATTCGCTAACTGATTAAGGGTAAGCCATTCTACTAGACGAAAACCAACAAATCCATTAGCTCCTAAAACAGCAACCATTGGTATTTTAGCCATAAAAATTTCTTACACTTTTGATTGATTTTTTACGGGTTACAACTGCAACTCAATCACAGATTATTTTGCCCAATCCATCGGCTCAATTGGCTCAAATGTTGTTGTTAAATGAACAGTTGATCCTATATGAAATGCTTGATGAATGGCAATAACTAATTCATTATTATGTAATGCAAAATCAGCAGATAAACGATTAGGCCGTTGTTCAGTGATAGACGCTGCCATTTCTGCTACACCTCGACTTAAGTCCATCTGCATACCGCTATCTTCGTACCATTTTGATTTTGGAGGTTTTCGTACTAACGGATAAATCATCTTGGTTTGTTGTTTCATTAAAATTTTAGTCTGAATACGCTTCGCATAACTAAAGAATTTTTCTGCAAGAACAATGCTTTTTTTAAAAATATTAAATTCTGTTGAGTTAGTTAATGAAGATTTCTCTCTATATTCAACATATATAGGAGCATCATAAAACCAGCACTCTTCAGTTTCTAAAATGCCATGATCACCAATAATTTTCAGCGAATGATTATGGGGGGCAACAATACTACAAGTAAGTCTTGCTACGACTCCAGACTTGAATTTGATACACGCTACTGAGAAATCGGGAGTATCAGGTGGTTCTAGTAACTCATCGCTAACTTTATTAGGAATTAAACAAGAAGCAAAGGCCGTAACTGATTCTGCTGGGCCAAAAAATGCAGTTAACCAAGTAACGTAATAACCTGCATGTTCAAGGGTACAACCTATTTCAAATTCATCTTGATACGGCCAAGGAATACCCGATACGCTTAACCAGGTTTTATAAGAAGATTTATGTATCATTCCGTCGTCTATTTCAGCATAGACTAAACGCACTTTACCAACGGCATTTTCACGAACAGCTTTCCAGAGAGTCTGTGCTGTTTCACCGAGAAGACTACAGGGAGCCGAAGTAATCTGTAAGCCTTGTTGATTGGCTAAGGCAACCAGATTTTTGCTCTCTGAAATCGTCATGGCTATTGGCTTTTCAGAATAAACGTGCTTACCTGCCTCTAAGCAAGCCTTAGAAACTTCATAATGGCTTCGAGGATTGGTTAGGTTTAAAACAATATCAACGTTACTATCCGTGAGTAGTTCATCCAGTGTTTCATAAAAAGGAATTGAGTGATATTGGGAAAATTTAACAGCGCGATCGCGAATTGTGTCCATCACTCCTACCAATTCCAACTCAGGATGTTCAGGTAGTGTCTGAACATAGTAATCAGCAATATGACCACATCCAACAATAGCAATTTTCATTAATGTTATCCTTTTTATCTGAAGATTTATGCGAAGATTTTCAGGGTTGAAAAATTGTAGATTGCTCTCAAAACGATAGATTTATTAATTACTGCCTGAATACTTACTTTTTTGAAATAAAAATTATTGATTTTTTTGCTAGGTTTTAGACAAAATTTTATCTATTTCAGTCTTGATTTTTTCAGCTAACACTTGAATATTAGGAGTTTCTAACATGGTATAGTGATCACCAGGCACTTGATGAATATCCAAATCCATATCTCTTAAATTTAGCCACGCCCTCTCAGGTGCTTCATAGGTATAGTATATATTAGGGACTTTATCAATTTCTAACTCTCCATTTTTGAATTTTACCCATCTCTCATCAGATGGATTAAGGATCAATGACGAAGAAAATTCTATAAAAGAGTTAGCCTTATAAAAAGTTACCTTGCCTGGGTAAGATTTAGGAGTATAATACTCCAATATATGTGTACCGTAGCCATTATCAATATGTGCAAAATAGCCATCAGAAAAGGAAAAGTGATTAGAAGAATGTAATTTTGTTGATACTTGAGACTTGATTTTTTTCAAAATTTTAGTAGGTCTCAATTTTGAAGTTTTATAGAGTCTTTTAATTATTGACTTGTTCTTTACCCAAATATCAAGAAGTAAAAAATTCAATATGTTATAGACTCTTTGATGGATGGGAAACGCTATTTTGTTTTTTTCTAGATACGTATCACTTAAAGCGAGTAAGCCTACCTGTTGACCTTGCTCAGTTAGTTGTTGAGCTATCTCATAGGCAATCACACCACCAAAAGAATGACCGACTAAAAAGTAAGGCCCCTCTGGCTGAAGCGATCGCATTTCCTCAATATAGTGAGTAGCCAAATTCTCCAGCTTAGGTAAAGATAATTCAGTATCTACAGGGCCTCCTATCCCATAACGTAATCCATAAAAAGGTTGCTCTAGTCCTAGACAATTGGACAATTCTTTATAGACAAGAAAATGTATTCCAAATAAAGGAGGACGAGAACCCTGGGGTTGAATCGGAACCAGGGAATACCAGGAAGGTAACTCCACCTGAGAGGATACAACTTTAGCCAACTTCTTGATAGTGGGGGCTAAAAAGATAGTTGAGAGGGGAAAACTTTTATTAAAAGCTTTTTCCATTTGAGACAAAACCTGAGTGGCTAAAAGCGAATAGCCTCCTAATGCAAAAAAATTATCATCAATGCCAATTGGTTCGACCTGCAAGACTTCAGACCAGATTTTAACCAATTTTTCTTCTAAAGGTGTTACTGGCTCTTTGTACTCAGATTTTGCTTCCGTTGCAGGATCGATAGGAGTTAATCCTAATTTTTCAGCTAATCCTATACGTTGCAACTTTCCCGTTGGGCCTGTCGGTATTTTGTCAAGAAATAAAACAACACGGGGTACTTTAAAATCAGCGAGTCGTTTTGTCGCAAACTCCTTAATTTCTTGTTCTGTTGTAGATGCTCCTTCCTTAAGAATCACCGCAACAGCCACATCTTCGCCTAACAGAGTGTGGGAGGCGGCAAACGTAACAACCTGTTTAATGGCGGGATGATCTAGTAATACTTCATCCACTTCACGGGGAGAAATTTTTTCACCACCACGATTAATAATTTCCTTAATACGCCCTTTGAGAAAGAGATAATTGTCCCCATCTAAATAACCCAGATCACCCGTTCTAAACCAACCGTTAGTAAAAGCCGTTTGATTCGCTAGAGGATTATTTTCATAGCCTTGGGTAACATTCGCTCCTTGAATCGCGACTTCACCCACTTCACCCGAAGGAAGTATATTCCCAACGTCATCCAGAATAGTGACTTTTGGGCCAGCCGCTAGTCCGACCGAACCAGGTTTGCGTTGTCCTGGGGGTAAAGGATTGCTGGCCATTTGGTGAGCCGCTTCAGTCATTCCATAGGCTTCAATAACAGGAGCATTAAAAACCTGTTCTAGTTCATCCATAACTTGGGGAGGCAAGGAGGCAGAAGAAGAACGGATAAACCGTAGTGACTGAATGTTAGACATTTTAGCGGGATTCGTTTTAGCCTTTTCCAAAATCATCTGGTGCATGGTCGGAACGGCACTGTACCAGGTCGGTTGAAATTCTTCTAAATAATCTAAGAATTTAGGCGCATCAAAACCTGCGGTACAGACAACACTAGCACTAACATTTAAGGATGATAAAAGAACTGCCACTAATCCATGTATATGGAATAATGGCATCACATTCAAACAGCGATCGCTTTGACTTAAAGCTAAAGTCTGACTAATTGTTTGGGCGGAGGTCAACAAATTTGTGTGGGTTAGAGGCACTATTTTGGGACGCGAAGTTGTTCCTGAAGTATGCAGAACGAGAGCAACATCATCAGTCTGAGCAAAGCCTTTATTCGCTGTGTACTGAGGTTCACCTCCAGTCAGCGCAAATATTCCTGCTTCGGCGGTTAAAACAGGCGTGAGTTCGATGATGGAATATTTCGTTCTTTAGCAATCGTTCTAGCGGCCTCAGCAAAATCTTTTTGTACGATTAACGCTTTTGCATTTAGATCCGATAGATAAAAATCAAATTCCCCAGCGAGGTAAGCAGGATTCAGAGGCGCACAGGTAGCACAAGATGCGACGGCTAAAAAGGCGACTGCTGTTTCTGGCCCATTGGGTAAAACAAGAGCAACTCTGTCTGTTCGACCGATGCCGATCGCATTCAGTTTGGCTACCACTTGCTCAACCTGTGACAACAAGCTTTTATAGGTCAAGGGTTGACGACCAGGAGCATGGATGGCGATCGCATCAGGAATATTCTTAGTTTGAATAGATAGCCAATGATAGATATCAAAATTACTCATTTTACTGATTGCTTAAAATTGCTTAGATGCTAGTTTTTGGCTCAAAGTTATCGCTTATTTGGAGTGAACATAGGAAGCGTCATAGCGACTGGCCAAATTCATAATGAGATGCTCATTACATTCTGCTAGTCCTACTTGTTTCTTCTCTAGCCAGCCATCATTGTCTTTTAAAAAGGCGATTTCCTGTTCAATGGCCGCCTGAGCCGCAAACAAACAAGGAGTACTGTAATTGACCAGTCGCACTCCTGCTTCTTGTAATTGTTGGAGATTACAAGCAGGAGATTTCCCCCCTGCAATTTGATTAAATACTAGTGGGATGTGTATTTCTTCTTTAAGAACCCTGATCGTTTCCAGATCCTTAATTCCATCTGCCAAAATAGCATCAGCTCCTGCATTCACAAATGCTTTTGCTCTTCTGACAACTTCTTCAAGTTCCCCCGCATCTGTACGGGCAACAACAAATATATCTTTGCGAGTTGCTAATACTTTCTCTAGTTTCCTTAAATAATCATCCAAGTCCAAGAGTTGTTTCCCATCAAGATGGCCACATCGTCTGGGACGTTTTTGATCTTCCATAATCACACCCGCTACTCCCATTGTTTCTAATAAAGTCACAACATGGGATGCCACTTCTATATCGACATATCCATCATCGATATCAACTAATAGATAATGATTGGGTAATATCGTTCTGACTCGGTGGACAAAACCTAGTATATCTGACCAACTGATAAAGCCAATATCTGGTAAACCATAATGACTAGCGGCAAAACCAAATCCACTGATAAAAATTCCCTCGAAATACTTAGCCGCTATAGAGGCTGAAAAGACATCATATACACCGATAAAAGGAAATATATCGTCCTGTTTGATTTTTTCACGAAAGAGGTTTGTTAAATTTTCTGACATGGTAATTTTTCTTTTTTGTTGAATGTTTTGAATAACAATTTTATAGAGGCTTAAAGCCTCCCAGAATTGGGGTTTGAGGAGGCAACCTTCTGTCTAATGAAAATTACTAATAGATTTTTCTCTAGACAATTTTTTTAGACTTAACCTTTGCAATGTAAAATTAAGTCTATGGGTTGTATATTGAAATTTTTACCAGCGAAAAACAAAAAATTGTGATGTTCGTAATGTTTGTTTTGTAATTGAATTTACCTTTTTCTGGGTCATATAAAAATCAATAATTCGTATTTAGATAACATTAATTATCGATTAGTATTTTTTTCTGAATCTAGGCTTTAGAGGAAATTTACGTTGGTGTTTTCCATCGATGTGGTATAAAAACACTACCAAATGAATCTAATACAGGACGATTTCGTATTTGTTTTCCTTCAACCTGAAAGGATGCCGCGTACTCCACATAATCAACGACTTTTCCTTCTTCACTACTCCAAAGTCCCGCATTAATCCTATAACGACCAGGTAGAAGTAACAGTTCGTCAATTTCACAAATAAACTTGCTTTCCTTTGTTGAAATGATCATATCTTCTCGACTATATGCAGAAGAATCAAATAGAGTAACTGGCTGACTATGTTGATTATAGATTGAAAAAAAGCAGACTAATCCTGGATATATCTTGGTAGCATAAAAAACGAAAATAGCAGAAGAACCTACTATTAATGTATCAGATAAATCACTTTCCGCACCATTGAATTTCATGTCAATGAGTCGTGATTCACCACTCCCATTACGATCTGCTCGTTCTGAAAGATTTTGAGATGATGCTTTTTCTAAACTTCTAATGTAACTTTCTACTACTTTATTAGCCGTGTCATTAGCTAAAATAGTTCCTTTTCCAAGGAGAATACCATGAGTGCAAAGTGATTGTAATATTCCCAAGTTATGACTAACAAATAATATTGTTCTTCCCTCTTTACCAACCTCTTCCATTTTTCCTAAGCACTTCTTCTGAAACTGAGCATCTCCAACGGCTAAAACTTCATCCACAATCAAAATTTCAGGTTCCAAATGGACTGCCACAGCAAATGCCAACCGCACATACATACCCGAAGAATAATGCTTCACTGGTGTATCTAAAAATTTCTCTACCTCAGCAAAATCGACAATTTCATCAAATTTTCTCGTTATTTCTGCTTTGCTCATTCCTAAAATTGCACCGTTAAGATAGGTATTTTCTCTTCCTGTCAACTCAGGATGAAAACCCGTACCTACTTCTAATAAACTAGCGACTCTTCCCTTAATTGAGATTCGGCCAGATGTTGGCTCAGTAATTCGACTTAAAATTTTCAATAGTGTTGATTTACCTGCACCATTACGTCCGATAATACCAACGCGATCGCCTTGTTTGATTTCAAAAGAGATATCTTTCAACGCCCAGAAATCTTCTTTTTGTGAGTTTTGTACCTTGAATTTTTGATTGTGTATATTTTTTAAGAAAGATATGCTTTTATTCGTTATAACATCTCTTAAAGCAGTATATCTTTCTTGCTTTTGATGTTTAATAATATACCTTTTACTTAAATTTTCAACTTGAATAATGGTATCAGACATAATTAATTTGTTAAAATATTATTTAGATATTAGATTAAAATGGTTTTTAATATTAGTACTACTGAGTTACTTAGCACAATTTCAGACTATATACCCAACAATTCGGCATAACACCAATTGGCATAAACTTGGACACCCCGCTCTAAAGATACAAAATCAGTTATTCCTAGATTTCCTAATTTTGTAACATCAGCTTGCCAATTAAGAGGCATTCCCACAGGAACGATTCCATCAAATTCAACACTTCCTTTGTAATCTAAGGATTTAAACACCATATTCGTTAGTTCTGAAACAGTGATTTCTCTTCCACTTGCAATATTATATGCCTCTCCTTGCATGGGAGCAGAAGTTGCCACTACCATTAAAGCCTTGGCAATATCAAGTGCATGAATAAAATCACGACTTTCTCGACCCGATCCCTGTAAATTAACGATAAATTGATAAATTGCTTGTCGGCAAATATCCCAAAGCACTTGACGGCGTAAACCTGGACCATAAGCGGAAAAAATTCGTACACTTGCAGTTTGTAAGTCATAAATCTTGCTAAATTCTAAACATAGTTGTTCGCTTTGCAATTTATGAAAGCCATAAGGAGAGATGGGGTTACAGCCTTGAGTTTCTCCAATGGGTAATGACTCAGGATTTCCATAAACGGCTGCAGTAGAAAGAAAAATAAATCGACAACTAGGAACGTTAATTCGTAACGCATTTAAAACTTCAAACGTTAAAGCTGCGTTAGATTGGAAGTCAATATCGGGATCAATTACCGACAATCCAACAGAAGCGCGCCCTGCACAATGAATACAAACATTAGGAGAATATTCCTTTAATAAATTATTAAAAGACGGATCTGGTAATCTGACACGATGATAGGTAGTTAAGTTGTGAAGAGGAGCATTTTCAGGAGGCGAATCACCAATACCAATTACAGACCAACCTTGCTCTGAGAAATGTCGAGCAATATAACGGCCAATAAATCCTGCTACCCCAGTAACTAAAACCGATTGTAAGTTAGTATTCATTTCCATTATGTTGTAAGAATAATTTTACACCAAAAAATAAATAAATTTTTGAAAATAATTTTATGTTTTTAAAACTTTAGCTTAAAAATTTAGATTTCTAAAATAGCTTTTTTCCACCAACCTTTTCGAGTTTTATTAAAATTAAAAGCATCTTCTAAAATTTGCTTATTTAATTTTTCTAAGACTTCTTTTTTAGATAAAGCGTCACAAATATAAGCGGCTGCTTCATGGGGTTTATTCATCTCTAAAATTGGTAAACCAGATAAATAGGGCAAAGCATTTAAGCAAGGCTGTGTTGCAAAGAATGGTAGTCCATAGGAAACACATTCAACTACTTTCATTTTGACAGAAAAATCATTATCAATAGGGCAGATAAACATATCGGAAGTCTGAAACAAATTTTCAAGCTGCTCTTGAGGAATAAAACCAGGAATATGGACGTTATTTTTAATAGTCCAATCTTTTGGCATATCATTATAATTTGTACCAGTAATGACAATTTTTATTTGATTATTTAATCTTAATAATCTGGGAGATAATTCACTAAGTAACCATTTTACGGCTAAAAAATTAAAATAATAATTAATATTGCCTGCAAAGAAAACTGTTTGTGAATTCGTATAATGCCAACCGACAATTTTAGGTGGTATAACTTGTGAGTTAACCAATACTTTCTTATTAGATAGCAAATAGTTAGGAATATCTGCTTCGGACATAAATATACATTTATTAGCGAATTGACAGACTTTTTTTTCAAAGTTTTTTATTCTTAAAAAACTAATCAGGATATGAAATTTAGATTCATGGTAATAATGTGGAGCAAGGGCTTTATAAAATTCAGCTTCTTTATCAGTTGCAAGATAAACTTTTTTTTGTTTAAGATCAAGAAAATTTTTAAACCATAAAATACTATATAATTGTTCAACAATAACAACTCCAATGGAGAGTTGATCGCAAAGATCAGTTAAATATTTAGAAACGTTTTTCACTTGATCCTGATTATTACAAAGTGTTTTGCTTGCCTGCCAAAGGCTAAAGTGCAAAAAAAAAGATCGTATTTTAAGGTTTATACGTTGTAATAATAAGGATAATTTAGTCGGAAAAATTTGCGGTTTTGTTGAAGGAGATGGTGGCGTAGCAAAGTAATATTTTACTTGCAGTTTATCTAATTGAATACTAGCTCTCAATTGATTTTTTTCTTCACAAATAATGGCAACATAAAAATTGATATTTTCTATTTTTGACAATTGAAAAATATCATTTAAAATTGCCATTGCACCACCATCATTATTATACAAAGGATAACTTGTGAAATAAAGAATATTTTGCTTTTCCATATCTTCTCTCTAGAGCTATTTTGATATTAATACCTTTTAATACGTTGATATTTATATTTCATTAGAGGAATATGAAGAATATCTTAAGTATTAGTAATTTCTTCTCTTTTGTTTGATACTCCCGTATAAATATTTTTAGGTAAGATAACCCAAGTTTGTTAGTTTGTAGATCAATATTTATTGATTTAATATTTAAGCATCTAAAATAGATTTTTCCCACCAATCTTTTTGAGTTTTATTAAAATTAAAAGCATCCTCTAAAATTTGCTTATTTAATTTTTCTAAGACTTCTTTTTTAGATAAAGTGTCACAAATATAAGCGGCTGCTTCATCGGGTTTATTCATCTCTAAAATTGGTAAACCAGATAAATAGGGCAAAGCATTTAAGCAAGGCTGTGTTGCAAAGAATGGTAGTCCATAGGAAACACATTCAACTAATTTCATTTTTACGGAAAAATCATTATCAATAGGACAGATAAACATATCGGAAGTCTGAAACAAATTTTCAAGCTGTTCTTGAGGAATAAAACCAGGAATATGGACGTTATTTTCAATAGTCCAATCTTTTGGCATATCATCATAATTTGTACCAGTAATGACAATTTTTATTTGATTATTTAATCTTAATAATCTGGGAGATAATTCACTGAGTAACCATTTTACGGCTAAAAAATTGGGATGATAATCAATATTGCCTGCAAAGAAAACTGTCTGTGAATTTGTATAATACCAGCCAACCAGTTTAGGTGGAAGTATTGGGGAATTAATTAATACTTTTTCATTAGCTAGTAAATAATTAGGAATATCTGCTTTGGACATAAATATACATCTATCAGCTAATTCACAGACTCTTTTTTCAAAATTTCTTAGTCTTAAAGATTTAATAAAATTAAAAAACTTGGAAAATTTAGAACTATCATATTTCGTAAGATACTTGAATAGTTCTGCTTCTTTATCAAATGCAAGATAGATTTTTTTCTGTTTAAAACCAAGAAAATTTTCAAACCATAAAATACTATATAATTGTTCAACAATAATAACCTGAATCAAATATTTCTCGCAAAAATCAGTTAAATAGTTAGAAATACTTTTGACTTGATTATGATTGTAAAATCGTATTTCCATTTCATACCAAAAACCAAAATATGATTGTATTTTATAAAATATTTTTTTTAAGAAGTTCTTTGTTTTTTTTGTTGGTATTGTTGGCGAAAAAAAGTGATATTTTATACCGAGTTTATCCAATTTTGCACTGATTTTCGATTTACTATTTTCTTGACAGCAAATAATAACATAAAGATTAATTTCTTCTATGTGAGATATCCTAAAAATATTGTTTAAAATCTCCATGCTACCACCATCATTAAGGTCTAATGGATAGCTTGTGAAATAAAGAATATTACGCTTTTTCATGTCTATTTTATTAAAATTAATTTTCAGTTTTTTCTAAATAGAGAAACAATAAGAAAGAAAAATTCAGATCTAAATTTTTTAGGATATAACTTCAAAATAAAGCCCAAAAATCACTTATAGCGATATTCATAAAAGTGAGGTATAGCCAAAGCTTGATTAACAAGGGGCTTAAGCCCCTTGCCTGTACCTCATAGGACTGCACACCGCTATATCTTTTTGAAATCAAAAGATATAGTATGGTTCGTCATTTTAATGTTTTATTTGGGAAAAATTGAATAAACTAAATCACATCTGCAAAGGTTCGTTCGGTTTTACGGAAATACCAAATTCCCGTAATCATAAAAAAGGCAACTATAAATAAAGATAAAAGAAAGCCAGGTAAATAGATATTATATTGTGTTCCTAAAATTGCCCATCGAAACCCATCGATTACCCCAACCATCGGATTTAAGGAGTACAGCAAACGCCACTTTTGAGGAACGATATTACTACTGAAACCGACGGGAGAAATATAGAGTCCAAACTGAACAATAAAGGGAACAATATAACGAAAATCACGATATTTTACATTCAGTGAAGCCAACCATAAACCTGCTCCCATTGAAGCGGCAAAGGCGAATCGCGATAAAAAAGGGTAAAGTCAGAATACGCCAACTGGGAACAAAGTTGTACCAAGCCATTAAGCCCAATAAAATCATGCCTGAGACGAGAAAATCTACGAAACTCACGACGACGGCACTGGTGGGAATAATTAATCGAGGAAAATAAATTTTAGAAATCAGGTTGGAATTGGTAATTAAACTATTACTACATTCAGTCAATGAATTAGAAAAAAATTGCCAAGGTAACATGGCTGAAAATACCAAAATGGGGTAGGGAACGCCCTGGGAAGGTAGTTTGGCGATACTTCCAAACACCACAGTAAAAACAATCATTGTCAGAAGAGGACGAATTAATGCCCAAGCAATGCCAATGAAGGTTTGTTTATAACGGACTAAAATATCACGCCAAGCGAGAAAATAGAAAAGCTCTCGATATTTCCAAATATCTTGCCAATACTGTTTTTCAGTTCGTTCAGCTTCGATAATAATAGTCGATTTAGCAGTCATGTTAAAAGAGTCTAAATAATTTAATTCGTAAGGTTTTGGACAATTGGTTGTCTGGAATTTTAATCTACATTGTTGACAATAATTCCTGCTATTTGGCTTTGATTTGTTCTCAGGTTTTCTAGGGTATCCAGGATGATCGCCCGCTCGGCACGTTTTAAATCAACAACAAATGCGACTTCATCCACTTTGGGAATAATGCTTTGGGCATCGGCTAATTCGGAAATTGCGGAAGTATCTATCAAAATATAATCATACACTTGTCGCCATTGTTCTAGCATGAGATTCATTTTGGGAGAAACTAACCACAAAAAGGAGCTAGTGATTTCGGGGCCTGCCGTCAGGACATCGGGATAACCTTGATGAACGGGGGGAGTTTCTGCCATTGTGAGAACCGAAGCCTTGGTTAAAACCGAACCCGATAGAGCATTGGAGTTAGGTCTTGCACCATTAGTCGAATTTTCCGGAGAAAAATCGAAATTATCCCCAGTATAGAGAGATTCCTCTCTTTCTTGGGGGGCCGTTGATTGAACTAAGCTTTGCCAAGTTAAATCGGTCGCGATCGCGGTGCTGAGACCTTGGGAGTTGGGCAGGGAAAAAACTTGATGAATTTTAGGATCTGCAAGATTAGCATCCACAATCAAGACTCGTTTTCCTAGTTCAGCTAATACCCGTCCCAAGTTACAAGTCATGGTTGTTGTGCCTTCTCCCGTTGTGGCCGCCTGCAATCGCGATAGCCTGACCAATCCGATGAGAAGTTTGCAGAGAGAGAGAGAGAGCTAAAGAACGAATCGCCTCAGTAAAAGCATTAGATTTATTTACTAGACCTGACTGGGAATTTTTGAAAACAGAAACCTGCCCTTGGGCTTTAGGAATTAATCCCAAGATAGGCAAAGGAATCATTTGTTTGAGTTCCTGAAGATTTCTAAAACGTTGCTCAATTTTGTCTAGCCAAACAGCCATCGCTGCACCAGAGATAATCCCCGCCAACAAAGCCAATATTAGGCCGCGATTGCGATTTTTATCCACAGGCATAGAAGATAACATCGGTGGTTCAATTACCTTCCAAGATGACGTTTCCTGAGCTTCCATGATGCGGAGTTCCTGGAGTTTTTTCTTAAAGGCATCAACAGTTTGCATATTGTCGGCTTCACGACGCTGGAGAGTTTTATAGGTCTGTTGTAATTTAAGTAGGCGATCAAGGTCTAAATTAGCCAATTTTTCCTGCTGACGCAGTTGGGGTAACTGTTTTTCCTGAGTTGACAAGCTAATCTGAAGTTGAGATAATTGACTTCCTAATGCTTGTAAAATTTCTCCATTTTCAATGTTTTTGGAGGCTATGAGAGAATTCTGTGTCCCAATCACCTGCTGACTAGACTTGCTTAATAACTGATTGAGTTCATCAATTTGTTCTTTCAATAACTTCAAGCGGGGATGGTCGGGCGTATAAAGAGCCTTTTCCGATTGGTATTGAATATTTAGAATTTGTAATTGCTTGACAATAGACTGATAGGTACTATCTTGGCTTAAAACAGCATCAGCCAATAGGGTTTTAGCATTTTGTTGGAGAGACCTGATTTGACTTTGTAAAGCTTGGTATTGTTGTTGGGTTTGATAAAGAGTTAATTCAGCCTCTGCAATCTTGACTCGAAGATTTTCTTTTTGAGAATAGGCTAAATTGATTCCCGCTTCCCCGTCGCCCAGATTGTTACGAATCCGAAAATTAGTCAATTCACGGGACGATTTTTCTAACTCCGCTTGGGCTTGGGGTAATTTTTTCTCAATAAACCGAACCGCATTGGTAACTGGCGATCGCTGGGTATCCCGTCCATACTCCAAATAGGTAGCGACTAAGGCATCTAAAACAGCCTTCGCTTGGAGAGGATTCTCATCTTCATAGGAGATAGAAAGAACCGTCGTATCTTCGGGTTGGATCAGCCGTAAATTTTTAGCCAGTAATTCCAAAGAAATTCTTCGATAGCGAGCATCCAATTTGTTGATCGCCTTACTGAGTAGAGATTGACTTCTGAGGACTTCAATCTCCGTAGGCAAATTAGCCACTTTATCCTTAGAGGAAGTCGAACCCGATTCTTCCGATTGAACAACTGGCACTGAGACCTTATTCCCCACTAAAATCAAGGATTGGGTTTGGTATAACGGTTTACGGAGAACGAGATATCCTACTCCCCCCAGAACCACTAGGGCGGTAATACTTGCAGGTAGCCAATGTCGCCTAACCGCAGTCCACCAACTAGTATTAGAGGAGGCGAAATCCGAAACCATCATCTTCATATTTTCCATAAAGCATCAAATGAAATTACTGATCTGCTATCTTGACCCGAAAAATTTTACGGAAGAGTTACAATTTGAACCTGGGCTTGGGATTGCGGGAATTCCTCACCAATATTTAAAGCCGTTGCATACTGCTGGGCAATGATATCTAGGGTACATTGGGAAATTAAATAGTTTCGTCCCGCTTCACCCATACTTTTTGCCAACTCAGGATTAAAAGAAATCTGTAAAATAAAGTCGGCTAAACCCTGACTATTTTTATTCTTAAAAGTCACTCCACACTGAGTTTTTTCGACTAATTCATTTAAGTAACATTGCTGGTCACAAATCACTGCGATCGGTCTACCCGTTGCCAACAAACTATAAAATTTACTAGGTGCAACAATCCCCCCCATTCCCTCCTCTATACTCACCAATGTTAAGTCACAAGCAGTTAGAGAATAGGGTAAAATGTCTTTATCCTGATAGGGTAAAAATAAACAATTATCCAACCCATAGGTTTGAACAAAATTTCCTGAAGACCGATATTTTGGCCCACCACCAATAAAAACAAATTGAACAGGATATCCCTGCAACAAACGCGCGGCATTGAGAATCGTCTGAATATCATGACAGCGACCCATATTGCCAGAATAAAGAATCGTAAATTTTTCAGTTAGATGATATTTTTGGGCAAACCAATTATCTTTCTTAGCAATGGGGACTATCCAGTTTGGATCAGACCAATTTGATATCACAGAAATCTTATGACCGAGCTTAGGCTGTTTTTTTAAGATTTGCTGTTTCATAGAAGTGCTTAGAACAATAACTTTTTTAGCCTTTTGCCAGGTCAGCTCATTCAAACGATTCCACAGTTTAATGATCCAGTTTTCTGAAGATAAAACCCCTAACTTTTCTGCAACGTCGGGATATAAATCATAAATCAAACAAACATAATTAGAACCTTTCGCAAGATGAAGCAAATATCCAATAAAAGGTAAAAATGGTGGTGCTGTTGTCAAGAGTAGAATATCGTCTTTTTTAAGATTTCTAAGAAGATGAAGAATTGCACGAACTGTAAATAGAAATCCATGAAAAGCTTTTCCTCGAATGTTATGAATAGATACCTGAGTTGCTCTAGTACGACGAATAACAACATTATTATGGATTTCTAGGGGTAAGGCACTGACATCGTTAAAAGCGTAGGCAGGAAGTCCCGTAAAAACCTTAATTGGAGTGCCGTTATCTCCCAAATGGGAAACTAATTCATTAATTAGCTGTCCAGTGGGAGCGAAATCAGGCGGAAAAAATTGATTAACAACAAATAATTTTTTACCCTTGCGGAGGAGTTTTTTCATATTATTTAACTCTCATCAATCCAAATATTGATCAAAATATTGATGTATCAAGCTTTTTTTCCATCCACCCACTCGCCATTAGGATCAAAAACTTAAGATAGGCACTTTATTGTTTACTTAAAGTAGATTAACAACAGAATCTACTATGTTTCATAAAATAAATAATTTTGACAATAAATCTCCTCTCTCTGAGAATCTTGGAGTGCACTCAATCGGTGTCTTCTCTTAGGATTCTTGGCAAGCAAAAGCTAGCCACACAGGTGGTTTGATTTTTCTAAAAATAAATAGAAACCCAACTCAGATTTAGGAGAAATATTAGTTGGAGCGATTTATTTTAAATAAGTCGGTATCAAAAAAATAGATCGTCAAAAATAAGAAATAAGATATGCTCTATTTACTTTTTGACCTTAAAAACCTTGCAAAAACCTGTCAGCAAAAGAAACATTGCTAAACGATGGGAATTAGTTTAAATAAGAATCTACAACTCTACTGATATCGATCAGTACTAGCAGAACTCTTGATATTCAAGGGGAGATGAACAAAATAAGGCTTCATCCCATAGGTCAAGTTTGGTAAAACTGATGATTTTAAAAAAGTAGGAAAAAGAATTTTCTTAAAAAAATGACAGAACAAAGAATCAATTCAATTGCTTTCACCAATGAGCTGGAGAATAGTTAAAACGATAGAATGCTTTCCCAATAAATCAGGTAGATCAATAAGCTGAAGTCTTTTTACCGATCGCCTAAGCGAATAATTTTTTGTTGATTATGACTTCATACAAGAGTTATCGCCTAAAGAGTAGCTTCTTTCATCAAGTATAAAAAAAGAGCAACGAAAAGGCTGAACCCTAGTTGAAATCTATCTTCGACAAAAGAGAAGATCATTCTAAAGACAAAACTATTCTGAGAAGGTCAATGGAGGGAATATTCTTTTATTGACTGAGATAATGAAATTTTATGATTGATTTTCATAGAGGTATAAAAAAATGGATGTTAAAAAGGATTGGTTTTAAAAGGTGAAAAAAAGGTTTTAATAAAAAGCAACAGTAAATTCATTAGTCTGTTTTTTCTGTGCTTCCTGAATGATATACGCAAAATCACGGAGGTGCAAGTTTTTTTTGTATTTTCTTTGCGTGGACTGTTTGGCTTCGGGCTTAAAGCCTTGCTAGCAAAGACTTTTTGTGCTTCTTGTCTTAGGAATTTTGACAGAAGGTTTGCGTAAGTTCACTCTTCAGCGATGAATTAAGTATATCTTGGACTAAATCCACATACTGTGATCCAGATCTTTATTTTTGTGTGATCTGAATCACAGCACGAATTCTTTCCAGTTTTAAAAGTCTGATGGTCAGTAAGCTATTAATTGTCTAAAACGCATACAGACAAAGGGATTAAGCCTCTTGTTAGAAGATTTTCAGCAGAATCATGATGCAATCTAAATTCGTGACAGCTTATTTAGACAAAATCAAGGGTAAATGTCCATTCAAGTTGTTTTTTAAGCCTGAACGGGCATTCTTCCTAAATCCCTGATTATTTGGCTTTGATTGCTCTCCAAATATAAAAAAGCAACACGGCGGAAAGAAGAGACCCTAGATTCCACTTGACGGATTTTTTGAGTAACTCTAATCGAACATCCCGAAGAGACTGAGCTTGCTCCTTAAGCTTGACTTCTCCATCGGTCATCACAGTGGTTAGTCGATTTTTGAGGGTTTTGACCTGTTCGGGGTTCTCTAGCTTAGGGATGGGACCGTTATTGCCGAGGTCACGGGAGAGAATTTGTTGTAGTTCAGATTGGGTCTTGGTCGTTTTTAAGTTAGTCTGGGCTTTTTTGACCTGGGCGATTTGGATATCTAGCTGGAGGAGTTGTTGATGATTGAGGGTGAGTAATCGGTTGGTATTGATGATGCCAATGGGGATCATCAGTAGATAGATCAGTCCGAGGATAAGGGCTAACCAAGTAATCAGAGATAATAAAAATTGTTCTAAACGTTTGCGTCCAAAATTTGGCCCAGGTAAATCATGGCATAGGCTAAAAATAGAACAGGAACTTTTTCGACTAAGGCTCCAAAAGTCTGAAATTCCCAATTGGGATTGGTCAAGCGGAGTGGGATCAGGGTATCGATAAAATCAAAGAGGAAAAAGGCGAGAAAAACGTAACCAATGACTCGTATAAGAGCTAAAGTCCATAGAGTAGAGGTATTGGTCATAATAGGGTGGTTATGAACGTTACTTTCGTGAAAATTCATTGTTTTGTTGGTTTAAATTAAGGTAAGTTATTGCGATATTAAAAACAGTCATTGAGCTGATCGCTGACATGATGAATGACTCCATAATAATAAGGAGTAGGGTGAAAGGAAAAGATTTCTAAAAGGCGATCGCTAAGAAGTAAATGAGGACAATAGGAACACAATATGTCGGTTTAATCGGAGGACGGATAATGGGAAACCCACCACTTAAACCAAGATTGCCCCGCGTTTTGGAGTATTTTTTGAGAGTTGTGATTTTCTGACGGTGTGGATAGGGTTAAATGCGACCAGAGACAGCGTTGATCCAGTAGATTGGATTTTCCCCAGAGCCACCCCAAGAAACCGTTTAAAGTTTTTCCTGTAACTAATTTCGTCCGTAGGAATTGATCCGCCGTCACCGTACTCGACCCCTGGGGATTGATGCAGGCACTCAAATAGGAACGATTCTGATGATTTCCTAAGGCGATCGCGCCCATCCCCTCTTGATGAGTTATCTGAGAAATAGAAGTATCTCCAATATATTTACGCAAGAGATTAGGAATGTCCGCTTCTGCCGTATTCAAATAACGCATTTGAATATTTAGCGTCAAACCATCGGGCGAGAGGTATTGATAGGAGCGGCTGGCAATAGGGGTTAACTCATTGGAGCTAGGGAACTCTAAGGTATGACTCCTAACTTGTTTCCAGCCTGATAGAGGAACTTTTTCAGGAAAAGAAAAAGGCGCGACGGTCGGACGGGAAAGTAAGGGAGTTTTGATGCCCCAAAGAGAGCTGACTATTGTTCCACCCAGGGCGATCGCTAAAACAGAGGGACGATAGAAATTCCAATGTTTCATTCTGTTTCCTCTTGCTCAGATCCTAAAGGATTAGGTGACTGGATGAGAAAATAAATCACAGTACAAAGGAGAGACATAGACATCATTGAAAACAAAAGAGAGCCTTCTCCAGAGTGCCAATACTCAAAACCAACTCGATTATGGTAGGCAACAATTACCGCTAAAAGTGCGACTCGGATACTATTCATGATAAAACCGATCAAAATTGCCGTAACGGGTAAAATGAACTTGGTTTTCCAATTACTCGGAAACATGAGAAAAAATAATAGGCTTAAACTCAACAAATCGAGCATAGAAGCTAGTCCTGAACATCCAGGATAAACCTCAACTCCATTAGAAGAACCTGCAAAATAGAGATTAACGCCCTCTCGAACGGTTTCAAAACCCGAATACCAAAGCAAATAGCCCGCCAATTTAGCCGTTAGAGGGGAGGGATCGAGGTTGCCTAACAAGGACGTTAGAGGAGTAACTGCGCATAAAAATAAATAAAATCAAAAATTCGCGTTTGTATTGCCCTAAACCCTGAAACCCAGAAGCCAAAAGGGTCAAGGAAAAAAAAGCTATCAGGGGAAAGAGATATAAACTAGAGCTACTCTGGGTAATTAAAAAAACACTTTTGATTAATAACGGGAGCAAAAGTGCGATCGCAAAGCAACTAGAAAAGATGCTACTCTTCAGTTGCAAGGTCTCTCGTTTATCCCAAATCAAAGCGGCGACCGCCGACCAAAAGACCACACTAAGCCCAAAAAAACTTAAAGCCCCTACTCGCCAAATCATACTGAGATGAACCAAGCAAAGGCTAATTCCCAAGGAAGCCAACAACATTTTTGTTGTATCGACAAGTCGAGGCCTATTTGCCCATTTTTTGAAAAATTGGTCAATATCCATTATTTAAAAAAAGAAATTTTCTAAAAGATCATTAAACAACAAGCTTTTTTGTGACTAAAAAGCAGAAAATTTAGGCTGTTCGTAATCTAAACTTCAGAATTGATCGATGCCCCAAAAAGAGCTTCAAAATCAAGATTGACAGTTAAAATGACGAAACAAACCAAGCAGACATAACAGGTAAGTCGAGGTAAATCGGACTTTGTCAGTTGGCACGTGGTATTGATTGGATGTTAATAATTTGTTTTTGTTCTTAAAGTTGTTAAATGAGAATTTAAAAAAATTTTAGTATTATAAACGTTCCCTTAATGCGAATTATATCAGTAATAATGCGCATTGCCAAGGGTGAAAGGAAAAAAGCAAGTGTTATCACTGATGCTTCTATTGCTATCACCCCTGAACAGAGGTCGCGATCGCGCCCCATTCTTAGATCGAACACTTATTCATAAAACCGTTGAAAAGCCTGTCCATTAGTCCGTCGGCTCATACGAAGCGTAAATTCACTAACCGATGGATTGGGCTTATCGGGGTGGGGAGTCTTGGTACTACGTTTCCAATCATGCTGGGATGCTAATTTTGCTTCCACCACTTGATCCTCTGTTTTTTTCAACTTCATCCACATTTTCCCGTGATCATTACAGAAAAATTCCTCTAACCAAGCTCGGCGGTCAACGACAGCACTGAATTGGGCTTGTCCTGTGACCAAACTTGCTTTTTTGTGACTCAGATTCATTTCTTGTTGAATTTCACTGGTTTCAGTATAAAAAACGTAATGTTTTTCGCCGTCCATGCGCCATAAACGCCGTTCACAATACGGACATTGCACTTTCAGAGTTTGTTTTCTGCGACTTCTTTTGTTTGGCATAGCAAATGAGAAATGTGAATAAAGAGTATGAAGTGAAATTGAGGGACTAAAATTGATGGTTACATTTTAGGGTACTGGGAGACGTATTGGCTCAGATTGATGGGACAAATCAGAAACGAGGTTACGTTGCTTGACGGGCTGGGCGGGATTTCCTGAATAAATTGTCATGGGTTTGAGAGACCGAGAGGCCACCGATCCCAACCCTAAAATTGCCCCTCGTCCGACCGTGACCCCTGTGCCGACCACAGAACGAGCCGCAATCCAACTTCCTTCCTCTATACAAATTTCTCCTGTGAGTAATTTAAAATTGCGATCGTGCCAATCGTGATTGCCTGTACAGAGGTAAACATCCTGGAAACACAAACATGATCTTTAATGATGACGGGGGCAATGTTATCAATCCAGACATTTTCCCCAATCCAAACGTGATCTCCCACTTTTAATCGCCAGGGAAATTTAACCTTAACACCAGGCTCTGATCACTACTCCTGTACCAATTTGGTCCAAAAGCTCGTAATAAAAAAACTTTGAAAGCCTTAATGGGGACAAGATGAGTCCGAAACAAAAAGTCACCTAAAAAAAACCAAAAAAGTTGTTTAAGAGTCGATGCACCAGGACTATAACCGCTAGGTTTGTAATTATTGAGGTACATGATAATTAATTTAAAAAAAATTTCAAAAAAGTATTTAAAAGTGTTTAATAATTTTTCTCTTATTTACTGACAAACTTTACTTTCAAAGCTCTCAATATACATTGTTATCCCAAATTCTACTGTGATACTCGTAAGTTCAATCAGAATAATCAGAATACGGTAAATATAGAAAAAACTTGTGAATATTCTGTGAGTAAAATTCGATTACTAAAACGTTAAATATTACCCGCCGTTTAAAGTTGATCTTCCGTTAAGTAGGCGATCGCGGAATCTTTGCCCATAATTGTCCAGAAAACAATAAAGGAGACAAAACTACGATCAAATAGTCTTAATCTCCCTAAAAAAAGCAATTATTATTATTTTTGATTAATATGTCAGAAAATCAGCCTTCAGAAAAAATCATTTTTTTTAACATAGAAGTTTCCATAACGTCATCAAAAATGGTTAGATTCTTGGGTTTACAGCGTTTAACTTGCACCTGAATCCCCTGGGCTCCTTCTCCTAATAAATCTTCCAGATAACCCTCTTTTGCACTCTCAGCCTCAGATTTAGCCAAAAAAGGGCCAAGTAAGTACATCGCGGAACCGTTGTTCCAATCTCCACCCAAAAGGCTAAACCGAGTAAATCTAGTAGCTGTAAAAATTTTTCTTTCATGTTTGTATTCCCAATGATGTTAGTCGAGTTGTTATTGTAACCTGAGTTCCGAAACATTTCGTAAAACTCCCAGCTAACGTCTTTAGTTATACTTCCGAATCCTAAATAGGGAAAGTCTTTGATGATACAGATATTGCGGTTGTCATATTTAATTTTTGGGAGCCTCGCTGACGATAGACTTCATAGAGCGTAATTCCCGCCGCAACGGACGCATTCAAACTAGGGGTTTTGCCCGCTAGGGGAATCTCCATCAACTGATCGCAATGACGTTGGGTTAAAAGACTCAGACCGTCTCCTTCCGAACCAATCACCAGGCAAACAGGCCCCCGTAAATCTAAATCATGAATAGATTTGCCCTGTCCTGCGGCAGTTCCGTAGATCCAAAAGCCCTCAGTTTTTAGGGTTTCTAGGCATCGACTCAGATTGACGACCCGTGCGACCGAAAAATGCTCCAAGGCACCCGCCGCCACTTTCATGACCGCAGAGGTAATGCCAACTGCGCGACGTTGGGGAATGACTAGACCTTGCGCCCCAAAAGCTTCGGCTGTGCGGATAATCGCGCCCAAATTATGAGGATCGGTGATGCTATCTAAAACGATAATCACAGGATCGGTTCGTTGGGCTTTGGCCTGTTGAATTAAGTCTTCTAATTCTTTGTAGGTATAGGGGGCAACCTGGGCGACGACTCCCTGGTGATTCGCTCCCTGGGTCAGTTGGTTTAAGCGTAAATTTTCAACTTCATCAATAATCGCGCCATTGGCTTTGGCTTCTACTAGTAGGGAATGGAAACGGGGATCGTAGTGTAATTTGGCCGTAATTCAAATGCGATTCAGTTGGCGATTACTTTTCATGGCGGCAATCACGGGATGACGACCGTAGATCAGATCGTTATCTTCTTCGCTTTCCGATTCTTCCCTAGTATTTCCCTCCGAGGCGATCGCGTTAAGAGACGGTACAAACTTTCGTGTTTTTTCCTCCCGACCAGCCCTATCGATATCGGGGATCACTTTTTTATCAGCTCTGGGAATTCTCGGTGTAATCTGCTCCGATGGGGAGTCACTGCGATCGGCCCGATTAATTCTCGGTTTATCCGTATTAAATTGGGGTTTATTCTCGCGGTTAAATCTAGGTTTTGGCGATCGGCTTGAGCTGGGTTGGTCGCCATCTTTACGGAACGGTTTGCGGCCAGCCTTCTGCCCTCTACGGGGTTTGTCTATCATGGAAATTTTAGTATTAGGATGAATTAGGAATTAGCAATAATTTATTCAGAAAAACACGCTTGTCGTATTTCCCTTCCGTTCAATATTTATCTCTTTTAGAGGGAATTCAGGGGAGATTTTTAAAACACGATAAGCTTAAACAACATAGGCACAAAAAATCAACAATCAATTAAATATATTCAGCCTTAAACAATAATATTCAGATATTCTAACAACTCTTGTAAGCGGGTAGGATCGTTGATATAAAGATAACCTAACAATGTTTCCAAACTCGTTGCCTTTTGATACACTTTCGGAGACAACCGACGAGGACACCCCGACGCTGCATTTCTTCCACGCCGTAAAATATCTTTTTCTGTTTCCGTTAAATAAGGCTCTAAAAGCTTGAGAGACTCGGCCTGACTTTCGGCTCGAACGGTGGAAACCACTTGATCATGATAATCTGAGACTCGCTTGGGCGGAAAGAGAAAATGAGTGCGGACATAAAGTTCATAAACAGCATCTCCCAAATAGGCTAACGAACTGGGAGACAATTGCCCAGATGACCTGGTTTCTTTTGCTCATGGGTTTTCATCTCCGCTAGATTTGCTTCAAAAATAAGCTCTGAAGCATCCCCTTGTCCCTCTGACAAATCCGAAGCCTTGTTTTCAATTACAACATTCGTCATCACTTTTTAGATGGCTTGGATGGCAAGGCCGCGATCGCATCATTGAGGGTGGCGTGCAGAGGCAAAAATTTCTCTAATCGAACTAACTTAACGGTTTGAGTAACGCGAGAATTAGTAACAATATGAAGATTTCCCTCTTGATTTTTAGCTTGTTTAGCTAATTGTACCAATGCGCCCAAGCCAGAACTGTCTAGAAAATCAATGCTAGAAAGATCGAGAATCACGTTAACAGGGCCTTTGCCCATCGCATCTCCCAGAACTTTGCGGAAAGTCGGCTCTGAAAAGGCATCTAATAAACCTGTTAGCCGAAAAATCTGATAGGTATCCTGTACATCGAGAGTTCCCCGCAAACTCACGGTCAGGTTTAGTGCTTCAGGAATAACTTCCCCCTTAATAACTGAGTATTAATAAATTAGGTCAATAGGTCATTGTATATCATTCTGTCGGTCATGGGTTAATCAATTTTCCTTGGAACCAGTCTTTCCTCCAGGCAGACCCATCCTAGATCTGAATTTTTCCAAATTTTTCCAAAATAGTTTTTCAGGATAGTTTGTCGAGTTAGAAGGCGATCGCAAAAAAAATACAAGCAAAACAAACGTCTGCTTGTATTTATGCCATGAAACTTAACAGAAAAAATCGACCTAAAAACGAAAAACAGGGATCAATTCATTCATTACCTTTAAAATGGAGACTTATTTCCATTTTGTCGCAATTAATTCAGCTAAATCAACAACCCGTTGGGAATAGCCCCACTCATTGTCATACCAAGCGATGACCTTAACCATGTCGCCGCCCATCACCATCGTTAAACTACCATCAACAGTAGAAGAACAATCTGTTCCCTTAAAATCACTAGAAACCAAAGGAAGTTCGGTATAATCTAAAATTCCTTTTAAATAAGTATCAGAAGCTTCTTTTAAGACCTGATTCACCTGTTCAGTAATCGTTCCTTTTTCCACCTGAACCACAAGATCGACCACAGACACATTCGGCGTGGGAACCCGAAGAGCAATCCCATTTAATTTTCCTTTCATTTCAGGAATAACCAAAGCCACCGCCTTAGCCGCTCCCGTAGAAGTCGGAACAATATTTACCGCCGCCGCTCTTGCCCGACGGAGATCCCGATGGCTAGCATCCAAAATCCGTTGATCCCCTGTATAGCTGTGGGTGGTCGTCATTGTGCCTTTGATAATGCCAAAATTCTCATGAATAACCTTGACCACGGGGGCTAAACAATTAGTGGTGCAACTGGCATTGCTGATCACGTTATATTCATCGTGCTGATAGTCTTCATGGTTAACACCCATGACAAAAGTTCCAATGTTTCGCCTTTACCTGGTGCTGTAATCAGAACTTTTTTGGCTCCAGCAGTGATATGTTTGGACGCACCTTCATTATCAATAAATACCCCTGTGGCTTCGATGATCAGGTCAACTCCCCAATCCGCCCAGGGTAAATTCAAAGGATTACGATCAGACACACACTTGATCGTTTTACCATTAACCATAATGGAATTCTCATCCGCGCTAATATCGGCATCGAATTTGCCTAGCATGGAGTCATATCTCAACAAGTGGGCATTGGTACTGGGATCGGATGTGTCATTAATTCCAACAACTTCGATGTTGCTGTTCGTCCGTCCTAGCCAGCATCGTAAAAAATTGCGCCCAATCCGTCCAAATCCGTTGATAGCTACTCTAGTCACTGCTTGTTCCCCTCGTGGTCTTACTAAATACATTAAAAGGTTATTAATGAGACTAATCATATCCTGAAGACAGAACACTTCGATCCCCAACTTTATAATTTCTCATAAATTTTCTTTTGTGTCGGGAAATTTAGGGACTAGGACGCTTTCCTGGGTAGTCGTCTTTTGGATGGTTGTCAAAAATGGGTCTGAGACATACTGTATTGAATGGGTAAATACCTATTCATTTAGGAATAGCTTCTGGTACGATAGCGTGTAGTGTCTTACTATAAATAGCGCGTAGGGAGTGAGAGCCGCCTCCAATTAGTGACTACGTGCCGAATTTGAGGAGTGTTCGATAATGAAAACCGTTGATTTTGAGGGTATTCCCTTCCATTTTATTGGAATTGGGGGAATTGGTATGTCTGCCTTGGCCTACGTTTTAGCCAAGCGTCAACTGCCCGTGTCGGGGTCTGATGTTCGTCCTAGTCATATTACCGAGCGTTTACAGTCCGTTGGGGTTAAAATTTTTAATCAGCAAATTGCTAGTAATCTAGAAATTTTTCAGTCTGTCAATGGTTCAGTACCAGAAAAGTTGGCGGTGGGTCAGGGAGTGATAGAACCCCACAATGCTCCTAATCATTCAGTTTCAGAACATAATGACACCAATGGAAAGGGAGATCATCCCTCAGAACGATTACCCAGGTCATTTGTTCAACGGCGATTAGTCATAAAAATGAGGAATACCAGGCGGCTTTGGAAAAAGGTTGCCCCATTTATCACCGTTCCGATGTTTTAGCGGCTCTCATCCAAGATTATTACGGTATAGGCGTGGCGGGGACTCATGGAAAAACCACGACAAGTAGTTTAATTGGTTATGTTTTGTTGGAAGCAGGATTAGACCCCACGATTATTGTTGGCGGCGAAGTTGATGCCTGGGATGGCAATGCCCGCTTAGGTCTGGGGAAATACCTGGTCGCGGAAACCGATGAATCCGATGGTTCCCTCACTAAGCACCTCCCGAAAATTGGGATTGTCACCAATATCGAACTAGACCACCCCGATCATTACCAGAGTCTAGAGCAGGTTGTGGGAATTTTTCAGACTTTTGAGTCGAATTGTGAGACCCTGATCGGTTGCGCTGATTGCGAAGTGGTGATGTCTGCTTTAAAACCCCAGATTACCTATAGTTTACATCCTGAAAAACAGGCGGACTACACCATTAAAAATATTTCCTATGCTTCTGGCCATAGTTCCGTTGAAGTGTGGGAACGGGGTCAATGTTTAGGGACGATGCAGGTTAGTTTGCCAGGAGATCACAATATTAGTAATGCGTTGGCCGCCGTTGCAGTGGGTCGGCTCTTAGCGGTGAATTTTGAAACTATTGCGCCGCGATCGCGAGCTTTGGGGGAGCAAAACGACGGTTTGAACTAAAAGGAGTTTGTAATGGGATCACCTTTATTGATGACTATGCCCACCATCCCAGTGAACTGTTAGCAACCCTGGCGGCCACCCGTCAGAAAGTCACTCACGGAGTTGACAAGCTCACCACAAGCGGTCAATATACGCGGATTGTTGCTATTTTCCAGCCCCATCGTTATAGTCGTACCAGTATTTTTTTAGAAGAATTTGCCACTTCTTTTAAAGATGCCGATTTAGTGATCTTGACCGATATTTATGGAGCGGGAGAAACCAATACCATGAATATTCAAGGAGAAGACCTGGTGAAAGCTGTCCGTAAGCATCACAAAAATGTGATTTACCAGCCTTCTTTGGTAGAACTTACTGAATTTTTAGGTAAAACTTTACAATCAGGAGATTTGACCCTATTCTTAGGGGCAGGCAATTTGAATCAAATTATTCCCGATGTGTTAGCAAACTGTTCCCCATAGTCTTTATTAATCTTGAATATTGATTTTCATGACAGATTTTAATTTATCAGGAACCATGCCTTAAATGATGAGTCTAGGGCTTCAAATAGGTTCTAAAATCTTTATCGCCCCTTTTCTTCCAGTTAACTTACTCCTTTCCTAAACCTTCTTTTTTAACGCCTGACTTGCCGCAAAATTTCTAAACGCATCATGACTTTTTCTACCCTTTCCCGTCCTCTCTCGGCTCCTATTCAATTAGCACAGACCCAAACCCTCATTCATGCAAATACATCCCTAGCAGATTACACCTCCTATCGAGTGGGGGGGCGGACCAATGGTATACCGCACCTCGGACTCGTAATGATCTGTATGCAATTTTTGATTGGTTCGAGAAACAAGATTTACCCCTAACTTTATTGGGGGCGGGTTCAAATCTTCTGATTAGTGATCAAGGTATCCCAGGGTTAGTTCTCAGCACTCGTTACCTTCGTCAGAGCAAATTAGACATAGAGACAGGAAGGATTACGGCATCAGCAGGGGAGCCGATCGCCAAAGTTGCCTGGCAAGCGGCAAAACAGGGATGGTTGGGTTTAGAGTGGGCAGTGGGAATTCCAGGCACAGTGGGGGGCGCAGTGGTAATGAATGCAGGAGCGCATAATCAATCAACCTCTGATTGTTTAATTAATGCTGTGGTGCTATCCCCCGATGGAACCTTAGAAACCTTGACGGCGGAAGAATTGGGTTTCAGTTATCGCACCTCTAATCTACAGGGCGATCGCCGATTGGTGATTGAAGCAACTTTTCAGCTAAAAATGGGATTTGATCGTCAAGAAGTGATGGCCCAAACCAGTCATAATTTACATCACCGAAAAAACTCCCAACCCTACGACAAACCCAGTTGTGGCAGTGTTTTTCGCAACCCCACGCCCCAGTATGCCGCTCGGATTATTGAACAATTGGGATTAAAAGGTCATCGTATCGGTGGTGCAGAGGTTTCCCATCGTCACGCTAATTTTATCCTTAATGCGGGAAATGCCAAGGCCACAGGATATTTTTCATTTGATCTGTCATGTTCAGGAACAGGTACAGGCCCATTGCTCCCTATTGTTGGAACCCGAAGTCAGAATTATGGGAGACTTTTCTCTTTAAAAAAGTTTAAGTTTCTTCAGGACAAAAATTGCCCACAAAAAAAGCAGGAAGTCATAGTACTTTCTGCCTTAGATTCCAACCTATCATTCAGGTGATTATCTATGCTTTCTCGGCCTTTGCTTTGCCAGCCTTTGCTATCCTTCGTTTGAAGCCAATACCAAATCCTGCGGCGGTCATTGCTCCCAACATCGTTAGGGGTTCGGGGACAGCCTGGTAGGTGTTAGAAACAGAAGTTAGGGAACCATTAGCGTTTACTGTGATAGTATCTGTAACGTAGAATTCATTCAGAGGAGGGACAATAAAACCTAAATAGGCAGAATCATTACTAACGATAGGAAACCCTGCAATATCAGCTCCACCAGGCGTTAAAGAAATGCTTTTCAGAGAAGAAGTCAGCTCAGCGTTCTGGTTTACAGTAACGCCGCCTATTGGCTCGCCAGTTTTTGTGACTTTGTAGGTAATGTTGTAGGAACCTGCTCCAACGGTAACAGGGCCAGTAGCGACGGACAATTGCGGGCCTTTTGGTGCTGAAGAAGCGGTAATTACGTAATCAAGCCAATTCAAATTGGTGGTGGTGGTACTAAAGTCAGAGAAAGTCGTAGATCCAACGGTAAGAGAGTTAGATCCAATTGAGCCAATCGTGAACGCATTGGCAGAGGGAGCCAGTAGTGCTGATCCAGAGATTACTCCTAGCGTAGCGATCCCCATCACTAGAGATTGATATTTATTAGATGGAATGGTCATAATGGTATCGTGATCCAGAGAATAAAATTGTGTCAATAGTGTTTTGTGTCCAAGTTGATTATGAATTATGTCATCCAAGGACATTTTATCAAGTCAACTAAAGGGATTAGGGAGACAGTCTCAAATTTTAAGAAATTTCCTAATCAGAGAAGCTAAATACAGATTTTACCATAAAAAAATGACCTGTCAAGCTTCAAAAAAATTAGAGAACTAAAATAAATTTTTTATCAAGAAAGATTCAAGCAATTACTACTTAGGAGAAAGAGTCTTTGGCACAGTTATTTGACCATGATTTACTTGCTGCTATTTTTGTAATTTTGTATCCAAAGTTATCGATTAACGCGAGAAGACTTAACCGTAAAAAGAGAGAGAGATTATTTAAGAGATTGTTTAATTGTCATGGGCAGATAAAAAACAATATTTGCCTAGTGACCAAATCGACAAACGACCCGAAAACCAATGTCATACAAGGAAGCATGGGGATCAAAGCGATCGCGTCTAGCGGAACGACATTTTTGGGGGCCTGACGTTCCAAGAACCTCCCCGAATCACCCGTTTACTATCATCTCCGTTTATCTGCCAAATACTGCCATCAGTGGGCGCATTGGTATAATTACGATGCCAGGGATCGGCACACCATTCTCGAATATTACCGTGTAAATCAGACAGTCCAAAGGTATTTCCTACTGCAAAATGATTCACAGGTGTGGTTTCTCGGCGATCGCACCCCAAGAGGCCCCGCACCATAGGCTCCTTTACTGCAAATTTTTGCTTGATATTCCCAATCTACCCCTGAATAGTTAGCGAGATCGGTGGTAAGGGTTTCCCCAAAGTGGAAAGGGGTTTGAGTATTTCCACGACAGGCATATTCCCATTCCGCTTCACTGGGTAAGCCATATTTTTTATTGGTTAATTGGGACAATCTCGCACAAAACTCCATCGCTTCATACCAGGAAACTTGCTCGACGGGACGATCAGCTCCCCGAAAATGAGCGCATTCTGGATCAAGAGATTCGGCAATTTTAGGGAGGCTTGCCACCACTGCCCACTGAGCCTGGGTAATCGGATATCGACTCATCCAAAAGTTGGGAATACTAACTCGATGTTGAGGCCCTTGGGAAGAGTGATAGCCTTCTTCGGTGTCAGGGGAACCCATCAGGAATTGCCCAGGGGGAATCGATACCATGTCCAAGAAAATTTCGTCTTTTAGTGGCTCTAAATAATGCTGGCTTGTTAGGCATTCCTTTTTAAGAAGTTTGCCCTCGGCATCAACCGTAATAGCTTCAAATTCAAAGAGAGAGGAATCTGTGATCATGCCTATTATTATCAGCTAGAAGGTTCGCGATCGCAACGACTCCAACGATCATTGGTCAACCATAATCCTTTCCATGACTAAAAATTGAATTTAAAATCTTGGCAAAATCACAGATGTGAGTTAAGATTAACCAGCCTCAAATTTTAATCCTCTTGATTTATTATTGTTTTATAAAATTAAGTCATCCTAAACGTTGAGTCAGTCGTTTACTGACTGGTAAAACCTTAAGGAAATTGATGGCTTTCTTGCCCTATGAAAATATATAGCCGCAATCATTATTGTCTATAATATCAATTATTACTATCTATGATACTTTGATGTAAGACAAGTTTTATGGGAACGGTAAACTGGTCGTAACAATACAAATGTTACCTAAATCATAGAATAAAGTCATTGATCATGATTGATTAAATCAAGTGATTTGTTAAAAAATTTGTTATTGTTAATTTCCCTTAGCGTTAATAATCGCCCCTATTGTATAGATGACTGCTTTACCCAATCCCCGTCAGTCTTCTCCCCAATCCTATGCTGCAACTAGCCATCTTCCAGCCGAAACCTCTCCTATGTTGGCCTTGAAGGAACTTGTGGCGAGTTTGTATCGAGAACAGGGCAAGGTTCAAAATTTATTAAGTTCCCTCGGATTTGCCCTCAGAAGTTTTAATAATCTCAATCAATTTTTAGAACTCGCTCCTTTGATGGCCGCGAGAGTGACTGATGCGGAGGCGAGTGCCTTAATTTTATTCAAAACGAAGGCACAAATTACCCTAGAACAAATTCATGGTCAACCCCAACAATTGACCCAGGAAATTCGTCAAGCCTTAGAAGGGGTTCTCAAAACCTTTAATGATGATAGCAACGCACAGGATCAAAAAACGTCGTTGACGAGTTTGGATGAACAAATTCGGTCTTGTTTAGGCTCTCGTATTCGACTGTATAACACGCCGATTTTAGTCAAAAATGAAGAACGGGGTAAGCTTTATGTTTTTAGTGTGGATTCCCAATATCTCTGGACTCAAACGCGACGGAAACTATTACAACTTGTTGCGGATCAAACGGCTGTCGCGATCGCCAATAGTGAATTAACGTCTGAATTGCGGGCTAAAGAAAGACAAGACCGAGAACTGGAAATCGCGTCAGAAATTCAAGACCGACTCTTGCCGAGACAATGTCCCCAAATTCAAGGATTAGACTTGGCGGCTCGTTGTGTGACGGCCAACCGTGTGGGGGGAGATTACTATGACTTTATTCCGACTAATTACGACCAATTACGCCAAGATGGGAAAAATGCCAAAAATGAATCCACGCCTTCTGTTCCCTGGAGTATTGTCATTGGGGATGTTATGGGAAAAGGCGTGCCAGCAGGCTTGATTATGACTATGACGCGGGGGATGTTACGGGCTGAAGTCCTCAACCGCCATAGTCCTGCCCAAATTCTCCACCACCTGAATCGCGTTATGTACGCCGATTTAGAAAACTCCCATCGGTTTGTCACGCTTTTTTATTCGGAATATGATCCTGACACCCGTGTTTTGTCTTTTAGTAATGCGGCCCATAATCCCCCGTTACTGTGGAAATCAACTCAAGATCTCATCGGTTCTCTGGATACAGAAGGCTCTCTGATTGGATTAGATGGAGACTCCCAATACGAAGATGCCCAGGTTCAACTCACCCCTGGAGATGTTTTGATTTATTACACCGATGGCCTGACGGATGCGGTCAACAATAACGGAGATCGCTTTGATGAGGGGAACTTAAAACGGGTTTTTCGGGAAGGGTGTGAACGGGGAACAACGGCCCAGGCTATCCTAGATTACATTTTTGATCGGATTCAGGACTTTATTGGGTCAGGAAATAATCATCAAGATGATATGACCCTGGTCATTATGCGGGTAAAATCATCGGAGTAAGACTTTATAATCTAGGATAAATGAAATGCTTCTTGTAAATATGGTAGATATCTCAACCCTCAGCTTAAGTGGTATTGATACCCTCTTCGATCATCACAGCATTTCTCTCCTGGGTCATCAATTCTCTGACTTGACAACTCTGCTTGCCCAAAATGCAGCAGACTTGAAAAAAATAGATATTATCGGCGATTTTCAAAAATCTTTCCAAAATTTTATCAAAACGGGTCAAGTCTGGCCCTGGGTATTGGCCTAGTTATTGGTTGGCTACTCAAGGGGTTTCTCGGTTAGTTTATTAACCCCAAGTCAGTCCTACTAATTCATTATTTACAATTTACAGGGTTTTATCGTGACAACAGCAAAAAAAACGTGGAGCGATCGCTTTGAAGGGTCATTGCACCCCGCCATTGTGCTTTTTAATGCCAGTATCGGCTTTGATATTGAACTGATCGAGTATGACTTAAGCGGATCAGTCGCCCACGCCAAAATGTTAGGCCATACGGGGATTATTTCACCCACAGAGGCCGATCAATTGGTCGAAGGATTAGAAACCATCCGCCAGGAATATCGGGACGGTAAATTCACCCCAGGCATTGATCAAGAAGATGTGCATTTTGCAGTAGAACGACGACTCACGGAATTAGTAGGGGATGTGGGCAAAAAACTCCATACAGCCCGTTCTCGTAATGATCAGGTCGGAACCGATGTTCGGCTTTATCTCCGCGCAGAAATAGACCAGATTCGGGATTATCTTCGAGATTTTCAACGGGTTCTGGTGACGATCGCCGATAAAAATGTCGAAACCCTGATCCCAGGCTATACCCATCTCCAACGCGCCCAACCCGTTAGCCTCGCCCATCACTTTTTGGCGTATTTTCAGATGGCACAGCGAGATTGGCAACGCCTCGGAGAAATTCGCGCCCGTACTAATATTTCTCCCCTCGGATCGGGAGCCTTAGCAGGAACCACCTTTCCCATTGATCGCCATTATAGTGCTAATTTACTCGGTTTTGAAGGGGTTTATGCCAATAGCTTAGATGGAGTCAGCGATCGCGACTTTGCCATTGAATTTCTCAATGCGGCGAGCCTAATCATGGTACATCTCAGCCGTCTGAGTGAAGAAATGATTCTCTGGGCTTCCCAGGAATTTAGCTTTATTAGCCTAACCGATAGCTGTGCAACGGGTTCTAGCATCATGCCCCAAAAGAAAAATCCTGATGTTCCCGAACTGATTCGCGGTAAAGCAGGACGAGTCATTCGGCCATCTTCAGGGAATGTTGGTTTTGATGAAGGGTTTACCCTTGGCCTATAACAAAGACCTCCAGGAAGATAAAGAAGCTCTCTTTGATGCGGTTAAAACTGTTAAAGTTTCCCTCGAAGCCATGACGGTTTTACTAGAAGAAGGGATTATTTTCCGTCAAGAAAGACTGGCAGAAGCGGTTTCTGAAGATTTTTCTAATGCCACCGATGTGGCAGATTATTTAGCAGCTAAGGGTGTGCCTTTCCGAGAAGCCTACAATTTAGTCGGAAAAGTGGTCAAAAGTAGTCTTGCGATCGGGAAATTACTCAAGGATCTCAGCCTAGAGGAGTGGAAAGCCTTACATCCTGCCTTTGAAAGCGATATTTATGATGCGATCGCTCCTCGACAGGTGGTTGCCGCCCGCAATAGCTATGGTGGCACAGGATTTGAGCAAGTCCGACTAGCCCTTGCATCAGCCAAAGCAGAAATTGGGCAATAGGGTGACCATACTGGACTGAATCAGCCCTAGAAAACGACTAAGGATTAGAAAGGAATAACTTCGCTGTAATGCCCAAAAGCGCACCAGCAACAATGACAATCAGTGACCAGAGTTGATTTTTCTGGGTTCCGCCCAATTCTCTGACTTGACCTTCTAGCCCCGTCAATTTGGTTTCGACGGTTGCCAATTTGATGTTAGTTTGGTTGATTTCTTGGGTAAGTTTATCCAACTTCTCATCCGTCTTTTCAAAACGAGCATCTAATTTATCAAAACGCTCATTTATTGTATTTAGGATTTCCCTTAAGTCAGTCTCAACGGTCACTGGGCTTGGCATGGCTTAAACATCCTCGTACTGAAAAAGTTTATCAATGCCATTCTAACCCATGCTCTGATGAAAAAAAAGCATTTATGAGATAACCTGAAATTATTCTTTTTTAAATGCTTTTTTATGCAACAAATTTGGCGATACCTCAAAACTTTTTTAAAAGTTGCCTTCCGTCACCCTGTCACGGGGGTCACAATTGTCCCTATTTTGCCCGATGGACGCATCGCTCTAATCCAACGACGAGACTCTGGACAATGGGGTTTACCTGGCGGATTAGTCGATTACGGAGAAGATATTCCGACGACGGTAAGAAGGGAACTCACGGAAGAAACGGGACTAAATTTACTCAAAATTAGGCGTTTAGTAGGCGTTTATTCCCATCCCGATCGCGATCCACGAATGCACTCCATCACCGTCTTAGTAGAAGCCGAAGTTGCAGGGAATTTAGCCACAAACGATACCCTAGAAGTATTAGATGTCAAAGCTTTTACTTTGGAAGAATTACCCCTGGGCGATTTGAGCCATGATCACGATCGCCACCTGAATGATTTTTTACAAGGGTTAACGATTATTGCCTAAATAATCTGATTTTTACTGTAAAATAGAAATCTGTCAAATTTGATAGATTTCTATCTTTAAGATATAATCATTTTCAGAATTTCAGACTAAAATCATTGTTTGTGATTATTGTCAATTTTTGCAACAAAGGACTATACCCCCTCACAACTAAATTGGATTTAAATTGAAATAATTATGAAGAAATCACCAGTTAATCCACGCTTAACATTTGATTATGTGAAAAGTAGTCTATTTCGCACAATTCATGCTGATGGCGTAGTAGGAAGTATTACTCCAGCATCTAACATTTATATTGCTTTTTTTAATGAACGTTTTGCAATTCCCCAACAATTAGTATTTGAGATTCAACCTGATGGAGAAATCGGAGATGAAATTTTAGAATCTCGACGTTCCAGAGATTCGGTACTAAGAGAAATGGAGGTAGGAGTGACCATGAGTATTGATGCCGCAGAGTTTCTTCTGGAATCCTTACAAGAAATTATTAAGGAAGCAAAAGAACAAATGTAAGGAGACTAACATTTGTTTAAATTGTTAATCATCAACTTTAAAGATTCAACTAAGACAAAGCAATTATGGCAACCACTTATCATAAGCCCAAAATTGAGAGTGTTTCGTCTGGGCGAATATATCGCACAAGATCTTTTCACGCAAGTAAGTATAGTCATTTCACTATTTCTAATAATATTGATTCTTTATGGAAAATTCAACCCGCGTTAGATAATTTAGAAAAACTCTCCCTCTTGCCAAACAATTGGGACTCTTATGGTGCTGAATGTCCATCAACATTGGCCGTGGAGAATGCTCGTTCGTTTTTGTTTAAGTTGCCATCTTATTTTTCTTATTTATCGCCCCACGAAATTAATCCTTTTACAATAGTTCCAGTTTGTGATGGAGGGATTCAAATAGAATGGCGTAATAAATATGCAGAAATTGAATTAGAAGTCGAATCTGATGGTAAATTTTCCTACTTACTTATTGATAAATCTCAAAAAGAAAGAGTTTTTCTAGAGAAACATGGAGTAGTTCCTTCAGATATAATTAAATTACTTGAAAAAGTATTTTATCATTGATTTTAAGTATCTTTTAGCTTCAATATTAAATGTTAGAAAGAATTTTAGACGAAGATGAGCTTTATCGGAGGCTACCTCTTATTTCTTTAAATAGTGACGGTACTGTTAATTCTGCGGCCTTTAAGCTTAGGGGTAAGCCAGATCCTAATATTTCCGTAGATCTCGCTAGATTGACAACTCCTCAAGAGAGTTTAAATAGAGTAGTAAATCCTAATAATTTTAGATTAGGAGCATTCCTTGCCAATACTCCACGAAATCTTGGATTGACAGTAATTCATGATCCTCTTAATGATAATTATGCTCATTCGCTCATTCAAGATAATGAAAACACACAAAATAGTAAAGTTATATGTCGTCTTCTTGCGGAATCTACCAAAGTTATTTTTCCTCCCGATGAGGTGATCGCAGATTAAATGAAGTTTAGGTTACTCAGAATATTTTAATGGGAGTAAGTCTTGCTAATCTAAAGGATTTTCTTGAGAATATCTACAATATTTTCGTTATAAATTGGTCTTAAAATCCAGCTTAAGTAATAATTATAATCTGAGAAAAATTAACATTAATATCCTGATTCGGTGCATCTATTTTTGAACTAATTTTTTCCGTAATTCGGTTTTAATACCATGAATTTTTCCCAACTTATCCAAGCAATGCAGGGGTCGAATTTTTATCCCCATTCAGTACACCCTGAAATTCGAGTTATTCAGACCCATTGCTCCATTGTCTTTTTAACTGGAAACTATGCCTATAAAATCAAAAAAAATGTTGATTTTGGCTTTCTAGATTACTCGACTCTCGCAAAGCGTCATTATTTTCTGCAACAGGAATTGGAGATGAATCAAGCGATCGCTCCTGAGATCTATCTGGAAGTTTTGCCGATTAGTGAGATCGATACTTCTTTGGTTTTAGGAAGTTATAAAAACGTGGTGGAATACGTGCTTAAAATGGCTGAGTTTCCCCAGTCTGCTCTTTTAATTAGTTTGTTTGAAAGAGAGGAATTACAAGAATTCCATCTACGAGAATTGGGAGAAGTCGTTGCTAATTTTCACCAAAAAACCCATACAAATGATTATATTAAAAGTTTTGGAAACGTTGAAGTCATCAAAAAATCCATTGATGATAATTATCAAGCGACCCAAAAATATATTGGGATTACTCAAACTCTGGAACAGTATCAGGAAACTCGACAATTTACCGATAATTTTTTAACTCAAAAAAAAGCTATTTTTGAATCCCGTTGTATCAATAATAAAATTCGGGAATGTCACGGAGATTTACACCTTAGAAATATTTGTTACTGGCACAATCAAATCCAACTCTTTGATCGCATTGAATTTAATGAACCCTTTCGCTTTGTGGATGTGATGTATGATATCGCCTTTACAGTGATGGATTTGGAGGCAAAGGGAAGAAAAGATTTAGGGAATATTTTTCTGAATACCTATTTAGAAAAAACAGGAGATTGGGAAGGATTACAAGTATTGCCGTTTTATTTGTGTCGTCAAGCCTATGTGCGAGCTAAGGTGACTTCTTTGTTATTAGATGATCAAAATATTACTGAATCAGAGAAAGAAAATGTGAAACAAATTGCGAAAAATTATTACCATTTAGCCTGGCAATATACCCAGAGTTCCCAAGGAAAAATGATTGTCATGTCGGGCTTGTCGGGTTCGGGGAAAAGTACCGTCGCCAAATATCTTGCGCCGAAAATAAATGCCATTCATCTGCGCTCTGATGCGGTGCGAAAACATTTAGCGGGAATTCCCCTAGATCAAGCTGGAGATGATAACTTATATAGTCCAGAAATGAATGAGAAAACCTATCAATTTCTGTTAGAGTTAGGGCTTTTATTAATCAGTCAAGGATTTTCAGTGATTCTAGATGCGAAATATGACCGTCATCAATGGCGATCGCCTATTGTAAACGCGGCGGAAAAGGGTGATTTTTGCTTAAAAATTTTGTATTGTCAGGCTTCAATGGAAACCTTAACCACTCGGTTACAAACCAGGAAAGGTGATATTTCTGATGCAACCCCTGATTTACTCGTTCAACAACAGGCAAATACTGATATTTTTAATGAAACGGAAAAAAAATACGCGATCGCAGTAAATACCGAGTCTGAGAATTGGCAATCAGGTCTTGACTCTTGGTTAAACTAGAAAAAATCCATCCTATTGAACTCTTGTTATAGTGGGCAATGCTACTAGTTAAATTCTTTCATGACAACTCAATTTTTAAATAATCGTTATCAAATTGTGGCAACTCTCGGTAGAGGAGGGTTTGGGGAAACCTTTTTGGCGACCGATACCCATATGCCTTCAGCCCGAAAGTGCGTCATTAAACTGCTCAAACCCCTCGTCGAAGATCCAGAAATTCCCCAATGGCTGAAGGAGCGGTTTCAACGGGAAGCGGCAATTCTAGAAGATTTGGGCGAAAATCATCCCCAAATTCCCCGATTGTATGCTTATTTTACTGAAAAAAATAATTTTTATTTAGTACAGGAATGGGTCGAAGGCTTTACGCTGACTCAAAAGCACGAACAACAGGGAAATTTTTCCTCTGAACAAATTCAGGAGTTACTGATTGGTTTGCTGCCTGTTTTGGCTTTTATCCATGAACGCCGCATTATTCACCGAGATATCAAACCCGATAACATTATTCTTCGTAATAGTGATGGCAAGCCTGTTCTGATTGATTTTGGCATTATCAAGGAAGCGATGGGAACGGTGGTTAATCCCGATGGTCGGAGTGCCTATTCCATTGCTTTGGGAACCCCTGGTTATATGTCCTCAGAGCAAGCCGCAGGTCGTCCTGTGTATTCCAGTGATCTGTATAGTTTGGGATTAACGGCAATTTTTTTATTAACGGGCAAAACGCCCCAATATTTAGAGTCTGATTCTCGCACAGGGGAAATTCTCTGGCGCAAAGAGGCTCCCCAGGTTTCTGCTCAACTGGCCAATGTCTTAGATAAAAGTATTCATTTCCATCCCCGCGATCGCTTTACCTCGGCAGAAGAAATGTTAATGGCGTTGGTGAGTCGTCTGCCCAATAAGACCCAGAGTAGTTTTCAGAGCCATACCGAAGCGACCGTTGCTGTTGGTTCCAATCCCAAACGCCGCTCCAGTCGTCCCGTGACTAACCCCACCATTGAAATAGAAGAAGAAGAAACCGAAGAAAAGGGGAATCCTTGGATCGCTTGGATTGTCATGCCCTTAATTTTCCTCGTCATTATTGTCAGTGGATTAGCAGTGGGCTTTTTAATGGCGACGAAAAAACGGATGGAACCGCCCCAACCGTCTCCCACCGAAAGCATTGAACCCGCGCAACCAGAATCATTCCCGACTCCTACTCCTTTAGTGATTCCCACCGTCAGACCCACTCCTGTACCGACCCCAATTCCGACCCCTGTGCCGACTCCGATTCCCACTCCTGAAGTTTCTCCGAGTCTCGCTCCTGAAGTGAATCCCGAAAATCCCATTCCCCCCTTAACCCCGATTCCCAATCCAACCCCCTCGGCCAAGTCCACTCCTATTTTTGTGCCGACTCCTGTCCCTGAAGCAAAACCGAGTCCCGTCTCAACGCCGACTCCTGAGATTAAACCGCTTCCAGAAAATGCTCCCCCCGCACCGCCTATTGAGGAAAAACCTGTTAATTAGGGCTTGCTGAAAAAGACAGAAAAAACGGAAAACCTGCCGAAGTAGGGCAGAAAGATTGATCTGATTTTTTCTGTTAAGTTTGAAAACGAGGATAGAGCAAGGGTTTCAAGTTTTTAGTTTTTTCAATAAGTTGGTCTTAATAATAATAACTGACGACAGAATAGGGCTTTACATATTAACCTATTAAAGATAGAGCCTTCCTCAATGACGGGATTTTAGACTCATTTTTCTGATAAACTAGACAATAATCGCAATAAAAAGAATTTTTTATGATAATACGAGCCATTGTCAGCATTTGTTTAGCTTGTGTCCTGTCTCTCGGCAGTTTACTCATCTCTCCCTCCGCGATCGCCCTCACCGAAATTCCCCTCATTGATATTTCCTACAAAGAATGTCCCTCCGAATTAGCAGAAGGAGGCGTGGGGAGTGGTTCTAGTGATCCTGTCAGTTGTTTTCTGGTAACAGGAAAAACCAAAAATACCACAGGAAAAACCGTCTATGATGCCGATGTTTTTGGCTGGATTTATGATGCGAATAATGAACCTGCTATGCAGAATCGCAATCGCGTTGGATCTATCGCCGAAATTGAGCCTGGTATCCATGACTTTGAAGTACGAATTAGTGTACCCGCCAATCAACCGACTCCTTTAAAACTCGAAAAATTTAAAGCCTCTGGATTTACAGGAAAGGTTCGGAAATATTAGATTTTAGCTAAAAATCATAGTAGGGGAAATTCGTTTAGTAGAGGCATCTTCTCTCTTTTCCCTATTTTCTTACTCCTTATCACTACAATGAAAAATCGACAAAAATTCATGTTAGATTATTGTCTTAAAGTTCCCGTGGTTGGCTTTTTTCTGCTTAACTTAAATGCTTGCGACTGGATTAGTCAGCGATTTTTCCCCTCTACCCAATTTACAGCTCGCAACTTGGGAGTAATTGTCAATACGGCTGATCCTCTGAGTGTGCAAATTGCGGAATATTATCAACGACAACGGAAAATTCCTCAGCAAAATATTATTAAAATTTCCTTTCCTGCTAATCGTTCTGAACTTTCGTCGGAAGAATTTTTAGCCTTACAAAGGAAGGTTAAAGCCCAAACACCGAGCCAAGTGGAAGGTTATGCTCTTACCTGGGCTGCCCCCTACCGAGTCGGTTGTATGTCGATTACCAGTGCCTTTGCCTTTGGCTATGACCAGTCTTATTGTGCCAATGGCTGTCAGCCGACTGCCGTGAATCCCTATTTCAATCAGGAAACGATTCATCCCTATCAAGATTTTAAAATGCGTCCGACTATGATGATCGCCGCGACGAATTTTACTGAAGCGAAGGGATTAATCGATCGCGGGGTGGCTTCGGATGCGACCTATCCCCCAGGACGGCCTATCTAATGGATACCAGTGATAAGGCTCGTAATGTGCGATCGCAGTTTTATCCTGCTGTGATCAATTATCTGGGTTCTCGTTTGCGGATTGTGACTCCTAAAAGTGATGCCCTGGAAAATAAGACTGATGTGATGTTTTATATTACGGGACGCGCCCAGGTTAACAAAATTAAAACCAATCAATTCAGACCAGGTGCGATCGCCGATCACCTCACTTCCCTGGGCGGACAACTCACCGATAGCTCCCAAATGAGTAGCCTACGTTGGCTAGAAGCAGGAGTAACGGGTAGTTATGGGGCAGTAGTCGAACCCTGCAACTTTTTGCAAAAATTTCCCCATCCAGGCGTAGTCATCCAATCCTATCTCAATGGAGCAACGCTATTAGAAAGTTATTGGCGAAGTGTGGCGTGGCCAGGCCAGGGCGTATTTATTGGAGAACCCCTAGCGCGTCCCTATGGTCAAAAATCTTAAACAATCCCTGATCGCAGGGCAATCACTGCGGCTTGAACCCGATCATCAACGGATAACTTATTCATAATGCCCCGTACATGGGTTTTGATGGTATTGGTACTCAGATAAAGCACTTCACCGATTTCGTTATTACTTTTCCCCTCCACAATTAACTTTAAAACGTCCATTTCCCGTTCTGACAGATTCGCGACTCCCGAATCGGTTTGTTGGAAGGTGGGTTTGAGATTATCGACGACTAAACGGGCAATTTGGGGATCTAAATAGGTTGCTCCGTCTTTTGCCGCCGCGATCGCGGCCAATAATCTATCTAAACTTGCTCCTTTGACGCAATAGGCATCGGCTCCACTGGATAGGGCCGCAACGACTTCTGTTTGTAGGGTGTGGGAAGTGAGCATAACAATATGTACCTTCGGCAATTTTTCCTTAATTTGCTTGGTAGCCGCAATCCCATCTAAACGGGGCAGACCAATATCCATAATGATCAAATCAGGCTGAAGTGCGATCGCCTGTTGCACTGCCGTATAACCATCTTCGGCTTGTCCAATGATCGTAAAGCCAGGTTGTTCACTCAGGGCTTGTTCCAGGCCCTAATTGCATGAGCGGATCATCTTCGACAATTAAAATTCGCATAAAGTTCGTACCCCATAGTTCGGTCATTGACGAGCGGAGAACCGTTTCACCCATTCGGGGGAAGTGCAACAATTACTAGTTTAGGCAATCTTTAGATAGAGTGAATCGATTTCGGTTAAATTCTTTGCAATTATTTCACTTTTCTGGAAATATATGGGCAAAATTAGGTTCATTCTTAGGAAAATCTATGATTTCTTTTCTTTCTAAGAAATACAAAAACCCTTGGCTTCTGCTTTTATTCATCGCGATCGCCTATGGAGGAATTGATTTCTTTTTTCTCCAGTACCAGCACTCACCCCAGGCTTTTTGGGTACTCCAGGCGTTTATGATAGTTACTGCCACAACAACCGTGCTTTTAGTCGTCGCGATCGCCAAACGTCAACGGATTGAACAGCAATTACGCCATACCCTAGAACGGGATCGACTGCTTGCAGAAGTTGCCCTGAAAATTCGACAATCTTTGGAATTAGGAGAAATTTGTCAAACCACCGTGACAGAAGTGCGGGAATTATTGCAGGTGGATCGGGTCTATATCGGCTTTGTACAAGAGCAAACCTTTCGGGTGGTAGCCGAAGCGATCGCCCCTGATCAAATATCTCTTTTAGATTGGCAAGAGCAAGTCCCCAGTTATGAAGAAATCGCGCCTTTTATTCCTCAAAAAGTGATTATTGCTGATAATATTGCTGACTTGGATATACTCAAACCGTTAAAAACCTATTATCAACATTACCAAATTAAATCTCTCCTCGCCGTTCCCTGGTGACCCAGGATCAAACCCTCGGCTTACTGGTTGCCCATCAATGTTCTCGATTTCGACATTGGCAAAAGGGAGAAGTCCGTTTATTAGAACAATTAGGGACTCAAGTGGCGATCGCGGTGCAACAGGCCCAACTCTATCAACAGGTGCAAATTCTTAACAGTAATTTAGAAAAACAGGTGCGATCGCGTACTTTGGAACTCGAAGATCGAATGCTGGAACTCGAAGAGCTACAGGAAATGAAAGCCGTCTTTTTGCAAGCCGTTTCCCACGATCTCCGCACTTCTATGATGGGTTTATTGATGTTATTGAAAAATCTACAAAATCGACCTGGCGACAATATAAGCCTTTCCCGTTCCATCCTCGACCGTCTGATCCAAAGCGGCGATCGGCAACTTACCCTATTAAATGCTCTCTCTGAAAATCACTTTGCAGAAAATCGTCCCCTCCTCTTAAATCGTCAACCCATTAATTTGAGTAACTTTTTAGATCAAATTTTGCAAGAATGGCGATCGCCTTTTTCCCAAAATCAAGTCAGTATCACCCATAAAATTCCCGACACATTTCCCCCTATCTTTGCCGATGTTCAATTTTTAAAACAAGTGTTTGATAATCTCTTAACCAATGCTCTCAAACACAATCCGCCTGGAATTCAATTGGCGATCAAAGCCCATATCGAAGGAAACATGATGCGTTGTCTGCTTATTGATAATGGTGTCGGCATGGATCAACAGCAATGTGAAAAATTATTTCATCTTTATCTCAGAAGTTTACATAATCAACGACTCACGGGAATTGGTCTGGGATGTTATCAATGTCGGCAAATTATTGAAGCACATGGGGGACAAATCGGGGTTTCCAGTATTCTCCAAAAAGGCAGTCAATTTTGGTTTACCTTACCCCTAGCTCAATCGGCAAAAACAGCTATTTGAAACCTGTAAGCTGTTAATTATCTAAAATACATACAGGCAAGGGGCTTAAGCCCCTTGTTAAAAGACTTTCAAGAAAATCATTATGCAATCTAAATTTGTGACAGCTTATCTTTTTATAAGCAACTCTAGCCAATTATTTTAACTAAAAAAATCAGACTATTTATGCCTCTAAAGGTTTAATAGCAACCCAGTATTTGCTGACTAAATGATTTTCTATTTGTACTGTCCTAAAACCACATTCCTCTAGACGAATTACCAAATCATCTGTGATGTAATGACGATAATAGGGTTCATGGAAAAGCAGTGGAAAATTTTCCATCACAGGTTGAAAATCGGGAGAATCGATCACCTGAATCGAATCACAAATCACAAAGACTCCGCCAGGTTGGAGAACTCGAAAAGCTTCTTGAATAACATTTTGTCGAGCTTCGGGAGGTAATTCATGGAACAAAAAAACACTAGTAACCGCCGAAAAATAGTTATCTAAATAGGGTAACGTTTCTGCATTGGCTCGGATTAACTGGGGTAATTCTCCCAACTCTTGAGACAACATCTGATTGGCTTTTCGCAGATAGGTCGGGGACAAATCCACTCCAAACAAAGATGCTTTCGGAAAAGTTGCCCGCAACATTTTCAGCGATCGCCCCGTTCCGCAGGCCACATCTAAAATTTTTGAAGATTGATCAGAAAATTCGGCAACAGTAGGTAAATTTTCCTTAACCAGTTTCAAAATCCGACGACGCATCCCATCCGCCGCCCCATTGAAGAGAATTTCTACTTGTAAATCGTAGAGATTAGCCGACATTTCCCCCAAATAGCCGTCCGTTTGATAGTGGAAATTTTGCAAATAATAGGCGGGATAGCCTTCTAGATCAATATCTGGGGAAAAGTTTTGATATTTTTTTTGCTTGACTCTTTGCCAAACATTTGGTAGATCCAGCCATAAAGCAGGATAATAACGCAAAAAATTCTCCCATTCATGATCAAATAACAAACTCACGGGATATACCCCCGCCTGGGCATCTTGCCATTCAACGGCGAATAGTTCCTTCCTGAGAGTTTGGAGTTTCGCCGTCAATTCCGCCGAGAGAGGAGTCGTCTTTTTTTGGCAATCGGGCAGAAATAAATCCGTTAATCGATTCTTAAGCGTCTTATCAAGGAGTCCAAAGGCGGCCTTTCCATCCTGGAGGGTTTGATAGGCTAATTGAGTCCAATCGGATGGAATTAACTGGTCTAAATTTGGGAATGATTGCATTTTTTCAAATTATTTTAAGTGAATCTAAATTAATGACTCGATATCAATTTCTATAGACCTCTAGATTTCAGTAGATCAGTTAGATACTGAAATAACTCATGCGCAGTAAAGTACTGTTCTTCTTCCGATGCCTTAACTATCACATACCAAGGTTTGGGTGAAACTTGTGTCAAAACAGTAGTTGTGTCATTTGACTTGCTGAAATCTAAGGTAGGATAAGGTACTAATTCACCACAGGAATATACCAGTTTGGCTTCAACGGCACGAGTACACAAATCTAGTAATTTTTCTCTAGCTCCCAGAGAAGTGCCATCTCTTCGGTAAGGCATAACTTGACTGCCAGAAGGTTTTGGCGGATACTCTGGAACAGATGATGGATGTTGAGGAATACGAGTCATGGCAGAATTAGATGAAGAATCTAGCGATGTTAATAATCTTAACAATTCGACTAACAATCTGGATTTAATTTATGAATACACTGCCTCTATTCTGAAAGCTTTCGACGAAGATACAAAGGCTATTAATGCGAAATTAGGGACTATAATTGCTTTTAATGGAGTTCTTATCCGAATTTCAATGGATTTGCCAGATCAATTAACGAAAATCAGAGGGATACCCTGTTATTCCTGTTTGATTATCAAGATTGTAATTTTTTTCCTACTGATCTGCTCAATTTGGATTAGTATTACTGGATTAAAAACTCGTCCCTCTTATTCGATAGTCAGACCAGGTGAACTATTGGATAATTGGTATGCGGTAGATAGTGAAATATGCAAAATTTTTATTGTTAAGGGTTTACGAGAGGCTGTAGAAGGAGTCGATAGAGAAAGAGCGGAAAAATCCAATCAACTTAATCGTTCTTTGACATCATTAGCTATTGCAGTGACTTTATATGGATTTGGCGCATTATTTCCTAATCTTGTTCACGTCATCACTAACTGAGAACGACTGAAATATATTTACCGAAATTTAATAATTTGCTCAATAAAGTTTATTTTCTTGCTGAAGACGAATGATTTGAGTAAAATCTAATCACCGTAAACTTTCCTCGAATCCTATGACCTCTGATCGCGATCGCACCATTCTTTCTGCCCATAACCTTTGTAAAAATTTTGGTGGACTCAAAGCCGTCAATAACGCCAATATTTCAGTCAAAGAAGGCAGTATCACAGGATTAATTGGCCCTAATGGCGCAGGAAAGACCACGATGTTCAACTTACTCTCCAATTTCATCCATCCCGATGAAGGCCAAGTCATTTTTAATGGCAATCCCATTCAAGACCTGACTCCCCATAAAATTGCGCGAGAAGGCTGTATCCGCACCTTTCAAGTGGCCAGAGTGCTTTCTCGTTTAACGGTACTGGAAAATATGTTATTAGCAAATCAACAGCAAACAGGAGAAAATTTCCTCAAATTGTGGATCAACCAGGGAAAAGTCAAACAGGAAGAAAGAAAAAATAAAGAACAAGCCTTATCAATTTTAGAATCCGTAGGATTAATTGAAAAAGCCCAGGATTATGCAGGAGCCTTATCAGGGGGACAGCGAAAATTACTGGAAATGGCAGAACGCTGATGACTAATCCAAAGTTAATCCTACTAGATGAACCCGCCGCAGGCGTTAATCCGACCCTCATTGGTCAAATTTGTGAACATATCATCAATTGGAATAAACAGGGAATTTCATTTTTGATTATTGAACATAACATGGACGTGATCATGTCTCTGTGTCATCACGTCTGGGTTTTGGCCGAGGGAACCAATTTAGCCGATGGTACACCCGAACAAATCCAGCAAAGTCCCCAGGTACTGGAAGCTTATTTGGGAGAATAGAAAAAATAGAGTACAATAGTAGTTTTGGGAAAGTAATCCATCAGATAGGAGAAAAACGCTTATATGTCTCGTTATAGAGGCCCACGCCTTCGTATTACCCGACGCTTAGGAGAATTACCAGGTTTATCCCGTAAAACTGCCCGTCGTGCCTACCCCCCTGGTCAACATGGGCAAAACCGTAAAAAACGTTCCGAGTATGCGGTTCGTCTTGAAGAAAAACAAAAACTGCGTTTCAACTACGGTATTACCGAGACTCAGTTGATTCGTTACGTGAAAAAAGCTCGTCGTGCGACAGGTTCTACGGGAGAAGCTCTGTTGCAATTGCTAGAAATGCGTCTAGACAATACCATTTTTCGCTTAGGAATGTCTGGTACGATTCCTGCGGCTCGTCAATTGGTCAGTCATGGTCACATTTTGGTGAATGGTCGAGTTGTTGATATTCCGAGTTATCAATGCCGTCCTGGGGATGTCATTGGGGTGAAGAACAGAGAACGCTCTCGTCAATTGGTGCAAACCAACATGGAGTATCCAGGTCTTGCTAACCTGCCCACCCATCTGGAGTTTGATAAAAACGCCCTGGTTGGTAAGGTGAATAGTGTGATTGATCGTGAATGGGTTGCGCTACAAATTAACGAACTGCTGGTCGTTGAGTTTTACTCTCGGAAAGCTTAGGTTTTGGGATTCGGAATTGGGAAGAATATTTAGTTCCCAGTTCCTTGTTTTCCCAAGGGTTTGATCTTTATCCGTTATTTTGTTGTGTTAGCTAACACTGTATCGACTATTAAATTGCTCAAAAGCGCGACCCAATCGGCTTGGATTGACCAGGCAATCGCGAATTTGGATGTTATTTTATTAGACCATTCCCACTGTGAACGAAAGGCGGCGGGCGTGGCCTTAAATTTTTTGTTTCGCTATCCTGCCCATGAATTGTTAGTCCGTCGGTTAACGGCGATCGCCCAGGAAGAATTAGAACATTTTGAACAGGTTAATCAGTGGTTAGAAAAGCGGGGCATTCCCTTGGCTCCCTTGACTCCTTCTCCCTACGGCGGAAAATTAAAGGGACAAGTCCGACGGGATGAACCTGAGCATTTACTCGATTCTTTGCTGGTTGCGGCTCTCATTGAAGCCCGTTCCCACGAACGTCTGGGTTTGCTCGCCGATCATTGCCCTGAGCCTGCTTTAGCCCAATTTTATCGAGGATTAATGGCTTCAGAAGCTCGCCATTACGGTATTTACTGGGTTTTAGCGGACACCTATTTTGAACGGGAAGCAATACAATCTCGTTTGGAAGAATTATCGATATTTGAGAGTGAAATTTTGGTTTCCCTACATTCCCAACCTCGCATTCATAGTTAACGAGGTGATTGAGCGTTTAAAGCTAATTTTGAAAACGTAGGTTTCCAATCTAAACTGGATATGGGATCAAATAGGATGTTTGGATCAAAATTGATGATCTACCTGATCAATATCCTAAGAGGTTCGGAGATCTACCCAGAAAAAGCGTTATTCTACGGTGTATTATCAAACTTGATGAGTCGGAGTAGTCCCCTGCGATCGCGCTCAGTGAGAGTCTATTCCCCATCGCTAAGATAAGCCAAAAAGTCTAATTTTTAGCGAAACCCCCCTTTCCTTTAGCCAAAGCATTTTTTAAGTCTAAGTGTCCTATGAATGAAGAGCAAATTCCCGTCGAAACCTCCAACGAGTCTATGGAAAATATTACGGCAGAAGTGCCAGCTCCCTCGGGCACAGAAACCAGCGCAGAGGTTGAGGTAATGCCCGAAAATCTGGAGGATTCATCTCCCCAATCTGAAAAATCCCCAGAATCGACTCCAGTGATTTCTCCTGAAGAGGCGATCGCCGAATTACAGCAAAAAATAGCCAGTCATCAGCAAGAAATTGTCCAACAGGCAGAAGAACTAGATGGTTACAAAAAACGCTATATCACCCTAGCCGCTGAATTCGATAATTATCGCAAACGTACTCAAAGAGAGCAAAAAGATCTGGAACATCAGGTCAAACGCAAAACCATCACTGAATTATTGTCAGTGGTTGATAACTTTGAGCGGCCAGAACCCAACTCAAACCCAGTAGTGACGGTGAAATGGAAATTCACAAAAGCTACCAGAGTGTTTATAAAAGCTTTGCTGATAGCCTAAAACGCCTCGGAGTCTCGCCCATGCGCCCCGAAGGTCAATTATTTGACCCCAACTACCATGAAGCCATGTTGCGGGAATACACCAACGATCACCCTGAAGGAACGATTCTTGAGGAATTAGTGCGGGGTTATTTGCTCGGCGATCAAGTCCTGCGGCACTCAATGGTCAAAGTTGCGGCCCCCAGGAAACCGTTACACCCGCCGAAGAAGAAGCAACGGAATCTCCCGAAAACAACGAGTCCTAAAATTAAGCGGTTGAAATGGTTGCCCTTCGACTTTTTTTGGGCAAACTTGTAAATGAACCCGCAGAAAGACCATCTTTTTTTAATCGTTTAACACTATACAGGCACTATGGGCAAAGTCATTGGTATCGACCTGGGGACAACCAATAGTTGCGTTGCTGTTCTAGAGGGCGGCAAACCGATTGTCATCCCCAATTCAGAAGGCGGAAGAACCACTCCCAGTATTGTGGGATTTGGCAAAGGGAGCCAACGCTTGGTGGGGCAGTTGGCCAAACGTCAGTCCATTACCAATGCCGAAAATACGGTTTATAGCATTAAACGTTTTATCGGAAGACGCTGGGAAGAAACTCTAGAGGAGCGATTCGCGGGTTCCCTACAACTGCACCAAAGGAAAAGACGACACCGTCAACATCGAAATTCGGGGGCAACAATTCACGCCCCAGGAAGTCTCTTCGATGATTCTGCAAAAACTCAAGACCGATGCAGAAGCCTTCTTAGGGGAACCTGTCAAAGAAGCCGTGATTACCGTTCCTGCCTATTTTACCGATGCCCAACGCCAGGCAACTAAGGATGCTGGAACCATTGCGGGTTTAGATGTTCTACGCATTATCAACGAACCCACCGCCGCCGCCCTAGCCTACGGTCTCGACAAGCAGTCCCAGGAAGAACTAATTTTAGTGTTTGACTTAGGAGGGGGAACCTTTGATGTTTCCTTACTCCAACTAGGTAACGGTGTTTTTGAAGTACGGGCCACTTCAGGAAATAACCATTTGGGGGGTGATGACTTTGATAACGTCATTGTCCGTTGGATGTCAGATAACTTCAAAGCCAAGGAAAAAATTGATTTAAGCCAGGATAAAATGGCGATTCAACGCTTAAGGGAAGCCGCCGAAAAAGCCAAAATCGAACTATCTAGTCTCTTAACCACCTCCATCAATCTCCCCTTTATCACGGCAGATGAAAATGGGCCGAAGCATCTAGAAGTGGATCTCACTCGCGCGAAATTTGAAGAACTGGCGAAACAACTAATTCAGGCAACCTTAACCCCCCTCAATCAAGCCTTTACCGATGGAGAAGTCAAACCCCACAACATCCATCGAGTCATTCTAGTGGGAGGCTCCACCCGTATTCCCGCCGTTCAGCGCATCATTCAACAGCTTTTCCCCGAAAGTCAACTAGACCGCTCCATTAATCCCGATGAAGCTGTTGCTTTAGGAGCTGCTATTCAAGGCGGCGTTTTAGGGGGAGAAGTCGATAATGTCCTTTTATTAGACGTAACGCCCTTATCCCTCGGCATCGAAACCCTGGGAGAAGTTTTTACTAAAATTATCGAACGCAACACCACCATTCCCAGCAGTAAATCCGAGGTCTTTTCTACGGCTGCTGATGGTCAAACCTCCGTAGAAATCCATGTTTTGCAAGGAGAACGGGCCATGGCCCTAGACAACAAGAGTCTGGGTAAATTTCTTCTAGCGGGTATTCCTCCTGCTCCCAGGGGAGTTCCCCAGATCGAAGTCACCTTTGATATTGATGTCAATGGAATTCTCAAGGTTTCTGCCCAAGATCAAGGCACTAGGCGAGAACAGAGTATCGTCATCAGTCATACTGGTGGTCTCACTAGTACCGAAATTGACCGAATGCGAGAAGACGCGGCAAAATTTGCTGATCAAGATAAGCGTCGTATGCAAATGATCGAACTACGAAACCAGTCTGATAGTCTTTTCTATACCTATGAGACAACCTTGACGGAAAATGGTGATTTGATTCAGCCAGATCTCAAATTCAATGCTCAAAAGAAAAAAGAACAGTTACAAGCGGCCCTACGCAATTCTGCTATTGGAATTGAAAAACTCCGAAACCTGGTCGATGAATTTCGTCAATTGCTCCTGACAATCGGGACTGAAGTTTATCAACAGGGAGATGGGACTAACGACAGCATGAGAGCCTTTGAAACCTTGGATGCCACGATCCCCGAAGAGATCCTCACCCAACTCAAGAGTCGAACCCAAGCCTTTACCCAGGTTCCTTCTTCTGGGAAAACCAAATCAGATTACACCCCCACCTCTCCCATTTATTCAAGCGACACCAATGAAAACTTTGACTTTGATGCCGATGAAACCATTTCCAGTGATTACGAAGCAGTCGATTAATGATGTTTTGCCAGGAGTTTGCTACAGTAAACACTAAGCCGATGTAAACTAATCTTAACAAGAACAATCAGAGTAAGGCCCTATGGCAGCGGACTATTACGAAATCCTTGGCGTTTCCAGAGACGCAAGCAAAGAAGACCTGAAACGTGCCTATCGTCGTTTGGCGCGGAAATATCATCCTGACGTAAATAAGGAAGCAGGGGCAGAAGACCGCTTTAAAGAGGTGAATCGTGCCTACGAAGTGCTTTCAGAACCAGAAACTCGTGCGCGTTACGACCAATTTGGAGAAGCAGGAGTGAGTGGTGCGGCGGGGGCATCAGGTTTTGAATATGGGGATATGGGCGGATTTGCTGATATCTTTGAAACAATTTTTGGCGGATTTGGGGGCGCGGCAGCAGGAGCAGGCTCGGCTAGACGACGGACAGGACCTACTCGTGGAGATGATCTGCGGTTAGATCTCAGACTCAATTTTCGAGAAGCGATTTTTGGGGGAGAAAAGGAAATTCGTATTCCCCATTTAGAATCCTGTCAAGCCTGTCAAGGTTCGGGGGCAAAGGCGGGTACGGGATCGCGCACTTGTGCCACTTGTAATGGGGCGGGTCAAGTTAGACGGGCGACTCGGACTCCCTTTGGTAGTTTTGCTCAGGTTTCTGCCTGTCCTACCTGTAATGGGGCAGGAGAGGTGATTGAGGAGAAATGTGAGGTTTGTAATGGCGTGGGTCGGAAGCAAGAAACTAAAAAATTAAAAATCTCTATTCCCCCTGGCGTGGATGATGGGACTCGGTTGCGGGTTTCACGGGAAGGGGATGCGGGACTCCGAGGCGGGCCTGCGGGAGATTTGTATGTCTATCTCATGGTGGAGGCGGATCGAGAGTTTACCCGTGAGGGAATTAATATCCGCTCTGAAATTACCATTAGCTATTTACAGGCTATTCTGGGTTGCCGTTTAACGGTTAATACGGTTGATCGGCCCGATGAATTGACGATTCCTTCTGGAACCCAACCGAATACGGTCTTAACGCTAGAAAATAAAGGCGTGCCTAAGTTGGGCAATGCGACCCTCCGAGGCGATCACCTAATTACGGTGAAGATCAATATTCCCACCCGTATTAATTCGGAAGAGCGGGAGTTATTGGAAAAATTAGCGGGTATTAAGGGAGAAGGTCACGGAAAAGGTGGTTTGGAAGGATTTATTGGAGGATTTTTCCATAAATGACGAGTTTGCCAGAAACAGAAACCAGTCCAATACCTGCTAAGGTTCTGCTCGATCTCAGGGGAACGCCCTGTCCGATTAATTTTGTGCGGACGAAATTAAAACTCGCGCAAATGTCGGCGGGGGAAGTCTTGGAAGTTTGGTTAGATGCGGGTGAACCCATTGAACAGGTTCCCCATAGTTTGGCAATGGAAGGTTATACGGAGCAAGCTATCCTTGAGCAGGACACGTTTTTTAAAATGACGATTCGCGTTCCTGCTGATCTATAGCCGATGGTTCTCCTATCGTGAATAAGGCTGAATACGGAACTGTTATTGCGATCCAGGCGAATTATTATCAAGTCCGTTTGGAGAATTTTTCTGATGAGTTGTTACTCTGTACCCGTCGATCGCGTCTCAAGAAAATTGGTCAGTCGGTGATGGTGGGCGATCGCGTTTGGGTAGAGGATGTGGATCATCTCAATCAACAAGGGGCGATCGGGTCGGTGGAACCCCGTAGAAATGAGTTATCTCGTCCGCCGATGGCCAATGCGGATCAAATTTTGTTGGTTTTTTCCTTAGCCGATCCTCCTCTAGAGACTTGGCAATTAAGTCGTTTTTTAGTCAAGGCAGAATCAGCCGATCTGGAACTGTGTCTTTGCCTCAACAAACGGGATTTAGTCAGCCAAGAGGAGCAAAAACAATGGCAAGAAAGACTGATCCAATGGGGTTATCAGCCGCTATTGATTAGTGTGGATACCCAAGAAGGCATAGACCAACTGCGCCAGCAATTAAATCAAAAAATTACCTTGATGGCTGGCCCTTCTGGGGTGGGGAAATCTAGTTTGATTAATACTTTAGTGCCAGGGGTTGCTCAACGGGTGAACCAGGTTTCAGGAAAATTACACAGGGGTCGTCATACCACTCGTCACGTAGAACTTTTTGAATTACCGACGGGGGGACTGTTGGCCGATACTCCTGGCTTTAATCAACCTGATTTAGAAATAGAAGCGGCTCAGTTGATTTTTCATTTTCCTGAAGCGAGAAGACAACTGGAAACGGGTCTTTGTCAATTTAATGATTGCTCCCATCGGGAAGAACCGAATTGTGTGGTTCGAGGCAATTGGGAACGCTATGAGCATTATTTGAAATTTTTAGAGGAAGCTATGGAAGAGGCGATCGCCCAACAAGCGAGGGGAGAAGAGGAGTCTGGTTTAAAATTAATGACGAAAGAGTCGGGAAAGCAGGAATATGAACCCAAATTAGCGAAGAAAAAAGTATCGTCAAACGTCCCGTCGCATTAAGCATCAACAATTGCATGAACTGTATCATGAACAATCTGCACGGTCTGAAGATGAAGATGAGCTTGAGGAGTAAGCATTATGGGCGATTTTTTTCCAGAAAATCCTTTGATACTGATGGAGTGAGCCAATTGACTCCTATGAGATAGAGTGTCTCTGCCCATCGGAAACGATCGGTTATTTAATCGGTTATTTAATCGGTTATTTAATCAGTACCGCTAAACGGCAGAATATCGGTTAGAAAGCTGACTCAGAAACCGTTTTATGTCATTAAATCAGCGTTAAAATTGGGATACGACCGAGCAGATGGTGGTAAGGTAATAGTCTGAAATTAGAAATTTTTATGATCGATCAGATGGCTTCTGATAATCCCATTCCCCCGACTGTCCAAATCCAATTGCAATCAGCGTTGGATAAACTCCTGCTGATTTTGCCTCCGCCCTCCAAGGCCGACCTCCCCAGTGATTGGCCGATTTTGGAACACGCCCTCAAAACTTTTATCAAAGCCAAAGAAGGATCTTGGCAGCCTGAAGTCCCCGTTCATCTGATTGTGGAAGACCGACTGTTGGATGTACGTCAATTACAAGCGATCGCCGAAATTCTGGAATCTGTTCATCTCAATCTACGTTGGCTACAAACCACCCGTCGGCAAACCGCGATCGCTGCTGTGACCTTGGGTTATTCTGTAGATCAATCTCCGCGAATCCCCACCCTCCTGATTCCCGACCCTCCCCTCGCTCCCCCGTTATATCTCACCAGTCCCGTGCGGTCTGGGACAGAAATTCAACACCCAGGCAATATTATTCTGGTAGGAGATGTCAATCCTGGCGGCAACCTAATTGCCAATGGCGATATTCTGATTTGGGGAACCCTAAGAGGCACAGCCCACGCAGGAGCCGAGGGAAACCAGGATGCCATTATTATGATTTTGAAGTTGGGCGCGAGTCAGTTACGCATTGCGGATCTGGTGGCTAGGGTCTCCCCCGAAGCGGCTGATCAAGGAGAACCCGAAGTGGCGTATATTACTCCTGACGGTATTCGGTTGGCTTCTGCTCGTAGTTTTAAAAAAATCAAGTAAAATTCAGAAGACCCGTGATGTATTTGCTAACGACTAACCCTAAAAGAAAAAACCATTGATTATTGAACTATGACTCGTATTATTGTTATAACTTCTGGAAAAGGTGGTGTAGGGAAAACGACCACTACGGCCAACTTAGGAGCATCCCTGGCGCGTTTAGGCAAAAAAGTTGCCCTGATTGATGCGGATTTCGGACTGCGGAATTTGGATCTCCTTTTGGGGCTGGAACAACGCATTGTCTATACGGCGATCGATGTTTTATCGGGGGATTGCACCATTGATAAGGCCCTGGTCAAAGATAAACGGCTACCCAATTTAGTCCTCTTACCCGCCGCCCAAAATCGTTCAAAAGATGCGATTAACGCCGAACAAATGCAATCCCTGGTGGATCAACTGACGAAAAAGTTTGATTACGTTATTATTGATTGTCCCGCAGGTATTGAATCAGGTTTTCGGAATGCCGTTATTCCTGCCAAGGAAGCGATTATTGTCACCACCCCTGAAATGTCGGCGGTAAGGGATGCCGATCGCGTGATTGGTTTATTAGAAGCCGAAAATATTGATCGCATTAGTGTCATCATTAATCGATTACGCCCTGAAATGATCCAGCTTAATCAGATGATTAGCGTAGAAGATATTTTAGAACTGCTGGCGATTCCTTTGTTGGGTATTGTTCCTGATGATCAAAAAATCATTATTTCCACCAATAAGGGTGAACCCCTAGTTTTAGAAGAAAAACTATCCATTCCTGGTTTAGCGTTCCAAAATATTTCTCGACGCTTAGAAGGCCAAGATATTCCTTTTTTAGACTTTATGGCGGCCCATAATAGTTTATTGAATCGTATCCGTCGCCGTCTGTTAGGGCCTTTATGAGGGAGATTTTACGGGGTTAATGCTGATCAAATTAAGTTTTCATGGGGTTGAAAATGATACTAGAACTGATTGAACGTCTTTTTGGACGGAACAATAGTAGTGGAGTTGACGCAAAAAGGCGACTAAAATTGGTCATTGCCAACGATCGCTCTGGTTTGAGTCAGGAAATGCTGGAAATGATGCGTCGGGATATTCTCGAAGTGGTTAGTCGCTATGTGGAAATCGATTCTGAGGAAATGGAACTTTCTCTAGAAAGCGATCAACGGATGACGGCTTTGATTGCCAATTTGCCTGTACGAAGAGTGAAAAGGAAAAGAACCGCTCCCTAACTGTTTTTTGAGCGTCGGTTGGCGATCGCGACTTTGTTGAGCCGCCTATTTGGGCTGTTTTTATGGATTACTAAAATATGCGAATTTTTATCAGTACGGGAGAGGTGTCGGGGGATTTACAGGGAGCGATGTTGGTGGAAGCTCTGCAACGTCAAGCCACTGAGCGGGGTACAGCGTTAGAAATTAAAGCCCTTGGCGGCGATCGCATGGAAAAAGCGGGGGCAGATTTATTATCCAATACGGCGGGCATTGGTTCGGTGGGATTATCGGAATCCCTGCGTTTTATTTTGCCAACCTGGAAAATTCAACAGTTAGTTAAAACCTATTTACAAGACAATCCCGTTGATTTATTAATTTTGATTGATTATATGGGGCCAAATTTGGCGATCGCGGAGTATGTGCGTCAAAAATTTCCCCAACTGCCGATTATTTATTACATTGCACCCCAAGCATGGATCTGGTCGCCTATTGCCAAGGATACCCAGAAAATTGTCAATGTCACAGATAAATTGTTGGCGATTTTTCCTGAAGAAGCCGAATTTTTTAAAAATAAAGGCGTAGATGTCACCTGGGTTGGTCATCCTTTACTAGACCGCATTGCTAAAGCCCCTAGTCGAGAAATCGCTAGAGAAACCTTGGGAATTGCCCCTGATCAATTAGCTGTCGCTCTCTTACCCGCCTCCCGTATCCAGGAAATCAAATATCTTCTGCCCGTCATTTGTGAAGCCGCTAAACAATTGCAGGAAAAACTGCCCCATGTTCATTTTTGGTTGCCGATTTCCCTCGAAACCTACCGCGATCGCATCGAACAAACGGTCAAGGACTACGGTTTAAATGTCACACTCCTGAAAGGCGAAACCTTAAACGCGATCGCGGCATCAGGATATGGCGATTACCAAATCAGGGACAGTTAACCTAGAAATTGCCCTCCTAAACGTGCCTCAAGTCATTTTGTATAGAGTTAGTCCTTTAACCATGTGGATTGCCCGCAAAATCCTCAAATTTGATGTCCCCTTCGTCGCACCCCCCAATATTGTCTTAGGGCAGGAAATCGTGCCAGAACTGCTCCAGGAAGCCGCTACTCCCGAAGCCATTTTCCAACAGGCCCTAGATATCCTCACCAACCCCGAACGTCGTCAAACTATTTCAGACAATTATCAACAGTTAAAAAACACCTTGGGAGAAACAGGAGTCTGCGATCGCGCCGCCCTCGAAATTTTCAACTTTATGGAAATCCAGACAAAAAAATAAAGCAGGGACAAAACCCCGCCTTAAAATCACTAAAATGTCGTTAAAAAATTTTAGTAAAGTTCTTCTTCCTTATGAGTTTCGATGGTGACATTAGAAGTAGGATAGGCCACACAGGTTAAAACGTAGCCAGCTTTGATCTGGTCATCATCTAAGAAAGACTGATCCGTTTGATCTACAGTCCCAGAAACGATTTTTCCAGCACAGGTAGAACACGCACCCGCACGGCAAGAATAGGGTAAATCGATGCCACTGTCAGCCGCCGCATCTAAAATATAGGTATCATCATCACAATCAATAGTTGTGTTGAGTCCTTCTGCTTCACAGACTAAAGTAACTTTGTAAGTTGCCATTTCAAGGATTCCTCTGATTTATCTTGCTTTGGTTAGGATTGGACTTAGGGGAAGGAAAAAAGTTTTCAAGCAAAAACCTAATTATGCTTCCCTGATTAAAATCTCCCTTTGATACTACGGGAAAACCTTTGCTTGTTTAGCTTTCATTAGAAAAGAAATTCCAAAGCCGAATTAGAATAATTTTTTCTTATAGAACTTGGTGACTAAGCCGCCAGATTTGTCAAGGTTCAATCGCTACATTTAGGTTGGTTAAGGGGACGTTAGGATAAGGAATAGCCCTTGGTCAGTCCATAAATTCAGGTTATGACCTCAAGAGCATTTGAGTAGAGCGGGAAAGGCGGTTAACCTCAACAGAAAGAGTAAGATGTCGTTTTTAATCAAGATTACGAATGGCGACGGGTTTTTCCCAGATAATCAACACAATACAGCCTTGATCACTGATTAAGTTGTGATGACTGTCGGGCGGGTTAATCACTAAAGTTCCTGCTACATGGTCTCCATTGCGATCGCGTTGGGAACCCGACAAAATTAGCACTAATTCCGTACCGACATGATCATGCTCAGGAATTTTAGCCCCAGGCTCATAGCGTAACAAAGCCGCTTCTAATCCTGTGTCTGGATTTCGGTAGAGTCGATAAATATCAACGCCTGGACGAAAGGATTGCCAGGCTAATTGCTCAGGACGATTTGCGATCGCAAGAATATCGGAAAAAATAAGGGATTGCATGAGAAGTTAACCAAGCCGTAGGAGATGTAATAAAATAAACGAAACTTTCTCGATAAATACACGGGCATGATCAAATTACCTCCTTGGATCGTTTTAGATCCCCTCCTTCACCATTGGTTACTAGAAGATATCGGTAGGGGCGATCGCTCGACTCAAGGATTACAACTGGCCCAAAACGGAAAAGCGGTCTGGGTTGCCAAGGAACGGGGGATCATTGCGGGCCTCACCCTAGCGTACCGAATTTTTTATCTGTTGGAACCCACTACCATTTTTACACCCTTGATTGCAGACGGGGAAACCGCCGAAAAGGGTCAAACGATCGCCGAAGTTGAAGGGCCATTAGAATGCCTTTTAATGGGAGAACGGGCCGCCCTCAATATCGTAATGCGTTTAAGCGGAATTGCCACTCTAACCCGTAAATATGTAGAAGTCATAGCGGATTTATCTACCCAATTAGTCGATACCCGTAAAACAACCCCTGGATTGCGGATTCTCGAAAAATATGCCGTCCAGATCGGTGGTGCGGTGAATCATCGCATGGGCTTAGATGATGCGGTCATGATCAAGGACAATCACATTCTCGCCGCTGGCAGTATCACCAACGCGATCGCCCAATTACGCTATTCCATCCCCTATCCCCTCACCATCGAAGTAGAAACCAGTAATTTCAGTCAAGTCGCCGAAGCGATCGCATCAGGAGCCAACACCATCATGCTGGACAACATGACCCTCGAAGAAATGAAACGGGCAGTAGAACTCATCCGACGAGAAAAACCCCACATCGATATCGAAGCCTCTGGAAATATTACCCTAGACAATCTACGCTTAGTCGCTAAAACAGGCGTTGACTATATCTCCAGTAGCGCACCCGTTACTCGTTCCACTTGGCTCGACCTTAGTATGAGGCTGACCCCTCTGGCGTAACTATCCCGCTTTAAATAACCTATTACCTTGATTTTCTTTAACAATTAGTATATTTCACTTAAAAATAAGACTAATGGAGTCATTCAGTCACAATCAAAATAAACACTTATTGACACAAAAATAGCTTAAAAAGTAACAATAAAGTATTAGACTCCGCCGAAAGCGTTACAATTCAAAAAATAATTTAAACTCTACTCACACACACCACAATATGATCACCGTTGCGAATCCTGCATTCGTTTATCTTGAGGAGGAGATATGGACTTTTGCCTATCGGCCTCTAATCTAACAAATCAATCTCCTATTCCCAGTAAATCTATTCAGAACACCAGGGTTCACATTCGTTTTGCTGATCTCAAAGATGTCAAAGCTCTAGCCGATATACTGGTTCAGAGTTTTCATGTCTCAGAAAACTGGTTTTCTTGGTTTTATCCGTTGTTAAAACTCGGTATTTGCGAAGATCTACGGACTCGTTTACGTTCCAAATCCCCCTATTATCAATGTCTCGTCGCCCTGATTTTAGAAAAAGAAGAAGTAATCGGCACGGCTGAAATTTCTCTACGGGATTGGTTTCTCAGTCAAAAACGGGCTTGCTATATTTCCAATCTGGCCGTTAGTGGTTCCTATCGCCGTCAGGGAATCGCCAAACAACTATTACTCAAGTGCGAAAAAGTGGCAGGAATGGAATTGTGAATTATTGCATTTACACGTCCTCGAAGACAACCTCCCCGCCAAGCAACTCTATTTAACCAATGGTTATCGATCGCAACGAGTTGAAAATAGTTTACAAAGTTGGCTATTCAAACAGCCCAGACGGTTACTCCTAGAAAAAAAAGTTAAACGTTAAACATTAGATCACCCCCCTAGAATTCTTCCGATGGATTGAATGTTGCAGAATAATTAATGAATGATCCCGTAGAAATTCTCTCTCAAATCCGTCGAAAAGAGTCCTTAATTGTTAATCCCCGAAAACGTAATGGCGTTATTCTGATTAAGGCCTATCATGCTGAATTTGCGGGGCCAGGCTCAGTTATTGGGGGAGAATTTGATACAGAGGTTATTCGAGTCTTAGCTGTAGGAAATCTATCCTTACTCCATCCGCAATCTACCGAGGAAAAAATCAAAGCCTATTTAATTCGTCGTCAATGGATTCTCTTGACTAAACAAATTGCCGATAATCCCACCCCTCAGCAACGCGCCCAAATCATTCTTAATCAATTTGAAAACTGGTTCGATTCGGCGATCGCCTCCCAGGTTTGTGATGAAGCCTTTTCCCTACTGGTCGGCGTGTTACCCAAAACGATCGCCTCTGCCCGTCGTGAAATTGAAAATTTTTGATACAAAATATTAAAAATCAGCGATGGAGTGGAAATATTGGAATGGCGAAAACGGAAGACCTGAGTGATCACCGCCATAAATATTACAGAGTGTAACTAAGTCATCGCCTGACGAGAATAAGCATGATAGGTTTTATAAAAGGTTAGTTGATGTCTGTTACATTTCATTAGAGGAGGATAACTGACTGTGCCAGCTACTTCAGTAAATAAGTTCCAGAATCGAGAAGATATCCGCGAATACGTTGCCGAGCTACAACTTCACATGACGCTACAGGCTCGCAACCTCGTCCCGACCTTTGCCCAATCGGGGGATAGTCGTCAACAGCTTTTACAAGAAACCCAAGCAGTCGTTGAAAAAATGGTTTCCCGTCAGGTTTTTTAATTTTGTTTTTGTTAGTGTCTGAAGAGTTATGTCGAGCAGGATTGGATTTATTTCTATCCTGTTTTTTATTGTCAAAAAATATGAAAAATATTCACAATAATGATAGAACCAGTTCAATGTTGCGCGATTTTAAGGATAAACATTAAAATACAGATAGTTCATTAAACCAACCTTATAACTAAAATTCTCCAAAACTTGACCTTGGAATTAGAATTACACCCTTTTGATTTAGACATAACGTAGCAAAATTCCTATGTTCTTCCATCCCTCATTTTTAATTCTTCTACCAGGCACAGCCCTCATGATGTGGGCGCAATTCCGCGTTCAAAATACCTACCGAAAATACGCCCAAATTCAATCTAGTCTGGGAATGACTGGCTCGCAAGTTGCCGAAACAATTTTACGACGAATGGGAGTCGAAGATGTGCGAATAGAGCCTGTCGGGGGAGAATTAACCGATCATTATGACCCCAGTGCCAAAGCAGTTCGTCTGTCTGAAGTGGTCTATGGCTCGACTTCTCTAGCGGCGGCGGCAGTGGCGGCCCATGAATGCGGTCATGTTTTACAGGATGTGCAGGGTTATAAACCTATGAACGTGAGGGCGGCCCTCGTTCCTGCCGCTAATATTGGTTCAAATATCGGGCCTTTGCTGGTTATTGTGGGTATCGGTTTGGGAGCGGCGGGCGGCATTTTTATTAATATTGGGATCTTGGTTTTTCTGGCGGTTATTTTGTTTCATGTAGTGACGCTTCCCGTCGAATTTGATGCCTCTAGTCGGGCCTTACGGTTAATTGATGAATTTGGTATTTTACAGGGGGAAGAAAATCGAGGAGCGCGTAAGGTTCTCAATGCCGCCGCCTTAACCTATGTGGCAACGGCTTTTTATGCGGTCTTACAACTCATTCAATTACTGTTAATGCGTCGAGACTAGCTAATTCATCGAAAATAAAGATAAAAACCGATTCCTGTCGTCAGGAGGTCAATAGGTTTAGCGTGCAAATTGAAATGGATATTGATTATGTGATCAAACAATATGCCCAGGGCTATTTTTTAATGGCGGAAGATCACGGTGAATTGGGCTGGTATAGTAGTCGCCGCCGAGCCTTAATTCCCCTAGATGATCGTTTTCGATATCCCAAATCTCTCCAACGGGTTTTAAATCAAGAACGCTTTCAAGTTGCCATTAATCGGGATTTTCGAGCGGTTTGTGAGGGATGCGCTAATCGCGAAACGACTTGGATTACGGATGAATTAAAAGAAATTTATTGGCGTTTATATCAGGCAGGTTGGGCTTATAGTTTTGAAACCTGGCAGGGGGATGAGTTGGCGGGGGGAATTTTGGGAATTGTAATTCGGGGAGCTTTTATTGGGGAATCTATGTTTTATCGCATTCCTGAAGGTTCCAAGGTGGCAATGGTTAAACTGGTGGAACATTTACGCCAAAGAAAATTTACGCTCTTTGATGCCCAGTTACAAAATGTCCATTTAGAACGATTTGGTTCCTATTTAGTAACCGATGAAGTTTATCAAGAATTATTAACAAAAACCCTATTAAACCCCTGTTCTTTTACTTGAAATAAGGCTTAAATTCCTAAGTTAACAATTTTTATTTTTAATTCACGGAAGAAAGGGGAGAACAAGCAACAGGTTCTGGTTGAACATTGAGCGCAGGGGGATAATGGATCATGGGATCATAACCTAGTTGTTGGCTGATTCGTTCCCTCGCGATCGCCCGATATTCCCAAAAATGTTCTCCCGTTGCACACAGGACTAAATAGATCGTTAAGGATTGGGGTTTTTGGCGAAAAATTGTCCAGAGTTGTTGCCAAAACTGCTTACGAATCGGCGATCGCGTTATTCCTTGATGCCAAATAATTTGAGCCACCAGTCGCAATTGTGTCGCCCAGGGAATTTGTAATGTTTGCTTGTTGGAATTTAAAGAACCCAGTTTCATACATTGCAGAAAACATCGTCGGAGATAGGCGGATGGGTCATACATTTTCCAAAATGCTTCGACATACTCTTTACCAATTTCTGCGATCGCGCGGGTAGGAATAAAATTCATTAAACTATTTTGATCGCCCAATTCTGTAACCCCAATTCCATCCAATAAACGGTTTTCTTGCTTGAGACGATCCCAAAGAGCGGTATTAGGTAAAGCTTGGAGGATTCCTAACATCGGCTGAGGAATACTGGTTTGTTCTACAAATGCTTGAATGCGTTCCCCCGCTCCCGATTTTTCCCCATCAAAGCCCAAGATAAATCCTGCATAAATCACTAATCCTGCTTCGTTGATTTTGTGACAAGCTTCTACTAAGGGATTGCGGGTATTTTGGACTTTGCGAGTCACTGCTAAGCTATCTTGATCGGGGGTTTCAATACCGAGAAAAACGGCATAAAAACCTGCTTGTCCCATTAAGGCGAGTAATTCTTCATCTTCTGCTAAATTCACTGAGGCTTCCGTGATGAAACTAAAGGGATAATCATGTTCTTTCATCCAAGGAATTAATTCTCGTAAAAAGCGTTTGACATTACGCTGATTACCGATGAAATTATCATCCACAATAAACAACGAACCGCGCCAGCCTAAATCATAAAGAAACTGTAATTCGGCTAAAGCTTGACTGGGTTCTTTGGTGCGGGGTTTACGGCCATAGAGCGAAATAATGTCACAAAATTCACAGTTGAAAGGACATCCCCGTGAAAATTGAATGGCCATGGAAAAATAGGCATCCCGTTGCAACAAGTCAAAACGAGGCAGGGGACTGGTGGTGACATCGGGTTTTTCCTCTGCTCGAAAAATTCCGTTGGGCAGACCCTCGGCGATCGCCTCCAAAAATAAAGGAATGGTCATTTCTCCCTCATCCAGAATCAGATAATCAGCCCCCGAATTTAGTGCATCCTGGGGAACAGAAGTGGGGTAAGGGCACCCACTGCCACCTTTTTACCTAATCGAACGGCTTTTTGAATCAGGGCATGAAAATCGGGCTTTTGCACTAACATGGCGGAAAGAATGACCAGATCGCACCATTCCCAATCCGCATCAGTTTCTAGGCTTACATTGCGGTCATAAAATCGAATTTGCCAATCCTGGGGTAACAGAGCGGCTACCGTAATGATTCCCAAGGGCGGAATGTGTGACTTCAGGCCAGCCATTGCTAAAGTGCGATCGTATGACCAAAAAGATTGCGGAAATTGAGGATAGAGTAACAGTGCTTTCATGGGGATTTCTGCGTCTTTTAAAAATAGGGAATAGAGAATTTGATCAGAGAGTTACTCATTTTTGTTTTTGACTGTGTAAGGCGATCGCCACTCAAAACCTAAACTTGGAGATATTTCGTAATAGCAATACAACTGTAGAGACTAAATGTGCAAAATCTGTGAATTGATCTCAATTATTAACTTCTATAAATTTATAATCATTCATAAATATCGATTTCACTGAAATTGGCGATCGCTTAATTCAAAAGCTTGACATCGAATTGTTTGAAATCGAGTATAAGACAACGATAAATTTAGGTATCATTTGTATAAAATGATGAAAGCGTTGATATTTATTCACACAAAATTTCATTAGTTAACAAATTAATAACAATATGTTTTCAGTCCACAAAAAAACAGTTTCTTTTCTCACTCGCGATTGTGTCCGACTTGATGCCGATTTGTACTATCCCGATAGCCTCGGAGAATTTCCCGTTTTATTAATGCGTCAACCCTACGGACGAAAAATTGCTTCCACCGTAGTTTATGCCCATCCGTCTTGGTATGCTTCCCAGGGCTATTTAGTAGTTATTCAAGATGTTAGGGGAAGAGGCACGTCGCAAGGAGAATTTAAACTCTTTGAAAACGAAATTGAAGATGGATTAGAAACCATTAATTGGGCCGCCCAATTGCCCCAAAGTAACGGAAAAGTCGGGATGTATGGCTTCTCCTATCAGGGAATGACCCAACTCTATGCCGCCGTGCATAAACCTCCTGCCTTAAAAACCATTTGTCCTGCCATGATCGCCTACAACTTGTACCAAGATTGGGCCTACGAAAATGGTGCATTTTGTTTACAAATGAATCTCGGATGGGCTATTCAATTAGCCGCCGAAACTGCCAAATTAAAAGGAGATCCAGACACTTTTCAAAAACTTTATGCAGCGTCCCGTAATTTACCGTTACTCGATAAAATTCCAGTCAATCCTTCTATTCTTCAGGAATTAGCAGCCGATTCTTTTTATCATGATTGGTTAAATTACCCTGAAAATGATCCCTATTGGCAAAATTTATCCCCTGAATTTTTATTAGAAAAAGTAGATTTACCCATGTTGCATATTGGCGGTTGGTTTGACCCCCATTTACGGGGAAATTTCAAGCTTTATCAAAATATGAAAAATAAAAGCCAGTTTCCTCAGCATTTAATTATTGGCCCCTGGGGACATTTACCCTGGGGACGAAAAACACGAGAAATTGATTATGGGAAATCAGCTAGTAGTTTTATTGACGCATATCAAATTGCTTGGTTTGATTATTTTTTAAAAGGGAAAGACGCTCAATTATTAGAAAAATTACCGATACAATTATTTGAAATGGGAAGCAATCAGTGGCGTAATCTTGAAACCTTCAATTCTCATCAACCACAAATTTTTTATCTCAAGAGTAATGGGTTAGCGAATATTCAGGAAAATGCTGGTCAATTAGTAACCAATTTATTATTAAATAATTCTGAAAATGCTGAAATAATAGATACAATTGTCCACAATCCCTGGCGACCCGTTCCTTCTTTAGGAGGTCATGCCGGATTTCCATCAGGCTCTTTTGAACGTTCTGGTATAGATACTCGCTTTGATGTTTTAACCTATACATCCCAACCTTTAACCGAAGATTTATTTTTACAGGGAGAAATTCAAGTTGAAATCAATGTGCAAGGCGATACTCCTAGTTTTGACCTCTGCGCTGTTGTTTCGGAAGTTCATTCGGATGGTTCTGTGTATAATTTTTCCAGGGTTATCGGCGCGTTAATGCTTCTGAAACTAAAGAAACGATTACTTTTTCTTTACAACCTATTTGCATGAAATTAGCTCAAGGAAATGCCATTCGATTAAGTCTAAGTGGAGCAAATTTTCCTGCCTATGGGATGAATTCTGGAACGAACCAATTGCCCCATGAAACCAAGTTAATAGATTATCAAGTGATTACCCTTAGTGTTTATTCAGGTGGAATAACATTATCAAAAATTATTTTTCATTAATCTAAAAAACTTCTGACTAATCTGGGTAAAGTAATCATAAAAACAGATGTTTCTATTTTTTACAACTTGGGAATTCGGGGCGATCGCATGACCCAGGTTTTGGAAAAGCCAGAACTAAGGCTATCAACAAGGCCCAAATAACGGTATCTATCGAGCGATCGCCTTCCCGATTAAGTCGTATATTCAGCATTAATGCGGACATAATCATAGCTCAGGTCACATCCCCAAGCTAGACCCGTTCCAGAGCCGTTCCCGACACAAACTGCAATTAAAACGGTGTCATCCTGTAAATAAGCCCCTTCAGAAGCTTGCTTGAGGTAATTACTCGCGGCGGCACGGTCAAAGGCAATGGGTTGACCATTTTCCATCATCAGAAAATCCCCTAACTTAATCTGGAGATCTTCTTGATTGAAAATTACTCCCGCCCGTCCAGCGGCCCCTGCAATTCTTCCCCAGTTGGGATCACGACCGAAAATAGCGGATTTCACTAGGGAAGATCCCGCGATCGTTCGGGCAATTTTTCGTGCCGATTCGTCATCCACTGCACCAGTGACCTGCACTTCCACTAAACAAGTCGCTCCTTCTCCATCACGGGCGATCGCCTTAGCTAAATGTTCACAAACGGCGGTTAACATGGCTTCCAATTTTTGAGCATTCGGCCCCATTTCGGTGATGGCAGGGGTGCGGGATTGACCATTCGCCAACGCAATCAAACTATCATTCGTACTAGTGTCACCATCGACGGTAATTTGATTAAAGGTTTTATCCGCCGCCCGACTCAACATTTCTTGCCAGAGGGAAGTCGAAACCGCCGCATCACAGGTGACAAAAGCCAACATCGTCGCCATATTGGGGTGGATCATGCCCGATCCCTTGGAAATTCCCCCAATCCGAACGGGACGACCCTCAATCATCGTTTCTAAAGCAATGGATTTGGTGACTAAATCGGTAGTAACAATGGATTTCGCCGCCGCATCCCCACCTGTTTCCGATAAAGCTGCAACCAACGGCGCGATACCCGCTTTTAAAATATCCATTTTGATCCGTTGACCAATTACGCCAGTAGAAGCCAATAGAATGGAATCTGCTGACAAATTCAAAGCTTGGGCGAGGGCATCGGCGCAATCGAGGGCATCTTGTAAACCCTGTTTTCCTGTTCCTGCGTTTGCCTGACCTGCATTAACCAAAATTGCTCTGGCGTTACCTTTCGCTTGTAATTTTTGTCGGCAATAATCCACACAAGCCGCCCGCACCTGACTGGTCGTAAACACCCCCGCCGCGATCGCTTCTGTTTCGGAGTAAATCAGGGCTAAGTCTGGGGAACCAGAGGGCTTTAGTCCTGCGGTGATACCCGATGCTTTAAAACCTTTCGGAGCGGTAATGTTGCCACTAATAACTTGCCAGTCTGTCATGGGGGATAGATCCTGCTTGTAGATTCAAGGGCTAATTATAACCCCAAGTGATGGTGGTCAAGGTTCCTAAACTGCTAACGGTTAAGGTTTCTTAACTTGTTTAGTCGTTTTTCTGTTACTTTCCTATTCTTTAGTTGGAATCTTTTCTGTTGTTGGCGATCGCGGTTCAGAGTTTGTCGTGATCGTTGACAATACAATATTAATCTTCAATTGACGAGTTGATGATTTTTATTGCTACAATGGGATTATTGATCAGTAAAAAGAGGATTTATGACGGATTCTGAACAATTGGCAGAAATTAAAGCTTTGATTAATCATCTCACGGAAGATGTCGAGTCTTTAAAGCAGGAGACGGCCAAAACGAATGAGCGGGTGGAAGCTTATCAAAAAGACTCTCAACAGTCAGAAATCAAGGCTTTGATTAATCATCTCACGGAAGATGTTGAATCTTTAAAGCAGGAAACGGCTAGAACGAATGATCGGGTAGAAACTTACCAAAAATCCTCTCAACAAGTGGTTAACTTGGCATTTAGTTTGATTTTGGCGGCAACGGCAGCAATCGTTATTCCGACGGTTTTGGGTCGTTGATGCTAAATATTATTTAAAAAAACTCTAATTTTTTATGTTAGGGCTTGCTGAAAAAGTCAAAAAACAGGAAGAGGGGATTAATTTATGAATTTAAGGCGAGTAAAACATAAGGGTTAAATGAATTGTCAACACAAAGCATAAGCTGGGCTAATAAGAGGGCAGAAAAATAAGCTCTTCTTCCGAAAAAGACAAAAAAAACGTAAAACCTGCCGAAGCAGGGCAAAAAGATTGATGACTAAAAAGGTGATAGCAATAGCGGTTTCAGAGGTATCAGGAAGTTTTGTCATAACTCGATTGAGGCTAAATCGTCTCTTTGCTTGACCAAATTTGCCTTCAATAGCATTACGGTCTCTTTCATCTTGAAGAGCTTCTTTCTTTTTTTCTGGACTAATATTTGTGGGTCGTCTTCCCAAGGGTGGGCCACTCAATCGAATTCCCTTCTCCTTACAAAAAGCGCGATTTTCCCTTGTGCGATAGATTGCATCAGCATGAACAGACTGGGGATAGTAGCCTGTCTCACGTTTAAACTCTTCTATTTGTCCTTTGAAGTCGCCTGATTCATTATAATTATCCCAACTTAATCGGTATAAATAAAGATATCCATTCACATAACTTGCTGATAGTTTTGCACCAAACTCTACTGGCGTTCCCGCTTTTCCTCTAACAATGGGACGAACATGAGGTTGAGTCAAACTCACAATTCTATTTTCTACCTTATTTTCTTTATTTTCATACATTCCTACTTGTTGCTCATAGGCTTTTTGTATTATCGACAGTATCTTTTCGTCTTTTTTACTTAATTTTGCGACCTCTTTATCTTCTCTTAATTTTTCTATATGGGAAAGGTTTCTTTTGATATATTGGATTTGTTTTTTTATGCCCTTTCTCCTTTCTTTTCTCGACGGACGGCGTTTTTTTGACAATTTTAAGTAATCTTTTCTGGCTCTTATTCTATAGGTTCTTGGTTTTTTTCCTTTTTTTTTAGTTTTTTTATACAAGTTGTCTATTATTTTTTCGGTTTTTTCTCTTGCCTCATTCAAGATTCCTATATCTGTTGGATATTTGATGTCTGCTGGTGCACAGGTTGCATCTATTAATAGCTTTCCTCTATTCTGATTTTCCCCTTCACTTTTTTCTTTTACTTCTGATAATATTTCTTCTTCTTTTTTTACCATTGCTTTATTTATTTGATTCACCAAGTCCATTCCTATTCTTTGACGGAAATGTACTAACAGTGACGCATCAAATGCCTCCTCATTTTCATATACTTCTAGTCCTATAAAATATTGTAAGTAAGGGTTTTCTTTTATTTGTTCTACTGTTTCTCGGTCACTTATTCTCAATATTTCTTTTATTATTAATGACCCTAATGCCATCCTAAATGGTTTGGCTGTCGCTCCTTTATTTTCTGAAAATTGTTTTGCATATTCTTCTTCAAATTCCTCCCACGGAATTATTTTTGACATGATTACCCAACGATTTTCTTCTTTTGGCTTCCACTCACTTGGTATTTTGAAGTTTTCAACAGTCGATTTTTCGGATTCTTTTTTGGGGTACATCGTTCAATGCTCTGGAAGGGGAGGGGTGCAAGCCTTTTCACTCATTTTAGACCTTTTTTTTGCACTTTTTTTGCTCTCTAAATCCCCTCATCTCTTTTCTTATAAGGCTTTCAGCTTTTTTCAGCAAGC
>CAWEDJ010000072.1:0-11887 GCA_963807635.1 uncultured cyanobacterium
CTGATTGATGACACGCTCTAACTCTTTCAGGTTTTTAATCATTTCTGCTGCAATTTTTGGCTCACTTTTGTATTCATCTACTTCTTTTAATCTTGACTTTGATTTGTACACTTCACTTAATAAGGGGAATGTCATTCCTCTTATTACGCCATAGGCTGTTACTGCCACTATTCCATTTTCTATCTTTCCTAGATTTCCTATGTATTGTCTCTTCACATAATCTGTTTTATTCCCTTTTTTTCTATCTCCTGTTTCGTCTATAATTACCATTATTTCTTCCTCTTTTACTTCATTTAAAATTAATTTTAATCTTCTCTTTCTTACTTCCTCTACTGACCACTCTGATTTTCCTATAAAATAATCTATTCCCTGACTATTTTCTAGCCCCGCTACTTCCGCTATTGCTGGAAATGTCTTTCTTTTTTTCTCTGATATTAATCCCAAGTGCAGATATTTAAAATATTCATAACTTCTCACTTCTGGGAATAAGTCTCTATACACTTCACAGTATTCATCAATGAATTTCACTGTTTCTTGGGCTACCCGTGGCTTAACCATATACCACCTACCTCTTTTAGGGATTTTTCTTAATTATAACTCTCCTTCTCTGGGTACCAACTTAAGGCGGGACACCTTAGAGGGTAGGCTTTTTGGACTTTGGGGATTTGAGAGTTCTTCTTGGTCTAGGTAACTCTCCCATACGTGGGATAACCCACTCAAATAAATCTGGGAATGGTTGAGCGAATAATCTTTGTGCAGCAGTGCTACCATCGTCACGTCTAATCCCAAAATTATGAATGATAGTTAACACTCTCAATGTTTGTTGTGTGAATCCCCGACCTGCGTGATGAAGACCAGATAGGTAGGCATTACGCCCCTCAACGGCAGAGAATGTGCGTTGGAACTTAGCACACATCCAAATAGCCCAATCAACCCACTGCTGTTGCTCAAAGGGAGTTAGATGTTGGGTCAAATCATTAGCCAGAAAGCATTCTCTTGCTGATTGTGCCGCCTGCTCATAGCCCCGTTTAAGTTGTGGTTGACGAGTCTTTTGGGTTTGTTGGTGCCAATAGACCCAAGGTAGAAGACAGTTTAGTACCCAGTTGTGGATTTCAGGGTCTTGGGTTTGAACAGACAGAGCTTGAAGTACCCACTGCCACCAAGCATGGAGTAAACCTGATAAACAGGGTAGTTGTCGTTTCCAGCGATAAGAAAGCATCTTGACCCTTGGTGGGAGAATAGATTTGGCTGAGTCGTTCCAAGACAGATAAATGAGGTTGTAAATGTACGGGTAACTCTATTCCCATCTGGGACTCACCCGTTTCAAGATGAAAGGGATGAATAGATTGAGAAAGTGCCTGTAAACTTGTTTGATACTCTTGATGGGCAATGGCAACTGTGAGCTGTTGTGCTTGTACTGCAAGAAGTAGAGCTTGGGCATCTGGCGATGATTTGCCCATTAAGGCTACCTGTTCTTTTTGCAGGCGTGACTGCTGCAAGCTAATTGCCCTACCGATGGATTGGCTAAAATCACGCAACAGATGGAATACGTCTGGTACCGTCGGACAGTTTAAGCCACTTAAAGCCAGTTTTGTCAAAGCTTTTGCTCCATCACTCACCATAAAACGGCAGTTCCACTGCTCAGGATTGAACCAGCTACTCACCTCCTTCCACCATGTTTCATAAGTTCGATTTTCACACTCAATTTCGCTGAAAATGAATCCACTGGCTAATTCTATCGCTACTAGAATCGGTAGTCCAAAAAAAGTTTCATCTACTCCCACACAAATACTGATGGTCGTTGCTCCGTGACATTCCTTGGATTGTGCTTGCTCATAGTCGATTATTTTTGTTTTTAGCTGCACTTCCATTGCCCTAATAGCACTTGGAGAACAACCGATCTGCTCCTCTAGCCGCAACAAATGGAAAAAATCTGACAGACTACCCCCTCCTATCCCACCTTTGATACCAAGGCAATAGATAACTCCAAATACTAGCAGTCTCAACCAATCCTGCCCTTCCGTTGTCTCCCACATCTGAGATTCAGGATATTTTTGCCGCCTGAATTGGGTTGTCAGATGACGCTGGACACTACTTTTGGAAATTCCCAGAATTTTGGCAATGGCTCTACGGCTAAGATTCGTACCTTCTTGCCAGCACAGCGAGACTTTTTGCCATCTTTCTCGTATATTGATTTTCATCGTTACTCTAATTTTTGTCGATTAAGAGTACGATAATAGCCCTTGTGACTAATCACCTGGGCTTTCCTTTGCTTTTAAAATACAACCCATTCTGTCCCGCTTTATGTTGCTACCCCCTTCTCTGATAGAACAGCGATATGAGCGATCGCTAATTTAAACAGATGGACGAACCACTCGAATCAACTTCCCCCGCAATGATTCCTCTGCTCTCACCGCCTCATCAACCCGTGCAGCAAACTGTTCCCAATTACGATTGTTCGTACAAACACCAATTCCACAACCTGAAAGGGAAACTGCTCATTCGTATAAAAACGTGCCATCCCCTAAGCCGCCTCATTTTGCTCAATCACCAAATCAATCTCATCCGCATGAGCCGCCGCATATGCCCAAGCATTTGCTAAATCCGTAGCCGTAATCGTTGGATAGCTCGTTAACAAATCAACATCGCTATATCCAAGACGGCGAGCTTCCACCAGCACCCAAACAGGAATTCTTGTATTCACAATGCAAGCCTCTCCTCCACAAACCCTTGGTGTTTTTTCAATTCCTTGCCAATTGCTACCAAGACTTTGAGCAAGTAACTGGATCACCTGCACTTTTTCACTAGGTCTGAGGGCAAGAAGTTGCTGTTCTAACTCTTTGACGATCACAGGTGTAAATCCTCATCATGCTTTAGCAAAATATTCAATTTACCATTTTACATCCTACTCTAACAGCCATTGAACATAAACTTTCCAATTAAAGAGAAATGATTGCCAATACACTTAAGCACAAGATGACAAAACGATCGCCGATCTGTAGCTTGGGTTAACAATCATAAAACCCAAAATTCCTCTTATCAAATAATCGCAACAAGAAGCAATCCCCAAAGAGTGAACCCTTAAACGTTAGAATAGAAGACTATTTTGCTTTTAAACAAACTTTCCTAACCTTCAATTTTTTCACGAAAATTACCCGCTATGACGACCGAATGCTTACCCGAACTCGAAAACGCGGTTCAGCAACGCCGAAATTTTGCCATTATTTCCCATCCTGACGCGGGAAAAACAACGCTGACCGAAAAATTATTATTGTACGGGGGAGCCATTCACCAAGCAGGAGCTGTCAAAGCTCGACAGGCCCAACGCAAGGCCACTTCGGATTGGATGGAAATGGAGAAACAACGGGGAATTTCCATCACTTCGACGGTTTTACAGTTCAAATATCAGGATTTTCAGATTAACTTATTAGATACCCCTGGTCACCAAGATTTTAGTGAAGATACCTACCGTACCCTAGCGGCGGCGGATAATGCGGTGATGCTGATTGATGTAGCCAAAGGACTAGAACCCCAGACCCGTAAGTTGTTTGAAGTTTGTCGTCTGCGATCGCTGCCGATTTTTACCTTTATTAATAAACTAGACCGACCAGGGCGAGAAGCCTTGGAATTATTGGATGAAATTGAGAAGGAATTAGGATTACCGACCTATGCAGTGAATTGGCCGATTGGCATGGGCGATCGCTTTAAGGGAGTATTTGACCGACAAAAACGAGAAGTCCACCTCTTTGAACGTCGAGATCATGGCAGTAAAGTTGCCCAAGAAACGATCATGAGATTGGATGATCCCCGTCTTGAAAAACTCTTAGATCCTGAACTTTATGCCCAACTTCAGGAAGATTTGGAATTACTGCATGAATTAGGCGGAGAACTGGATTTAGAAGCCGTTCATGCGGGACAAATGACACCTGTTTTCTTTGGTAGTGCCATGAGTAATTTCGGGGTGGAATTATTTCTCGAAAACTTTTTAAAATACGCCCTCGAACCAGGCGGACGCAATTCATCCTTGGGAATTTTGGAGCCGACCTATCCTGAATTTACGGGTTTTGTTTTTAAACTTCAGGCTAATATGGACCCGAAACACCGCGATCGCGTGGCCTTTGTGCGGGTTTGTACGGGGAAATTTGAAAAAGATATGGTCGTCAGCCATGCCCGAACGGGAAAAACCGTGCGCCTCTCCCGTCCCCAAAAACTCTTTGCCCAAGACCGTGAATCCATCGAAGAAGCCTATCCTGGCGATGTGATTGGTTTGAATAATCCAGGGGTTTTTGCGATCGGCGATACCATTTATAACGGTCAAAAATTAGAATATGAGGGAATTCCCTGTTTTTCCCCCGAACTATTTTCCTATTTAAAAAATCCCAATCCCTCGAAATTTAAACAATTTCAAAAAGGTATTCAGGAATTACGGGAAGAAGGAGCCGTTCAAATCATGTATTCCCTCGATGAATTCAGACGAGAACCCATTCTGGCTGCTGTTGGACAATTGCAATTTGAAGTAGTGCAGTTTCGGATGCTGTCGGAATACGGGGTTGAAACGACCTGGAAGGTTTAGGCTACAGTCTCGCTCGTTGGGTGGCGGGGGGTTCGCGCTGCCATCGAAAAAGCAGGACGAGTCTTTAATACCTTAACCGTAAAAGATAATTGGGATCGACCTGTTTTACTCCTTAAAAATAGCTGGAATTTACAGCAAATTATGGGAGATCATCCTGAGTTAAAATTAACGGCGATCGCGCCAGTGGGATCGGGCTTACAACCACTTTCTGCGGTTTAATTATGGATCAATGCTCTATAGCGATATTAATGCAAGAGAGATAGGACTAAAGCTCAATTAACAAGGGGCTTAAGCCCCTTGCCCATACCTCATACGATTGTACATCGCTATAACTCTTTGATTAATTCTTCCCAATTACTAAAAATGCCTAATAATCAACATCAAAACAATCGCCAAACCCAGCTTATTTATGGGTTATTAGGTTTTTTATTTTTACTGACAGCGTTAGTAACAACCCATTATTTTCGGGTATCCATGATCGGCCTTAGTTACTTTTGTTTTAGCCTATTTGAGTAAAGGAATACGGCGACGGGGAATTCATTAATCGCTTAACCTTCATCTTGCTAAAAAATAGTTATGACTGAAAAAAGTAACCTCCTCCTAGTAGATGACACCCTGGATAACCTGCGATTGTTAGCGGCCATGCTTTCAGACAAAGGTTATCAAGTCCGCAAAGCCATCAATGGAAAAATTGCGATTAATACGATCCAACAAATGCAACCTGATTTGATTTTGTTGGACATTAATATGCCCGACCTAAATGGTTACGAAGTTTGCCAAATGTTAAAAGCAGATCCTTTAACCAAAGAAATTCCCATTATTTTTATTAGTGCTTTAGATGACGTTTTAGATAAAATTAGAGCTTTTCAAGTAGGGGGAAGTGATTATATTATTAAACCCTTTCAACCAGAAGAATTGATCGCGAGAATCGAAAATCAATTAACCATACGACAGCAAAAAAAACAACTCGAAATCGAAATTCAAGAACGCAAAAAGACCGAACAAGCTCTTCAGGTTTATCTTCACGTGGTTTCCCATGATTTACGCAATCCTGTTTTGGGAATGTCCTTAATTTTAAAAAATTCCCTCAATTCAGAGGAGACCAACTCCGACACCATCCCCCTTTCTCGTTCCATTGTTGAGCGGATGCGCCAAAAGTTCCGATCGCCAATTAGAACTGATTAATTCCCTAGTCGAAACCCAACAATTTGAAAGAGGGGGCGTAATTCTTCATTGTCAGTCCCTCGTGTTAGAAAATTTTATTCATCAATTCGCGATCGAGTGGCAACCCTTACTCGATCAACATTCCGCTAGATTGATCCTAGAAATTTCGCCTGACTTACCTGCGGTTTGGGCCGATAACAATTTATTATGGCGAGTTTTTGAAAACTTGATTGCTAATTCCCTGAAATATAATACGAATGACTTAGAAATTTGGATTAAAGCAGAACAACAGGACGAAAAAATTTATTTTACTATCCAAGACAACGGAATTGGCCTTGATGCTTCCAAGCAGACAGTCTTTTTGAGCAATACCAACGGGGGACTCATTCCCACCAAACCCTGGGACTAGGCTTGGGTTTATATCTTTGTCGTCAGATTATCGAAGCTCATCGTGGCCAAATTAGGCGCAATCGCCTCTCCAAATCAGGGCGCGGAATTTTGGTTTACCCTGCCCCTAGCCCCCGAATTGCATCGGCATTGATTGAGGAAGAGGGTCCATCAAATCAAAACCAGTCTCTCCCATTCTCTTTGAGAGAATCCATGTGATACACTCATTATTAGTGGAAATATCATTAACCACTTTTAACCCCCTGAATCACCCTCCAGGTAGATTCTCAAGCTTGACAATTGTTGCTGGATCAACTAGCCTCCACTAGATACATTGGAAGAGAAGCACCTCTGGGTGAAGGACTGCCAGAACTCTAGTGTAGGTAGATTCGTTGGAACACAAACATTCCCCCTTTTTGCCCTGTGTCAGTTAGTTTGCACCAAAAGCTTGCACCTAAATACACTACCTAACAAAGGATTGGAATCGCAACCATTTTTTTACGCTCTCAATCATTGTCTGAGACGTTCCATCACGGATCTCTCTATTCATCATTATCATCAAACTTCATTCTTTTTTAAAGATGCAGAAACAGAGAACAATAACTTCAACCTCTAGGAATAAAAACCCGATTTATAAATTCTGATTTACCATTCAAGTCTTCTGAATTATTGAAATAAGGAAAGATTAACGACTATTAATCAGATTCAGTATTAAGTTGAATCATTACTTCCGCTTTCAATGAATCTCGTAACAAATTTTTACTTTTGGAAGATAAATAGCGATCAAATTAAGGACAAGTAAGATAAGCATTTTGCTTGGAGAGATTGGGACGTTCATATAACCCATTAAATCCTTAAAAAATATCAATTTATTATTCACACCAAAAGTCTTAAACCCCATTTAACTGAAAACAACAGTTTTAGCCTCCTAAATCCCCATACTGGGGACTTGCCAGAGTCAGACTAGTCTTAACTTTTCCCCAGAAGTTGCCCACTGTGTACACACAAGTCATAAGAATTCCCCCCAGCCCCCCTTTGAAAGAGGGGAAACGGACAAATTAACGGTTTGAAGTCTCCCTTACCCAGGGGCATTTAGGGGAATAAGCCCTAAAAGCTTGTCTTTTTTTAATGTGTACATGGTAGCCAAGGTTAGAAGCTAGAAGGCTAAACGCTCAAGTTCTCAGCATAAATAAGGTTTACTTCCCAATTTATCGTAGTCATTTTTTGATTGTAGAATCCTTTAATTTTTAGCCAAAATCTAGTTCTTCCCTATTAAAAAGAAGACAAGCGGCTAAAAAGTTAAGGTTATTGTCACAATCTAAATTCCTGCCATCCCTAGCTTTTCCCCCTAATCCAACCCAAAAGATACTGCTCAAAGAAAGTATCTAGGTTGACAATCAAAACTTGAGGAACTTTCATGCCAAAACAAATTATTATTGCCGAGCAACATCAAATCGCGGCCGTTTTCTGGGAAGACCAAATTCAAGAATTAGTCGTTTCTACGGGAACTCAACAGGTCAGCGATATTTATTTAGGATTAGTTGAAAATATTATTCCAGGCATTGATGCCGCCTTTGTTAATATTGGCGATGCCGAAAAAAATGGCTTTATCCATGTGACTGATCTGGCCCTCTGCGTTTAAAAAAATCGGCTGGAGCCATTACTGAACTGTTGACCCCCCAGCAAAAAGTGTTAGTCCAGGTAATGAAGGAACCCACAGGGAATAAGGGGCCACGCCTGACGGGAAATATCAGTTTACCGGGTCGTTATTTGGTTCTCATTCCTTCAGGAAAAGGGGTCAATCTTTCCCGCCGCATCCGCAGCGAAGAAGAGCGCAATCGTCTCCGCGCCCTCGCCATTTTAACCAAACCCCCAGGGATGGGATTATTAATCCGCACGGAAGCAGAAGGTAAAACGGAAGAAGCCATCATAGAAGATTTGGAATTTCTGCAAAAACAATGGGAAACCATCCAACAACAGGCGGTTTCCAGCCGCGCTCCTGCCCTATTAAATCGGGATGATGATTTTATCCAACTCGTTCTGCGGGATATGTTTTCTGCGGATGTCAATCGTATTGTGACCGATTCCGCATCGGGAATGAAGCGGGTCAAGCAGCATTTGATGAGTTGGGGGCAAGGTCGGGTTCCTGCGGGGGTTTTAATTGATCAGCATCGGGAATCTCAGTCTATTCTCGATTATTTCCGAGTGAATGCCGCTATTCGAGAGGCTTTGAAGCCCCGTGTAGATTTGCCCTCTGGTGGCTATATTATTATCGAACCGACGGAAGCTTTAACTGTTGTTGACGTTAACTCTGGTTCTTTCACTCGTTCTGCCACTTCGAGAGAGACAGTACTGTGGACAAATAGTGAAGCGGCAACGGAAATTGCCCGTCAGTTGAGGCTCAGAAATATTGGTGGGGTGATTATTATCGATTTTATCGATATGGATTCCCGTCGAGACCAGTTAAAGTTATTGGAACATTTTAGCCGTTGTATCAAGGCCGATAAAGCGCGTCCTCAAATCGCCCAACTGTCCGAATTAGGATTGGTTGAGTTAACACGGAAACGTCAGGGGCAAAATATTTATGAGTTGTTTGGGAAACCTTGCCCGACCTGTGGTGGTTTGGGACATTTGGTAGAGTTACCTGGGGAAACTACCTCGGTTTCTTTGGATGTGACGACTTTTAGTCCTCCCAGTTTTAGTCCTTCACCCAAGGCTATGGAAAAACCGATCTTGGATGTGGCTGAATCTGTTGTTGATACGGCGGATTATAATGCGACTGAAAATAGTCCTGATTTGGATTTGTTATATCATCCCAACTATCGGGAGCAGGGAAATGAGGGCGGAAATCGTCGTCGTCGCCGCCGTCGTGGGCAGAGAAACGGTTTTAAAGGAAGAAACTCCCCATAAGGTTTTACCCAATCTGCCGAATCTGAGTAAGGTGGTAGAGGCAGAAGAAGAAGTTGAAGAACCTTCTCCAGAAATTCCTGAAGAACGTCCTGAACGTCGCGAAAGAATTATTCGTCGGGAAGATATTCCTGTGGAGCGGGTATCGGTGGAAATGACTCCCCTAGAGCAGGATGTTTATGCCCTAATGGGGGTATCGCCCCTCGTTCGTTTAGACCGAGAGTTTCAAGATCCCAAGTCGGTGATTGTGACCGTGCGATCGCTTGGAGAGCCAGAGGTTATTCCCGATATTGCTGAAAAAACGGCTCCGTCTCTCCGCAAGGAATTTCCCATGAGTGGTAATGATTTCTCCGTAAGCAGTAATGGAAAGGAGAATGAAAAAGAGTGGGTGACGGCGATCGCCAAAGACTCCAATAATGTGACCAACTTTCTCAATGCGGATCAAGAGATGGAATTGGCTTCAGGGTTTGTACCAGAAAGTATTGCCCAGGAAGTTAAATCAACCCAGGAGATCGAAGACAACGAAGACTCAGAGCAACCCGTGATTCGTCGCCGTCGTCGTCGTTCGTCTGCCCAGGAACGCTAATGGATTCGATGGTGCAATTTCAACTCCCTTTCTCTGATTCCCAATTTTACCCGACTCAACTCGATGGATTTCTGTCTGATAATCCTGATGCGTTGATTGCGGGAGTGGATGAGGTCGGAAGGGGGTCTTTATTTGGGCCAGTGGTTGCCGCCGCGATCGCTGTCCCGATAGCTTCCCTGTCTGAATTGATTGCCTTGGGGGTAAAAGATAGTAAGCAACTCTCTTCTGCTAAACGACAAACGCTTTTCCCGTTGATTAAAAATCAGGTAGTCGCTTGGCATATTAGCTATGCAACGATCGCCGAAATTGAGGCATTAAATATTCGGCAAGCGTCTTTATTGGCCATGAAACGCTGTTTACAGAAATTATCTATCTCACCCCAACACTGTTTAATCGATGGGCGCGATCGCATTCCCGATTTAGATTTACCCCAAACCGCTTTAATTCGAGGGGATCAAATTTCACCCGCGATCGCGGCGGCTAGTATTTTAGCTAAAGTCTGGCGAGATGAACTAATCCTCAGAATTGCTCCCCGTTATCCTGAATACGATTTAGCGAGAAATAAGGGTTATGGAACCCAAAAACACCGCACAGCCCTACAAAAATACGGATTAACGCCCCTACATCGTCCTAGTTTTTGTCGTAAAATTATGCTCAATGCAGATTCGTTTATCAAGCCCCCTAAATCCCCCAATTCTGGGGGACTTGATGATATTAAAATTGTAAAAAATCGCCTAAGTTAAAATCGAGTAAGTTTTTTCTGATAGAGTTTTAACGGGAAATTTGTGGAGATCGGGGAAATCCTCGAAGCATTTTCGTGAAGCATGAATCTCAAGTATTGCAACAAGTCCGAGTGATAGACCCCATTCAGCAAACGGATCGGATAGCAGATGTCTGGCTCAGGGGAGATAAAATTCAAGGTATTGAAGCCCATTTGGAGTCTATTCCCGACGAAACAACGGTGATTGATGGTCAAGGTTTGATTTTCGCCCTGGCTTAGTGGATCTTTACAGTTACAGTGGTGAACCTGGCTATGAAGAACGAGAAACGTTTCAGAGCTTGTCCTCGGCAGCGATCGCGGGAGGATTTAGTCAGGTCGCGATTTTGCCCAATATGCAGCCCTCCTTGGATAATCCTTCGACTTTAACGTTAATTCAGCAAAAATTAGCCCGTTTAGACCCTAAGCAATCGCCTCAATTTCATTTTTGGGGAAATTTAACCTTGGACGGAAAAGGAGAACAGTTAACCGAATTAGCTGAATTAGCCGAGACGGAAATTATCGGTTTTACGGATGCGAAACCTCTACGCCAGGAAGGTTTATTACAACGAGCCTTGGAATATCTACAACCCCTCAACAAACCCGTTGCCCTGTTTCCCGTGAATTTGACCCTACGCGGTAATGGCGTGATGCGAGAAGGGTCTGCTTCTATTCGTTTTGGTTTGCCTGGTGATCCTGTGATGTCCGAATCCTCTGCGATCGCGTCTATTCTGGAAATGGTGAGCGCGACCCAAACCCCTGTTCATTTAATGCGAATTTCTACCGCACGGGGAGTTGAATTAATCGCTGAGGCTAAATCCCGCAATTTACCGATTACCGCCAGTGTTTCCTGGATGCACCTATTACTGAATACGGAAAAAGTCGGTAGTTATAATCCCAATTTTCATCTGAATCCACCCTTGGGAAATGAACCCGACCGTTTAGCCCTGATTCAAAGCGTTAAAACAGGAATCCTTGACGCGATCGCGGTGGATCATCGAGCTTACACCTACGAAGAAAAAACCCTAGCCTTTGCCGAATCCCCCCAGGAAGCATTGGATTGGAGTTAGCTTTACCCTGTCTTTGGCAACATTTAGTGGAAACGGGAGATTTAACGGCTTTGGAACTCTGGCAAGCCTTAGCAATCAATCCCCTTAAATGTTTAGGATTAACGGAAACCCATGAGCATTATTTACTGTTTGATCCTGCGGCCCATTGGACAGTGGATGGGTCGAGTCTGAAAACCTTGGGACGCAATACACCCTGGTTAGGAGAATCTATTCAAGGGAAAGTAACTAGAATGTTTCGGGGTTAAAAACCCACATTCAGCAGGTTAAATCGTAAAAATGTTATTTTAATCTAAATGAAGTTAAGGTAGGAAAAATGGAAAAAGAGATACAGATAGATGTTCAAGATCGAGACCATTTGGGAATAATAGCAGGAATTATAGACGAAATAGGAATAGTCGAAATAATAGATAAAGAATTGGGGACTCATTCTCAAAAAAAAGCCA
>CAWEDJ010000073.1:0-138036 GCA_963807635.1 uncultured cyanobacterium
TACTTACTGCTCCCTCTTCTTCTGATAGTAAATCTGTTGCTAGTCGGAATTCAGTTCTTTCTTCTAGGTCACAAAACATTACCACTCTCACTTCTATTGCACCTTCTTTCCCAACTTTACACTTTCCATTTTCTAACATTTCTAGGGTTACATTGTTTTTTATTCTTAACACAAAATGCTTCTCTTTATTTCCCAATAATTCTTCAATTCTTTTAATTGATGAAAATCCTCTATCCATTACTCCTACTGAGTTTTCTGGAATTGATTCTATCGTCTTTTTTCCTTCTTTAGAGTCATGGCCTTGACCAAAATTGATCACTATTCCTCCCACTTCGCTTGTTATGCTATTTAGTCCACAAAATAATTTTACTTGATGCCATTTTTCTTTCCATAATAGTTTACTTGTTAACGTGATTACTGTTGAATCAATTGGAAATAAGGCTCTTGCTTTTTCTACTCCTTTTTTAATTGACAATCTTTTGTTTAGGTCAGCAATAATTTTCTTAAATACTCCTATTTCTCTAATCTTACTCGCCTTGGAAAATGTCGATAGTTGTACATTTATTCCTTGGAGATTCATCCTCGTACATAAGTCTCTCATGCTCACTAGACTTTTATCTAATGCAAATCCTATCCAACACGACACAAATAAAAATGTATTTAGGACGGGATAATCATTTTTGGGCAATGGCTTCAGAATTTCTTTGATCAGTTTGGGAAATTTTATTGACATAGCTTTAACTCCTTGTTTATTCTTACTTTAGCTTTTTATGCTATCTATAATACTCGATTTTCTTGGAATTTTTTCAACGTTCAACACTTCTGGTTTTAGGGTTAACTATTTGCTCTAAAATTTTTGCAATTTTTTTGCTTTTTTCTGATAAATTTTCTCCTTCTATTTCTATTTTATTTTCGTCAGTTAATATAGGATATATTCCTTTACTCTTAAGATAATTATGTTCCGATAATGTAATTTTATCATCAGTTAATATAGTAAAAGATGGGGGTGCATCTTCTGTTCTATTTTTAATCCAACTTATAATTTGATTTAAATTATAATCACTGATACTATATCCAATAAAAAGTACGATATGCGTAGAGAATAAACTCTTTACAAAATTTTCTATCAAGGGAAAATTGTCAGAATATGATAAGTAATCAGACTCTTTAAAAACAATGTTTCTATGAAATAGATCTCCATGCATTTTGATCAAGAGTTGAGAGCTTGGAGATGATGCTAATTCATGATCTGTCGCCACTTTAAAATACATATCACATCTCTTGTTGATAGCTTTTTCAAGTAAATCATCCCAATTAGTTGTGATTAGATGTTGAGGCTTGAGAGATAATATGAAATCATGAAGTTTATTTGGTTGAGAGTTTGCAGGAAAAAAATCATTTATTTTATTAAAATAAGTATGTTGTCCATATTGAATATAATAATGTTCTGCAATTTTTAAAAAGTTTTCTTCCCTTTTTACTTCTAAAGAACTCTTCATCTCTTTGATCAGATCACTCCATGATGGTAATTTAGAATCAAAAGAAACACCAGAACCAATAAAAACCGCCAATTTATTATTTTCAATTGCTTTTCTTATTGTCTTAAAATGTTCATCATTAATAGAATTCATTGATAGTCTCCAAAAACAAAAATTTATTTAAATTGTGAAGATGGAGCAGGCGCACCTCTTAACAATCCTTCCGTACTCAAATCTTCATCAATCCCCTCCCAATGAATTCCAAAACCACCACCACAAACTTCCCATTGAGAACGTTGCTCGGTTGTTGCATTCAATAATCGAGGATACCAAACCAACGGAACCGTAATAGTCCGACCATCCATCAAATCAACACAAATCGTTTCCTCCGTAAAATGAACATTACTAACTTTTTCATCTACTTTGACTTTTAAAACATTCATACTAAAATTAATTTAAGCTTGATATCTAGATTTTGTAGCCACGTTTTTTTAAATACTCTAAATCCTCTTCAATATCAATGTCTTCACCTGCTTTAACAAGGGTAATCCATTGACTCGGATCATCTTCATCTTTCAATCGAGCGATCGCCAAGGCTTCAGCAGAAAGTTTTGGAGGAGAAATTGGGATAGATTCAGTAGAGTTCGTCATGTGAATAGCCATAACTTTTTTCTATTCTACCGCTTTTAGATCTTTAACTGATTTAGACTTTTATCAAAACTTTAAATTTGTAAAACGCCCTCTGGCATAACCGTTAACAAATCGCGACGCTGTAAACTTTCTTGATGACAAATCCCATTGGCCGCTAAAAGTCCACTACTCACCGCCCGCTCCATTAAACCACAGGGAAACGGCATTTTTACCCAATCTCCCGCAAAAAGAAGATTACTCATTGTTGTTTGCGTTGTAGGTCGGTCTTGGTAACTATTGGGCGGATAACCTGAAAAATTCTTTTGATTCACTAACTCACGATGGAGCAGGGTTGCAGAGGCTAAACTAGGGACAATTTCGTATAATTCTTGCTCAAAAGTCGATAATAAAACTTCTTGGGTCGGAAATTCCTTTTCTTTATAGCAATAGGCGTGTAACTCCACCACACTGCCTCCTGTGCGTTCTGACCAGTCGATAAATTGCTGTTGAATGCGGTGATAAAGGGTAATACTATCGGTCAAGGCATAACCCGAAAGAGAGGCAAAATTACTGTGTTCCCAGTCAAAATCTTTGTCAAACCAAAATCTGGCAACCGCAAAGGGATCGGCGATCGCCAATTTACTCACATTTTCTTTCAGAATTGGGTCAACTTCTCCCGTCATTAGGTTAAATAAATGTTGGGTTCCAGGCACATCAGTTGCTAACACATAATAATCCGCTTTGAGGGTCACGGGTTTAGCAGAAGATTCAGGATTAGCCGCCACAAGTTGAACTTGATCGGGTTGGGATTGAGCCACTTTATAACGGGATAAATTGCGTTTAGCGGGCCTGAAATCACTCGACCTTCGGCATCATAAATGGCTCCATGACAGGGACAATGTAATTTTCCATCAGCTTGTTTAGCGACGGTACAACCTTGATGAGTGCAAGTCAGAGAAACTGCTTCTTTTTGATTTTCTGACGCTAGAAAAACGCGATCGCCTGCGCCGTAATAATGATTCTTTTCATCACTGATTAACGAATTCTCTGTTACCCAAAAAGGAACGTTGGTTTGGGCATTTCCCTGTTGATAACTTAAGGACTTGATCTGATTTTGTTCACATTCAATTTGACTGACCGTTGCTTCGGTAATAATCTTTCCACCGTTGGCTTCAATGGCCGCAATCATGGGTTTGACAATGCTTGTTACCATGTCATCTTTTGTTCCGTTAAAAGCTAACCCTTCAGGATTTCCAAAGAAGTAAAAATGAAAAAATTGCATCAATTCTCCCGCACTTAAAATATCAGGCGCATTGAGACTAGATTTAGCAAAGGGGAGAAAATAAAGGTCGTATAAACCCTGGGGAAAGCCCCTAGAAACCCATTCGGTAACGGAAATATTATCCAGTTCATTATAACTTTTAGGGATTTGAAAGCCTGTAATCGCTCGAAATACCTGTAAATGGGAGATTTTAGTGAGATTAATCCCCCAGCGTAAACGATTAGGGGAAGAAATGGTTAAATCGACAATATTCCAAGGAAAAGCAGAATGACTAGGGCGAAAAACTTCGGGCTGATAGGTATTATTCCGAAAAACCAGGGAATAGAAACCCAAGGATTTAAAGTTATCAGTAATGGCTAATTCTTTAACTAAACTTTTGAGATTATAATATTGCGGAAAAAAGCCATGAAAACCGTGTTCCATCAAAAATTCTTCATCTCCCACTTGGATTTTCCAATTGGCAATTTTGCCGCCTAAGTTGGGAGATTTTTCCAATAACGTGACCGCAAAACCCCGTTGACTGAGTTCATAGGCACAGGCTAACCCCGCTAAACCTGCTCCCACGATCGCCACCGATTTGGATTCATTTAATAGTTTAGGAAGAATAATTTTATCTAATTGATAAACATTTGGCTGGGGTTTACTGAAGCGGGAATATCCCAAGGCTCCGCCAACGGAACCAACACCGAGAAGTTTTAAGGCTGTGCGACGGGAAACAGTAGGGGACAAATTGGACGGTGAATTCATGCGATCGCGTTTAATGATTGATGGTACTTTCTTATTTGGTAGAGTGCAGATATAAGAATTTAATTATTGAAGTTCCGAAGAAAAATTTAGGCTTTTCCAAAAAGTATGGACAAGCTTATTAACGTAGTATAACGACAAGCTGTTATTTAAGCAACTTTAGCTAGTAAAGGGGCAGCTTTTAGTAGTTTTTTTGTATATTCGTTTTGAGGATTAGTAAAAATGCTTTCGGTGTCACCAATTTCGACAATTTTTCCTTTATTCATTACGGCAATTCTGTCACAAAAGAAACGAGACACCCACAGATCATGGGTAATAAATAAATAGGTCAAATTAAAAACCGATTTCAACTCTAACATCAGTTCTAAAACTTGACTTTGCACACTGGCATCCAACATACTGACGGGTTCATCACAAATCACCAATTTGGGTTTAGTAATTAATGCCCGTGCGATCGCCACCCGTTGCTGTTGTCCCCCCGATAAATCCTTGGGATAACGATCATAATAATCTTCTACAGGCGTTAATCTGACCCGTTCTAGCATGGCTTTAACTTGTTCTTCGGCTTCTGCGGGTGTGGCCAATTGATGAATAAATAGGGGATCAGCAATGCTTTGGCCAATGGTCATCATCGGGTTAAGACAAGCGTGGGGATCTTGAAAAATCATTTGAATCTGACGACGTTGAACACGCATTTCTGATTCGGATAATTGACTCAGATCAATTCCTCCAAATTCAACCTGCCCAGAAGTCGGTTTGAGTAATTGCAAAATTGTTCGAGAAAGGGTACTTTTGCCACAGCCCGATTCTCCGACTAAGCCTAAATTTTCTCCTGCATAAATTTCAAAATTAATGTCATCAACGGCCTTGATAAATTTCTTTTCTTTGGTAAACAATTGCTGAATTAAATTACCTTCCAAACTAAAATATTGTTTGAGGTTACTAATTTTCAATAAGGGCTTAATTTCGCTATTTCTTTCTGTTAATTCTATCGGCTCATTTTGATGGTGAATATGCAAGGCCGCTTCCAATAAAGATTGGGTATATTCATGTTGAGGATGATACAAAATCGAATTAATTTCACCCATTTCTACAATTTCCCCCTGATTCATGACCGCCAGGCGATCGCAATATTCCCCCACCATCGCCAAATCATGGGAAATCAGAATTAAACCCATATCATCTTCCGCGCAAAGACGAGTTAATTCCTGTAAAATTTCTGCTGCCACCGTCACATCTAAACTGGTCGTCGGTTCATCGGCTACAATCATTTTCGGTTTTAATAACAACGCCAAAGCCATCGCTACCCGTTGACGCATCCCACCACTAAATTCATGGGGATACTGACTCCAGCGATCGCCCGTAATTTTCACCCGTTCCAGGGTTTGCAAAACCAGGACTTTAGCTTCAGCACGGGATAATTGGGGTTGATGCGCCCTTAAAGTTTCTAAACAATGATCGCCAATGGTCATCAAAGGATCAAGGCGAGTCATGGGATCTTGAAAAACCAGAGCAACCACCTCTCCCCGAAATTGTCTAAGTTCTGAATTATTCAGATCCAAAACTGACTTACCTTCAAACAAAATCTGTCCCTGATGGCGAGACTCGGCTGGCAATAACCGCATAATCATCCGCCCAAGGGTCGTTTTTCCACAGCCCGATTCCCCCACCAAACCCAACTTTTCTCCCCGATCCAGCGAAAAAGAAACATTATTCACCGCCCAACTGTCGCTATGGGGATAGGCAACGGATAAATTTTTTACAGAAAACAGGCTCTCAGTCATCCGTTATTTCGTCCTCAGTAAGCGTAACTATTCTGTATTATCGTAGAATTGTGGAAAAATTAAAGGGGTTATCCTAAAAAAAAGCCGATGAAACGAAGAGATTTAATTCGCTACACAGGAGCAAGTGTACTGGCCACCCTGGGAACAATGGGAACATCTGCCTTTCGTGCAACCCTTGCCCAATCCGCTAATCAATCCCTATCGGTGCAATGGTTAGGCCATAGTGCTTTTCTTTTTTCGGGTAGCGGCATGAAAATTTTGGTCAATCCCTTTCGGACGTTGGGCTGTACGGCGGGTTATCGCTTACCCAAGGTCAAAGCAGATTTAGTGCTAATTAGTAGTCAACTTTGGGACGAAGGAGCGGCAGAAGGTTTACCTGGTAATCCTAAAGTTTTGTTTGAGCCAGGGGTTTATGAAATTAATGGACTAAAAATCCAAGGGGTGCCTTCTCCTCACGATCGCGTTAGTGGAAACCGTTTTGGCACAAATGTCGCCTGGCGTTGGACTCAGGGCGGTATTCGGGTGGTTCACATGGGAGGAGCGGCTTCCCCGATTTCCGATGAAGCGAAAATTCTGTTGGGAACTCCTGATCTGGCCCTCATTCCCGTTGGTGGTGGCCCGAAAACCTATACTCCCGAAGAAGCCAAGCAAGCCATGTTGACCCTGAATCCTAGAGTCATGATTCCGACTCAGTATCAAACTGTTGCTTCCGACAAAAAGACCTGTGATTTAGCCCCCGTCAAGAGCTTTTTAGATCTGGTGAAAGAAATGAATCTGAGCTTTATTAAGGGTAACGAAATGGTACTAAGCCGCAATAATTTACCGAAAAGTGGCACATTAATTCGGGTTTTTAATGAAAAAAGTGTCCTGAAAACGGCAGAAATTCCTTCTCCCCCCAAGGCTTAGTCCCGATTATCGTCAGCGATCGCGGTTTTCAATGGATAATGGACAATTATTTCCTAAGCTGTCACAAATTTAGATTGCATCATCATTTTGCTGAAAGTCTTGTAACAAGGGGCTTAAGCCCCTTGCCTGTATAAGTAAAAATCACTCCATAACTAGATAAAAGCACTGCTTATGTGTCGTTTGTTAGGATATTTAGGAAAAACAGTTCAATTAGAAGACTTATTATATAAACCAGAACATTCCTTGATTGTCCAGAGTTATCAACCTCAGGAAATGACAGCAGGAATTTTAAATGCAGACGGGTTTGGAGTCGGTTGGTATGATGCAAAAAAAGAAGTTGCGCCCTATCTTTATAAAAATATTTTACCTATCTGGAGCGATATTAATCTGCCCCATCTCAGTCGTTATGCCGAATCGGATTGTATTCTCAGTTATGTTCGGAGTGCGACACCGCCCCTTGCTGTCGATTTAGGTAATTGTCAACCTTTTACCCAGGAAAAATTATTATTTATTCATAACGGATTTATTAACCATTTTCGGAAAACTCTTTATCGTCCGATTCGTAATTTATTAAGTGATGAAAGCTATCAATTCATTCATGGAACAACGGATTCTGAACATATTTTTGCTCTTTTAATTAATGAGTTACAAACCAATCCAGAGATTAGCCTAACAACCGCTTTAAAAAATACGCTCATTAAATTAACTCAATTAGCGAAATCACTACACACCTATTTTTCAGCGAATATTATTATTAGTGATGGCAAACAATTAATTGCTTCTCGTTATGCTAATCGGAAACCCGTGCCTAGTCTGTATTGGCTGGAAAATGATTCTCGCTATTCGGATGGGGTGATTATTGCTTCGGAACCGCTATTTCAAGGGAATTGGCAAGCTTTTCCTGAAAATAGTATGATTAATGTCAGCAAAAATCTGGAAGTCATTTTGACTCCGATTGAATAACGTTTGAGTTGAAAATTGCGGGTTCCCAACCTGTGGATACTATTTTTGACGAACTGACGTTTTAGCTCTGGGATCAGCGAGTCTGAGCTTCGAGTTTAGCCAAACGACTCTTGAGGTCTTGATTTTCCTGCTTGATTTGATCGATTTCTTCTCGTAATTCCTTGACCGCCTTATCGGAACCGAGATTTTTCTGGACTTTGGCGATCGCTTCTTCTGCCAAACGACGCACTCGACCATCGGGGGTTTGATCCGCCAGGGATTGCAAAATATTAATCGCTTTGGAGGTTTCCATTTGACCGAGAGCATTGGCAACAGCGACCTGGGTTAAAAAGAAGGATTCCTGGGCGATCGCGGCTAAACGGTCTAAAATTTCGGTCAATTTATCAGGCGTTTGACCCGTAGAGACTCCTCCGAGTGCGCGAATAGCCCCTAATCGTAAGGGTTGGGGAACACCGAGAGCCGTATAGGACAGGATAATATCCACCGCAGTTCCAGAAGTTTTGAGTTGGCTCAAACCATTGATCGCACCACAGCGAACCACTTCATTCCAGCCCGATCGCTCTTCTAAAACAGTTTTTAATAAGGCGATCGCGTCTTCTTCCTCGTATTTGAGATTGCCTGAAATGAGTGAACCCAATCCCGATGCCGCCGCCGCCTCTGCATAGTAACTCGTTTCGCCCGTTTCTAGGCACTGCTTGAGGGTGTCATAACTGGCTTGGGTTTTCATCTTGCTCAAGCTACTAATAATGGCACGACGAACCTTCGGATTTTCGTTACTGAGTCCCGCAATCAGGGCATCCCCCGCCTGGTCTAGTTTAATATTGGCCAACTGATCCGCCACTTCTACCCGCACTCCCCAAAAAGGATCTTGGGTTAAACTTTCTTTCAAAGCTTCCACCACTTCTAAGCCGCCTTTTTTGGCCAACGCGATCGCGGCATAAATACGAGAAACAGGGTCGCGATCGTGTTTCAACTGGGCTTTTAATTCGGTAACAGGATAATCTAGCTCAACGGTTTTGAGGAAATAATTTTCGGCATCAAAACTGATAAAATCGGGCTTAACTTCGAGGGGAAGATAAAAGCTTTGTTCCCGTTCGTGGATGCGTAGATTAAAGATTTTAGATTGAACTTGACCTGCTTGTAAATAATTAAAAGCAATGGGAATTTTGAGGTCAAATAAATTCTTGAAATCACTTTTTTCGTCTTCTTTAACCTGGGTTTGAATCACGGTTAATTTGGCTAAATGATTATCCTGATCCCAACTATAGGAAATCTTATATTCAGGATGCCCGCCCCGAAAAACATATTGATCAAATAACCATAATAAATTAAAGCCCGTTGATTTTTCTATCGCCCTTAATAAATCAATGGTTTCAACGGTTTTATGGGCATTATCTTGGACAAAGGTATGAATGGCTTTCGTAAATAATTGTTCACCCAAAATACTGCGGATCATGTGATAAACACAGGCTCCTTTTTCGTATAAATGACGATCATATAATTCGATCGCTTCCCGATAGATATTCGTAACAATAGGACGACGATAACGGGAGGAATCTTCCTCTAAATAGTTTCGCGCCTCTCCTAACATATAGTAGACCGCATCTGAGGAACCATATTCCATTGCTGTCCATAAAACTTCAGAATAGGAAGCCATACCTTCTTTGATCCAGGCGTGTGACCAATGTTTAATGACGACCAAATCGCCAAACCATTGATGGGCTAATTCGTGGGCAACGAGGCTTTCTGTGTTGCGATTATCTAAGGCCGCTCGTTCGTCTAATAAACAGCGATCGGTTAATAACGTCGTCGAAGTATTTTCCATTCCTCCAAAGATAAAATCATCCACACAAACCTGAGCATATTTTGGGAAAGGATAGGGATAGCCAAAGGTTTCTGCGAAAAATTCAATCATTTTAGGGGTTTTTCCCATGCTCCTCAATCCATCAGCTTCTCGTCCTTTTTCCACATAATAAGTAACAGGAATATTCTGATAATGATCGGTTAATTCGGCAAAATTTCCCACCGCGAGAGTCATTAAATAAGTGGGATGGATTTGTTTTTGTGACCAATGATAAATTTGTTCCGTTCCTTTATCTTCTAATTGAATTAATTCTCCATTAGAAACGGCGATCAAGGGTTTAGGAATTTGTACCCTAATTTCGGAGGTGGCGAGTTGTCCTGGGTAGTCAAAACAGGGAAACCAAAAACGAGAGTCTTCATCTTCTCCTTGCGTCCAAACTTGTACGGGTTTATGGGGATAATGTTCGTCGGGTTCAATAAAATAAAGTCCTCTTTGCGGTTGATTAACTTGATAATGGATTTCGATTTCTGTTTTTGCTTCTGGTAGTTTTTGGAGTAGATGAATAATTAATTTTTCACCGTCATAATCAAAGGGTTGACTAATATTTTTTATTAATACAGATTTAATGCCTAAGTTCATGGCATCTAGGGTTAATTCTTTAATGTCATTCCGAATAGGGGTGAGGGTGATTTTACAAATTCCTTGGAAAGATTTGTTGGGGATATCGAGTTTTAGGTCTAAAAAGATATGATTCACTTGTCCAGGGCGATCGGGGTTGTAGTGGGGTTTCGCGCCTGGGAGTTCAAAGGATTTACGTTGATTATTTTCGGTATCAAAATTAAGGTGAGACATAATAAAAAATTGGTAATTATAGAAAAATAGCAGTTAATTTAATGAAGTATTCTTGACTTATATTCGTAATTTTTCTTTTGCTGTTTCTCACAATACAGCACTTTGTCGTTAAATTCTTACAGGATAAGGACATAATATATTATGTCCCTACAAAATTTGGTCTGTCATCACAATGCAATTTGCTGTTTCCCAAGAGACGGTTTCGCCGCGTTTAACCTGCTCGATACTTTCTTTTAATTTTTGACTAAAGGTTTGATCAGCAAGAATATCTAGGGTTTCCATTAAGGATTCAAATTTTTGATAGCTCATGGCTGTCATTATGGGTTGACCTTCTTGGGTAATGATTAGAGGTTCTTCTGTGATGTCTTTGGCAAGATCTAGAAGGCTTTGGTTTGCTTCGGTAAGGGGGATATATTTTGTCATTTTTTTATTGCAATTAATTTAGGTTTCATTTTAACACAGAGGTTTTGAATAGTCAGCGATCGCGTTTTGAGGTTTGTTTAAGGAAATTGTGGAATTTTCTTGACATTTAACACTTTTCAAGAGAGACGTGTTGTATTATGATGAACTCCAAATCTCGTAGATTAATGAAAACTAAGCATTAGGAGTAAAATCGAATGGAAATTATTTTAGCGGCGTTGATTGCTGGCGCGACTGCGGCGGCGAAGGATACGGCAACTGTAGCGGTTAAGGATGCCTATGAGGGATTGAAGACTTTGCTTAAGAAAAAGTTTGAAAAGGATGCTTTAGCCCAAGCAATGATTGATGCTAAACCTGAAGATATTAAACAAGCAGAAGGTTTACTAAAAACGAAGATTACCGAAGCTGGGATTGCTCAAGATGATGCAATTGTAAAGGCGGCCCAAACAATAATGAAACAAGAAGACCCTGAAGGTGCTTCCACTGGAAAGTATGATTTACGAGGTGCGCAAGGAGTTCAACTCGGCGATTATAGTACACAAACAAATACTTTTAATTAAAAATTTAGCTGAGATTTACACCTTGTTTGATTAAGGAGATTTTAGACAATGGAAAACCTAACAGATAATCAAAACACCATAGACTTTAAGTATAGTCAAGGGGTTCAGCAGGGTGATAATAACGTCCAAATGAATACCTTTAAGGGAGTTCAGCATGGCGATCATAATACCTAAACGAATATCTTTTTTGGGGATGATCCTGAAGAGGAAAAACTTAGTGCAACTCTCAATTAAATTTCGCCCTATCTAGGATTAGCCCCGTTTACAGCCAGTAACGCCAAGGTTTTCTATGGACGAAAAAACTTAATTAATAGTTTATCGAAAGAATTAGAAAAAGATTGTCTAATTTTTCTCTTAGGGGCTTCGGGTAGTGGGAAATCTTCAGTGGTTCAGGCGGGCTTAATCCCCAAATTATCTGCTAATTACAAAAGTAATTTTGTTAGCTTTAGCCTAGTTCCTAACAAAAATCCTTTTTTCTCTTTTCATCCTAAGTTTTCCGATTTTAATTATTCTGAAGAAACTGGTGAAGAAATAGTAGCAAAACCTGATAAAAATCAAGAAAATTATAAACAGACTGCGGTAGAATATCTAGAAAAAGTTGTCACAACACTGAAGACAAATCCAGAATCTTATTGGTTAATTGTCATTGATCAGTTTGAAGAAATTTTGACGAGAACTGAAGCTGAGGAGAGGTTTTTATTTATTCAGTCTTTGGGTAATTTAATTAGTTATCTCAGAAGGTCTGACAATAAATTGGTTAAGGTAATCTTGACTATGAGGATTGACTTTTTAGACTCTTTTATGCAAGAGTTTCCTGATTTTGTAAATATAATAAACAGCGATGAGAAAAAGCCTTTTAGTTATATTACTCCAATGACGGATCGAGAATTGAAGTTAGTCATTAAAAATCCTGCGGCGACTCATGGGGTGCATGTTGATCTAGATTTGATCGAAGAAATTATTAATGATTTTCGGGGAGAAGCTCGATCTTTACCTTTGTTGCAATATACCTTAGATTTATTGTGGCAGAAGGATGATTTATCGGATAAGCTACTGAATAAAGAAACCTATGAAGGTTTGGGGAAAGTTGGGGGAGCTTTGCAACAACAGGCCGAAAAAATTTATCAAGATTTTAAAGCTAAGGAGCAAGGAAAACTAGTTGAAGATATTTTTATTCAGTTAGTTACTATTACGGCGGATGGGACGAGAGTTAGCAAACGAGAAAGTAAGTCTAAATTTACAGGAGAAACAGGAAAAGTTGTTGATGAATTAGTTAAAAAACATCGTCTCTTAGTTGCTGGTCGTCAGGAAGGCATGGTAGAAATTGCCCATGAAGCTTTAATTGGATCATGGCAAACGTTACAGGACTGGATTACTAAATATGAAAAGGAACTGATTTTAGAGAGACAATTAAAAGAAGCGGCTCAATCCTGGAAAAAAGATAAAGCGGATGAGAAAAAAACAATTAGTGAGCTTTGGACTGGCCCTAAGTTGATGCAAGTAAAAGAGGTATTACGGGCAAAATTGGTGACTAAATCAGAGGAGGCTTTAAGGGCTTATTACGGGGATGTAACGGCTGATTTTATTAAAGAAAGTTGGAAAGAGCATCAACGACGCAAAAAAGCTGAAGCCAAACGTAAACAACGGGAAATTGAATCTGATCTGAGTTTGGCTAATTCTCTGGGGCGTTATGCTTTGTCTATCTTTAAACCAGATCGTTCCTTCAATGCCTTAATTGAAGCGATTAAGGCGGGAAAAATTCTCCAGGAACACAACGCCAAGGATTTGGCAGTGGTTTCAGCCTTGCATAAATCTCTAACTCAAGGAATGGAACGCAATCGGTTAGTAGGACATGAAAATGCTGTTTTGAGCGTGAGTTTTAGTCCCGACGGTCAGACCGTAGCTAGTGCTAGTGCGGACAAGACAATCAAACTGTGGAAGGTAGAGACGGGGAAAGAACTCCTCACCCTCACGGGACATGATAGTTCTGTCCGTAGCGTGAGTTTTAGTCCCGACGGTCAGACCGTAGCTAGTGCCAGTAACGACAGCACAATCAAACTATGGAAGGTAGAGACGAGGGAAGAACTTCTCACCCTCACGGGAGAAGATGGTGGTTTTAGCGTGAGTTTTAGTCCCGACGGTCAGACCGTAGCTAGTGCTAGTGCGGACAAGACAATCAAACTGTGGAAGGTAGAGACAGGGGAAGAACTCCTCACACTCAAGGGACATGAAGATTTTGTCTATAGCGTGAGTTTTAGCCCCGACGGTCAGACCTTAGCTAGTGGCAGTGGCGACGGCACAATCAAACTATGGAAGGTAGAGACGGGGAAAGAATTCCTTACCCTCACGGGAGAAGCTGGTGTTGCTAGCGTGAGTTTTAGTCCCGACGGTCAGACCTTAGCTAGTGCTAGTGCGGACAAGACAATCAAACTGTGGAAGGTAGAGACAGGGGAAGAACTCCTCACACTCAAGGGACATGAAGATTTTGTCTATAGCGTGAGTTTTAGCCCCGACGGTCAGACCTTAGCCAGTGCCAGTAATGATAGCACAATCAAACTGTGGAAAGTAGAGACGGGGGAAGAACTCCTCACACTCACGGGACATGAAAATAGTGTCTATAGCGTAATTTTTAGTCTCGACGGTCAGACCTTAGCCAGTGCTAGTGAGGATAGAACAATCAAACTGTGGAAAGTAGAGACGGGTACCCTCACCCTCACGGGACATAGATATCATGTCAATAGCGTGGGTTTTAGTCCCGACGGCAAGACCCTCGCTAGTGGCAGTTCGGACAACACAATCAAACTGTGGAAGGTAGAGACAGGGGAAGAACGCTTCACCCTCACGGGACAGGACTGCCCTGTCTTGAGCGTGAGTTTTAGTCCCGACAGTCAGACCTTAGCCAGTGTCGGTAATAACAGAACAATCAAACTGTGGAAAGTAGAGACAGGGGAAGAACTCCTCACCCTCACCCTCACGGGACATCGTATTCCTGTCAATACTGTGAGTTTTAGTCCCGACAGTCAGACCTTAGCCAGCGTCAGTGAAGACGAGACGATCAAACTGTGGAAGGTAGAGACGGGGGAAGAACCCCTCACCCTCACGGGACATGACAGTCTTGTTAATGGTGTGAGTTTTAGTCCCGACAGTCAGACCTTAGCTAGTGCTAGTGATGACAGAACAATTAAACTGTGGAATGTGGAGACAGGAGAAGAACTCCTCACCCTCACGGGACATGAAAATAGTGTCAATAGCGTGAGTTTTAGTCCCGACGGTCAGACCTTAGCCAGTGCCAGTGCCGACAACACAATCAAACTGTGGAAGGTAGAGACAGGGGAAGAACTCCTCACCCTCACGAGACATGACAGTCCTATCAAGAGCGTGAGTTTTAGTCCCGACGGTCAGACCTTAGCCAGTACCAGTGAGGACAGCACAATTAAACTGTGGAAGGTAGAGACAGGGGAAGAACTCCTCACCCTCACGGGACATGAAGATTTTGTCTATAGCGTGAGTTTCAGTCCCGACAGTCAGACCTTAGCCAGTGCCAGTGCTGACAACACAATCAAACTGTGGGATTTAAATTTAGATTCTTTAATGGCGAAGAGTTGTGATTGGGTACGCGGTTATTTAACCAATAATCCCAAGGTCAGCGAAAGCGACAGACACCTCTGCGATGGCATTGGCACTAAACAATAATTCTCCCCACTTTTTAAGGGGGGCTGGGGGGGATCAAACCTCCAATCGCCTCACAAACACTCTCAAAATTTTCTAACACTTGCTGATTGGTAAATCGGATAACCTTAAGCCCATAGCTGACTAATCTTTGACTTCTTTCTTGAGCATAATCTTGGCCCTGTTCAGTATAGTGACTGTCCCCATCTATTTCAATCACGAGTTTAAGCGTTGGACAATAAAAATCAACAATAAAGTGATCAATCGGTCTTTGTCGGAAGACTCTACATTCAAAAGTTCTGAGATATTGATGCCACAGTTTTCTTTCGGCGGCAGTCATGTTTTTTCGCAGTTCTTTGGCTCTGGGGATGAGGGCGCGATCGTAGGGTAGATGAAAGTCGCTGTCGTTGAGGTGTTGCATGATTAATTCCTATGGCTTTGATCCCCCCCAGCCCCCCTTAAAAAGGGGGGAGAATGATAGATGGCGATCGCTTTTTAAAATGGGGAAGAATTGGAGAGCGATCGCAGATTAAGAAATCGGAAGCCAACCAAAAAGTTTAGCCGCACCCGCGATCAGAGCCACAATCAGAGCCGCTAGAATACCTCTATTGAGAAATTCTTGATTTTCCAGACGTTTACCGATACCTGTTACTTTCTCGTCAAGGGTTTTAACCTGTCCTGAGAGTTTTTCATCAAGCGTTTTAACTTGTCCTGAAAATTTTTCATCAAGAGCTTTAACTTGTCCTGAAAGTTTTTCATCAAGAGCTTTAATCTCTCCCTTGATTTCTACCTGGGATACTTTGAGGTCGGTTAAGTCGTCTCGAATATCCTTAAGGTCTTTCTGGATACTGACTAAAATATCTTCTAGCTTAATTTCAACGGTAGGGTTCGGCATAGGTTAAGCTTTCGTTGGATTTGTGAATAGATGAGGAGAAGTTAGCCGCTTGTCTCTTTATGCTTTCTAGGATAACGGATTATTTAGACGCGATCGCTTTTAAACAATGAAGAAAATAGAGATAGGAAACGCTTTTCCCTAGCCCAATTGGGTGATGAGTAAAACGCGATCGCCGAATTTTATTCAAACGTCCCCAGTAAGAACAGCAACTCTTAGAAAAATTATTAGACACCGAAACTTAAATTATCCCAAAGCCAAAAATTAATATATCACTCCGTTTTTTTAAAATTTCCCACCTTAACCCAGCCTTCCTGTCCTCCATCTACCGATCGCACCTTTGCCCAAACCCCATCCGCACTGGTTTCGAGAATAATCAACTCCTGATCATAGTCCACCCCACTGACCCGCTCCGAGTCCTTACTAGGATTAGACCGTAAACTCAGCCCTCCCGACCAAGTAACCTTTGCTTTATAGGCTCCCTTCGGCAAATCTTCCTTAGCTTCAGGCGATGGAGAAGGAGACGGACTCACTTCAGGAGAGGGGGATTCAGTAGCCGCCTTGGGACTAGGGGAAACTTCGGGTTTAGCCGCAGATTTGTCAGAGGCTTTTTTATCAGGAGTCGTTGCTTTGACTTTAGATTTATTTTCTTCAGAAAAAACAGGTTTATTCGGAGTCGCCGCCAAACGGGAAAACATCAAATAGCCAAGGGCTGAGGTTAAACCGACTAAAATCGTGATTCCCAGAAAAAAACCTAAAATAAATTGTAATAAACCAGAAAAACGTTTCATATTTTTTTAATTAAGAATGATAGAAAAAAATTAACTGAGTGAGTTTTGAATCCTTCCAAAACGACTATCACGGGATGCCAATCGAGCTTTACCCGCAGCCGCCCAGTCTTGTAAAAATTGAATTTGTTCTTGTGCTGTGCGTGCTAGAGGAATGATTTGACTAGCGGCTTCTAGGATGTCATCGGTGAAAAAATCCCGATTTTGACTAAACCCAATGTGCATTGCTTCGATTAAAGTCTGCTCTATTTCTGCCCCTGAAAAATCAGGCGTTTCGTAGGCAAGACGTTTAATATCATAATCTTTAATATTATGCAAACGTAATCGAGATAAATGGACGTTAAAAATGGCTTCTCGTTCCTCCTGGGAGGGTAAACCGACAAAGAATATTTCGTCGAAACGACCTTTTCGGAGCATTTCTGGCGGTAAAGCCTGAATATTATTGGCAGTTGCCACCACAAACACAGGAGTCGTTTTTTCGGCTAACCAGTTAATAAAGGTTCCAAAAACCCGACTAGTAGTTCCTCCGTCCCCTTTTCCCTCGATTCCTGCAAAGGCTTTGTCAATTTCATCAATCCAGAGAACACAGGGAGCCAAGGCTTCGGCTAGACTAATCATTTGTCGTGTGCGAGATTCCGATTCTCCCACTAATCCTGCAAACAATCGCCCCACATCTAAACGCAATAGGGGTAAGTGCCAGTGGTGAGAAATAGCTTTGGCGGTCAGAGATTTACCTGTTCCCTGAATACCGACTAAGAGAAGTCCGCGTGGATGGGGTAAACCGTAGGCCCTTGCTTTTTCGCTAAAGGCACTGCCTCGACGCAATAACCAGTCTTTAAGATTATCCAAACCCCCAATATCGGTGATTTGTTCCGTCGCAGGGTGAAAATCTAAAATTTGGGTCTGGCGGATGGATTGGCGTTTTTCTTCGAGAATCAGCTCTACGTCTTCGGGTTCAATTTGTCCATGACTGGCGAGGCAACGGGTGAGGACGCGGCGAATTCGTTCTAAAGATAATCCCTGGGCCGATCGCGTGAGTTCGTCTAATAATTTATTGTCGAGAGATTGACCCATTGAGGCGATCAGTCGTTGAATTTCAGTTTTAATTTCGTTACCACTAGGCAGGGGAAAGTCAACAACGGTCAGGACTTCGGTTAATTCGGTCGGGATTTGGAGATGGGGCGCGATAATAATCAGATTTTTGGGTTGGGATTTAAGCTTGCGGGCTAGATTTCGCAGTTTACGGGAAACAGATACATCTTCCAAGAAACGGTGAAAGTCCCGCAAAATGAAGACTCCACCGACTTTATCAGGCAGTTTTTCGATAAATTCTAGGGCTTGTAAGGGGTTACGTTTACCGACATTTTCGTTGTTGGGGTTATCCTGATAGCCTTCGACAAAATCCCAGAGATAGACAGCCCGATCGCCTAATCGTTTGGCACAGTCTGCGATCGCCCTTTCAACCCGTTCTTCTTCGGGGGTAGGGATATAAATCAGGGGATAACAGGCTCTCAGGAGTAATTCAAACTCGCTACTAAAACTCATTTGTTCAGGGGAAATGCGGCTCTTTCTAGGGTACAACAGATGGAGAAAGTCCTGGTTTCTTTCAATAATGATTAATGATTTGGGGCAGAGGAAAAGATTTTTTGCTCATAACCTAAAGAGCCATAGGGGTGATCGCGAACAGGCTTCCATGTTAGATGATATTTATTCCCTTTATTTCGATGTAGAAGTCATAAAGAGAATGGCTGAAACCCTTGAAACGACACGTTTTTTGGGACTGACATCCCTTATGTCTCGACCTATTCTAAAGATAGCAAGAGAAAAGGAGAGCAAACACCATGTTATCAACCACCACCACAACCCCTACAACCCAAGTTATCCGCAACTACGCGATCGCCGCCGTTTCCGTCATGCTTCTCAGCCTTGGCATTGGTGAACTCGTCAATAACCCCAGCCGCATCGCCCAACAAAACAAATTAGACGGCTACGGTTATTACGTCAGTGCAGGTTTGGTGAACTACGCCCAGTCTTCCTTAAAACCATAGGGAAGTTGATAACGATTACCTCTTGCTTTAATGCCCCGTCTTGTGCGGGGTTTTTTATTGATAAAATACATAGGATTTCGCTATTAAGTAGCTGGTTGCAATTAAACTGACAATAAGTTTCTGCGCTCGATCTCCCCTGCCCTCCTTGATAAGTGGGGTGTCCGTAGGACGGGGGGATCTTATAAATTTTAAGACCCATCTACTTAGCCAAAATCTTCAAAATTTCTTCAATATAAACCCCATTTATGAAAATCTTTTTTTTCGGCACTCCCGAATTTGCTGTTCCGACCCTAGAAAAATTATTAAATAATCCCAATTTTGAAATCCTGGGCATCATCACCCAACCTGATAAAAGACGGGGACGGGGCAATCAATTAACGCCTTCTGCTGTCAAACAAGTTGCCTTAGCCAACAATCTCCCCATCTGGCAACCCAAGCGACTCAAGAAATCTCCTAAAACCCTAGAAATTCTCAAAAATTCGGGTGCAGATGCTTTTGTTGTGATAGCCTACGGTCAATTACTCTCTCCTGAAATTTTAGCCATGCCCAAATTAGGCTGTATTAATGTTCACGGTTCTATTTTGCCCAAATATCGGGGTGCGGCTCCTCTGCAATGGAGTTTGGTTAATGGAGAAACGGAAACGGGCATTACGACGATGTTGATGGATGAAGGAATGGATACAGGCGCAATGTTATTAAAGGCTTATACTCCCATTCAACTATTGGATAATGTAGATCAAATTGCTAAAATTTTAGCCCAAAAAGGAGCCGATTTATTAATCGAAACCCTAGAAAAATTAGCTAATCAAGAAGTTCAACCGATTCCCCAAAATCCCGACGAAGCAAGCCATGCTCCCCTCATTCAAAAAGCCGATTTTGCCATAGATTGGTCACGTTCTGCCTGGCAAATTCATAATCAAGTACGGGGCTTTTTTCCCCATTGTTTTACCCAATTTCGAGGACAAGCTTTAAAAGTTTTTGCCACTATTCCCCTCGGCGATCGCTATTGGCCCCAATTACCACCTGAATTTAAAAAACTAGAATCCCAGGCTCCTAATCTTGTTGGATTAACAGGGAAATCAGGAGAAATCGTTAAAATCCTGAAAAACTTCGGCCCAGTGGTACAAACAGGAGATGGATTATTGTTATTAAAAGAGGTTCAATTAGCGGGAAAACCGCCGCGATCGGGTTGGGATTTTGTGAATGGAATGCGATTATCGGTAGGGGAAATGTTAGTTTAAGGCTGAATTATTTCTATTTTAGTCAGCAAGATCAAAATAAAGACATAAAAATAGTCGCTCAATGTTGGATAAGTCGCGATCGCATTCTGAATACTTAACCATCACGGCGATCGCGTTTATCTTCAGTTTTTAAATGAAAAATAACCCCAATTTATTTAAAAAAATTAGGGTTGTAGAATTTTAAAAAGAGTTATTTACTCATTTTAAAGGGTGTTGTCGATAAAGACGAGTAAAATTTTAATCACTTTCATGAGAAGCGCAACTATAACAAAAGTCATCACCTGGAATTGGCGAATGATTACAGTCAAAGGCAAGGCAAGTTTTCGGATAGAATTTTACCGAGACGCTTTGAACTTCTTTAAGACAGCTAGGACGCTTTTTTTTCATTTTATTCATAATCGTTAATTAGGTAAGAAAATAAGGCAAGTTTAAGAAGAATTTTTTTGTTGTTTAGATAGCTTTAGAAACTGACAATACTTATTAAATAATGAGTAAAAAGAGATAGGTTCTCATTTTATTCAAGGTAATTTTTAATGTTTTAAATATCTTCTATTTTAACCAGTTTGCTTTCTCCCCAGTTGCTAGAGAATATGCCCATTGTAGGTGGAGAAATAATACAGTTTCCTTGAGAGTCAAAGACTACACCATCATTGTTATAAATGGTTACACGTCCATCAGAATCAACATTTTTAACTACATAAATCTTTGGGATTGGGCTACTTTTGTAACTTTTTTCAGGTTTGCCATTTTTGAGGAGTTTAACGCATTTATCGTATTTTTTAAGCATTATTTTACCTTTCTATGTGTTTTTGGGATTCGTTATCTATACGGTTAAGGCTGGAGAAAAATTTGATTGAAATACTCCACAGTCGAACGGTGGTTAGTGAATTCGCTGTTTGGTTTCGTTATGCCAATAGGCGGTAATAATTTCGGGCGTGGGGAATTCTTGGGAACAGACGACTCGTAATCCCCGCAAGGCATCCATTACTTTGGCGTAGGGGGTATGGTTCAAACTGCGATCGGTTAGGGTATATCGCAATGCGCCCTCACTATATTCTTTTCGTCCGTAGGTTAGAGCGATTTTTATCATGTCGTCATTGATCGCTCGTTGCTGTTTGCGTTGTTTGCTGTGTTTAGATTCGTTTAGGGGCCAAGTTTTGAGATGTTGGCATCTTCTTGAACGATTTGATAGATTTGGGTTTGTTTGCTCATGTTATGAATCTCAAAAGTCGTTGTTGTTTTTGTCGATAATTTGAGAATAGTCCGAATTTTCCGAGAAAACCAGTGATAATACGTGAACTTAAGCCAGTCTTTAACAGCACTTATCTTCACTAAATTTCACTAAACAAGTTTTGTTTCTTTTGCTAGAGTTTGTTAAAGTTATGGATATATGAAATTCTCCTCAAATATCTATGACTACGACTCCCAAAAAGCGCAAACGCGGTTTGCCCGTTAAACCAGAGGCATTACGTCTGATGGAAGAAAAAATGCGAGAAAAAGGTTTTAAATTTACTACTCAAGAGAGGATGTATGAAGAGCTTGCAGAAAAAGCTGGTTTATCTCCAGATACGATCAAAAATGTTTTCAACCCTCACCATGAACGAAATCCTGAAAAAAATACAGTTCAATTAATAGCAAGTGCATTGGATCTTTATCCTTGGGATATTGTTGAGGATTGGAATCCGCCTGAATCTTCAAGTCGCGTTAAATATACAAGTTCAAAAGTTTATATTCTTAATCGTCAAATTTTCCAAGAGATGTTAGATAAACAACGAAGTTTAACTGCCAATCCCTTAGTTAATAAGAATTTTGAAGTATCTAGGTTGTATGTTCCATTAGGTTTAGTGGAAAGTAAAAAGCAAGAGCGGAGAAAAGATGTTAGTCCTGAAATGGGTTCTCGTTTATATCGTCCTGAAGAATATGAAGTTACTCGGCAATTTGAAAATGATGAATTTTTAACTGAAGTTTTATTACAGGGGAATAGTCCTAAAAGTCAAGGAAAACGAATTGCTATTATTGGTGAGCCAGGATCGGGAAAAACAACTCGGTTACAGCAAATTGCGGACAGACTTTTTAAGGAAAATAACGATAATTTAGTAATTTTGATATCTTTAGCTGATTTACAGGATAAAAACCTAGATGATTTTTTATTGAATACTTGGTTGAAAATTGCTCTAAAACAAAAAGAGGCTAGTAAAGAAAGTCAAAATGAATTAATTGAGAAATTTAATAAAGGTAATGTCTGGTTATTATTAGATGGACTAGATGAAATTGTGATTGATAGTAATCCTTTATTCTGGGTTAATTCCCAAATTAAGGGATGGATTGAATCAGCAAAAGTTATTTTGACTTGTCGGGTTAATGTCTGGGAGTCGGGGAATAATTATCTGAGTAATTTTGATATTTATCGGAATTTAGATTTTTCTGAACCGCAACGAGATGAGTTTATTTATAAATGGTTTACTGATCGTAATTTAGCAGATCAATTGATTACTGAACTTAATCGGGATGGAAAAGAAAGAATCAGAGATTTAGTTAAAAATCCATTACGATTAACGCTTGTTTGTTATTCCTGGGAAAATCATCAGGGTTCATTACCTGAAACAAAAGCAGGGCTTTATCAAGAATGTGTAGAAGCTTTTTACCAATGGAAAGAGGTCTATTTTAAAACGACTATTGCTCAAAGAAAGGCGTTAAATCAAGCACTAGGAGAATTAGCAAAACAGGCCTTAGAACAGGAATCATCAAAATTCCGTTTAACGAAAAGTTTTATCTCTGACGTTTTAGGAGAATCGGATGAGGGATTATTTAAGCTGGCTTTAGATTTGGGCTGGTTAAATCGAGTTGGGGTGGCAGAAGAAAATCCTAATGAACAGGTTTATGCTTTCTTTCATCCTAGTTTTCAGGAATATTTTGTAGCTTATTCAATAACAGATTGGGATTTCTTTTTACCCCGTGATCACATCGATCAACCTGTAGAAGGAAAAGTCTATCGAATTTTTCAATTTCAGTGGAAGCAGATATTTTTATTATGGCTTGGTAGATCAGACAGAGAAATCACTAATTTAGAAAAAGATAAATTTATTGAAAAATTAGTAAATTTTGAAGATCACACTTGCGATTTTTATAGTGCTAAAACTTATTTCCTTGCTGCAAGTGGTATTGCCGAATTCCGTAATTGTTTGATTGCAGATCAAATAATAAATAACTTAATCATTTTTAGCTTTGGTAGTTTTGAAGGTAAGGCAATAGCACCAATAGCTGATAATGCAAAGAAAACTTTGCTAGAAACGGATAGTCTTAGATTAGCTCCCTGTTTAAAAGAGTTTTTATGTTCTTTAGTAGAAAAGTATAATGAAAATAAATCATCTACAGTTTTCTCTTTAATAACAGAGGTTGCTTTTTTTTTAGCACAAATTGATTATACTGATGAATATCCAATTGACATTTTAATAGATTTCCCAAATGAGAAAAGTATAAAATATTTAACAATAATTGCTCAACGGAATCCTCGAATAATTGAGAATAGCAGATTAAAGGATTTATTTGAAAATTCGAGAAATGAGTTTTGGCAACCAGCAGCAGCATTAATATTTAGTGAAATTAAAAAATATCAGCAAAAAGCTGTCGAAAAATTACAGATTTTAAGAACATCTGTTGATATTGATGAATCAATACGGGAATGGATAAGCATTTTATTGTCTGAGAAGAATTACAACACTAATAGTATTAACAAGAATTCACAATCTAGATTTTCATTCGTTAGAGAGACTAATCCAATTAAGTTAATTAATCTAATGAAATTAAGTACAAATCATGTTGGATTTTTTGCTGCATTTATGAATTTCAAAGAAATCATTTCTAGATCATCCGTTAAATATCAATTAAAAAAGAAAATATTTATTTTTGCTATTCAATCAGTAAAATCTAATTTTAACAGTAACTCTTATAAGTTGATGAGTTTAAATTCAAAATTAGTATATGAACTTCTTTGGTATTGTTCAGAAAATTTAAGCTATCCCGAATTTTATAAGGCATGGCATAATCAGCACAAAATTATCCATCCTGAAATTATAGAAATTTCTCCTTTAGGCAACACAACGATCGCCCAAAACCTAAACCAACAAATACTTGATCTTCCTTCCCAACTTCAACCCACCGAAAAAACCTATCCTCTCATCATCAACGCCCAATCTCTAGAAGACGAAAACGACAACAGCAGTATTGCCCAAGAACTCTGCAATCAAATCTATGCGATCGCGTTTCCCGATGACAATATTCCTGAAATTAACAACGCTCCCCAACTCAAACGCCTAATTCCTACCATCAAAAAACAGCTAAAAACTAAAAACTTAGCCCTAATTTTTTACAACGGAGAACCCAACGAAACCCTAATCAAATTCTGTAAAAAATTAACTGCTCCAATCCATATCAAATGGATTACAGAACAATCTATTAAAATCGGTATTCCTCCCCAAGAAAATTTAGTCAACATTCTACAAAACTGGATCAACCAACTCGACTAAACTCAATATCGGCGATCGCAAAGTAATACAAAATAAATGATAATAATCCCTGAGAGAAACTTATGAATAGACTAGAAATTCTCAAAAATCGCCTAACAGAACAGAAACTTCACCTAGAAAAACAATTTCATGTTAGAAAATTAGGAATATTCGGCTCCTATGTCAGAGGAGAAGAAACCGCCATCAGCGATCTCGATATCTTAATTGAATTTGAATCAGGATATCGCTTTGGTTTATTAACCTTTTGCCACCTAGAAAACTATCTCAGCGATCTATTAGAAGTTAACGTCGATCTCGTCATGAAAGATAGCCTTAAACCCAAAATTGGGCAACAAATTCTCTCTGAAGTTATTTATATATGACCAAACGATATAGTCAAGATTATCTTAAAGATATAGAAGAAGCCATTCGTTTAGCCCTTGAATTTACTCAAGATATGGATTTTGATTCATTTTGTCAGGACACAAAAACTATTTTTGCTGTTACCAGAGCCATTCAAATTGTCGGCGAAGCAGTCAAGAAAATACCTGATAATATTAGACAACAATATCCTCAAATTCCTTGGAAAGACGTTGCTAAAATGAGAGACAAAGTAACTCATCAATATTTTGCTGTCAAATTGGATGTCGTTTGGGATACGGTTAAACAGGACTTTCCTCTGCTACAAACCTTAATTGCCGACATCTTAGAAAACTTCTCTGAATAGCTGAATTCTCGTTACCCCATTTAGCCAAAGAGCAATTATCAAAATTCATCGCTTTTTAAAATTCACAACTATCAACGATGGGCGATCACGTTTAGAGTTTCCCATTGATCGGGATTTCTAGAGATACAATGAAAAAGACTGTCAAAAATCCTCTAGAATCTCATGACCCTTTTTACCCTGCGATCGCTAAAAAAAGACTTTGGCATCAAAGAAATCCTCAAAGATGCCAACTTTAGCCTAGAAGAAGGCGATAAAGTCGGATTGATCGGGCGCAATGGCTCAGGTAAATCGACCCTATTAAAAATGATTGCAGGGCTAGAATCCATCGATAGCGGTGAATTTTGGGTAAATGGGGGCGCGAAAATCGTCTATCTGCCCCAACAACCCGAAATGGACGATGAACATACCGTCCTAGAACAGGTTTTTGTGGATAGTAACGAAAAAATGTCCTTAGTGCGAGAATATGAAGAAATTTCCGAAAAATTGTCCCATAGTCAGGGCGATACGGATAAATTAATGGCTCGGCTTTCGGTAGTGTCTGAACAAATGGATGCCTTGGGAGCCTGGGAACTGGAAAATAATGCCAAAATTATCCTCAATCAATTAGGAATCAACGATTTAGAAGCCAAAGTTGGTTCTCTCTCTGGCGGGTATCGTAAACGAATCGCGATCGCCTTTGCCCTTTTATTAGAACCCGATGTTTTATTAATGGATGAGCCGACCAATCACCTTGATGCCCTTTCGGTGGAATGGTTGCAGAGTTATCTCAAACGCTATCGGGGTGCATTATTACTGATTACCCATGACCGTTATTTTTTAGATCAAGTCACCAATCGCATTCTAGAAATTGATCAGGCAGATTTGTTTTCCTATAGCGGCAATTATGCCTATTATTTAACCAAAAAAGCCGAAGCAGAGGAATCAGGGCAAAGCACTCAGCGCAAATTTGCAGGGGTTTTACGGCGAGAACTGGAATGGTTATCACGGGGGCCAAAAGCTCGTAGCACCAAGCAAAAAGCCCGCATCGATCGCATTCGAGATATGCAGGCCCAAGAATTCAAACAAGATCAGGGCAAAGTCGAAATCACCACCGTTGGCCGTCGCATTGGCAAAAAAGTGATTGAGCTAGAAAATATTAGCAAATCCTACGGCGATCGCACCTTAATCGAAGATTTTACCTATATTTTTAATCCCGAAGACCGCATTGGCATTGTTGGCCCCAACGGTGCGGGCAAATCCACCCTGATGAATATCATTACGGGACGAGTGCAACCCGATCGCGGCTCTGTTAGTATTGGCTCGACCATTCATTTTGGCTATTTTGACCAACATTCCGACGATTTAATGCCCAACGGGAGTCAACGGGTAATTGAATATCTCAAGGAAGTGGCGGAACTGGTGAAAACCTCCGACGGCACAGTGATCACCGCATCCCAAATGTTAGAACGCTTTTTGTTTCCGCCCGATCAACAGTATGCACCGATCAGCAAATTATCAGGAGGCGAAAAACGTCGCTTATTTTTATTACGAGTATTAATGGGTGCGCCCAATGTGTTAATTCTTGACGAACCGACTAATGATTTGGATGTGCAAACGTTAGGAGTTTTAGAAGATTATTTAGAAGATTTTAATGGTTGCGTGATTGTCGTTTCCCATGATCGCTATTTTCTAGACCGCACAGTGGATACTATTTTTGCTTTTGAAGAAGGGGGAAAACTGCGTCAATATCCAGGTAATTATTCTATTTATATAGAATACAAAAAAACAGAAGAAAATGCGGCTAAAAATTCAGACAATCTATCTACCAATACCAGTAAATCGGTAACATCTAATATACCTGTTGCGACCGTTGATAAATCTGATAAATCTCGTAAATTATCTTTTAAAGAAAAAAAAGAATACGAAACAATGGAAGCAAAGATCGCGAAACTAGAAGCTGAAAAAGAAACCATTGAGAAAACACTTTATAGCAATCCTTCTTCTGATTTTACTAAGGTACAAAAATTAACGGAAAAGTTAGCCGAATTAACAGATGCGATCGATGCCGCAACGGAACGTTGGTTAGAGTTGCCGAAAGAGTTTAAACTTTTGATCAAGTTTTTGATCTTAAGGATATTTATGAATACTGAACCGAGTCTTTGGATTATTACCCGCGATCGCGAATTTCCTTAAAAATCTAAACCATCAAGTTCAGCATGAATTTTGCGTAAATTCTCCAAATATTTGATCGAACCAAAAGCAATATAAATAATCCCCCCTAATTCTAAAATCCAATTGATTTTAAAGCCCAATAAATGAACATGAAGTAACTGATCAACATGGTGAAAAGACGTTGCTCGAATCACAATAAAAGCACTTAAAAAAGCTAACCCATATAAAATAAACTTAAACTCTTTTCCCATTCCTCTAAAATATTTTTTGAACCAGGCTAAAAAAGCGGATAATCCAAAAATCAACCAGCCAATAAATAATAATTGAAATAAACGGCGATCGCCATACCAGCCGCTTGTTAATGCGAATTTTTTAGCCGTAATGGTGAACCAGGTTTGTAAATCTAATTGCTTATTAATTCCTAATAATAAAAAAATCAGAGCGAGTCCCCACCAGAGGCAATGGTAGTGATGGAGTTGATACCTATCGGGAATCCGAAAAGTTTGCTTTGCACAAATAATACACAGTACACCAGTCGCTAAATAAGCAAGTACCGTCAACCATCCCATAAAAGTCGGATCGCCAATGCCTGGTTGCCATTCGCCGTTGATGGTCGTGACTGCTGGAAAAGGTGAATTTTGAGCATCAAAAAAATAAAACAGCATGATCAAAAGTGATTTCTGATCTTAATCCATTTCTAATAAAACCTTGAGAACTCCCCGTTGTTGGGCGTGTTTAAAAGCCGTTAAACCTTCGTTCAAAGGATACTTTGCTTGAATCAAGTTATCAACTTTAACCTTATTTTCTACTAGTAATTTTAAGGCTTTAGAAAAAAGGGCCACAACGGGAACCAATTAACGTAATTTCATCTACCACAATCGAAGAAATATCTAAGCTTAATTGATTGGCATAGGTACTCTTTAAAACCAAAATTCCCCTCGGTCTCAAGGCACGGCGGGCGATCGCAAACCCATCGGGATTACCTGTACATTCTACGGCAATATCAAATGCTCGGTCTGTCACCACTTCGGCAAAACCTGTGGCAATATTTTGGGCCGTTAAATTAGCCAACTTTTCCCCATGACGACCGATCGCTAATAAATCACAACCCGTTAAGGCGAGAGTTTGAGCGACTAATTGACCTAATTTACCGTCTCCGACCACTAAAACCTTCGTTTGGGGAGTGATAGTCACTTGTTCTTGGATTTCTAGGGCGGCGGCGATCGGCTCGGTAAAAGTCGCGGCATCGGTGCTAACGGAGTCGGGGACGGGATATAAATTTTTCACGGGGAGCGCGAGATATTCGGCAAAGGCTCCATTGCGATTGACAATCCCCAATACGGTGCGATTTTCACAATGAGTGGCTTGACCTGTCTGGCAATAACGACAATGGCCGCAGGTGGCGTTGATTTCTCCGACAACACGCTGATTAATCAAATCATCTGGCCCTTGCTCAACAATGCCGACAAATTCATGGCCCAAAACTCCTTGATAGGGATAATAACCCCGCAACAATTCCAAGTCAGTGTTACAAATGCCCGCCCTTAACACTTTCACTAAAGCTTCATCGGCGGCGATCGCGGGAAGAGGGATATCGTTACGCAATTCGAGGTGTTGATTTTCGAGCCAAATTCCTTTCATAATCAGAGAGTCAGAGAAATAATGTTAAAACCTGATTTTCAGATTACCGCAAAGATTGAGATTTGTCGCTAAAGTTATAGATTTTTAACAAATTTCCCCCTAAATTTTTTGAAGAAAAGATCTTTTTTGACTCATCTGGCTATCCTTAATCAGTTCTGTCGCTGCTTCGAGATTGAGCGGTTTTGCAAATAAATAGCCTTGACCAAATTCACAGCCCAAATTCTTTAACGTATCCTGTTCTAAAATAGTTTCAATTCCCTCTGCAACCACATCCATTTGCAAGTTATGGGCAAGCGTGACGATCGCATTAATAATGCTAGATCCTGCTTTTTCTAATTGAATACGAGTCACAAAGGAACGGTCAATTTTCAAGGTATCAATCGGGAAACGATACAAACGACTGAGGGAAGAATAACCCGTGCCAAAATCATCCAGAGATAATTTTAAATTAAGTTTTTTCAGATTTTCTAAAATTTCCACTTGAATGACGCTATCCATCAATGCATTTTCAGTAATTTCTAACTTTAAATCCCAGCAGTCAAAGGAATATTTTTGAACGATATTCTCTACCACTTCTACAATATTTTGCTGTATTAATTCAATTGGTGAAAAATTAACACTCATACTCAAGATTTGATTAAACGGAATTTGCTCTTGCCATTGGGACATTTGTTGACAGGCAGCCTCTAAAACCCAGAGATCTAATACTTTAATTAAACCCGTTTCTTCGGCAATAGGAATAAATTCTCCTGGACTAATTAAGCCGTGAATTGGATGTTTCCAACGGATAAGAGCTTCAAATCCAGATAATTCTCCTGTTTTTAGGCAAATAATCGGTTGATAAAAAAGACAAAATTCTCCTTTTTTTAAAGCATCTCTTAATTCTCGCTCTAACTGAAATCTTCGCATAGCCGCTATCTGTAGGGAGCTAGTCATAACTTGATAGCGCGATTTCCCTTGTTGCTTTGCGTAATACATGGCAATGTCTGCATCTCGCAGAATATCTTCAGGTTTAGAATAGCCGATACTGCTGATTGTAATGCCAATACTAACGGTCACAAAAAGTTGATGATTTTCTAGATTAAAAGGATGATTGAGTTGGGTTAAAATTCGTTGGGCAATTTTATCAATATTGGCAATTTCATCAATATTTTCAACTAAGATGACAAACTCATCTCCTCCAAATCTGGCCACACAATCTGAGGGACGAACACAGGTGCGGATGCGATGGCTGACCTGTTTTAATAATTCATCTCCGACTAAATGACCTAAACTATCATTAACGACTTTAAAATCATCTAAGTCCAAAAAAAACAAGGCAAAGTTTAAATTAGAATTACGTTGAGATTGCTCCAAGGATTCGGCTAATCTTTCCATTAATTGCACTCGATTGGATAATCCTGTTAAATAATCATGAAGCGTTTTAAATTCTAATTCTTGAAAAACTTGCTTCAATTTAGCAGCCATTTGGTTAAAGGAATTTGCTAAATCGCCAATTTCATTGTTGTAGTATAAATTAACTTTTTGGTCTAATTCTCCCGCCGCGATCGCCTTACTGGCTTGGTTAATCTTAAGAATCGGATCGGTGATCCAACGAGCAGTAAAAATACCAACTCCGATCGCCACAAACAGGGCAATCATGGAGACAATTAGGGTTAATCGACTGTTAGCCCAAATAATTTCCATAAAGTCTTTTTCGGGAATCACTACGCCAATTAACCAATCAATACCCCCGCGATCGCGAAAGGGAATTACCCGAACAAAATTGCGTTGATTCTGTCCTTGAAAAGCAAAACTAAGAGGAGATTTTATCTCGGATAAATTGGGATATTTTTTAGTTAGATAGGCCGCTGTTTCTCGAATAATACTATCTTTACCGTGAGCAGCCAGTAATTTTTTCAAAGATGGATTTTTGATTTGGGAATCTAATTTAAACTCAGAACTTGCAATAATTGATCCTGTGCCATCTAAAATAAAACTTTTTCCCGATGGACTAATTTCTAATTGACTCAAAAAATCACTAATATTAGAAAGGGTAATCGGTGTGTCCAAAACGCCTAGCTTTTTTCCCTGGGCATCATGGATTGGTAAAACCGTATCCAGGGCGATCCGAGAAGAATCAAACCACAAATAAATGGGAGTCCAGGTTGCTTCTTGGGCTTTCACTGCCTGCTGATACCAAGGACGAAGACGGGGATCATAGTTGGGAAAAACCTTCAATAATTTTCCCCTAGTGCCATCAGGGTTTAATTGATAGGTTTGATATTCTCCTTTCGTCGCTTTACTGACTATTTCAACTTGATATTGATTATCATGGGTTCTGGCAATGCCTACATAATCGCCTGTTTCACTTCCCCAAGCAGTATAGGGAACAGAGCGAAAGGATCGCATTTGTTGGTATAAAAAATTCTCAATTTTCGACAAATCGGTTACCGTAACGTCACTTTGAATCAGATAATTTTTATTAACTTGATTCATTAATTGGGCATTGTCGAGGAAATTTTTAACATGATTTTGAATCCGATTGCCGACTTCACTCCGCCATTGTTCGGCTATATTATTGATAGCAATTTGGCTAAATTTATTAGATAAAAAACTAATAATTCCGACAGCAATAAAAATTTCAAAAGCAAAAGAAAAAATGAGAACCTGACGAATCGGTAACTTCATTAAAAATACTATAATAGAAAATCTTAAACTAAAATCAAAAACACGTGGAAATAGGTTTTGTTCATGATTTTGCATTTGATTTTAGACTATTATGGTTAGATTATCTTTTTTGTAATCTCCTATACGAATTGCAAAAACATGAGTTCGTTATTATTTTTATTAGGTAAAATAATCCAAAAACAGGTGAATTCATTAAAGTGGCGATCGCGACTAAACCCACTTTAACGATCAATTCGCGTGATTAACTTGTTTTTTTAGGTAACTTAGCAAAACTTTTCTTGAAAATTTCAATGTCCATGCCGCCTTCTTTTTCAATCCCCAAGGCACTCTTAGCTTGACCTAAATAAATAGGCTGAGAAATACCAGGTTTAGGATGTAGCATGGTTCGCGCTCGGACGGTTAAATTTTTATCTCCTGCTCTTGCACCACGACCATAGGAAAAATAATCATTCGATGCCTGTAATAAAGTTGCTCGTAATTCCGTCTCGGTAATGGTCGGAGGCACGGAAATTACCACCTGATTTGCACCATTATCATAAACCCGAATAAAACGAACCGCCCCTGGAACATCCGTGCGACTGAACAAACCTAGACTTAGCCCAAATAATCCGATAGTCAGAACCGCCATAAAACCCGTAATTCCCACAAACCGAAAACGGAATCCCCACTTTAAAGCAAAAGCCAGAATAGTTAAAATCAGAGTGGCAATTGTTAGATAACCCGACCACTGTGTGTAAATTAAAAAGTCCATAAAGTCAAGTTAAAGATTTAAATTCAAATATTAGAAACGACAACATAAACGCTAAATACTCATTCCTAAATATTTAGCAACGGTTTGCACATCCTTATCACCCCGTCCTGAGCAATTAATCACAATCCGAGGACTGCCCGTTAATTGGGGACAAAGTATGTCTAAATAGGCGATCGCGTGGGACGTTTCCAGGGCGGGAATAATGCCTTCCAATTCCGATAACCGTTGCAGAGCTTCTATCGCTTCTACATCGGTAATACTGTAATATTCTGCCCGTCCCGCATCTTTCAGATAACTATGTTCGGGGCCAACGCCAGGATAATCTAACCCTGCACTGATGGAATGAGCCTCGACTACTTGACCTTCCTCGTCTTGCAATAAATAGCTCATGGCTCCGTGCAAAACCCCTGGACGGCCTTTGGTGAGAGTTGCTGCGTGTTTACCAGAAATAATACTTTCTCCTGCGGCTTCTACCCCAATAATCCGCACAGAAGAATCTTTGAGGAACTCATAAAACAAACCCATTGCATTAGAGCCACCGCCCACACAGGCTAACAAAATATCGGGTAAACCGCCCCATTTTTCTAAACACTGTTCACGGGTTTCTAGACCAATGACATGATGAAAATCGCGCACCATCATGGGGTAAGGATGGGGGCCAGCGACCGACCCCAAAATGTAATGGGTGGTTTCTACGTTTGTGACCCAATCTCGAATGGCTTCTGAGGTGGCATCCTTCAGCGTCCCTGTTCCTGCTACGACGGGTTGAACTTTTGCGCCTAAAAGATTCATGCGAAAAACATTCAATTTCTGACGTTCCATATCTTGAACGCCCATATAAATGATACATTCCAAGCCAAAACGAGCGCAGACGGTGGCAGTGGCCACACCATGCTGTCCTGCTCCTGTTTCTGCAATAATCCGCTTTTTACCCATGCGTTTGGCTAATAAGACCTGACCCAGGGCATTATTAATTTTGTGCGCTCCTGTATGGTTCAAATCTTCTCGTTTCAGGTAAATTTGGGGGCCACTGCCATCGGGTTTGGCGTAATGTTCCGTTAGTCTTTCGGCAAAATAAAGCGGGCTGGGTCTGCCGACGTAATCTTTTAATAATCCCTGGAGTTCTTTGAGAAAAGCGGGATCATCTTTGTATTGACTGTAGGCCGTTTTCTAGCTCACTCAGGGCGGGCATGAGGGTTTCAGGGACATATTTGCCACCATAGCGGCCAAAACGACCAAAGGCATCGGGATACTGAGTATTAACGGAAGGGACGGTCGCGAGGGGTGTAGTGGTCACGATGGCTATTAGGAAAGATTGAAGAGTTAGGTGGTTAGCTTTTTATTATCGTCAATTCTGAGAGGGAATGGAACGACTCAAAAATGCTTTTGTCTTATTGGCATTATAAAACACGGACATACCATCTCAGAAGCGATTTGAGAAGATAATTTTACCTGTATTTTGATGAACAATGGAATAAACGATAAAATATAATCCAATCCCTGCTCCTTATGCTACCCCTATGTTGATTCTCCGCCCCGAAGAACGCACGAAGCTCGATCGCACCAATGATACGGATTTCTATGCTTTTCCCCGTTTTGTTACCCATGTAGATGCTAATTTTATTGACCAACTGACCAATCTTTATCGCGATCGCCTCAAACCCCAGACCCGAATTTTAGACCTGATGAGTAGTTGGGTGTCCCATTTGCCCGAAGAGATGGAATTTGCTCACGTAGAAGGTCACGGAATGAATGCCGAAGAATTAGCTAAAAATTCTCGACTAAATCATTATTTTCTGCAAAATCTCAATCAATCGCCCCAGATTCCCCTAAAAGATGAAGATTTTGATGCGGTTTTAATAGCGGTTTCTGTGCAGTATTTGGAATATCCCGAAGCGATTTTTAGTGAAATTCATCGTATTTTAAAACCCGATGGCATCGTGATTATTAGTTTTTCTAATCGGATGTTTTACCAAAAGGCGATCGCAACCTGGCGAGAAGGAACGGATCTGAGTCATCTTCAATTGGTAAAATCCTATTTCCAAGGTGTTCCTGGCTTTAGTTCACCCGAAATTATTAGTAAATCTAATCCTTTGCCTGGCTTTTTACAACTCTTAGGAATCGCTAGTCCCGATCCCTTCTATGCGGTTATTGCGTCAAAAGTTTCAATAAATAAGGAAAAATAATCTAGCAAAATTTAGCGAATACAGCCTTTTGTGTCTAAATTTTATTTAAGATTCAAGACATAATATTGTGGATAAATTTTGTAAAAAATCAAGGACATAATATATTATGTCCCTACAAGTATTTTTGTTTGTCATCCCAACTTAAATAAGCTGCTGTCAATAGATTGGGAGAATTGAATTTAGGATTATTTATTCAAGCTAAATTGAGCAGAATTTTCTGTTAATCGTTTGCTTTCCGAACTGCTGATGGATTTTAATTTTTGAGTCATTTCTCCACTTATTAAGACAATCAAAATCCATTGTCCCAATAAAGCCATTACGGAACCAATTCCAAAGATTAATTGTCCCCCAACCATCGGCATAAAGGTCAAAAACCAAATACTAGAAATGGAGGTAAATCTGGCTCCAACAATCACGACAGCAATTAAAGGAAAAATTGTTAGCATCGCGAGGACTGAAACGGCTCCTATTAGTCTGTTTGAAGTTTTGAGTAATAACAATCGCTGAAAAATCAGGGCATAAAATAGATTAATACTTAATCCTAATAGTAACCCCATCATCACGGCTAATCGATAATTTTCTAAGGGAAAAATCAGAGTAGCAGGTAGAGTATATAAAAAGACAATTCCCCCATTGACAGCGATCGCCACACTCGAAGGGCTTTGTTCACCCCAAATCAAATCTTTAATAAGAGAACGCGGGGTTTGACTAAGTTGATGGCGATGACGCGCCCAATCCTGAAGGGTTTGTCGTTGGGGACTCAAGGCTCCTGTCAACACCATAAAGCAAGCAAAGATTAAAAATTGCAGAATGACAAAATTGTAGTACAAAGGTGTGGAAGATGTTGATTGGGGGACAAAACCCAAGGTAATAACAATAAAACTGAGGGTTAAACCGTAACTCTGTTTTTTACTCAGCCACACACTATGGGGACGGCGAAAACGGCGATTAATTGCTTGGGTAATGCCATACGTCCAGATTCCGTAATTGATCAACATAAAGGCGATCGCACTCCAGGCATAGTTAAAAATCGGCTGGCCATACCAGAGTAATTGAGTTAAATTAGCATCTCCTAAATAGGTGACGGTTTTAAAGGGTAAAAAGGTAGATTGGGCCAAATAAACTAATGCTTTACCTGGGTAAAACAAGCCCGCCCAATCCAGAGGACTATGGGAACCGCCGTGATCGCCCCAGAGAGTCATTCCCATCATAATCATTAGATAAAATAACAATCCACCACTGACGGCAAAAGAATGGAAAGAGACAGATTTAGAATTAATTAATCCTATTAATAAAGCTAGGTGAAAAAAGAAGGCACAACTAGCAATCAGTACACCATAGAAAGCCAGAATTAAAAGGATAGGAATATTCGCCAGGATTCCCGCAACAAAATGAAGTGGAATAGTTAAAAAAGTTAACCAATAGAGTAAAGCAGGAACACCTAAAAGTTTACCCAAAAAAATGGTTTTGACGGATTGGGGACTCAGGCGAATAAAGTTCAAAGTTCCCCGTCTTTGCTCTTTAGCGAGATCCGCAATCAACAGATAGGTTCCTACCACCAATAAAATCGTAATACCAATAACGCTGACGGTTGTAAATAAATCTAGCCACCAGAGTTGCCAATTAATGACCGCCTGACCCAAAAGATCTTTTGTGCAGAAATGCTCAGTAATATAGTTATTTGAAGGATCATAGTTATTCCAATCTGGCGGTGGACTGCCTAAGCAATAACGGTCATAGGAACGTCTTGAATCTAAGGGTAGAGAACTGACAAACAGAAAACAAAGGGCAATTTGTCCTAAAATTCCTATTGCCGATACCAGTAAAACATTACGAAGATTGAAGCGACTCTTTAATTCTCGAAAGAGTTGGGGGTTAAAGTCTCCTGCCCTTTCAATGAATTGGTCAATAAATTTGTTTAAGATAGAAACCATTAAGGTAATACTCTCCTGAATTGACATAAATTTAAAATAAACTTTTTTTAGGACGCTTGTTGATGTCCTAGCTTTAAGAAAATCGTTTCTAAGTCCTCTTGACTGGTATGAAATTCTGTAATCGGTAATCCTGCTAAAATCAGCGATCGCAGTAAATTAGCACTGTCCTCTAGGTTTCCTGTAAAATCAACTTTAACTTGCTGAGAGTCGGGAATTATTTCACAGTTTTCTACCCAGGAATATTGTTTTAATTCTTGAATTAATGCCTGGGGATTATTTAAAATACCAATATGAATTTGTTGATGGGACAATCGTTCGTACAACGTTTTGAGAGAGGCACTTTCAACCAAAGATCCTAATTCCATAATACCAATTGAAGTACAAAGTTCTGCTAAATCACTAAGAACATGGGACGAAATTAAAATTGTCATCCCCGCACTTTGTAACACCTTAATAATTTCTCTAAACTGCATCCGAGCAATGGGATCTAAACCCGATACGGGTTCATCAAGTAATAATAAAATTGGTTCATGAATAATGGTTCTGGCTAAACTTAACCGTTGTTTCATTCCCCTCGATAACGTGGCAATAATACTATGTCTTTTACTGGTTAATTGGACTAATTCTAAAACTTCCTCTAAACGGCGGCGACGATGGGGCGTTTGTAAAAAATATAAGCGAGCAAAATAATCCAAATAATCCCAGACGGTTAATTCTTCATAGAGGGGAAAATCGTCGGGCAAATAGCCAATATACTGCTTAAGCCGTAGATTGCTGTCTTCTTTAATAATACGATCGCCGTATAGATAAATTTCTCCCACTGTAGCCTCTTCGGCCATTGCCAAAAGACGGATCAAAGTGGTTTTGCCCGCACCATTGGGCCAATTAATCCGTAAACTTCGCCTTCAGCCACTTCTAGGTCGATATTTTTAACGGCAATATGGCGTTCAAACTGCTTGGTTAATCCATCGGTTGCGATCGCGTTGGTGTCTCCCATCAGGTCACTCCCTCATTGTGACTATCGTTAGCTTAACCCGTCTTTTTGAATTTTGTGAAATCGGCGATCGGTTCCGCAATATTTTGAAATGAAGTTAAATAATCCTGATGCCGTCTCAAAAGACTAGGGATAGATCAATTATAATCATTAACAGAATTGCCATTGTTAGTTTGTAAATCTTCTGTATTTTATTAATTGATTTGATTTATGTTATTTTTAACTTCCCAGGAAATCGCCCAATATCGTTCCCAACTAGCTCTGTTTCCCGATGCCCTATTAGCTCTAGATTGTATTGAAGATTGTGAAGGAAATATTGAAGATGCGGCCCTAACGTTAGCGATCCAAGTTGGTCAACAGCCTGATCGCACCGATTGGTTAGATGGATTAGCAAAACGTTGTCGTGTGGAGATTTGTCGCTCAGAGTTTCGCGATAAATTATTAGCAGGAAATATTACTACCGCAGTTGAATGTTTAATCGAAACAAAAATCTGTCCTAAAGTATTAGTAACACCAGTTATTTTATATGTCTTAAAATCAGGTATCGAAAGCTTTTGTGAACCCTTAACTTTTAAATTAGTTTAGGAATAAAAAACTTTGATGGATAATATTCTTTTTCTTTTTACATACATTTTTGTTTTTATCTTTGGAGCCTCCATTGGTAGTTTTTTAAATGTTGTTATTTATCGAATTCCTGCGAATATTTCTCTAATTTATCCCCCTTCCCGTTGTCCCAGTTGTTATCATACCTTGGGGAAAACTGAAAATGTCCCCGTCTTTGGATGGCTCTGGTTAAAGGGAAAATGTCGTTGGTGTCAGACTTCTATTTCTGCTCGTTATCCCACCATAGAAGCGATTACAGGTTTAATCTTTTGTCTGGTATTCTGGCAGTTTGGTTTCACCTTAAACACCCTGGGAAATTGGATTTTAATTAGTTGGTTGTTGGCGTTGTCACTAATTGACTGGGATACGATGACGTTGCCAGGGAGTTTAACGAAATCAGGTTTAGTGGTAGGCGTTGTTTTCCAAGGAATTCAGGGTTGGCAAACAGGGACTTTTCCCCAATCTTTTGTTTTGGCGATCGCGAGTGCGGTTTTAGGATTATGGTTATTTGATCTAATTCGATTAATTGGAACGCTTTTTTTAGGACAAGTGGCAATGGGAGACGGTGATCCCAAATTAGCCGCAATGATCGGAGCTTGGTTAGGCTGGAAATACCTTTTATTAACGGCATTATTAGCCTGTGGATTAGGGGCTATGGTGGGAGGAGGCGCGATCGCGTTAGGACTCTTAAAAAAAAGACAGGGGTTTCCCTTTGGCCCTTTTTTAGCAGGAGGAGCATTATTAAGTATTTTTTTCGGACAGGCAATAATTACAGCGTATATTCAATTCTTTTTACCGATTTTTTAAGTGATTTTCATTGCCTAAGTCTGAAATGGGCAAAATAAGGGCGATTACCACTTCAATTTTTTCGGATTAGACGCGATCGCAATCCATTTTTTGATTGCATATTTAGGGAGAGGTGATCGCATTTAGTGCCAGTGTTGAAGTCTTCTAGTAATTTTTATTGCTTAAGGATTGAGACAAAAAAGGGCGATCGCTTTTTTAAATCTAGGAGAGGGTTATTTCTTTCTTCTAAAATCATCTATATCTCATATCTTAATACAATCAGGTGAATGACATTACTAACTTGTTCAAGTAGTTTTTGGGCATTTTTTCTATCGGGAATTATTCAGAATATTTCTGCTTTTTGTTCTTTAGGAGGTGACTAGGCGGAAAATGTCGGTACAATAAATAGTTATACCTCTCTTACTACTAAATATTAATTATGCTTGAACCTCAAGAAAACAATATAGAAACCTTGGCAAAGACTTTTTTACAAAAATTAGTGGCTATCTACCATGATCCTCTTTATAAATATCTTAAAAAGAATACGCAATTAATACAAACATTTCCAGGATTTTTGTTAAATCCTGAATCAGTAATTGTTTATATAGGTAGAACCCATATAGCCATAGAATATGTTGGCCCAGAAACAGTAGAAATTTTAAAAACTGCTGGGCAAATAAATATGCAATATTACGATTATACTAGTGAAGATTGTAATTTATTAGAAAAAATAATTGGCTTTGAATACGATAGTACTTATGGACTCGATATACCTTTGTCAGTTGATATTTATGAGAACTTCCTCTTACCAACCAACAAAGGATGGGTTAAACTATCAGAACTTAAATGGAATCTTGATGCGCAGGATAGTATTATGTTAATGAATGCTCCCTGTCCGAAGGTGATGTCTGGAGATTTTGTTCGTATAATTAATGGGATGTTTTTCGACAGTAACTCAAGTGGACTAGTGACGAGACGAATAAAATGGTTGGACTTTTTTCCAATAAATTTCACTGACAAAGGAGAAACATTTTCTATTGAATTTAAGTTAGAATACATGAAAAAATTTATAAAAAATGATGCTCATTACGAATTTCCAATGCCTAAAGAATTTAGAAACATAAAACTTCCAAAAATTAATAGGTTTATTGAGATTTGGGGGAATAATAATAGTTCTGAGCCTGACATTACTTCTTTTCTTGCAAATAAAAATAATGAGTTTATTTTGACCATGAAATTTGGTGCCATTGCGTGCCACGATGAGTTAACCTGTGAATGGCAAAGCGAAAAAAGAGATAATATACGACCCGATTTCTTTGTCGTTCAACCAAATGGATATGCTGATATAGTTGAGTTTAAATTACCAGAGATTAAAGGGAATGCTATCGTAGGGAAACAAAATAGAGAATCATTTTCTTCTACTATCAACTCATACATTTCTCAAACAAGATGTTACTCGACATATTTTGAAGACCCAAATAACAGGAAATGGTTTGAAAACAAATACGGTTTTAAGGTTTATTCCCCAAAAAGATGGTTGGTAATCGGAAGAAGAAGTGACTTTTCATCAGATGTATGGCGAGAAATAATTAGTGGTTATAAAGACATTGAAATCTTAACTTTCGACGACCTTATTGATGGTGTTTGTATTCAGTTTTACAAAAGTTGAACGTACAGGGATATTGATATAAAAAATAAATACTACGGATGCGTAAATAGTAAATACGCCGCAGATTTTGAGGAATTAGATCTACGCCAATGTCGTCGAGATAATCGAAAGCTTCAAGCATAATCGTTGATCTGTAGACTGAATTGACAATAGTAAACCTAATATCCCACGAAAAATCAAATTTATTAAAGCGATCGCCCTTTGGGAATGAGACTTTTTAAAACGCGATCGCATTTTCCAGATTATTTATAACCGCGATCGCAGTTTTTGCTTGAAATTATAAAAAATAGAACTTTCTTATTGGTCTTTTTACCAAAATCTATCACTGAATAATATTTCTACCTCGTTAGGAAACGGACAATAATCAGGAAAAATAACACTGAGATAAATAGCTTTAACGTTTTCGGTTAAAGTCCGCTTCCATTCACTTAGGTTAGATTTACAATTTCACTAAACCATGAATCAGGGGCAAACTATCAATAATCATCGCAAGACACAATAACATCATATAAAAGATAGAAAACTTGAACAGCGATCTCGCTTTTTCCTTATCCATCGGTTCTTGTTTTAATTGCCAAGCCTTATAAATAAATTGATAACCCAAAATAGCGGCGGCTAGGGCGTAAAAAATGCCTGATTGATGCAAAGGATAAACTAACAGAAAACTGAAGGGAACAACGATCAGAGTATAAATCCAAATTTGCTTAACCGTTGCTTCTTCCCCTTCAATCACGGGTAACATGGGGACATTGACCTGGGCATAATCATCCTTGATCATCAACGCCAAGGCCCAGAAATGGGGAGGAGTCCAGAGAAAAATAAGCGTAAATAAGATCCAGGGAGTCCAACTCAGATCACCCGTTACCGCCGCCCAACCGACGAGGGGAGGAATCGCACCCGCCGCGCCACCAATGACAATATTTTGGGTACTATGACGTTTGAGAAAATGGGTATAAATCAGCATATAGAAGCCAATACCCGATAGAGCCAGTAACGCACTAAAAACATTGATAAAAACGGCTAATAGGCTAAAGGAAAGCATTCCCAAGACTAATCCGAAAATCAGCGCGTGACTGGGTTGAACCCGACCAGATGGCAGGGGACGTTCTCTCGTCCGTAACATTTCATAATCAATGTCCTGGTCATACACACAGTTAAAGGTTTGGGCAAAGGCCTGCGGCGAGGGTTCCTCCCATTAGGGTAATAACCAGTTGCAAAGGATCAATCCGTCCTTGGGATGCGATCCACATTGAAGCCGCCGTTGTAATCAATAGGAGGGGAATAATACGAGGTTTGGTCAATTGATAATAGCTTTTTACCACTTCTAGAAAATTTTCGTGGTGACGGTCAACTTTCGTAATAATAACCATTGTCAATTTTAAAAATTATGGATTTTGGATTATAACTGATTACTTGTTAGCAAAGACTGTTCATGGGGAACCGTCAAGCGATCGCGGACAGCCAGGGTGGAAAAAGCAATGAGGGTTCCAAACAGGGATGCTCCGACTAAATGATGGGCAACGGTCAGAGGTTCGACCTGTAAATGTAAGCGGAGAGTCGCCACCCCTAGTAGGATTTGCACCAGCAGTAATCCACCCGTCGTTAACGCGATTTTTCGGAAAATGAGATTTAAATTCGGACTGCGTAAAGCGATAAAAACTAGGGTTACAGTTGCCAGGGTTGCAGGAACAACTCCGATCAAATGATTATTCATCACGTTACACAGTTCAGATAAGGTCACATTGAGACACTGATGAACGGCCCAACGGGAGCCGACTAATCCCCCTAATAAACATTGAGCATAGACTAAACTTGTTGCGACGATGCCTATTCCTGTTAATTGTCCACTGATAGGGGTTGATGGATGAGGGGTTGCACTCGGCATTAAACAAAGGGCGATCGCGATCAAACTTGCGAAAAAAATCAACGCTGTCCCCAGATGGGCGGTGACAATATCAAAACGCAGTAATTGAGTGACGGTTAATCCCCCTAAAACCCCTTGGAATAAAATTAAGGTTAGTGAACCAAAAGCCGCCCAGGGTAGCCAGTTCGGGAGCGATCGCCGAAACCAAAGACTTAAACCGACTAAAGCTAGGGTACTCAAACCAATCAACGCCGCGTCCAGTCGATGAAACCATTCCAAAAAGACCTGAAGATTCATTTGCTGACTGGGGATCAGTTGTCCATAGCACAGGGGCCAATCGGGACAGGCTAAACCCGCATTCATCACCCTCGTCGCGCTACCAACCGCCATTAACAGCAAAGTCGCGATCGCAATTTTCCAGACCAGACGGCGCATCCAGGTCTGAATCGAAGAGGACGAGTCATTTTCTTGACGGGGAAGAATAGATTCTGTCATGGGCGTTTTGCGGTAGCGAGAAATTATAGTGTAGGAGCATTAATGTTTTTACACTGTCCGATTTTAACGGAGTCTATTCAAATTAGGTACAAATACTAGTCATCATTCTAAAAATCTTTAGATTTTCCCTGGGATCACGGGCCAAATTGCGATCAATTATGCAGTTTCTATTTGGGTCGGAACCCATTGCGTAGACTTTTAAAACTCAGTGCTTCAGAATTGTGTCTTCCCACTGGGGATAGATGATGCGATCGCTCCTCATCGTTTATTATTGTAACAAAACGGTAATTTTAAATCATTCTTCGACTCAAGAAACCAATTAAAAATTATGTTATTAAAAGATAAGCGTGATGGAACCTTAATCGCCATTGAAGATCCCATCAGTTTAATGAATCCATTTAAAAATAGTGTTGATGGTCGCATACAAGCAGGTGAAGAAGAACAACTCACTGAGGAATTTGCTAAGGATACGCTCATTTTTTTATCGGGAGAAAGTTTGCCCCGTTGTTGGGTAGATCCCCATTATCACAAGTAGAAGGTAATCGAGGGTTGTCAATTTTTATGGGAGAAGATCTCGCAAATTTGGGGACTTAATTTTTCAAAATAACTCTTTATTTTTCGTCCTCACACGCTGATATAACTCTTCCATAACTTCTAAAAAAGAAAGATCTTTATGCCAAAAGGGTGGAAAATCTCCGCCTTTTTTGACGATCAGGGCAGGGATATTCACATTCAGAAGCCGTTTCAATTTCCTGGGGTAATCGCTTTTCTCCTAACCAAAATTCTCTCGGAGAAGCCAGGGTTGTCGGGACTATTTTTTTAGGTCGAGTGTAATAGGAATCAAGGGCGACGGGGGCAATTTCTTCAGAATTTAAGGCAGAAGAAAGGGCTTTTCCTAAAGGCGATCGCGCCAATTCTTCTTGTAATTCGGTGCGAGAAATTCCTCGTAATTCAAATAACAAAAAAGGATCTTGGTCTAATTCCGAAGCCACTAGATAGTAAACGCCTGCAATATGTTTACAGGGATTTTCCCAATCGGGGCAGGAACATTTGGTTTCAAAATCTGCGTGGCTGTTGGGTAATAGGTGTAAATTGAGTTCAGCAAAGGTCTCTTCAATATTGTCAGGAACTTCATTCATCAACAGTTTGGAAATCAAACTCGCCTTTGATCCCAAATGGGAAATCACCTTTGACCAATCTCCAGGGGCGATCGCGGCAATTTCTATCGTTGTTTTATAGAGTGGTTCTTTATAAACGCCAAAATAGGGATTAACTGATCCTCTAACCTTGGCCGTGATTTTACCGCCATTAATTTGATATTCCTTAATTTTGCCATTACGAGCATAGGAACGTCCCCGTCCTAACCTGCCCGAATCCGTAAAGTCTTCTAAGGCTTCAATGAAGCGTTTTCCCCACCAAGTTCTGCTGAATTGTGACATATTTTTAGGTATTTCCTCCGCACGTTTCCCTAGTTAGTGCTAGTTTATCCTCATTACTTATAAATATATCAATAGAACAAAAAAATTAATCCTATGATTTTACCGTTAGGAAAAGTCTATCTCATCGGGGCAGGGATAGGCGCGATCGCCTATTTAACGATTCGAGGACAGCAAATTTTAAGCCAAGCAGAGGTCTTAATTTATGATGCTTTGGTGGATGAATCCCTATTAAATCTAGTTCCAACGAATTGCTTACTCATTAACGTCGGAAAAAGGGGAGGTTTACCCAGTTGCTCCCAAACTGAAATTAATCAATTATTAGTGACTCATGTTTTGCAAGGTAAACGGGTCATCAGACTCAAAAGCGGTGATCCCTTTATTTTTGGGCGTGCTAATCCCGAAATTCAAGCATTAAAAGAAAATAATTGTTCCTTTGAGGTGATTCCAGGAATATCTTCGGCGATCGCGGCTCCGTTATTAGCGGGTATTCCTTTGACGGATAAAGATTTGAGCCAATGTTTTGTCGTCCTCACGGGGCATGATCCCGAAAGCTTGAATTGGCAAGCCCTAGCCCAGATTGATACCTTAGTCATTTTAATGGGAGGAAAAACCCTACCGCGAATTATTGCCTTGTTAGTAGAAAATTTGCGATCGCCTGAAACGCCTATTGCCATCATCAAAAATAGCGGCAGACCCGATCAACAGTTTTGGATCGGAACCTTAGCTGATATCGTAGAAAAAACCGATGGAATTAATCTTTCACCATCCGTTATCGTCATCGGAGCGGTGATTAATTTACGAACTATGGCCACGTCTTCTTACCCTTTAGCGGGAAAAACGGTTTTAATTACCCGTGCGGCGGAGCAATCCAGTCATTTTACTGAATTACTCACTGAACAGGGTGCTAATGTCCTAGAAATGCCCGCTTTAGTAATTCAACCGCCCTCTAGTTGGCAAGCCTTGGATGACGCGATCGCCGATTTATCTCGATTTCAATGGTTGATTTTGACTTCAGCGAATGGCGTAGAATATTTTTTTCAACGTTTACAAAAATCAGGCAAAGATAGCAGAGCTTTAGCAGGATTAAAAATTGCAGTTGTCGGTAAAAAAACGGCAATAACGTTAAAACAATATGGTATCAATGCGGATTTTATTCCCCCGAATTTTGTGGCTGATTCCCTGATCGAAACTTTTCCTGAAAACTTGCTTGATCAAACCATTCTTTTTCCCAGGGTAGAAACAGGGGGCAGAGATGTTTTAGTTAAACAATTACAGGAAAAAGGCGCGAATATAACCGAAGTTCCTGCCTATCAATCGGGCTGTCCTGAGTCTATGGCTCCCGACATTTGGCAAGCTTTAGTCAATCAAAAAATTGATATTATTACCTTTGCGAGTTCCAAAACCGTCCAGAATTTTTATACTCTCGTTAAACAAGCATTAAATCCCAATTCTCCAGAAGATTTATTAAAATTATTAGAACCGATTTGTTTAGCCTCTATTGGCCCTCAAACAACCCAAACTTGCCAACAACTTTTCGGTAGAGTCACCCTAGAATCCGAAGAATATACCCTAGAGGGATTAATCGCAGTATTAATAAATTGGTGTTTGAATTAGATTTTTTGAACTCCAATGGTACAATGCAGATTACCTATAAACGATGCAATTGGTAGGCCAACGTGGTTTTAACAACTCTTTCTTCCCCCCATCCGATTTCAACCGTCGAAAATAATCTTTTTCCCCTCACACCGCCCCAGGACACACCAGCTTTAAAAATTTGGCTTGCTCAATGGGTTGAACGGATTATTGCGGGAGAACGAATCGATAAGGAAACCGCGATCGCTCTAAGCCAGATTGAAGGTCAGGAAAATATTTTGGCATTGTGTGAAGCCGCCGATGGAATTCGCCATGCCTGTTGTGGCAATGTGGTTGATCTCTGTAGCATTATCAACGTTAAATCGGGAAATTGCTCGGAAAATTGCGGTTACTGTTCCCAATCCTCCCACCACCAAAGCCCCGATGCTCCCGTTTATGGACTAAAAACCTCAGAAGAAATTCTTGCCCAGGCCAAAGCCGCAGCAGCAGCAGGAGCTAAACGCTTTTGTTTAGTGAGTCAGGGACGCGGCCCCAAGTATAATAGCCCCAAATCCCAGGAATTTGAAGAAATTTTAGCCACTGTCCGCCAAATCATTACCGAAACCCAGATCAAACCCTGTTGCGCCTTGGGAGAAGTTACCCTAGAACAGGCAGAAGAACTGAAAAAAGCGGGTGTCACTCGCTATAACCATAATTTAGAAGCATCAGAAAGTTTTTACCCTGAAGTTGTTACCACTCACACCTGGCAAGACCGCGTAAATACCATTAAAAATCTCAAATCCGTCGGTATTCAAGCTTGCACGGGGGGGATTTTAGGCATGGGAGAAAGTTGGGAAGACCGCATTGATTTGGCCCTATCCTTAAGAGAATTAGAAGTCGAGTCCGTTCCCCTAAATTTACTCAATGCCCGCGAAGGAACCCCCTTAGAAGACCGCCACAAACTTGATCCCTACGAGGCATTACAGGCGATCGCGATTTTCCGTTTTATTCTGCCGCAACAGATTATTCGTTATGCAGGGGGACGGGAAGCCGTCATGGGAAGCCTACAAAATCTGGGCTTAAAAGCGGGAATTAATGCTATGCTGGTGGGTCATTATCTGACCACCCTGGGGCAGCCGCCAGAACAGGATCAAGCCATGTTGCAATCTTTAGGATTAGAGGGGGGTGAAGCTCCAATTCCCGGTGAATATCCATCCTAATTCCGACCAATCCGAGCAAACAAACGAATTGCCGACTGAAACCGTCAAACTCTCTTTGTTAACTGAGGTTTTGTTGTCAGTAATTGGTTTATTGCTGACTATTTTTAGTACATTTGCCGAAGCGTTCATTACAAATCCGCCCTGGGAATGGATGTCGAAAGGGGTTTATTCCCACTCCCTTGGTATCACCTATCAGATTGGTGCGGTTCTTTTGACAGGCTGTTTGGGGGGAAAAATGTGGGGATTATCTCCCAGGTCAGCTATATTTTGCTCGGTTTAGCTTGGTTGCCGATTTTTGCTCATGGTGGCGGTTGGGATTATTGGAAAGAACCGAGTTTTGGCTACGTTTTAGGCTTTATTCCAGGAGCTTGGGTTTGTGGGATGATGGCTTTTCGTTCCAGAGCAAAAATTGAAAGCCTTGCCCTGAGTGCTTTGTTGGGTTTGGGAGTCATCCATCTTTCGGGAATTCTCTACCTGTTTATGTTAACAGGGCTTAAACTCAGCAATCCTCCTCTTTTAACCTGGGCGAATCTGTCCCAAGCTGTCCTCAACTATTCTATTTTGGCGTTACCTGGTCAAGGGATTTTGGTTTGCATGGTTGCTGTATTGGCATTTTTTATTCGTAAGGCTCTTTTTTATTGATTCTAATTTTTTTTAACAGTAACGTAAATCCTGGTTTTTTCTGTCAGTATAAAAACAGCTAAATCAACTCTAAATTCTCCATACCTTAATAAGTCAGCGATCGCTGATTTAATTCTTGATAAACTGTTCATTATCTAAAATACATACAGATAAGGGGCTTAAGCCCCTTGTTACAAGACTTGCAATAAAATCGTTATGCAATCTAAATTTGTGACAGATTAGGAACGCCAAAATACAGTTTCTGTTCAGTATTAATGATTGCAAAACTTAACTTAAAAAAAGACCTTGAAAAGAGATTAGAGTCTAGCGATCAGCAAGTTCTTTTTTAGAGCGATAGAACAGCAATACATCAAAAAATAGCCAATAAAATCTATCTTTAGGGTTAAGTATGACAAGTTCCTGTATGATTTATAAGTTAGCTGAAATTTGTTGAAAAAAATAGTACCTGGGAATCCTATTGATTATCGTAAAAGTTAATCATTTTCGCAATTAATACTTTCGTGTTATCGTTTAATCTATGGAAAATTTATGTGGCTGAGAAATTCACTCTATTCAATTGCGTATCTAAACTTACTCGTTTCCCATCTGGGTGCAATCTACTGTTTGGTCGTTAGTATATCTTTTAACGCTGCACTTTATTTATTAGTGACTTACATAGTAAGAATGCTTGCAACGACGGTTTTTTTTCATCGATTCATTTCTCATAAAAGCTTTTGTCCCGCCAATAGGTGGGTTACCTATATAGGGTGTTTCATCGCTTGCTCTGCTGGTCAGATGGGGCCGAGTTGGTGGAAAGTGCATCATCTTAATCACCACAAATATACAGATACTAATGAAGATCCCCATAGTCCTATCGCTCCTCATAAAGGAATCATCGGTTTGTTGTATGCTGAATTTGCCTGGGTATTGGTTCCCAAGTATGCTTATCCCGATGAATTACCCATAGATATTGAAAATGATCCTATTTTAAAGCTAATGGATAGGCTTCATTTTATTCCGTCCTTAAGTCTTGCGTATCTGTCTCTATTAATGGGGGGAATGGACTTTTTTTTGGCTCTGTGTTTAAGTACAACTTTGCTATTTCATTCTAATGGTTTTCTGAACTCCATCGGTCATCTGTATGGAAAACAAGATTTCATGACTAAAAATAGTAGCCGAAATAATTCTTTTGTTGCCGTTCTGACTCTAGGAGATGGATGGCACAATAGTCATCATGCTTTTCCAAAATCTGCGAGACACGGATATCAAGTTCGTCATGGTCGCATTGCGAAAGTGCCTGATCCAACATTTTGGTTAATTCAGTTAATGGGAAAATTGAAATTGTGTCATAAGCTGTTGTCCATTTAGATTGCGTAGCGATTTTTCTGAAAGCTCTGTAACAAGGGGCTTAAGCCCCTTGCCTTTATGCAATTTAGATGATTAACAGCTTAGTATCATTGAGTATAGTGATGATTTTTTAGAAACCAAAATCAAACAAAAATAATCACAGGTATTTTTAATGATCAATATTTCTCGATTATCCCTCAATAATCCTTCTCTACTCTATGGTGATCAAAGCATGAATACATTCGATGATCCTAATACTGAAATAGGGGTTCCTAAAAAGGTTTATTGGGGATATTGAGATAATCCAGAGCTTATACAAATAACCCCAGAGGATTTTGTTAATGTATCTACTTGATTATTTTTAAGTAATTCTTATACCCGATTTGATAATGAAAAAAAATGCTATTTTTTGGATAGCGGCGATCGCGGGCATCCTGTTAGACCAACTGAGTAAATCTTTAATTGCCTATCTCCTCCATCCTCCCGTAACAACCTTACCGATTCTACCCAATATTTTTCATTTAACCTATGTGGTCAATACAGGGGCCGCTTTTAGTCTTTTTCGAGGGGGAGCGGGTTGGCTAAAATGGCTATCGTTGGGAGTGAGTTTGGGGTTAATTTTTCTGGCTTGGCGATCGCCGCGAATGCCAAAACTTGAGCAGTGTGGCTATGGATTCATTTTGGCGGGGGCAGTCGGCAACGGCATTGATCGTTTTTGGTTGGGTCATGTTATTGATTTTTTGGATGTTCGTCTCATTAATTTTCCGATTTTTAATTTAGCAGATGTCTTTATTAATATCGGAATTTTTTGTTTGGTGTTAGCTAACTTTTCTCCCAATAGTGTCTCCAAAAAAAGAAATTCCTCCCCAAAATAAATATTGTCCGAGTTTTCTTTTAATAAAAATTACAAGTTTTCTTTTCTTGGCCATTGATCGAGATGGGAAAGTGCATGGGATGGGATAGCTTTCCGCTTAATAGCCATTCTTGCAAATCCTCTGTTTTTTGAACTTGTTTTAATTGGGATTTTAACCAATCTCCTTCTAAACTTTCTTGATCTAATAAAACTTTTGCGATCGCCTTTAACAAATCTTTATTTTTATCGAGGGTTAACAGAGCAATTTGGTGTGCTCCCTCAACAAGTTCTCGAATTTCCTGGTCAATCTCTTCGGCAACTTTTGGGCTGACAGAACGACGGGGACTGGCGATCGGGTCTAGAAATTGGGATTGAGTTTTTTCAAAGGCGATGGGGCTAAACGGTCACTCATGCCGTACAAAGTTACAAACCGTTCGGCTAATTCCGTCACTTTTTGGATATCATCCCCCGCCCCCGTCGAAACTTTACCAAACATCAATTCTTCTGCTGCCCTTCCGCCCAATAGAGTGACAATTCGCCCCCGAATTTCATCTTCTAACATCAAAAACCGATCTTCTTCGGGTAATTGCAACGTATAGCCCAAGGCTCCCAAACCCCTCGGTACAATGGAAATTTTTTCCACAATACCCGCCCAGGCATCAAGGCTCCAATGATAGCGTGGCCAACTTCATGGTAAGCAACGGTTTTTTTCTCGACTTCATTTAAAACCCGTGATTTTCGCTCTCGGCCCGTGAGTAAACGTTCGATCGCCTCATTCAGGTCTTCCATTGACACCAGTAGATGATTTTTTCTAGCCGCTAACAGGGCCGCTTCATTAATGAGGTTAGCGAGATCGGCACCCGCAAAACCAGGGGTTCGGGCGGCGAGTTTATCTAAATCTACGTTATTTGCCAGTTTGACATCCTTGGCATGGACTCGCAAAATGGCTTCCCGTCCGCTCTTGTCGGGCCGATCCACTAAAACCTGACGGTCAAATCGACCAGGACGCAATAGAGCAGGATCTAGCACTTCGGGGCGATTAGTTGCAGCCAGGAGAATTACCCCCGCATTCGGTTCAAAACCGTCCATTTCCGCTAAAAGTTGATTGAGGGTTTGTTCCCGTTCGTCGTTGCCGCCCATCATCGGGTTTGCCCCGACTCGCGATCGCCCCAGGGCATCCAGTTCATCAATAAAAACAATACAGGGAGCCTGAAGTTTTGCCTGCTCAAACAAATCCCTCACCCGCGAAGCTCCAATACCGACAAATAATTCAATAAATTCTGACCCAGAAATCGAGAAAAACGGAACCCCTGCTTCACCCGCGATCGCTTTCGCCAGGAGTGTTTTACCCGTTCCTGGTGGGCCGATTAATAAAACCCCTTTAGGAATTTTCGCGCCTAAATTAACGTATTTGAAGGCATTTTTCAAAAATTCAACGATTTCTTGTAATTCAGCCTTGGCCTCATCTACCCCAGCTACATCATCAAAGGTGACTCCTGTACTGCCATTGGCATAAATACGAGCCTTACTTTTTCCCACATTAAAGGGAGCGGGATTATTCATTTGGCTACGACCGAGAAACCAGATCCAAATTGCCATGAAAATCAGGGGAGGAATGACCCAACCCAGGAGCGTCGAGAACCAACCACCCGCATCGTCGGGAAAGGCTGAAAATTTTATGTGTTTTGCTCGTAACAACTGGGATAACTCTTTATCCTGGGCGATCGCAAGAGTCCGCAAAATTTTGGGTTTTTCTGGCTGATCTGATGGGGGTTTATTAGTAGAAAAACTGGGTTTCAGGGCATATTCAATTATTTTTGTGCCAATTTGTACTTCGGATACCTGATTAGCGTCGATTTGGTCTAAAAATTGACTATAGGGAACGAAAGGAGACTCTGCTCCCCGAAACACAAACAAATTTAAAAATAAGAGCCACAGTAATAAAATCAGAAGATTGCGACCCACTCCGCCACGATTCGATTCATCGGGGACTTGTTTAGGCGATTGATAATTAAGATTGTCATTCATAGGGATGGGGGCCAACAAAGGCTGAATGAAAAATCGGCGGTCATGACTAACGGATCGGAGAGAGACTCTTCAATTGCTTGGCGGATTCTGCTAGACAGTCCCGTACTTCCTGGTCACTGGTTTGGGCAAAATTGAGATACCAACGACCGATCGCGTCTAAGGATTCGGGTTGGAGTAAACAAACCACTTGGTCAACTTCTGCTTGAATTTTTGTACAGATATCAGGGGACGCAAGGGGAACAGCAACAATAATTTCTTTAGGTTGATGGGGTTTGAGGGAAGCGATCGCGGCTTGCATAGTTGCTCCTGTCGCAATGCCATCATCGACCAGGATAACCGTCTGTCCTGTCAAGCTCGGCCAGGGTTTGCCTTGTCGATAAAGTTGATCTCGTCTTTGCAGTTCCTCAGTTTCTTCTTTGACCACTCGTTCAATGGTTTCTGGTGAAATATGGGACAATCTCACCACGTCCGAATTCATTACCCTTTCCCCTGAAGCCGCGATCGCGCCCATCGCCAATTCCTTGTGATAGGGAACACCGAGTTTGCGGACAATCCAAACATCTAGGGGAAGATGGAGACGGGTCGAAATTTCAAAGCCCACAGGAACGCCTCCCCTCGGTAGGGCCAAAACAATCGCTTCTGCACAATCCTGATAGGCATTGAGTTTAGAGGCTAGGCGTTTTCCTGCTTCTCGGCGATCGGCAAATTGTCTATCCATTCGGTTAATCCTCCTTTTCTTTCGCCCTACTTTAAAATCAATAATTTTTTCAAGGATTCGAGAACTAAGTCATCCAATTAGCGATCAAACCAGACAAAATACCTTTAAATTTCTTTTTTTTAATGATTTTCCTAAAATACAATAATAAATTGATTTTTTTAGATTGACTTTAAGCTGTTAAAGTTCACAAAAATGATCAAAAATGTTAAGCGAGTATTTTTTCTCAAGTCTTGTTCTACATCCTTATTTCTAGGATAACAATTATTTTTGTAAACAAATGTTACAAAATGAATGGGGTTAATTAATCTCAGATTTTATTATTATGTCAAATCTGCTGTAGGGACATAATAATATTATGTCCTCAAGATTATGTCTTCAAGGCAAATTTTGTCAACAAAAGAACCCGAATAAACTGATTATAAAATTCAAGAAATAATCCTAATTTTTAACAGTTATTTTTCTAAATTAACTATATTTTTTCAAGAAATTTTTCTCTTCTTTCCGATACAAGGACATAATATATTATGTCCCTACAGAGATTTTGTATATTGGTTGTTTGTAATGTGTTATCCTCAAAATTTTAGAAAATTATTATAATAGAAAATAAAGTCCTATAAGGTATAGGCAAGGGGCTTAAGCCCCTTGTTAATCAAGCTTTGACCATACCTTAGTTGTATGAATACCGCTATAAAATCATAAATACCAGTTATGCAACGCATTGTTATTATTACGGGTTTTGAATCCTTTAACTCCAATCTTTACCGTGAAGCGGCCCAATTAGCCCGTTCCCGTTGTCCAGACTTAGAAATTCTTGCCTTTAGCGATCGCAGTCTCACCACCGAACCCGAAGCGGTTGCCCAGGCGTTAGAAACAGCCCAGGTCTTTTTTGCCAGCTTGATTTTTGACTATGAACAGGTGATTTGGCTACGGGAAAGGGTGAAAAATATTCCTATCCGCCTAATCTTTGAGTCAGCATTGGAACTCATGAGCCTCACCCAATTAGGGAAATTTGCGATCGGCGATCAGCCCAAGGGAATGCCCAAACCGATTCAATTTATTCTGAGTAAATTTTCCAGTGGCAAGGAAGAAGATAAACTAGCAGGTTATTTAAGTTTCTTGAAAACAGGGCCAAAACTACTTAAATTTATTCCCGCTAAAAAAGTTCAAGATCTCCGTAATTGGTTAATTATTTACGGTTATTGGAATGCGGGGGGATTAGAAAATGTCGCGGCTATGTATTGGGCGATCGCGGATAAATATTTAGGATTAAAGGTGGGAGAAATTCCTGAGCCGATTGAAACGCCGAATATGGGGTTATTGCATCCCGATTATTCAGGTTATTTTACGTCTCCTCAAACCTATTTAATTTGGTATTTAGAACAATTTAAAATCCAAGATTCAAGCACTAAATCTGGGGTAGTAGCTATCCTAATTTATCGTAAGCACGTTATTACAAAACTTAAATATATTGCCAAATTAATTCGTTATTTTGAAGCTGAAAATTTAATTCCTATCCCCATTTTTATTAACGGGGTAGAAGGTCATGTCGTCGTTCGAGATTGGCTGACAACCCGTTATGAAACCCAACAACGACAGCAGGGAAAGATTGAAACCCCTTCCCTCAATAAAGATGCCATAGAAGTGGATGCGATCGTTTCTACTATCGGTTTTCCCCTCGTCGGTGGCCCTGCTGGATCGATGGAAGCGGGGCGACAGGTTGAAGTGGCTAAACGCATTTTAACCGCGAAAAATATTCCCTATTTTATTGCCGCACCTTTACTCATTCAAGACATTCATTCCTGGACGAGACAGGGCATTGGCGGTTTACAAAGTGTGGTTCTCTATGCCTTACCTGAACTCGATGGTGCGATCGATACGGTTGCTTTGGGGGGATTAGTGGGGGAAGAAATCTATCTCATTCCTGAACGGGTGAAACGATTAACAGGAAGATTAAAAAATTGGATTCAATTACGCAAAAAAAATCCCCAAGATCGTAAAATTGCTATTATTTTATACGGGTTTCCGCCAGGCTATGGAGCCACAGGAACTGCCGCCTTATTAAATGTGCCTCGCAGTTTATTAAAGGTGTTACAAGCATTAAAACAACAGGGTTATTTTATCGGAGAATTACCCGAAAAGGGAGAGATTTTAATTGAACAAATTAAACAAATTGATGAAAGTGTTAGTCGGTCAGAAATTGAAGAAAAAAGTGTCACGGTTCGTACCCTAGAGAAATGGTTAGGCTATTTGCTCACTAGTCGCATTGAAAAACATTGGAAATCCCTAACCAGTGCGGGGATTAAAACCTATGAAGATAAATTATATTTAGGCGGTTTGCAATTAGGAAATATTTGGATCGGGGTACAACCCCCTTTAGGAGTATCAGGTGATCCGATGCGTTTGATGTTTGAAAAAGATTTAACGCCCCATCCCCAATATGCCGCTTTTTATCAATGGTTAACGAAAGAATTTCAAGCAGATGCGATCGTTCATTTTGGGATGCACGGAACGGTTGAGTGGTTGCCTGGCTCTCCCTTGGGTAATACGGGCTATTCCTGGCCTGATATCTTATTAGGAAATTTACCTAATCTCTATCTTTATGCGGCCAATAATCCTTCGGAATCAATGTTAGCTAAACGTCGGGGTTATGGTGTTTTAATTTCCCATAATGTGCCTCCCTACGGGCGAGCAGGTTTATATAAAGAATTGATGATGTTGCAAGATTTAATTACGGAATTTCGAGAAGATTCAGAGAAAAATCAATCGCTTTTACCGATCATTTGTCAAAAAATTGTCGATACGGGTCTAGAAGCCGATTGTCAATTTACCGAGGGTAAAAAGTTAGGGATTGAATTTACGGTAGAGAATGCCCGTTTATTTAGTAAATACGCTCTCTATGATTATTTTTTACAGGTTTATGAGTATTTACAAATTCTTGCCCAACGCCTTTTTTCTTCAGGATTACATATTTTAGGACAGCCTCCTAATTCAGAACAATTCAAAACCTATTTAGATGCCTATTTTGGCGATCAATTAAGCGAGTGGGAACAAAATGCGATCGCCCAAGAAAATCAAACCGATGAGTATCTTTTATCGCTTGCCAATGGACGGAAAGCAATTGTCAAGGAAGCCTTACAAATTCGGGATTTATTAAAACAAAATACGGATGAATTAACAAATTTATTGCGGGGTTTAAATGGGGAATATATTTTACCTGCACCAGGAGGCGATTTATTACGGGATGGAACAGGGGTTTTACCCACAGGACGGAATATTCATGCTCTCGATCCCTATCGAATGCCATCCCCAGGCGCCTATGAACGGGGTCGGGAAATTGCCCAAAAAATCATTGCTCAACATTTAGAAGAAACGGGAAATTATCCTGAAACGATCGCCGTGATGTTGTGGGGTCTAGATATTATTAAAACTAAGGGAGAATCTTTGGGAATTTTATTAGAATTAGTCGGGGCAGAACCCATCAAAGAAGGCACGGGAAGAATTGTCCGTTATGAACTCAAACCCTTAGAAAACGTCGGCCATCCGCGTATTGATGTTTTAGCCAATTTATCAGGAATTTTTCGCGATACCTTTGTTAATATTATTGAGTTATTAGATGATTTATTCCAACGTTGCGCGATCGCCGAAGAACCCGAAGATCAGAATTTTATTCGGAAACATTATTTAACGCTCCAAGAACAGGGAATTGCGAATGCGTCGGCTCGACTGTTTTCTAATCCCGCAGGAGATTTTGGTTCCTTAGTCAATGATCAAGTTGTTGATGGAAATTGGGAAAATGATTCAGAACTCGCCAATACCTGGCAAAAACGCAATAGTTTTAGTTACGGTAAACAGGATAAAGGTCAGGCACGGCCAGAAATTTTGCAACATTTACTGCAAACCAGCGATCGCATTGTCCAGGAAATTGATTCGGTGGAGTATGGTTTAACGGATATTCAGGAATATTACGGCAATACGGGCGGTTTGAAGCTGGCCGCCGAAAAACAAAGCGGTCGAAAAGTCACAGCGAATTTTATTGAAAGTTTCTCTAAAGATACGACACCCCGTAAATTAGAAGATTTATTGCGTTTGGAATATCGGACGAAGTTACTCAATCCTAAATGGGCTGATGCGATGGTTAATCAGGGTTCGGGGGGAGCCTACGAAATTTCTCAACGAATGACGGCTTTGGTGGGATGGAGCGGCACAGTCAGTTTTACGGATAATTGGGTTTATGATCAGGCGGCCCAAACCTATGCCTTAGATGCAGAGATGTCACGGAAATTACAGGAAGCGAATCCCGAAGCTTTTCGTAATATTGTAGGACGAATGTTAGAGGCCAATGGTCGCGGTTTTTGGCGGGCAGATGAGGAAAAGTTAGACAAGTTACGCAGTCTCTATGGGTTAACGGAGGAAGAATTGGAAGGGATTAATCCTTAATCGAATATTTTTGAATAAAAACAACTTGTATCCCAAAAATTTTATTCAGGATGGTTGCATCAATGAAATTAATAAGAAAAAATCCAATTCTTTTATTTCCCTTAATCGTTTTGGCGATCGCGATTTTATTTTCCGCTTGTCAAGCGATCGGTCAACGGGTCAATAGGTTACCTCAAGATCCCTTAATTCAAGTTTATTTTAATCATAACCCGAAAGCTCATTACACTGATCCCTATCGCCAAATTAAACGCGAGGGAGATAATTTAGAAAAAATCATCATTGACACCATTAATTCAGCTAAAGTGAGTGTGGATCTCGCAGTTCAGGAATTACGTTTACCCCTGGTAGCTCAGGCATTGGCAAAAAAGCAGAAAACGGGGGTTAAGATTAGAGTAATTTTAGAAAATATTTATAATCAACCCATTGGCAATGGTTCCCCTATAAAAACAAATAAGAAAAATGAAAGAGAGCAAAGTCGCAGAGAAGATTATATTGCCTTTGTTGATCTCAATCATGATGGCCGATTAAGTGAAGAAGAAATGAACCAACGGGACGCTATTACCATTTTAAATAATGCTCAAGTACCCATTATTGATGATACCGAAGATGGTTCTCAAGGATCAGGACTAATGCACCATAAATTCATGGTAATAGATGGAAAAACGGTTATTGTCACCTCAGCCAATTTCACCCTCAGTGATCAACATGGAGACTATACCCGCTCAAAAACTAGGGGTAATGCTAATAATTTATTAGTCATCCAATCTTCAGAATTAGCAAGTTATTTTACAGAAGAATTTAATCTGATGTGGGGCGATGGAGCGGGCGGAACAAAGAATAGTTTGTTTGGAACCAATAAACCGTTTCGGCAAGCCCAAACATTTGCGATCGGGAAAACCAAGGTATCTGTTAAATTTTCTCCTGATACGAATAAAATTAACTGGTTTGATACTACCAATGGTCTGATTGCCCAAACTCTCAGCCAAGCTCAAAAGAGTGTTTCCCTAGCTCTTTTCGTTTTGAGCGAACAGCAGTTAGCTGATTTATTAGAAAATCAACAAAAACAGGGAGTTACTATCAAAGCTCTAATTGATCCTGAATTCGCCTATCGTCCCTATAGTGAGGGTTTAGATTTATTAGGGATTGAAGTAACCGAAAAGTGTCGCGCTGAACCGAATAATAATCCGTGGTCAGTTCCTCTAAAAACGGTGGGTGTTCCTAAGTTAGCGAACGGGGATAAATTGCATCATAAAACGGGAATTGTGGATAACAATTTAGTGATTACGGGTTCTCATAATTGGTCAGATGCCGCTAATCGTCTCAATGATGAAACCTTATTAATCTTAAATAATCCTGTCATTAATGCCCACTACCAACGGGAATTTGAGCAATTGTATAAAAATGCAAATTTAGGAGTTCCAGAATTTGTTCAGAAGGCGATCGCCCAAGAAAAACAAAAATGTGCCGTTTACTCACCTCAACCCGCGCCAGTTACCAGTCCAGTTTTTAATCCCACCGCCAGTCCTAGCCCGCTTATCAATCTAAACACGGCAACGAAAGAAGAACTAGACAGTTTGCCTGGGGTTGGCCCCAAATTAAGCGATCGCATTCTTCAGGCGCGACAATCAAAACCCTTTACCTCCCTAGAGGATTTAAAACGAGTTTCGGGAATCGGTGAGAGCAAATTGCGGAAATTAGCAGGAAAAGTGACTTGGTAAATGAATTTCCCCCATTAAGAATTATTAACGAGAAAAAAGAAGCAAAATAACCCATAAGCACAAAATCGAAAAAATAATATTCAGATCAGTCATTCTTGTCCTATCGTCTCGACTTACAAGATATGTTAGGATCAAAAAACTGATTTTCCACGGGATGTGGCGCAGCTTGGTAGCGCACTTCGTTCGGGACGAAGGGGCCGCAGGTTCAAATCCTGTCATCCCGATTTCTGATTAGGTTAGTTTTATTACGGCGCGGCCGTTGTGCTAACTCAGAAAAAGATTGTATGATAGAGGATCGTGATTATCAGTTGTAATTTTTAGAATTGGAAAAGCCAAGATTATGTCTAAACGAGTACAAGTAATTTTAAGTAAAACTGTCGATAAATTGGGCAGAAATGGCGATTTATTAGAAGTAGCCCCTGGTTATGCCCGCAATTATCTCATTCCCCAAGGAATGGCTGTTGCCGCCACTCCTGGGCTTCTCCGTCAAGTCGAGCAACGTAGAGCCAAGGATCAAGAGCGTCTCCTTGCCGAAAAAGAAGCGGCTGAAGCCCGTAAGACTGCGTTGCAGACCGTTGGTCGCTTTATTATCCAAAAACAAGTGGGAGAAGCAGAAGCCATTTTCGGGACGGTCACAACTCAAGATGTGGCGGATGCGATCAAAGCAGCTACAAGTCAAGAGGTTGATCGTCGGGGTATTACCTTGCCTGAAATTAGTAAAGTTGGATTCTACAAAGCTCAAATTAAAATTCATCCTGAAGTGACTGCCGAAGTTGAAATTCAAGTTGCTTCTCTTTAAGCATTAATAAGCTTGAAAATGTTGAAATTCGGTGAACAAAATAGAATTCATTTAGTTTGAAGTTTATAAATGATAATAACTGAAAATTGTTCACTGAATTTCTGCGATTTTAATTTTATCAGTATATAAGGTTGAAACAAAATTATTTTCAGCAAAATTATCACGGTTGATTCTCTCCAACTTCAATCTAGTTGATACACTTTCTTAGTGGGTTTAAATTCGGGAAGGATAAGTCGTGACCACAGAGGACAGCGAAAATAATCGAAATACTAGCTTTAGATCGAAACGAAAAAAACTTGTTTTTCTGCTGGGTTTAGGGCTTTTGGGGGGAGCAGCATTTTTAGGTCTTCAGATTATTCGGGGTCACAGTTTCCATACCATATTATTTTTGCCCAATGCAAGGGGAATTACGCGGGGAATGCCTGTAACCTATTGGGGCGCAAAAGTTGGAGAGGTCATGGGCTTTGAGCCAGAGCCGAAAGGAGTGGCTGTTGAGATAAAAATTTGGCCAGCCGATCGCCTAATTCCCAGGGATTCTTTATTTAAGTTGTCACGAGTTGAAGGGGAAAATAGTCTTGATATTCAGCCCCGCAGTTCGTTGCCTCCCGAAGCGGATAAAATGACTCCCAAAAGTCCGAATTGCGACCCTAAAATTATTTTTTGTAATACTAAGAGAATTTCTAGTATCAGTAGGCTCTACTGGGGAAATCTGGTTTATTCATTGAATTCTATCCAGGATATTAATTCTGGAGTACAATCAATGGAAACAAACGTGGGAGATGTCAGTTCAGATGTGCGGGAAATGAAAGGCACGGTGCAGGAGTTGGGTCAGTTGGGACAGGAGGTTCAAGGACTTTTAAAAATAGATAAAATAGACAAAACACTGAATAAATTGGATAAAACATTAACTTCCGTAGAACAAGCCGCGAATAATATCAGCTTGGTTGCCCAAAAAGCAGGAAAATTGAGTGATCAAGGGACAGGATTAATCGAAACCGTAAGACAAACCCAAACCATTAATCGTTTGAATGCTACCCTGGGATCAGTGGGAAGTGCGGCGGATCAGGTTCAGGTTTTTATGCAAATCAATCAAAATAATCTGAGGAATACTCTCATTAGTATTGAACAATTGAGTAAACAAGTAACGCTAACAGTGCGAAAGTTAGACCCTCTCTCAGAACAGATTCAAGAAAAAAATTTACTGGAAAATCTAGAAATTATTTCTCGCAATGCGGCCCAACTAACGACTAATCTCAACGAGGTTTCTACTCAGCTTAAAGATCCGCGATCACACCTCCAGATTCAACAAATTATGGATTCAGCCCAATCCCTTTTAAATAATCTCAATAAAATTACTTCCGATGTGGATGAACTAACGGGTAATCCTAGTTTACGGCGAGATATACTGCGATTAATTCAGGGTCTTACTAATTTACTCTCTTCAACCCAACTCCTTCAACAACAGGTCGCCTACGACAAAGTATTGAATCAAATTGCAATGGGCAGCGATCGCCCGAAGTCGCTTCAACCTTAATTTAGCCTTGTCTAAATACCTAACATTTTTGACTAAATTTGATGAATCATCTTTAACATTCAATGACAAACAGATGAAACTCCAACATTGGTATGATAAGATTTCCCCCCACTGGCAACGATTTATTCTTAGCCCCTATGAACATCTATTTTGGTCATTAATCATACTATTTTTTTCTTTTGCATTTATAAATGAAGATAATATTTTCGGACGAATCAGTTTAACCTTCTTTTTTCTGATGACCGTTTTATTTGTCATTGAAACGTTTAGATTACGACAAAAGTTTTTAAATATTTTTAGAGCGATCGCTGTTTTATCTTTTATTTTTAGTTTATTTGCAATCATTTTTGATTATCAAGATAACAAAATAGTTTATCTTTTGGGTCAAGTTATTGATTTGATTTTTATCGCGATCGCCGTTTTAGTGATTATCAAAAAAATATTTTCTGACACCAAAGTAACGGGGGATACGCTACGCGGGGGAATTAGTGTTTATTTAATGTTGGGCATTGTCTGGTTTCAAATTTATCAAATTATTTTGACAATTGTTCCCCAAGCCTTTGAAGGCGAATTGAGTGGTTATCAAGTCTTTTATTTTAGTTTTGTGACGTTAACAACCGTCGGTTATGGAGATATTTTACCCGTCCATAGAGCAACGATGATCATGGCAAACCTAGAGGCGATCGCGGGTCAACTTTATCCCGCCATTATTATTGCCAGATTAGTGAGTTTATATACCGTTGAAAGCTCCAATAAAAATTAAATCAAGATCAAAAATTAAAAACCGAAACAGGCGATCGCTTTTTGTGGGGATGGAACTGGAAGAGTTGGTTATATTGAGATCTTTAAATAACTAAGGGTCTTTAATAACTAAGGGAAAAAGAGGATATTGATTAATAATAACCGTAGAAATACGGTCTCAAAATTAAGTTTTACTAAATTTTAAAACGATCATCTCCCTGATTTATGATTGTGTCCGATAATAAATGGTATAAGACATTACTGAATTTTTCGCCTCATTCTTTCAACTACTGGTTCAGATCGATATTCGGAGATTTTTATGGTGTTATCCGTTTCGCCCTCTAGCAATACCGCGCTGCTGTTACGGGAAATGTTGAGAACCTCCCTGATGGGGATTCAACAGTTTTTAACGGCTGATCGGGTTATTGTGGCTAAAATAATGCCGAAGGGAGAAATCACCGTTATTGAAGAAGTCCGAAACCCTAGTTATAAAACTATGCTGAATGTCCGCTTGAGTCAATTTTGGGGATCTCAAGATTTGAATTATTTTCATCAGGGCAAGCTCCAGGTTATTGAGGACGTGAATGAAGAGGGATATCGAGAACAATTAATGGCCACGATGGATCATTTATTTGGGACTCAAGCCCATGTCATTGTCCCCATTTGGCATTATTCCTGTGATGAAAATTTGTCAGACGACTTCCCTAAAAAGCCTCAACTCTGGGGTTTGTTGATGGTACATCAATGTAGCGGGCCTCGCCAATGGCAACCGACGGAGATTGGATTGTTATCCTTTTTTGCAACGCAAATTAGTATGACCATTCAACAAAACCAATTTGCCCATCAACTGAGTCAGAATAATCTTCATTTGAAAGAATTGGCCTATTGGGATGATTTGACAAAGGTAGCGAATCGTCGGTATTTTGACCAGTATCTTGCTCAGGAATGGCGGCGTATGGCACGGGACAAACAACCGTTATCTTTGATTTTGCTGGATATTGATTGTTTTAAAAAGTTTAATGATACCTTCGGTCATGTGGCGGGAGATCGCTGTTTACAGAAAGTTGCAAATGCGATTGGGGTGGCAGTCAGTCGTCCAGGGGATTTGGTCGCACGCTATGGGGGAGAAGAATTTGCCATAATTCTACCGAATACCCATCTGTCAGGGGCGAGTTACCTAGCGGAAAGAGTGCGATCGCAGATAGAAAATTTACAGATCCAAGCGGCTCCCAATGCGCCCTGTCGCTATGTCAGCATTAGTGCAGGAGTGGCGACGATGATTCCTGAAGCGAGTCGTTTACCCGTTCAGTTGGTTGCCGATGCGGATCATTTACTTTATAAGGCCAAAGAACAAGGACGCGATCGCGTTGTCAGTAATCTCTTGGTTATGCAGCCGATCAAAAAAAATTACCGTAATACCTTACCCCCTTCCGCCACCTTTGCCCTGCCTTCCCTTTCTGAACAAGATTTATTACAAAACTATATTGCCTATTTCGTTAGTCGGGGTGCGTCTGTCCACAGTGCGATCGATGGGAAACTCCTATTTTCCCAGCCCGTGTATGAATACGAAGGTTATAGTCCCGCTTTTTTAGAATATTGGCATCAACTTTCTGGGCGTAGTGATTTTGCCGAACTGTCTCTGGAAGGAGATGTCCACAATTTCCATGATTTTTCGGTGAATCAATACACGGTACAGGAATGTTCTCGGTGTAGTCTGCCGATCGCGGTACAGTCGGGACAAGCCTACGATGTGCCGAATTGTAACCTTTGTTTAGTAGAAGAAGGAGCCAATGGGCCTGAACAGGAAAACTTGACCACAGAACAGGGCAAAACGGGAATCTTAGTGATCGGAGAACTGCCCAGGGATACAAACCCAACCCAGGAATGGCTCGCCAATAATGGCTTTGAAGTTTATTTTTCCCCCGATCCCCAAGCGTTGGGTCGTCCCTACTGGGGATTACCGATTCAATTGATCATTATCACCACCGATTTGTCCAAAACAGAAATCGAAGAATGGGAAAAAGAGCTACGCACTCACCCCAATTTGCAAACGGTTCCCTTGATTGCTTTTAGTGTTAAGGCAGGGAGTGGTTTGCCCTGGTTGGGTCGTTCGGTGGAGATCGCAGATTATATTTTGCCTCCGTTTAATGGGGTTTCTCTGATTCGTCATTTGAATCGTTTAAATAAAATGCGGGAACCTCATCAAAAATCTCAAATTTTCTGGTTTCCTAAATAATCTATCTCTTAAAACGCGATCGCCGTAATGATTATGATGCGATTGAAAGGTTAACTAATCTTCTGGAAACTGATAAGCTGTCACAAATTTAGATTGCATCATGATTTTGTTGAAAGTCTTGTAACAAGGGGCTTAAGCCCCTTGCCTGTATGTGTTTTAGATGATTAACAGCTTAAGTTGAATGATAATGAGAAATTCTAAAAGATTTTCTTTTGTTAAAAAGTTCGATGACTGAAGTTATGATGATTGAGAATTAGGGATGTTACTTAAAAAATTAAGCCATTATTTTAGTTTTTTCTTGACTATAAGAAGTTACTAGTGTTATCTGTTCTCTTTTTAAAGATTCTAGGGAAGTCATTTCTCCCTTTTCATTAGAAAATTCAACTAAAAACACTCCTGACTCAGATATATCTACTACCGTTCCAGTTTCTCCCTTATTTAACCTTAATTCTGGCAAATCTTGGGTTAAAGCGACAATATCAATTTCGTTAATACTTTTGTTCATTGATTAAGATCCTATTTATCCTAAACGATAATTTATTATAACATATTTTATTCATTGATATAACAAGTTACTAAACGAGGGAAATCTTCGTCTTTTCTAATAATCCAAACACTTTTTATAATCTCCGTTTTATTATTTCTAGTCATGGGAAATAAAATAATGTATAGATCACCATTAGCTGTGTGTTTTTGAAATTCTGCTTCATAACTAATTATTGCGTGGAGTAGTGCGTTTCTTAGTTCACCTGAGTTTTCAGCCGTTAATCCCAAGGCTGCACGAAATACACGGGCTTTATGTTTACCATCTTTATGTTCTAAATTTAAGCAATATCCTGATAATTTAGATTCAGAAATAATTGCTTTTTGAAAGTTGGGTAGTTTCATTTATTCTAATCTTACCTTGTTTGAATTATCTGATAGATCATCTGTTATTAGCTTTAATTTCTTATTTAATCCTAAAAATTTAAGCATAAGTTTTATTTTGATTGCTATAATGAGAGCAGTTAATTTAAACAACGAGATAAAAAAAAAGACAGATCCCGTCACAATCTTAACCGCCAGCGCGATATTGACCATCTTTGTTGATTTTATTTGTGTTAATCGCGTTTTATTGAATTTAGAAAGTGCGATCACTTTTTATTGAGTTTAGGAAGTGGCGATCGCCGTTTAGAATAGAGGGAAAGGATCGTTAACAATAATTCCTCATCTCAGCTAAACTAAAATAATAACCTCGTATAGCGAATACTATGTTAACCCTAGATGAAATTGAAACCGCCATTCGCCAACTACCTGAACACTCTATCCGAGAACTTACTCATCGCTTATCTGATTACCTAGAAGATAAATGGGATCAACAACTCGAATCCGATTTAGCATCAGGCAAACTAGATAATCTTATCGCCAAAGCTGAAAAGGCGATCGCTAATAATCAAGTCAAAAAACTCGATGAAATCCTTTACAACTCCTGACTTTTGGCGAACCTATTCAGTTCTTCCTTTACCCGTTAAAAAACAAGCTCAAAAAGCCTATCAAATTTGGCTAAATAATCAATCTTATCCGTCTAAAAAAGTAGGAAAAAATCTGTGGTCGGCTCGAATTACCCGCGATTATCGCGCTTTAGCTCTCAAACGGGGCGATGATTATTACTGGATCTGGATTGGCACTCACAATGAATATGAGATATTTCTTAAATCTGAAGACTAGATGATCGCGTTTTTATTGAGTTTGGGAAGGCGATCGCTTATTTTAACAATCTTTCATATTCCTCATGACTTCCTATCCAAACCCAAATATAATCTTCGCCATCTTTAAAAGCTAAAGCTCGATAATTAATACCAACTCTTGCAGACCAAAACTTTCCAACTTTTTTAAAAGATAAAGAAGGATGATTTAGATCATTTTTTAACAATTCAAAATTCTTCCTAGCCAATATCTGAATTGGTTTAGGTAACTGATTAAAACACTGCCAAAATCTTTGATTCGTTCGATGCACTTACAACTTCTTTAACTGACCCTTACTTTTTTCCAATAAAGATTCCTCAATCAAAAAATCAAGCCTTCCTGAATTAGAATCTTCCTCAATTTGATTTTCCCATTGTTGCGTCTCTAATTCATTAATCCAATTTTTTAAATAGGTAAATTCATCATCTGTAAGAGTTTCAATTTCTGTTTGAATTAATTGTAACTTTGTCATATTAGTGATCCCTGTAATAACAATTTATTTCTTATTTTATCATTTTTTCTATAATAATTCGTATCATGTAACAGATCGCTTTAGAATCACTTTTTGAAGAGAGTTAAAGGAAGGTTCTTTTTAGGGTAGTTTAAGGAATAATCGCTGTTTTGAAAAGAGAGAGGGATCACGTATTTGATGAAGTTTGAAGTAGCGATCGCGTTTTATTGAATTTAGAGAGTGCGATCGCTTAGGGTAACAGAGCAATCTTTTGAGCCAGTTGGGTATGGAGTTTATGACTTGCTTTGTAGGCCAGATAATGAGCCTGGGGAATTTTTCCCAGCAGACTTAAATCCCCGATTAAATCCAATAATTTATGACGCACAGGTTCGTTCTCAAAACGCAGAGGAGGATTAAGCCATTTTTCGCGATCGCAGACCAAGGCATTTTCTAAACTTCCGCCTTTAATTAATCCCATGTTCTGTAACTGTTCAATTTGATCAGCAAATCCAAAGGTACGAGCAGGCGCGATCGCATCTTTAAATTCTTCAACCTGGGGATTCCAGCTATACCATTGACGACCAATCGGCTGATAGGGATAATCCACACCATAGGAGAATAAGGTATGGGGTGAAGGTAAAGCCGCCACAAACATATCTCCTTCTTGATACCAAATCGGTTCAGCGATCTGTTTTTCAGTAACTAAATCACTGTTAAAAGATTCAACTCCTGCCGATGCGATCGCCTCCATCCAAATTTTCGCAGAACCATCCAACAGGGGAACTTCAGGGCCATCAATTTCAATCCGTGCTTCATCAATCCCACTCATCACCAAAGCCGCTAAAAGATGTTCAACCGTGCGGACTTTTGCTTCTCCCTCTCCCAACTCCGTAGAAAGCATCGCCTCCTGAACAATTGCCAAACTAGCAGCAATAATTGGGGAATCTGGCAAATCCGTCCGCACAAAAAATCGCCCTTTTCCCAATTGGGTCGGTAAAACACTCACCTCAGTTTCTACCCCAGAATGTAAACCAACCCCTTGAATCGTAAAACTCTTTTTGAGCGTCTGCTTCATCTAAAATTTCTCCCCAATCCCAAAATTGACCCGCGATCCGCCTTGTTCATTAATCCCGTAATCAATGCGAATAGGGCCAACAGGAGATTGGATCCGTACCCCAATCCCATAACCGTAGCCCTGACCAGGTAACCCGCGAATAATCGAGGGAATGCCTGGCACAGCGTCATCCGAGCCTAAAGTCGAACCGTAGTCAAAAAAGAGTGCGCCGCCCACAGCCGAAATAATGGGAAAACGGTATTCAGCCGTTGCTTGGACATAGCTACGTCCACTGCCCACATCTCCCTCGGCATAACCCCGCACCGAGTTACTTCCGCCGATAATAAAGGCTTCATAGGGAGGCAAATCTCCTAAAACAGTTCCTGCTTGGAGGTTAAAAGCCAAGGCCTGGGCTGGGTGCTTTCCGTAAAACCAAAACTGGTTAAATCTAGCCAATTCACAGGAAGATAATAGCTATAACTCCCCCGTAAGCGGTTAAAGAGAATACTACCCGAACCAATGGGAGCCGTTTGCTCCATCCCAAAACGAATTACCGAACCACTGGTGGGTTGCAACGGACTATTACGGGTATCCTGGGATGCGCCTACCGAGAAAATCCACAAATCATCAACCCCACTGGGACTAAAAGCTAGATTTTGGGAGCCATAGCCATTGAGGGGAGCCGACAAGGGAGCAATATCGCCATCTCCGTCAGTCAGTTCCACGTGTTGGTAGGTAAAGCCCGCCGACAATCGCCAATCGGGAGCGGTAAAGATATCGGGAGCGAGGGGACGGAAAAAAGTAACCCCTAAACCAGTCCGAACGACTCTAGGACTATCCAGATTATCTAGGGTTCTAATGGAAGACTCATTTCCGTCGTAAACCAGGGTAATGGTACGACGACGGAAACCGTTGACTGTATAGGCGGTGCGATAGGGGTCTCCCGCAATCCAAGGATCGGTGAAATTGACATCAAATAATAATTCCCGTTGTCCCACCTGCAATTCCGTTCCAAAGGTTTGGGCATTTCCTCCCAAATTCTTTTCTTGATAACTTAGGGTGGCAAAGAGTCCACTGGTGCTACTGACCCCGCCCCCTGCCGCGATGGAACCCGTATTGCCTTCAACCACATCTACATTGACAATCACTTCCCTGGGATCTGTCCGAGGATTAAAGGAAAAACGAGCATCCTCAAATAAACCTAAGCCATAGATTCGTTGTAAATCTCTTTGGGCTGTATTGCGGTTAAAAACGTCCCCAGGCTTCAATTGCATTTCACGGGTGACGATAAACTCACGGGTTCTGCCTGTTGCGGGTTCATCGTCTGCATTAAAAAAGCGGACTTGGATATTTTCCACAACCCCTTCGGAAATGACAAGCGTAACCTTGCCGTCTTCTCCGACCTTGGGCGCACCAACAACCTGGGCTAGGTCATAACCATTAGAGGAGTACCATTCATTAATTTTTTTGATACCTTCTTGCAATTCTCTCAGGTTCAGGATTTTACCGTATTGTTCAGAAAAAGTTGTCTTGAGGATATCATCGGGTAAAACTTTGGCTTTATCGGTGGCAGGAACGGTTTCAATCACGACGGATTGGAGGACGGGGTTGGGTTGAACCGCAAAGGTGACTCGGACTCCGAGGGGGGTATCTTCGGGGCTAACTTTGACATTGCCAAAATAACCTGTGGCGTAAATGGCGTTGACATCTTCCTGTAATTGCGATCGCGTCGCTGTCCGTCCAGGTTTGGTACTAACGGTGTTATAGACTAATTTTTCGAGTTCTGGGGTCGCTCCACTGACAACAACTTCACTGACCAAGACACGAGCCTCCGTTGTTGCATCGGGTTGGGCGGACTCATTGGGCGGAGTGGTGGTAGGAGAAGAGTCGAAGGAAGGGAGTTGTTGAGACGGTTGTTCTGTCGGGATTGGCGTATCGGTTGCAGGAATAGGCGTTGCTTCGGGAGTTGGTGTCTCGCTTGCAGGAATAGGAGCGGATGCTGGTGGGGATGTTTCGCTTGCAGGGGAAGGCGTTGCTTCGGGGGTTGGTGTCTCGCTTGCAGGAACAGCTTCTGGAGTCGGTGTTGCTTCTTGAGCCAACAGGAGATTAGGACTAAAAAAATTGGTGGTTGTAGGAAACTTTTTCGCGTTTATCGGGTCAAAATTAATGGATATCGATTTAAAGGGAAAGATGTCTCTACTGGCTGATTGAGGAGAATGAGACTCCGTTGCTCCCTTGGCAATAGTTGGCACAAGTACCAAGCTAGTTGTCATCAATAGCAGGCTGAATAATGGAGAGATATACACGTTTTTATTGTTGTTTAACACGTCCTAACACCCAATCAAGCAATAAAGTGAGCAAATGTAAATTAACTGTCTATCAAGGTACTATGGTTTGACGATCGCCCCACAGAATTATCCTTAGATCAAAGCGTGACTAAAGTACAGTTCTTGTCTTCAGTCTTGACTTTTTCCGAAATAGAATGTTCCTGATTTAGATTTAGACGGAAACCTGGGCGATTTGTTCTAAGACTCGTTTTTGTACCTGTTGATAGGCCGATTCAACTTGGCCAAGATCTCGTCGGAAGCGGTCTTTATCTAAAACTCTGGCTTGGGGATCGGTCTGGGCTTGATCCCATAATCGACAGGTATCTGGACTAATTTCATCGGCGAGCAAGATTTGTCCTTGGGAATCTAAGCCAAATTCTAATTTGAAATCCACTAGGGTAATATTACAGCGATTAAAAAAGTCTTTGAGGTATTCGTTAATCTGTAATGCTTTAGACTGCAATTCTTCCAATTGTTCGACAGTCGCTACTTCTAACACTAAAATGCGATCGCGGGTCAGAAGCGGATCACCGAGCGCATCATCTTTTAAATAAAATTCCACTAGGGGAAAGGGTAAAACAGTGCCTTCCGTTAAACCCGTTTGCTTACAAAGACTCCCTGCGGCGATATTTCTGACCACCACTTCGAGGGGCAAAATTTTCACCGATTTAACGCGCATCTGGTTCGGGGAAGGCGTATCGAGGTAATGGGTGGCAATTCCCAAGGATTCTAACCAACGAAACAAAGCGGCAGAAATCGCACAATTAATTTCGCCTTTTCCCTGAATTTGTCCGCGTTTCTGGGCATTAAAAGCCGTCGCATCATCTTTAAAAACGGTCAAAAGAATCTCTGAATCATCAGTCGGATAGAGAATCTTTGCCTTACCTTCGTAGAGTTTTTCCATGAGTCCCATTGAACACAAATTATTGGCTTGACCATCTTACCCCACGACCGCAAGGTTATCTGTCTGAGCTAGGGCAGAGAAAGAAGTGACTCTTGATTCCAATTGATCGACAGGATGCAAGATAGTTCATCTTTAGCCCAAATATCCATCAATTAAACCCTTGAGCTTTTCCTTGGTAATCGCCCCTTCATGGGATGCAATTAATTCTTTATTTTTGAAGAAACGAAAGGCAGGAACCCCTTCTACCTTATATTCACGGGCTTTAAGGGGATTGGGATCAATATTTAATTTGATAACTTTTAAACGATCGCTGTATTCAGTCGCGATCTCTGTAACAGAAGGAGCCACCAGACGACAGGGGCCACATCAGGTCGCCCAAAAATAAGCCAGAACCAATTTATCCGTTTCTAAAGCGTCTTGAAATTCTGCGTCCGTGATTTCGAGTAAACTCATGAGAAAATTTTCTTGTGGAATTCTAAACAAACAAAATAAACTATACCAATTAACAGGCCAAAACTAGGCATCTGTAGGGGCGCAAGGCTTACGCCCAAAATCTAAGCTAGATCCAGATGCGCCCAAAACCTAAGCCAAACCCATAAGTTACACACAATCAATCAGATTTTATTAAAGATCATTCAACTTACGGCGTAAATCTTCCAATTCAGCATCAATCACCCCATCCGTCGGAGTAGCCGTTTTTGCCGCTTCAATTTGGGGAGTCGCTGGACTAGAAGCAGCAGGTAACGCACCACCACTCATTTGGGCCTTGAGCATGGCTAATTCATCATCCACATCACTACTCGATTCCAGTTGGGCAAACTGCTGTTCAATGCCATAGCCCCCTAATTCTCCTACCGCCTGGGAACGGGCTTCTAAATCGAGAACCTTATTTTCCATCCGTTCAAAGGCTCCCATTGCACTGCTGGTATCAATGCCACCCAGGGTTTTTTGCAATTCTTCGTTGGCTTTAGCCGCTTTTGCCCTGGCTTGGAGCATATTTTTCTTGGTTTTTGCCTCAGAAATTTTTCCTTCTAGGGCGACCAAATTACGACGCAAATTCTCAACTTGTCCCGATTGTTGTTCCAATTGGGCTTTCAGGGTTGCGGCCGTATCACTAAAGGTTTTCTTGCGGGTTAGGGCTTCTTTGGCAAGAGCCTCATCTCCCTTGGTTAAAGCTAATTTAGCTCGTTGTTCCCATTTACCTGCTTCAGTAATATCACTGTTATAACGTTGTTCTGTTCGCTTTTGTTCTGCAATGGTGCGAGCAACGGCCTGGCGCAATTGAACCAAGTCTTCCTGCATATCAATGACCGCTTGTTCCAGCACTTTTTCTGGATCTTCGGCTTGACTAACCAGATCGTTTAAATTTGCACGAACAACTCGGCTAAGACGGTCAAATAATCCCATAATCTTGTCTATCCTTTCAGCATCGTGGGGGTTGGGTGTAGGCTCTAAGCAAAGGGGAAATCAGACTAAGGATGATAGATTTGTAGCCCCTGCTTAGGCGCGATTACCTTTTAATATAAACTACGCGACGAGATTATTTTACCTGGTCAGCAATCAATTTATTGCCGATCGCTGGTTAGCCAAAACTAATCAAAAAAGCAATAACAGAAATAATTATAGTATAATCAGTAGGCTATACCTGTTTTATGTTAAATGTAAATGTTTTAATTTATTAATTTGCTCCCAGTCCCCATTGGCGTAACGTTTCAGTAACTTGAACTAATCCCCTAGCTTCATTAATTTACCCCTTATTTATAGCGCGAACACGGAATGAAATCACCAACACAACAACGGTTTGACTACGTTAAAATTGCGATCGCCTCTCCAGAAAGAATCCGTCAGTGGGGAGAACGCAGCCTTCCCAACGGCATGGTTGTCGGTGAAGTAACCAAACCCGAAACCATCAATTACCGTACCCTCAAGCCAGAGATGGACGGACTTTTTTGTGAAAAGATTTTTGGCCCCTCCAAGGATTGGGAATGCTGGTGTGGAAAATATAAACGGGTACGTCATCGGGGTATCGTCTGTGAACGCTGTGGTGTAGAAGTCACCGAATCCCGTGTGCGTCGTCATCGCATGGGTTACATCAAGCTTGCGGCTCCCGTCACCCATGTTTGGTATTTAAAGGGGATTCCCAGCTATTTAAGTATTTTATTGGATATGCCCCTGCGGGATGTGGAGCAAATTGTTTACTTCAATGCCTACGTCGTCCTCAATCCTGGGAATGCCAGTAACTTACAGTACAAGCAACTCCTGACCGAAGACCAGTGGGTTGAAATTGAAGATCAAATCTATGCAGAAGACTCGGAACTAGAGGGCATTGAAGTTGGCATCGGGGCTGAAGCGATTCAGCGTGTCTTAGAAGAATTGGAATTAGAAGATGTGGCCGAAAAGCTACGGGAAGAAATTCTGGATAGTAAGGGACAAAAACGGCCAAGCTGATTAAACGTCTCCGCGTTATTGATAACTTTATTGCGACCAATTCCCACCCCGATTGGATGGTATTAAGTGCTATTCCCGTCATTCCCCCTGATTTGCGGCCAATGGTGCAACTGGATGGGGGACGGTTTGCGACCTCCGATTTGAATGATCTTTACCGACGGGTGATCAACCGTAATAATCGTTTAGCCCGACTCCAGGAAATTCTCGCTCCCGAAATTATTGTCCGTAATGAAAAACGGATGTTGCAGGAAGCCGTCGATGCCCTGATTGACAATGGACGACGGGGACGGACGGTGGTCGGAGCCAATAACCGCCCTCTCAAATCCCTTTCTGACATTATTGAAGGAAAACAGGGTCGTTTCCGTCAAAACTTACTCGGAAAACGGGTGGATTATTCAGGACGTTCTGTCATTGTCGTCGGCCCCAGTCTGAAAATTTATCAGTGTGGTCTGCCCCGTGAAATGGCGATCGAACTCTTCCAACCCTTTGTCATTCACCGTCTGATCAAACTAGGAATGGTCAATAACATTAAGGCCGCCAAGAAACTGATTCAGCGAGCCGATCCTCAAGTTTGGGTTGTTCTCGAAGAAGTGATTACGGGCCATCCTGTCCTGTTAAACCGCGCACCAACCTTGCACCGTTTGGGGATTCAAGCCTTTGAACCCATTTTGGTTAATGGTCGAGCGATTCAACTCCATCCCCTCGTTTGTCCCGCCTTTAACGCTGACTTTGACGGTGACCAAATGGCGGTTCACGTCCCTTTATCTTTAGAAGCTCAGGCAGAAGCTCGACTATTAATGTTGGCTTGTCACAATGTTCTTTCTCCTGCTACGGGACGACCCATTGTTGCTCCTTCCCAGGATATGGTTTTGGGTTGTTATTACCTCACTGCCGATAATCCCAAGGCCCAAAAAGGCGGCGGAACTCATTTTGCAAACCTGGATGATGTGGTCAAGATTTTTGACCAGGGCGGTGTCGATCTCCATGCCTCTATCTGGGTTCGCCATAACGATCTGAACGTTGTCACAGATAAACCCGATGATGAGATTCTGAAAACCGAAACCCTGGAAGATGGAACGGTGATGAAATATTATCGTCAGCGCAAATTACGGGAAACGGCGGAGGGAGAATTGCTGGCTCAGTATATTTTAACTACGCCTGGACGGGTTATGTATAATATGACGATTGAAGCGGCCTTAAACGTGGTTTAATCAAAAATCAAATTTTTACATACCATACAATCTGATGCTGGCTAGGGTTTGGAGTGCATCCCTGATTGGGATTGAATCGGTCAAAGTGGGGGTAGAAGTGGATGTGTCAGGGGGCTTGCCTGCCATTACGGTGGTGGGTCTGCCTGATACGGCTGTCCAGGAATCGAGGGAACGGGTGAGGGCCGCGCTGAAAAATTCAGGTTTTGCTTTCCCTGTTCGTAAGATTGTCATTAATCTTACCCCTGCTGATTTACGCAAGGAAGGCCCCAGCTTTGATTTACCCATTAGTGTGGGCGTTTTAGCGGCTTCTGAACAGGTTGATCCCCAATTGTTAGGGGATTTTTTGTTTGTGGGAGAAATGTCCTTAGATGGCAGTTTACGGGCAGTGCCTGGGATTTTACCGATCGCGGCCAGAGCCGAAAAATTAGGGTTTACGGGAATGGTGGTTCCCTTGGATAATGCCCAGGAAGACGGCGATTGTTAAGGGAATTTCGGTTTATGGTTTTAAGCATTTGTCGGAAGTGGCTCAATTTTTGGCGAAACCCGATCGCCATCAAGCCGTCCAGTTAGACGCGATCGCCGAATCAACCAAATTTCCCTTTCCTACTCCCGATCTCAAAGATGTCAAAGGACAAAACCACGCTCGCCGTGCCTTAGAAATTGCCGCCGCAGGAGGTCATAACCTCATTTTTGTGGGGCCACCAGGCAGTGGAAAAACCATGCTGGCCCGACGTTTACCAGGTATTTTGCCACCGCTAGGATTTGAGGAAGCCTTAGAAGTGTCAGAAATTCATTCGGTGGTAGGGTTACTCAAAAATAAGGGATCTTTAATCCGAGAACGACCGTTCCGCGCCCCCCATCATTCCGCCTCTGGCCCTTCCTTAGTCGGTGGCGGTAGTTTCCCCAGACCTGGAGAAATTTCTTTGGCCCATCGGGGAGTGTTGTTTTTAGATGAATTAACCGAATTTAAACGTAATGTGCTGGAATTTTTACGTCAGCCCCTCGAAGATGGATTTGTCAGTATTTCCCGCACCAAACAATCTGTTACCTTTCCCGCCCAGTTTACTTTAATCGCCAGCACTAATCCCTGTCCCTGTGGTTATTTCGGTGATCCCATTCAAGCCTGTTCCTGCTCTCCCCGCCAACGGGAAATGTATTGGGCAAAATTATCAGGGCCGTTAATGGATCGCATTGATTTACAAGTGGCAGTCAATCGATTGAAACCCGAAGAGATGACTCGCCAACCCACAGGAGAAGATTCCCAAGCCATTCGCGATCGCGTTAAACAAGCTCGACAAGTTGCCCAGGAACGGTTTAAACAGGAAAAATCCATTAAATCTAATGCCGAAATGCAGTCGGGTCATCTACGCCAATTCTGTCAATTAGATGAGGACAGTCGGAGTTTATTAGAGGGAGCGATTCGCAAATTAGGATTATCAGCGAGGGCAATGGACACGGATCTTAAAAGTGTCTCGAACGATCGCAGACTTGGCAGAAAGCGAAAAAATCCAGAGTTCTCATGTGGCTGAAGCGATTCAATATCGGACATTGGATCGAATTGCTTAATTTTTCTCACCAAGGATCTAGAAACTTTGAAGCCAGAAAGACCCAACACGAGAGAAAAAATCCCAAGGTCTTAATACTTTCTTTAAAATCACTCCCCAGGGATATGTATTTTTACTCATACTTTTGGCTTCCTAATATCAAGATTTTATGGTTTAAGAATAAAAACTTGCGTGTTAATACGGTTGACCCAAGGAGCTATATTCATTTCGCTTTGACAAATTCAGTCCCGACGATTAAAAATTATGGGTATTTTTTACAAAAAACTTGGTTTTTTCGGAAAAATCCGCCTCTAATGGATACCTGACAACTCAAAAACAGAATAGATTGATTTTTCTCTATGAACACAATAAAGTTAAGCGTTTTTACTGATTTGTCATGGGTAGGATTAACGATACAGTCTTTGTATGAGAGCTTTGTAAACTTTTGTTTTGAGTTATTGACTTTCGTTGTTCCGTATGTATCAACTCTACTCTTCTAGCACTATCCTGCTCAATCGACAATAACAGGTTTCAACTCCATCTCATTAGTGTTTTTTGGGTAATACAGGCGACACTCTCTGTTTTCAAGTCTTGTTTAATTAACTCGTAGGCAAATAGTCCATGTATCGCCAACTCTCTTTTTTCGTCTTTCGCCCCAAGACCCCTATTCTTCCTAATCGTTTTGATCAAGAAATGACTCCTTCCTTAATTTCTTTTAATCAAGTTCCCCAGGCGACCCATCGCTTTAAGTTTTCTATGCTTCAGTATCTAACGACAGCACTCTTAAAACTAGCGCGTAATTTGGAAAGTAGGTTAAAGAGCGCGACTCCCCTTATTTTTGAGCCTAATCTCCAGGAAGAAGCCCTTTCAGACGCGATCGCGGATTCAAAAAATCATAATTTTGCGGTGGAGTTGGGTCAAGCCCTAGAGAGAGATGAACTTTTCCTCGATTATCAACCCCAAATTGAGCTAGAAACGGGACAATTGTTGGGGGTTGAATCTTTGGTTCGTTGGCATCATCCCCGTCTGGGGCGCATTTCTCCTGCCGATTTTATTCCCATTGCAGAAGAAACAGGACTGATTATTCCTATGGGTTATTGGATTTTGCGTCGGGCTTGTCAGCAATATAAACAGTGGCAGTCCTTGGGAATTGCCCCGTTTAAGTTATCGGTTAATCTTTCTCTCTGTCAACTTAAAGACCCCAACCTTGTCCCCGTTATTCATTCAATTCTCACCGAAACCGAGATAAATCCCTATTATTTAGAATTCGAAATTACCGAAAGCTTCATGGCATCAAATATTTCTGCCGCGATCGCGACTTTGACCGAACTGCGGAAATTAGGAATCCAAATTGCGATCGATGACTTTGGGACAGATTATTCTTCCCTTTCGTCCTTGAAAAATCTACCCATTCAAACCCTCAAAATTGACAAATCCTTCCTGGATGATTTGTTAGTAACAAACAAAAATCAGGTCATTCTACAAAGTATTATTGAATTGGGGCATCGTCTGAAACTGCAAATAATTGCTGAAGGTATCGAAAATGAAGGAAAACTTAAAATTCTCAAGGCAATGAATTGCGATTGTGGTCAAGGTTATTTTTTGAGCCGCCCCCTCCACCTCGAAGCCCTGATTCACTATTTTCGACAAGTCAAATTAGGCATTCATCTACCGCAACTTCTTTTTTCTTAGAATAATCAATGGTTGATTTTTTTTGAAAAGGTTAATTACTACTGATTAGGGTAATATCTATCGTTATAAAATAAGCAAAAAAAAGTTATAATCAGATCATGAACACCACTGCGCTCACTCCTCGTTTTTCTGGACAAGCTATTCCCTCGACCCTCCTCAATGATCTAGTTAATCGCCAAGCAACAGGGAAATTAACCGTTCAGAATCCCTTTGATGAACTAGTGACCTGGCAGGTTTATTTGGGAAATGGCAAAATTCACTTTGCAAATAGTGCCACTGGCCCCGAAGAAAGACTTAACTATTTGATAGGCAGTCATCTTAATCAGAGAAAAATCACACTCCCCCCAAAGATTAATAATGATTATGATTACCTCTGTGAACTCTGGAAAAAAGAAATCTTTTCCTTCCAACAAACTCGCTCGATCCTGACCCAATTTACCCAGGAAGCTTTAGTTCAAATTCTTTCCTTACCTAAAACAAATTGTAATTTTAATAAAAACGATAATCTACATCATTTATTTTTGAATTTAGACTTCCAGAAATCGATCACTCCCCTCAAACATAAAATTCGTTGCTGGTGGGAACTAAAGTCAGAAATTAATTCTCCCTTTCAACGTCCCCTGGTCGAAAATTGGGATAAATTCAACCGAACTTTAGTTAAAGCCGAACTACGTGGACACAATTTACTGAAGGGATTCCGTCAATGTATGGAAAATCTTGATTGTCTCTACGGTATTGCCAGTTATACCCAATTGAGTACCCTACAGTTGGCTCTGCTGATGCGCCCTTTGATTAAATCAGGGGAAATAAAAATGTTGTCCTATCAGGAGATTGAAACCGATAATCGTCCCCTGGTGGTCTGTGTTAATGATCGCCCAGCGATGCAGAGAATCCTCCAATATACTTTGGATGCGGGGGGGTTTCGATCATTACAATTAGAAGATCCATTCAAAGCATTGTCAATTTTATTAGCACAAAAACCCAAGGCGATTCTTTTGGATGCAGACATGGAGAATATTAGCGGTTATCAACTTTGTTCACTGTGTCGTAAGTCGGGAGCATTGAATGAGGTTCCTATCTTTATTTTGGGAGAAAAAAATGGCATTACCGAGCAGATTAGGGCGAAATTATCGGGAGCATCGGGCTATGTTAGTAAGCCTTTTTTACCGAATGAATTACTGAAGTTAATTGATCCTTCTCTAAAACTTGCGATGACGGCCTAATCTTTGTCTTCATTTAATATTTTTTGACTCAATCTTTCTCCTTGTTGACTCCGAACCAGGATTTGGCGATCGCGGTCAAATAAAACAGATCCCACCTGAATAGATTTTGCTGTGTGTTCATAAATATATCGTTGAGAACGAAAATCAATCGTGTCGGCGATCGATTGGTAGATTTGCTTGACCCAATTTTGCTTGAGTTCCTGATCCCATAGACGTAATTTTGTTAACGCCATTTCTGTGGTTTCACAAACCAAAAGTTGCTGAAGATAGGGAGTTGATAATCCAATTTTTACTGCTTGGGCAGTGAGGATTTCTAGACGAGCATCCGCTAAATGATGGTGAGTATGAAAAATTCCCCCTGCTAATTTAATTAATTTACCGTGATAACCAAAGAGCAAAATCTGATTAATTTCCGTTAACGCCGCCGCGACTAATAAAAGGCCCTAACCAATTCGCCGTTTTCATCAATTGAGCAGGATTAATCCCCCATTGACGGGATAAATCTAAACCATTTTCACCGACACAAAAAACTAAACAATCAAATTCTTTTGCTTTTTGCGATCAACTCATTTTGAAAAGTTTCTAATTGCTGGGGCGCACTCAAAGGTTGAGAAATCCCCGTTGTTCCTAATAATGACAAGCCTTCAACCACTCCAAAAGCCACATTAGAAGTTCTTTCGGCTAAAGCTTTTCCTTCTGGCAAAATAAGGGTGACTAAAATCGTTTCTGATGGTCTTAAAAAAGGTTCCAGATTCCCTTGAAATAACTGTTGTGCATAATAATAAATTGCCGCTTGACCGTCTTGATGGAGCTTTTTTCCAATGCCTTCACCGCCTTCAATGATGACTTGAGAAAGGCCCTCTTTGAGTTCTACTAAGGCCCAAATCGGGGTATCACGAGTTAAATCTAAGTTATCGCCTGGATCACTGCGAGTAATCGCCAAAGCTTTTTGTTTCTCTAATTTCGCAACCTGTTTGATCGCGATTTCCACGATTTCAGCAGGTTCTAATAGGTTGACTTTCACAGACGAAATCAAAGAATTTTCCCTTAAATGACGTAGAGCCGCGATCGCAGAAGCACAGGCAAAAACGGGGAGAGTATAACCAGAACGAGCTTGAGGCATGGGAGACGGGGATTATGGGGACTTTAATTGGGCAATTTCAGCTTTTTGTCGTTCGATTATTGCTTTTAGAGTTTGATTTTCTTGTTGTAATCCTTGATTTTTGCGGATTAATTCCTGTCTGAGTTGTTCCTGTTTTTTCTCTTGCCGACGACGATCGCCAATATCCTGGAAAGTTGCGATCGCAAAAATAATTTTTCCCTGATCATCATAAATAGGAACCGCCGAAAATTCTAAAGGAATAATCTGTCCGCCCTGATGAATTTCCATATCCTCAATGGTTGTTGATTCCCCCTGTAACGCCCTAATTAAGGGATTGTCGGTGATGGGATAAAACTGATTGGTCTCCACTTGATAGGATTGATAAATCACATTCAGTTGATCAATGGTCGCCCAAGATAAAACCCCTTTGCCTAAAATATCTAACGCCTTCCGATTGGCATAATAGGGATGCCCTTCAGCATCAATAATAAAAATACCGATGGGGCAAATTTCTAAAAATTGTTTAAACTGCATCGGTAGAGGCAATAACTGAGCGGCCATTCTGATGGTTGATTTCTGTAAAATTTCAATCGTTTAATTTTCCGCGATCGCCGTGCAAGTTCGATCCATCACATCAGCGCAAAAAGCTACTAGCGATCCAAAAGAACAGAAAAACAACAAAACAAGCAACTTGTTCCGATGCCAGTCCAAACATCAGCCCTGAAGCCCCCAAAAGACCTGCTAAACCCGTTCCCAAGGCAACTCCTAACAACAGGGCAACTAAGGTGATCAAAAAAGCACGGCCAATTTTTCTCTCTTTGCGATTAATAAAGTAAATCGTAATAAAAACGCCGATGACTAATAACAACGAACTAAAAGATCCCGTTGTATCTTTATTAAAGGCACTAATGGCTCCTAAGACCCCAAAAATCCCTGCGGGTAACAAAATATCATTGCGAGAGGGAGTATCAACCAATTGCTGAATCCAGGCGGGAGAATTCGACATATTGATCGACGGTAAAGACGGCGGCTTCTCAACCATCCGTTCAGGAAAGCGAATAACATCGGGAACCTTAATTTTGCCCTCTTGCCGTAACTTCAAACGATCCATCAAAATAGCATCGTAGGCAGATTCGACAATTTCCAAGGCACGGTTATCTCCCTGATATTTTTGGCTTAGCCGACTTTTAACCGCCTGAATCTCATCAAAGGAAGAATCTTCCGTCACTCCAAGGGTTTGATAGGGAGTCTGTTCACTCATTTTTTGTATCTCCTCTGACATTGCTACTCTCTGCCACAGCACTATGCTTAAAATATTATGCTTTATCTTCGTAGTTTAGCAGATTGATCACCCAAATGTCAGACCATTTTTCCAGAAAATTTGAAAAAAATAAAGGGGGTAAATCCTCCCCCCCTTTCAGTGAATTTCGGTAACCAGTAAATTAAATCACCATCCCATCGGGAATTATTCTGTTTTTAATGACCACCACAATGCCGCTACGGATATAGAAACCCTCGTCTTCTCGGTTCGCTTCCTGGACATTCTCTTTGTTAATAATCATCACATTTTTGCCAATACGAGCATTTTTGTCAACAATGGCTCGACGGATAGTTGTACCCGCCCCAATACCGACAGGAACGCCACTTTGCTTGAGATTAGATTCCCTTTCTACCGCAGATTCATAGAAATCAGACCCCATTAGTAAGGAATCCTCAATGGTACAACCTGATTCAATCCGACTACGAATTCCTAAAACCGAGTGATGAATACGGCACGCTTTGAGGATACAGCCTTCTCCAATCATCGATTCGGTGATATTACAATCCAAAATCTTTGAAGGGGGAAGATAGCGTCCACGAGTGTAAATGGGAGCTTTTTCATCATAAAAGCTAAAGGGTGGCTGGGGTTGCTTGGTTAGGGCTAAATTTGCGTCATAGAAGGCTTCAATCGTTCCGATGTCTTCCCAATAGTCGGCAAAAAGATAGGCTTGCAGGTTGTAATCCTTCGCAGAAGCGGGAATAATTTCTTTCCCAAAGTCAGTATGTTCCAGATTGGCTTGGAGTAAATTGGCTAAAATTTCTTTTTTAAAAACATAAATCCCCATTGAAGCAATGTAGGGATTTTCCTTGGCAACATCTGGGGTTAGGCCCAGAACGGTTGTATCTACCTGCATCTGTTTCAACGCTTCACCAGAGGGTTTTTCTGCAAAATCAATTACTCTTCCTTGGCTATCAATTTTCATTAACCCCAATTCGGGGGCTTTTTTTTCATTGACAGGAACAACGGATAGGGTAATGTCTGCGTTGGTTTCCCGATGTCGTCGGACAAATTGGCTATAATCCATCCGATAAAGATGATCTCCTGACAAAATCAGGTATTCATCCACATCCCATTCCATAAATAGCGATAGGTATTGACGGACTGCATCGGCTGTTCCTTGGAACCATTGGGGATTTTCGGCCGTTTGCTGGGCCGCTAAAACTTCGACAAATCCTTCCTGAAAGGCAGAAAAATTGTAGGTCTGGGGCAAAGTGACGATTAAGGGAAGCCGAGTTAAATTGGGTCAGGGCATAAATTTTAACGATTTCTGAATTAATACAATTGCTGACGGGAATATCAATTAGACGATATTTGCCCGCTAGGGGAACAGCGGGTTTGGCTCTGAGCTTGGTTAGGGGATAAAGACGGGTTCCCGCTCCGCCGCCGAGAATAATAGCTAAAACTCTTTTCAAAATAAGACCTCACGACTGCCTATAACACCTCTCAAGTAAAGTTTAGGACTGTGGGGGACATCTGGAAAGCAAGAGGTCGTAGAAAACTTCAAAAAGTTTATGAAATGGCCACAGGCTTTGCTAATCGGGAAACAAATAGTTACAAAAATAGGTCTACGCTCTAGATCTTGAAAATGTCTTCAAAAATTTTCTATTTTATTGATTTTTCTTGTTATGCGTCGTTTTGGCCTCTTGCAGTGTTTTTGAGTCTATTGATTTTTCCCCAGGGCATTTCGGCGGCTCCCCTTCCGAGTTCCCAGGATTGTTCTTGGCTTGCCCAAGGCACGAATAGGCAATCCTTTGGTACCAATGGGCAATCGGGTAAAATGGGAGAAAATGGAGCGAATGGAGCCAATAGTGATAATTTAACGATTTTTGCTGATGGAACGCCTTTGACTTTAAATTTAGCGGGAAAAAATGGTGAAGATGGTAAACCTGGCGAAATGCGATCGCGGCTAATTGTGGGAATCAACCCAGTAATGTCAGGATACGGATCTGGTAGCTCCCGATGGGGGAAATGGGGGAAATGGCGGTAACGGTGGTGATGGGGGAAATGGCGGATCTATCAGTATTTATTCCACGAATCCTGCGCAATTACGGCAAATAGTGGTCAATTCGGCGGGCGGAAAAGGGGGACAGATGGGGCCAGGCGGTAATGCGGGTGAAGGCTGTAATTGTACGAAACCTTACTGGACGGTGGAAACCTGTTCGGGCGATCGCGGAGCCTCGGATTATCGCTGTACGACCAAGGAATTTCGCTGTTATAACGGTCGTAATGGGGTGAGGGGAAATGCAGGTCTAACGGGGCGAGACGGCTTTCCAGGGCGATTAACCCTACTGAATCTCAATAAACCGCTAGAGCCAGACAAACCGACCGCATCGGTGACGATGGCAATGATGAAAGATCAGGGTGTGGTTTTATCCCGTAATCGTTGGGAAACTCGCCAGGGTGCTAGGGACTTGTTAGCTCCTGGGTCGGTGATTGAGGATCAGTATGAAGCTCTGACGGAAAGACTCGAACGTTCTTTTCTCCTGATTTGGAATGCACCCCAACCTTTTAATCGTTTTGCGGATAAGAATTTCACCTTGAGTCTGGATGATCAACAGGAAATTAAGGTCGGTTTGCCCTCGGATGTTTGGATTGAGGGAACGACTCAGAAACGCAATGAGGTAACGGAATTTCTGGTTTACAATGCGATTTTATTGGGTGATGTGACTCGTTTAGAAGAGAGTTCTCTAACGGGAAATGGTAGAAATCTAAAGTTAGTCCTAGTGGATAAGGCAAATCAATCTAATCTCATTCAACCAAATTTAGTCAAATACAATATTACTCGTTTTGATCCCCGTTTTCGTCCTGTTTCCGATTATTTAACGAAGTATTTGGGGGTTATTCCCGATGAATTGGTCAAGTTAAATGGCGATCGCTTTACCTTAGATTTAGGTCAATTACCAATTGAGGAAGAGTATTTAAAGCAGGGGTTAGGAATCGAAGTAGAGATTGTCGCAACGCGCACTTTTTCGGGTTATTCAGCCACTCAAAAAATTGTAGTTCGAGATATTATTGGTTCTTTTCGTTAATTCTACCCTTGAATTGGGGATTGATTTTCGGGGCGTTGCTGAATCAAAGTATGAATGTCAATTTTGCACATATCCAAAAGTCAGTTTGAGTCTAGGTTTTAAAAATCCCATAAAAGAAGATTCATATCTCAAATCAGCAACGTCATTTTCGGCAGTTCGGGCTTATTTTTCCTCCAGGGTTTTTATCTCTTCGATTTACCCCAGTGGCCTTTCCGAGTCATGGGTAATTCATTTCCTGAACTTTGGTTATTGGGGGCGGGTACAATTTCCCAGGTCTTTTTCAGGAGTCAATACCCTATTCTGTATTTTTCTAGCTTGGTTAGCCACTAAAGGAGAGCAACGGTTGGTATGGCGATTACTGCGATTGGCAAAATAGAAAAAAAAGGTTTTGGTTTTGGGCTTTGGGCTTTAATTTCCCAGGATGGTAAAACCTACGAATTGCAAAATCCTCCGCCAGAATCGTGTCAAGCTCACGCCAAGGTCAAGATTGAAGGCACGATCCAAGAAGGGGTGATGACTCTCGCGATGATTGGCTCCGTTTTGGCAATAGAAAGCTATGAAATATTATCTTGAATATTATGTTTTTCTGTAGGGACATAATACCATTATGTCCTGATCTTCATGGATAATAATAAATTCTGAATAGTTAAATCATCTTTTTATTCACAATACTATTATGCCCTGATATTACGTCTTGTTTTCGTTGGAACTTAAGGACATAACACTGTTATGTCCCTACGGAAAATGCGCTCGCGTTCAAAAAAGTAAGTCTAATAAAATATCGGGTTGATATTGATCAATTGTAGGATTTTCTTCATCGATATCCCAATTTAACGGATTATTAATAATATAACTTCTAATATTGACCAACGCCTTTTCATCTCGAATAATTTGCTCATAATATCGACCTTGCCAAACTACAGATAAGCCTTTTGTATTACAGATTTTATTGATTTTTTTTGTGACAATCGCTTTATAGGAACGAACGATACTAGAAATTGAACCTATAACAATATCACCAAATTTCCTATTTTTATTATCGCGTTGCGGAAGATTCAATAATCCACAATATTCCGTGTAGATGATTGGGCATAATTGTATAAGTATCTAGGGCTACATTCGGAAAATGTTCAGGAATTTCTTGCCAATATTTATCTGCGATAGAACCCAGGGAATCGAATCGCATTTTTCCGTTTTTGATGTCCCCAAATATACATTGTTTTTGTTTGGTGCAAATTGTAATAAAATATGCTCCTGCTTGGCTGTAATTGTAATTTTTTAAACGAATAGTTTGACGATGGTGTATCTCTGGATTGTAGGGCATGGTTAAATCATGGTTTTTCTATAATCTTCACATTTCTCGTAGGGACATAACACTGTTATGTCCTAATCTTATTGGGTGATAAAAGATTCAGAACTGTTAAATCATGTTTTTACCCACCCCTATTATTATGTCCTGATTTATATGATCGGTTTGGGTTTTTATTGGGTTTTCTGTCGGCGATTGGGGGTTAAGGACATAATAGTGTTATGTCCCTACAGGAGGGAAAAAGTTAAAAACGATAGAAAATCCAGAAAACTTATAGTCTTGATGATATTAAGTTACACAATATATCTTTTGATTTTATAGTAGCAATCTAATAGCTCTGCTTGTGTATGGGAATCATATGTTTCAAGATTAGCAATAGTTTCTGATTCAACATGAAAATTTTTATGCCAGTTAGAATTAGTAGTTACAATGACTTTTTGTTGAACATTATTAAATTGATCTGCGGTAATATCAACAATAACTTGGTTCTGTTTAAGCCATGCGTGAGTATAATAATTTTGATTATCTTTATAGATTTTGCCCAAAATATAGTTAAAAACTCCCAGATTTGACTCTTTGAGATATTTTGCTAAAATCAAACAAGTATCACCGCATGATCCTTTAGGAAAAGAACGAAAAGTATCTGGCAATATTTTTTTATCGCACTGCTCAATCGCTAGACGAAATTTGCCAGCACATAACCTTATTTCATTAATCTTTGAATTATTAATAACCATATTATTTTAAAGAAAAAGCAAGCCGAAAACCGAGAAAGGCATCGTGCCATTTCCCAGCGAAGGGCCCGAACCGATTTGCCGAGCGACAACCCTTCGGATTACCAATCCAAGAACCACCGCGCAGTAGTCTAAGAACACTTTGAGAAGGATTCTCATTCCAACTACTCCCATCCTGTGGAGCATTTTGATAATTCTCATGCCAACCGTCTTCACACCATTCCCACACATTTCCACTCATATCGTACAACCCCCAGTTGCTTGGCTTTTTCTCGCCTACTGGATGAGTTTTTGAGCCTGAATTATCCCAATCCCAAGCATATTCTCCTAACTGCTTTTCATCATCTCCGAAGTAATAACGGGTTTGGGTTCCTGCTCTACAGGAATATTCCCATTCGGCTTCACTCGGTAATCTGAATTTTTTGCCTGTTTGTTGATTTAACTTTTTACAAAACTCCTGAGCATCATCCCAACTGACATTTTCAACAGGGTTTTTAGGATTATCTTTAAATCTTGATGGATTATTTCCCATGATTGCTTGATATTGTTCTTGGGTAACGGGATATTTTCCAATTGCAAATTGCTTAAGCGTTACTTGATGTTTGGGTTTTTCACTGTCATTTTCATCCGACCCCATCGTAAAAGTACCTGCGGGTAAAATAACCATTTCTAATTGGATACCATTGGTAAGAGTTTCAATCAGAGTTTGAGGATAGGAAGATAGGGAAGCTGAGGGACGAGGAGAAGCAGGAATAGTAATAATTGGAAGTGGAACTTGAATTTGAGTGACTGTTTGAGGATTTACTGTTTTTAAGCCTAAATCACCTAAAACATCTTTCACTTCCTGATACCGTCTTTTAGTCCCAAAAATAACCAATTTATCTAGAATATTACCCAGATCATTATTTATAGAATTATTAACCAAATAATCTCGCCAAATCCATTCATGTTCCCCCACATCAAACAAATCAAACGGCGAAATTCCTGTCAACAAATAAAGACAAGTCACCCCCAAACTATACAAATCGCTGGCATTAACCGCTTTTCCATTCATCTGTTCAGGAGCCACATACTCCGCCGAACCAATCATTGTTCCCGTGACTGAGCGATTAACAGGCGTTACTGCTTTTGCCGCCCCAAAATCCACTAAAACCAGCTTATTATCCTGCGCTCTGCGAATAATATTTTCGGGCTTAATATCTCGATGAATCACTTGACGCTGATGGATAAAATCGAGAACGGGCAATAGATCGAGTAATAAGGCGCGAATTTTATCCTGATTAAAATTTCCCTGACTTTTTAACTCCTGCTCTAAATTTTGACCCGCGATATATTCCTGTACCAAATATTGACGCTTATCTTCATGGATAAAATAGGCCAATAATTCAGGAATTTGGGGATGCTTGCCCAACTCATCCAAACGCTTGGCTTCTTCGGCAAAGAGTTCTGCCGCTTTTTGGAAACCGTCGGTTCCCTGACCTTGGGGAAAAAATTGCTTGATCACACACTGGGGTTTAGAGGGCTTATCGTGGTCGATCGCCAAGAAAGTTTTCCCAAAACCACCTTGACCAATGAGTTTTAGGGCTTGGTAACGGTCTTTTAACCAGAGCTTTTGACCGCATTGCTGACAAAAACGATGAGTTTCGAGATTGACCGCCAAACAATCAGGATTAAGACATTGATTCATAGAACTATGGATATTAATAAGCTGATTATAGTCAACTTGTTAATCATTACGCAATTTATCTATCAGCCAACTGAAGCACTTTTTGAATAAAAAAACTGGTCTATTTTTAAAAACATCGTCAAGATAGTCTATAGATAAAAAGATTGCCGATTCAATCATCTATTTTTAAGTTTCTATGGCCACCTTGCTAATTAAAAATATCCACACCTTAGTCACGATGGATGAGACACGACGGGAAATCCGTGATGCGTCTTTATTTATCAGGGATAACATCATTGAGCAGGTGGGAACCACCCTGAGAATTGCCCCAGACCGCCGACGAAGTGCTGGATTTACAAGGTCGTCATATTGTCCTTCCAGGTCTTATTAATCCCCATCATCACTTTTATCAAACCCTCACCCGTGTCGTCCCTGCCGCCCAAAATTGTGATCTATTTCATTGGCTCCAAACTCTCTATCCAATTTGGCAAAATCTCACCCCAAAATCGGTTTATATCAGTTCCCAAATGGCCGCCGCCGAGTTGATGTTATCGGGCTGTACGACGGCCAGCAATCATCTCTATATTTATCCCAATGGCAGTACTTTAGATGATGAAATTGAAGCCATAGAGGTTATGGGGCTAAGGTTCCATGCCAGTCGGGGTAGCATGAGTTTAGGAGAAAGTTTGGGAGGGTTGCCGCCTGATTCGATGGTGGAAAAGGAAGCGGATATTCTCAAGGATAGTCAACGATTAATTGAGCAATATCACGATAATACTCGCCATGCCATGCTACGGATTACCCTGGCTCCCTGTTCACCTTTTTCCGTATCTCCTGATTTAATGCGAGAATCGGCGGCTCTAGCGCGATCGCATTCTGGCATCAGACTCCATACCCATTTAGCAGAAAATAAATCGGATGTTGAGTATAGTCTGGCAAATTTTGGCATGACTCCAGAGGATTATGCCGAATCCGTTGGTTGGTTAGGCAATGATGTCTGGCACGCCCATTGTGTTCAATTAGATGATCGGGCCATTCAACGGTTTGGAGAAACGGGAACGGGAGTTGCCCATTGTCCTTGTAGTAATATGCGTTTGGCGAGCGGCATGGCTCCCATTCGGAAAATGCTTAATCATCACGTTCCTGTGGGTTTAGGAGTAGATGGTTCGGCTTCCAATGACGGTTCCAATTTATTAAATGAAGCTAGAATGGCTTTTTTAATGGCACGGGTTCGGGAACTGGATGCGGCGGCTATGACAGCACGGGAGGCGCTGGAACTGGCAACTTTGGGAGGGGCAAAGGTTTTGGGAAGGGATGATATTGGTTCTCTTTCTCCTGGAATGGCTGCGGATTTTATTGCCATTAATCTGGATCGCCCAGAACTAGCAGGGGCGCACCACGATGCGATCGCGGCTATTATTTTTTGCCAAATTAAGTTCGTGGATTATAGTTTTATTAATGGTCGAAAAGTGGTAGATCAAGGCAGATTAACGCCGATTGAATTAGAAATCTTGGTAGAAAAACATAACCGTTTAGCCTATCAATTGCTGGCCTAATCGAGAAAACCCTATTGAAAGGCGATCGCGGATTCTTTCCAAAATTAAGCAAATGATATAATATCATTGAGGAAAAATAACCCATAAAGTCGCTGAAAAAGCAAAAAAAATTAATTATGAGCCTATTAGGAAATATTATTTGGTTAATCTTTGGCGGTTTCTTAGCAGGAATCGGCTATATTTTTGGCGGATCCTGGCGTGCCTCACGATTATTGGTATTCCCTTTGGTCAACAAGCCATTAAATTAGGCGTTGCCACCATGACCCCCTTTGGCCGTGAAATTGTCCCGACTCCCGAAGCGGGCAGTACCCTCAACATGATCCTCAATATTGTCTGGATTTTAGTGATTGGTTGGGGAATTGCTGTCACTCATTTAACCTCTGCCGCGATTCTTGCCGTGACCATTATTGGTATTCCCTTTGCCCTACAACACATCAAACTGATTCCTTTAGCTTTATTTCCCTTTGGTCGAGACTGCGTTAAAGTTCTTTGTAACTGCCTGTAATTGTTCTCAAATTTTTGAATCCGAACCTCTTTTTGAATCCTATCAACTTTTAATAAATCCTGATCCATTATCAATTGAATGATTAATAATGAAAAATAAAATAGAGGTAATCGGTATCGGTTTAGACGGGATTACTGGACTAATCGAAGAGACTCGTATTTTAATAGAAAAAGCAACGGTTTTAGTCGGTAGCGATCGCCACTTGCAATTTTTTGTTAATCATTCCGCAGAAAAGTTGGTTTTAGGAGATTTTTTAGTCATCTTTGAAACCATGAGAAGACGACTAAAACAGGAGGAAAATATTGTTGTTTTAGTCAGTGGTGATCCGCTCTTTTTTGGATTAGGTAGGCTTTTAGTCGAAAATTTTCCTGCCGAACAATTAAATTTTCATCCCCATCTCAGTTCGGTACAATTAGCTTTTAATCGCTTACAATTACCCTGGCATGATGCAAAGATTGTCAGTATTCATGGGCGTTCTTTAAATCTACTGATTCCCTTATTGCAAAAAGGTGTAAAAAAATTGCCATTCTGACCGATCAGGAAAATAATCGCCGCGATCGCCCAATTTTATCAACAATTAGATTTGCCCGCCTCCTATCAATTTTGGATTTGTGAAAGATTGGGTGCGATCGATGAAAAAGTTTATTCTGCTTCTCCTCAAGAAATTAGCTTATTAACTGATCAAGATTTTTCACCCTTAAATATTGTTATTTTAGTTCGTAAAAATGTATTAGATTTAGTTGAACTTGATTCGGAAAAATTACCCCTATTTGGATTACCCGATTCTAGTTTTTATAGTTTTGAAGATCGTCCTGGATTGATGACAAAACGGGAAGTCCGCATGATGGTTTTAGGGGAACTGGCTTTACAACCCAAGCAAATTATTTGGGATATTGGATCAGGAACAGGTTCAGTCTCGATTGAAATTGCTCGTTTATGCCCTAATTCTAAAATTTATGCAATCGAAAAAACTGCAATGGGAATTGTCTTAATTGAACGCAATGCCCAACGCTTTCGAGTCGATAATGTTTATGCTATCCAAGGAAAAGCTCCCGAAATTTTAGCCGATTTACCCACGCCTGATCGCATTTTTATTGGTGGAAGTGGCGGAAAGTTAACCCAGGTTTTAAATTTTTGTCAAGCGAAGATCGGTAAACAAGGAAAAATCGTTTTAGCCCTAGCAACCCTAGAACATATTGCTCTCTGTTTAAATTGGTTTAAGGAGCATCAATGGAATTATTCTTTTCAAGAAATTCATATTTCGCGATCGCTGCCAATCGCTGAATTAACCCGTCTCCATCCTCTCAATCCTGTGATGTTAATTGAAGCAACACCCTTTTTCGGAGTGATTAATTCCGATCTTAATGAAGATGGCATGAATCACGAATAACAACTTACACCACTTTGTGGTTAAATTTCGTACAGGGTAAGGACATAATATATTATGTCCCTACAAAGATTTTTCCCTCATTAAAAGGCAATTTGCTGGATTAACAACTTATTTCCTAAAATTTCCATATCCTCGGCTTTGTTTGTCTCTATAATTAAGTCATTCGGAATACTCCTGCCCTCGCTCAATTCTTCTATGCCAACATTAGATTATTCCCAGACCTACTCCTGTCCACTTTGTTTGCGGGGAGAAATTCGCGCTTTTCCACTCATGGATGCCTTTGGGTGCGATTTTTGTCGTCACATTTTTAGTGCCAATCTGGAGGAACAAGTACTGGATTTGGCAGACGGACAAGTGCCTCGACGTTGGTATAGAAAGGGGAATCAGTGGATTACAAAGGATCAAGAAACCTTTTGGGGTTACGGCTTATTTGGTTTGATTTTAATTATTTTGCCGACAGCGATCGTTGCGTTGGGAGCCTATTGCTTTCCACCTTTGCCGAATAGTCCTTTGTCCTGGTTACCTAAGCTTTGGGTGGTGTTGACCCTAATTTTTCATCTTATTTTTTTAAGCTGGTTAGCTTCTCTTTATTTTCAATTTCCTTTCGCAAGTTATTTCCGATTATTCCAGGAGCGTTTTCATCTAGTCAATTTTAGGGAAGATAACAATCGTTGATAAGTTGTGACAAATCTAAATTGCATTATCAAAATCCCTAATGCTATGTAACAAGGGGCTTAAGCCCCTTGCCTATAAAGTCCCCAAAAAGATTTATTTTTTGCCCACTTTTAAACTACTCGGTACGGCGAGATTTCCTTCCAAAACAATTCCCCGATTATTGGCCGCAAGATGGCGCACAATCTTATAAACTGCCTCTATTTGATCCTCTGCTCCTGCTTGGGCCGCTAGAGTGGCTAAATCTAAGGACTGCGAGGTATTTTTCAGGCTATTGAGAACAGACTCTTGTAAAGCCAACAGGGAGGCGGCGGCTTTTTTACCCGCTTCTACTCCAGGTTGATGATAGGCATTAATATTCACTAAAGAAGCATAGAGACTGACTGCACGTTCGTAGAGAGCGATTAAAGCCCCAACTGTGCGAGGATTCACCTGTTTAATAGTAATTGTGACGGAATCTCGTTTATTTTCATATAGTGCTTGGCGAGTTCCCTGTAAAAAGCCCGAAAGATAATCCCCAGAAGTTACGCCTGGCTCGAATTCAGCCGAGGAACCTGTGCGATCTTCGAGAACTTCAATAAAAGTCGCAAAGAAATTCGCAACGCCTTCCCGTAGTTGTTGGACATAGGCGTGTTGGTCGGTGGAGCCTTTGTTGCCATAGACTGCGATGCCTTGATGCACAACCCGACCGTCTAAATCGGTTTCTTTGCCCAGGGATTCCATGATTAATTGTTGGAGATAACGGCTAAAGAGGAGCAGGCTGTCTTTGTAGGGGAGAACCACCATATCTTTTTCTCCTTGGCCATTAGTGCCGTAATACCAAGCGAGAGCCAGTAAGGCGGCGGGATTGCCTTTAAGAGAAGTAATGCGGGTGGCTTCGTCCATTTCCTTGGCCCCTGCTAACATTGCCTGAATATCAATTCCCTGAAGAGCGGCGGGCAACAGTCCAACAGCAGACATTTCAGAGGTTCTTCCTCCCACCCAATCTTGCATGGGGAAGGTCGTGAGCCAGTTTTCTGCCTGGGCGACTTCCGATAATTTACTGCCTGGCATGGTGACCGCGATCGCGTATTTAGCAAAATCTAAACCCTGGGCTTCGTAGGCAAGCTTGGTTTCGAGCATTCCATTGCGGGGTTCGGGAGTGCCGCCCGATTTACTGGTAACAATCACCAGGGTACTTTTGAGCTTATCTTTGAGACGGTTGAGGACGCGATCGATTCCCGCAGGATCAACGTTATCGATAAAGTGAATATCTAAAGTAGGAAAATCAGGAGCTAGGGCTTCAGCCACAAATTCTGGGCAAAGGGCCGAGCCACCAATGCCAATGGAAATAATATCGGTAAATTTTACTGCGCTAGGGGGTTTAATTGTTCCAGCGTGAACTTTTTCAACAAAATCCGCAATCTGTACCAACGGTTCGGTGATTTCTTTTTTTAACGCTTCATTCGGAGCCAAATCGGGATTCCGTAACCAGTAGTGGCCGACCATACGCTGTTCGTCGGGGTTGGCGATCGCACCTTTTTCGAGAGCGGCTACATCCTGAAAAGCTTTATCAAATTTGGGAATCAGACTTTCAACCAGAGCATCATCAAAGCGCATCCGACTGATATCCAGATATAACTCCAGCCCAGAGTGATAATAGAGCCAGTCTTGGTAACGTTGCCACAGTTGTTGATTGTTCATAAAAAGACTCATAAGCTGAAAAAACCATCTGCATTATAAGAAGTATCGCAAACTTTGCCCGTATCAACCGTCGCTAAACGATTTGATTTATCCTTCAAAGGCCGATTCTAAATAATCCTGAAGTATTAGCTGATAACCGTCTTTCCAAAAGGGTTGACCCATTTTTAGATTGATTAATGATGAATCTTTTTCTAAGCTAGAACGCGATCGCTGATAACTCACTAAGGCCACATCAAAGCGACAGGGAAAATGGGCCAAACGAGGATATTGAGATAAAAACAAATTCGCAGTCAGACAAATTTTACGTTGTTTGGTGAAATTTACCGCTAATTGTCCCCCTTCATCCCAATTGCCCCCACTACGGGTTTTAACCTCTACAAAGGCCAACATTTCCATCCGACTGGAACGAGCAATCAAATCAATCTCTCCCCAACGCGATCGCCATCTTTCCTGAAGAATGAGCCAACCCTGACTTTTTAACCATTGAGCAACGAACTGTTCCCCCAGATGACCAATTTCTGTCATAAATTCCAGACCGCCCTATACTTTGCTAAAATTTTATCACCACTAAACAGTGTCTCAAATTAAATTTTCATTCAAAGCAACAAAATCAACTATTTTCAATAAAACTTTATTCGACGGATAAAACATGATCAAGAATACTCAAAAATCAAACAAGATTCTCCTATTTTTTCGTAGAATTATCCTCAGTTTAGTCACTATTTTTTGTGTGCTAAATAGTCTAACGAATCCTGTTTGGGCAGTCAGCTACAATAACCGCAGTTTATTGGATAATGATTTCTCTGGTCAAGATATGCGTGGTGATAGTTTTGACCATGCTAATTTACGGGGCAGTGATTTTAGTAACGCCAACCTCCAAGGAGTCCGCTTTTTTTCTGCTAATTTAGAATCGGCTAATTTTTCAGGGGCAGATCTGCGGCAGCGGATCTAGAATCGGCTCGTTTGACCCGTGCAAATTTTACCAATGCAGTCTTGGAAGGGGCTTTTGCAACCAATAGTAAGTTTCAAGGCGCGATCGTGGAAGGGGCTGATTTTACCGATGTGATCATGCGTCCCGATACGGAAGCCTATTTATGTGAAATTGCTAGTGGAACGAATCCCGTCACAGGGAGAAATACCCGCGATACGCTCTTTTGTCGATAGCAATCAAACTATTGGGGTTTAGCACCATACCATTGTTGATACCAGCCTTGCATCTCATTAATTTCTTTAGTCTGAGCTTGGATAATCGCCTGAGCAAGTTGCTTCATTTCAGGATGGACGGCATTAGAAAGAAGGTGTTGGGACATCATCACAGCCATTTGGTGATGGGGAATCATTTCTTCAATAAAGGCTTGATCAAAATTTTTCGCTTTACTTAAAGCGGCAAGATCTGTTCTCATGTTACCCATCATTCCTCGCTTCCCCCCGTGCATCATGCCTCCTCCTATATTATTTCCATCGACTTTTGGGACATCGGTTCCGTACCATTTTTTATACCAAGCCCGCATTTGTTCAATTTCCTGACTTTGGCTGGTTTTTATATTTTTGGCAAGTTGTTTGATTTCAGGATGCTCGGCGCGGGTGAGGGCCATATTTGCCATCGCGATCGCGTCTTCATGGTGGGGAATCATCATGGTAATAAAGTGTTGATCTCCCATCATGCCCATACCAGGAGAGCTAGGGGAGGGCTTGGGAGATATTTGCGCTTGTAAAGTCTTCATCCGTCCAGCGAGTAAGGGATAGAGAGTAAAAAATACCAGGAGAGCTAACAGCCCTACGCCCAAACCATATTTAAGTTGATTTTTCATGATTATTTTGTAAAAGTATTTTAAATAAGGGAACAAAAGGTAGTTTGACAATATGTGGATTGTAACAAATTTACTTAAAAAAGCTTGAATTATTCTCAATTCTTATTATTCATCTTTTTTTACTTTAAATAAATTTCAGAAAGAATAAATACCCACTAATCGCATTTTGATGAATTTGACAAAACATCAGCCTGTTTTTATGGTATTTTATGAAGTTATATTAAAATTATTAAATTTTTTATGGTATCTGCTCCGATTGTCGCGCTGGCTCAAGAATCTGCTCACCATGTTTTGACGATCGCTCCTCCTCCAACGGGATTATCTCTACAGGGAACCATTCATATTCCAGGGGATAAATCCATTTCTCACCGCGCTCTGATGTTGGGGGCGATCGCGGAAGGAGAGACAGTGGTTGAGGGGTTATTGCTGGGTGAAGATCCCCGCAGTACTGCCAGTTGTTTTCAGGCAATGGGAGCCAAGATTTCAACTTTAAATAGTGAAAGAGTGATTATTCAGGGGATTGGCCTCGGTAAACTTCAGGAACCGACGGATATTCTCAATGCGGGCAATTCGGGGACGACGATGCGCTTGATGTTGGGACTTTTGGCCTCCCATGCGGGAAAATTTTTCACCGTAACAGGAGACCATTCCTTGCGATCGCGGCCCATGTCCCGTGTGATTAAACCCTTGCAACAAATGGGGGCGCAAATCTGGGGAAGACAGCAAAACACTCTCGCTCCCTTAGCGATTCAGGGGCAATCCCTCAAATCCATTCATTATCAGTCTCCGATCGCCTCTGCCCAGGTTAAATCCTGTATTTTACTCGCGGGATTAATGACGGACGGAGAAACAACGGTAACGGAACCCGCCCTTTCCCGTGACCATAGTGAACGAATGTTGCAAGCCTTTGGAGCCAAATTAACCATTGAGCCAGAGACTCACAGTGTCACGATTTTCGGAAGAGCTAAATTAGAAGGACAGACCGTCATTGTCCCTGGGGATATCAGTTCCGCCGCTTTTTGGCTAGTGGCCGCCTCCATTGTGCCAGATTCAGAATTGTTGATTGAAAACGTGGGCGTTAATCCCACTCGGACTGGTGTTTTAGAAGCATTAGCACAAATGGGAGCCGATATTACCCTAGAAAATTCGCGCTTGGTGACGGGGGAACCTGTAGCCGATTTACGGGTCAAATCCAGTAAACTTAAAGCCTGCACGATCAAGGGAGATATTATTCCGCGACTGATTGATGAGATTCCCATTCTGGCCGTGGCGGCGGCCTTTGCTGAGGGAACGACCCGTATTCAAGATGCGGCAGAACTCAGGGTCAAGGAAAGTGATCGCCTAGCGGTCATGGCCAAGGAATTGGGTAAAATGGGAGCAAAGATCACCGAATTTGCCGATGGACTCGAAATTCAAGGCGGATTTTCCTTAACAGGAGCCGAAGTGGATAGTGATACCGATCATCGCATTGCCATGAGTCTGGCGATCGCAGCCCTCCAAGCCAAAGGAGAAACCGCGATCCATCGAGCAGAAGCAGCGGCCATTTCCTATCCGACTTTTGTTGAAACCCTCAAAAAGATTTGCCAATCTTGACGAATCTCCCTAAAGTTGTCACAATCTGTAGTCAACAGAATAAAATCCGTTTGTATTTGCAAATTTTTTAGCTTTTCCCCAAGTCATTGTCCATCTAATAATAGAAACAAGTAATGGAAACGAAACTTTTTATTGGATGTATTTTTAATTGAAACATTCATCGGTGGAGATTAGATGATTACCCCTCAAATCAGAAATAGTATATTAAATCAGGCTTCTTCGTCGGAATTTAAGCATTATCGAATTGTTCATCTATCTAAATACTATCCACCCGATAGGGGAGGCATCGAAAGTTATATTCAAACCCTAGCGAGAACTCAATCTTTGCTCGGAGCAGATGTCCATGTCCTCTGTGTTAATACGTTTGGGAATAATAAAGAACCTTTAACAACAAGAACTCACACTAAGCATGAATTGGATATGGGCGTAAAAGTTACCAGGGTCGGTCGTCTTTTTTCATTAATGCGCTTTGATTTTTGTCGAGGATTAATTCATGAAATACAGAATTTAATTCAAGAACCCAACACAATACTTCATCTTCATACTCCTAATCCAACCATGCTTTTGGCTTTGTCTATTTTATTGAGCGTGAAGAAAGATATTCCCCTCGTTATTACTCATCATAGTGACATCATTAAACAAAAAATTTTAAAATTTGCAGTGCGTCCTTTGGAATATTATATTTATCAAAAAAGTTCCCTGACTCTTGCAACTTCATCTAACTATATTGAAGGATCAAAATTCCTGAGAGCTTTTCGTAAAAAATTAAATTACGCCCCCTTAGTTTCAGATATTGATAAATATAAAAAACCTCACAAAAATGCTCTCGAATTTGGTCAATCTTTAAAAGAAAAATATGGAGATACAATTTGGTTATCCGTTGGTAGACTAGTTTATTATAAGGGACTCAATATAGCGATTCAAGCTTTGCAAAAAGTGCAAGGAACTTTAATTATCATTGGGATTGGGCCGTTAGAAAAAGAATTAAAAACCCTAGTCAAAAATCTAGGTTTAGAGCATAGGGTTGTTTGGTTAGGGAATTTAACGGAAGATGAATTGATTGGTGCCTATTATGCAGCAAAGGCTCTTTGGTTTCCCTCTAATGCCCGCAGTGAAGCGTTCGGTTTAGTACAGGTTGAAGCAATGGCCTGTGGTTGTCCAGTGATTAATACGAACATTGCTTCTAGTGGCGTTCCCTGGGTCAGTCGTCATGAGAAAGAGGCTTTGACTGTTGTTCCTAACAATCCCATTGCTTTTTCCGATGCGGCCAATCGTTTGCTATCAGAACCCCATTTGCGCGATCGCCTATCGATAGCGGGTCTTCATAGAAGTGACGACTTTAGTTCTCTTAACGTCACTCGTCGAATTTTTGATTTTTATGGGAAAGTTTTATCCCAAAAAAATTAAATCAACTTACTTGTTCTTAACCAGAAAATAACGACTCGACGAAAATATTTGATCAGCGACCATATCCAATAAAAATAAAGTTCTAGCGTAGAAATATAGCGAGAACGCCAAATGATTTGGTAGGCTTTTAGTTGAGCTTTTTCCATCGCCCAGAGGTCACCAGACATTCCTTCTTTAGCAAATTCAGGTTTAAAAAAATAGGCGAGGGGTGCGTCTAGAAAGACAATTTTACGATCATCAAATAAAGTTTTAAGAATCAGCAAATAGTCTTCTGAATGTCGTGTAATTTCAGTATAATTTTGAACATCAGAAGCTTTAAATAGCCAACTTGAAGTCAGAACTTTACAAGAAATGAGTAGTTCATTCCGAGAAACGAAATGGGACTGAACTGAATTGGGAATAGAATCGTAGGGAGGAACGGATTCTGGCTTTGTTACCAAAATAAGATGTCCCGAAAGGCTAACGTCAGGATGAGCTTCCATCCAGGAATATTGAATTTTAAGTTTGTCAGGATGCCAACCATCATCTGCATCTAAAAACGCAATATAGGGTTGGGATGCGATCGCTCTGCCTTGGTTACGAGATTCTCCTGGCCCCTTATTTTGGGTCAAGTTCACTACTTTGATAAAGTCTTTTCCGTATTGTTTTTGTAAGGCGAATAATTCCCCTAAGGTATGATCTGGACTCGCATCATTCACTAAAATCACTTCGACCGGTGGAAGACTTTGCTGAAAAACGGACTGGACGGCTCGCCCAATGGTTTTACTACAACAATAACAAGGAATGATCACACTAACGGGAGCTTGCATACTTTCGTTCCTCAATCCATTGCCATAATCCCAAAAATTCTAAAACATAATGGATTGTGATAGTTATCAGGGAATAAAACCCTAATCTTAAACTTTTGAGAGGAGAAATCAATCGATAACGTAGGCGAATCTGGGTACTTTCTAGCTCATTTGCGTAGTAATTACCCGAAACCCCCCTGGGTTCAACAGTGGTCAGAACATTATCAATTAATTCAAAAGAGACCTGATTGCTATAACAGCGACAAAGAAAATCAAAGTCACTGGCAATCCGAAAATTCAAATCAAATAATCCCAATTGTTCATAAATATCACGACTGACAAAAACGGAAGCATGGGGAAGCATTTTACTGGGTAACTGTTGGGGGCGAACAAATTCAATATAACCTTCTGATGAATTTTTTTTCAGGGTTTGACAATGCCCCACAAAAATAGAGGGTTTCGAGGTAGATTGCCAAGCCTTAGACAGCCTTTCTAGGGTATGGGGTTCATGGCGATCGCCCGCATTGAGCAGACAAATCAGATGGCCATGACTGAGAGCAATTCCTTTATTCATGGCATCGTATAGTCCTAAATCGGGTTCACTCCGCCAATGACTCAGTTTGGCATCATATTGTTCGACAATTGCTAGGGTTTTGTCGGTACTGCCGCCGTCAATCACAATATATTCCAGATAGGGATAATTTTGAATAAAAACGCTTTGAAGGGTTTCCTCTAGGGAGGCTTCAGCGTTGAATACAACTGTAATCACGGTAATCAAAGGCATCCCGATGGGAAGACTCTCCAAAGTGGTGATGGGAGATTTTCCTCCTTGGCGTTGCGCTGGGTGTCTTTGGATCTGCTCTCGATATTGTTCAATAGTGGGAACAAGCATGAAGAAAGTTACAGTTATTGCGAAGAAATTGCGAAAAATAAGACTTTTTTGAACCAAGAGTAAATATATTACAAAAGATGCTGATTCGTCTAGGCTTTATATTTCTGTCTCCCTGCTAGAAAAGGTGAAGTAATGTCTTGATAACCCCATCAATTGATATTGATTACGCTTTAGGATTGCACCTTTAAGGGTAATTTTCAGGTACTAGCTTAATTCACGGATTAACTCCTAGAAGTGTATTATATGGAGGACTATTTTGCTAACCCTTGATTCCTATTCGGTGAGATCTAAAATTCTCTAAAAGTTAGTTTTTAGCGATATTGGTAGGAAGATAGTGTAAACTCTAGCTAAATTGTGGGGTGAGCATTAACTAAAACTGATGGAAAAAATGGGTAAAATTTCGGTTATTGATAGAATTCGTTTGGGTGTCGCGGTTGCTGTCGCTAAAACCGTCACGGCGATCGTGCGATCGCTGAATTTGGGAGCGGCCAGTGTGTTACCAGGCGAAATTGCCCGTCGTCTCCATCCCCGTCTATTGACGTTACTCTCGCAACAGGTCAAACAGGGCGTGATTTTAGTCGTGGGAACCAATGGCAAAACGACGACTTCCCTCCTATTGCGAACGATTTTAGACAATCAAGGCTTTAAAGTTACCCACAACATTACGGGGGCCAATTTAATCAATGGGCTAATTACGGCCTTATTGGCAGATACCAATTTAATTGGTCAACTCAACACCGATTTTGCCATTTTAGAAGTCGATGAAAATATTTTGCCTCTGCTGTTAAAAGAATGTCAGCCCCGCGCCATTTTGGCGTTAAATCTCTTCCGTGACCAATTGGATCGTTATGGGGAAGTTGATACCATTAGTCGCCGTTGGCAAACCGCGATCGCGCCCCTACCCCAGGAAACCCTGATTGTCGTCAATGCCGATGACCCGACCCTTTCCCATTTTGGACAACAATTAACCCAGACTGTCCGTTATTTTGGACTAAGTGAGCCGAAATTATATTTAGAAGAAATCCCACACGCCGTAGATTCTATTTATTGCCCTAATTGCGGTCATCCTCTGGATTATCGCGGAGTTTATCTATCCCATCTAGGAGATTTTACCTGCCCTAGTTGTGGCTTTAGTAAGAGTCAACCCGCTTTTCATAGTAGTGAATGGCCCCAAATCCTCATCGGGGTTTACAACAAATACAATACCCTCGCGGCGGGATTGGTTGCAAAGGAACTCGGTGTCACCAACGAAGCAATTTTTAATAATATCAAAACCTTCAAAGCCGCCTTTGGTCGTGCCGAAGAGTTAACCATTGAGGGAAAGCACGTCCGCATTTTGCTCTCCAAAAATCCTGTGGGTATGAACGAAACGATTCGGGCAGTTAATGAGATTAAGGAGCAAGGCAAATCTTCCGTCACTCTCCTAGTCCTCAATGACCGCATTCCCGATGGTACCGATGTCTCCTGGATTTGGGACGTGGATACGGAGCAACTGGTCAAATTGGGCGGAACCTTTGTCGTTAGTGGCGATCGCATTTATGACATGGCTCTGCGTTTGCAGTATAGCCGTGAAGCCTTAGACGAGAGTGAGCATCCGTTTAAGTTAATTCTAGAAGAAAATTTAGAAAAAGCGATTCAAATTGCCCTAAAAGAAAGTCCTATCGATGAAACCCTGCATATTATCCCGACCTATTCCGCCATGTTAGAAGTCCGAGGGCTATTAACAGGACAAAAAATCTTGTAACGGTTTATCCAAATATTGGAGAAAATGCGATCGCCCTTTGAGATAGAGTTGAAAACAGGCATTCATAAAGAATTTCTATCCCATTCCCTCAAATTAGCAATCGGTGAAATGTCAGGAATAATTTGGTAGAATCCCAGACCAGGCTATACTAAGCTTAAAAATTTGTTTACAATCTTTAGTGGTCGCAAATACAGACCATAACAAAAAATTGCTCGTCGTAAATTCATCCCATCGGTAATATGAACGCAGGAATTGACCTTAGAAGTAGTTTTATTGAAACCCTCACCAGTTTGGGACTGCCCTTGGGCGTTTCCCAGGCTTTTTGGATTCCCCTCCCCTCTATTTTGATGATTATTGGGGCAACCGTCGGCGTACTGGTGGTAGTTTGGTTAGAGAGAAAAATTTCTGCGGCGGCTCAACAGCGCATTGGCCCAATTTGCAGGCCCTTTAGGCGTTTTACAGCCCGTTGCCGATGGGATGAAATTAGTCTTCAAAGAAGATGTCGTCCCCGCTAAAGCCGATCCCTGGTTATTTACCCTCGGCCCCGTTTTAGTCGTCATGCCCGTGTTTTTGTCCTACCTCATCATTCCCTTTGGGCAAAATTTAGTCATTACCGACCTGAATGTTGGGATTTTTCTGTGGATTTCCCTTTCTAGCATCGCGCCCATTGGTTTATTGATGTCGGGTTATTCCTCGAATAATAAATACTCCCTTTTAGGCGGGCTCAGGGCGGCGGCTCAATCCATCAGTTACGAAATTCCCCTCGCTCTTGCCGTTCTCGCGATCGTGATGATGTCCAATAGCATGAGTACCATTGACATTGTTCACCAACAATCGGGCTATGGCATTCTCGGCTGGAATGTTTGGCGACAACCCGTTGGGTTTATTATTTTTTGGATCTCCGCCTTAGCCGAATGTGAACGCTTACCCTTTGATTTACCTGAAGCAGAAGAAGAACTCGTCGCGGGCTATCAAACCGAATATGCAGGCATGAAATTTGGTTTATTTTATGTCGGTTCCTACGTCAATTTGGTTTTGTCTGCGCTGGTTTTTGCCATTCTCTATTTAGGTGGTTGGGAATTTCCTATTCCCTTGGATAAATTAGCCAGTTGGCTGGGTATCAGTGAAACCGAAGCTTGGTTACAGATTGTTACTGCGGCCTTGGGAGTCACCATGACTATCCTTAAAGCCTACTTTTTAATCTTTATTGCCATTCTCCTACGCTGGACAGTTCCCCGTGTACGAATTGATCAATTGTTAAATTTGGGCTGGAAATTTCTGTTGCCCGTTTCTTTAGCCAATTTATTAATTACGGCTGCTTTGAAACTTGCCTTTCCCGTCGCCTTTGGTGGTTAATTGTTAAATTTCATCTAATTCAAGACAAATCCTATGTTTAAAATTCTCAAACAAGTCAGCGATTACGCGAAAGACACCTTCCAAGCGGCTAAATATATCGGGGAAGGTCTGGCGGTTACTTTTGATCACATGGGTCGTCGTCCTGTTACAGTCCAGTATCCCTACGAAAAGTTGATTCCCTCGGAGCGGTTTCGGGGACGAATTCATTTTGAGTTTGATAAATGTATCGCCTGTGAAGTTTGTGTTCGGGTTTGCCCCATTAATTTACCCGTCGTCGATTGGGAATTTAATAAACAAATCAAGAAAAAAGAACTCAAACATTACAGTATTGATTTCGGGGTTTGTATTTTTTGCGGTAATTGTGTGGAATATTGCCCGACGAATTGCCTGTCCATGACGGAAGAATATGAACTCGCGACCTACGATCGCCATGAGTTGAATTATGATAATGTCGCCCTTGGCCGTTTACCCTATAAGGTTACGCAAGATCCGATGGTTACTCCTCTACGAGAATTGGGCTATTTACCCAAGGGCGTGATTGAACCCCATGATCTGCCTGTGGGTAGCCAGCGATCGGGAAAAAGACCCGAAGAATTGATCCCCGAATAAATCGTAGTTAATCATAAATCTTAAAATTCAAATTTCTTGAGGAGATAACGAGCGTGAATTTAGCAGAAGGTGTGCAGGTTGTATCTTTCGGGGTTCTGTCCTTGATGGTGCTGGGGACAGCGTTAGGGGTTGTGTTGCTCTCCAACATCGTTTATTCCGCTTTTCTGTTGGGCGGCGTTTTCATTAGTATTTCAGGGATTTATATTCTGTTGAATGCAGATTTCGTGGCCGCGGCCCAGATTTTGGTCTATGTCGGCGCGGTGAATGTCTTAATTCTCTTTGCGATTATGCTGGTCAATAAAAAAGAGGATTTTTCTGAATTACCGAGACGTTGGATACGCAAAGCCGCCACCGCTTTAGTTTGTGTGGGTTTATTTGCTCTTCTATCTACGATGGTTTTGATTACCCCCTGGGCGATCGCACCCCAACCCGAAATTCCTTTAGCTAACACCATTGTGACCATTGGCAAACATTTATTTAGTGACTTTTTGTTGCCTTTTGAAATAGCTTCCGTATTGCTTTTGATGGCGATGGTCGGGGCGATTATTCTGGCTCGTCGGGACTTCATTCCTGAACTGCCTGTAGAAGAACCGATCGCAACGGCGTTGACCTTACCTGAGCGTCCCCGTGAGTTAATTAAGAGTGAAAAATAATCGCTAATCCTTACTAAAAAAAAATTAAAGAGGTTTTTTTATGCACCTACAACTGGAATATTGCTTAATCCTAGCCGCCGCCCTATTTTGTATTGGCATTTATGGTCTGATTACCAGTCGCAATGCAGTACGAGTTTTGATGTCGATTGAATTGTTATTGAATGCGGTAAATCTCAATCTGATGGGATTTTCTAATTTTCTTGACCCCGTTGGCATTAAAGGTCAAGTCTTTGCCGTTTTTGTAATTACGGTCGCGGCGGCGGAAGCGGCGGTGGGATTGGCGATTATTCTGGCGATTTATCGGAATCGAGACACCATTGATATGGAACAGTTTAATTTGTTGAAATGGTAGTTATTTTAGGGGGAGGCGATCGCATTTCTTGCCCTGTCTAGTAAAACGCAATAATCCTAGTAAACTCGAACTAAAACCGAAATTAATCGGAAAATCAAAGGAAATAAGAGTATTTCGATCTGTTCGCAACATCCAAAAACACTAGGTATAATGACTTATATTGCGTTTTTTAGGAGACAAGAAAGTTTGAGAATACCCATCATTGCTGCATTGATCAGCTTAACCCTCAGCTATCCCGCCCTTGCTGGTAGCGCGACTTACTATGGCAGTTCTTTTCATGGGAAAAAAATGGCCAATGGCAAACGCTATAACCCTAATCACCTGGTCGCCGCCCATCCGAGCTATCCCATCGGCACTCGACTTAGGGTCACTAACCGTAAGACCAAGCGATCCGTCGTCGTGACTGTCACTGACCGTTGTTCCTGCTCCTTGGATTTAAGTCGAGCCGCTTTCCGACAAATTGGCAGCCTCAAAAAAGGCAGAGTTCCCGTTTCCGTGACCCGAATTTAAGGAAGTTGTGTTTTTAAGGGAAGTCCTTATCTCTCAGGGGTTTTGTCCCCACAGGTCTTTCTTGGGAATGTTTGCACCGTCTTCAGTTTAAATTGGTATAACCTTTCCTATGCGGCATCATCAATCGGTTCATCGCTTGCTTTTAGACAATGGTATTACGATTCTTTTTGCAGAAAATCCAGCAGCCGATTTGATCGCAGGGCGAATTTTTCTTAAAAAAGCAGGGGCTTGTTGGGATTCACCGCAAAAAGCAGGTTTATCCCACCTACTAGCCACTGTGATTACCAAGGGAACCCAAAAGTTGTCCTCCTTGGAAATTGCAGAAACCGTCGAGTCCATTGGGGCAGGTCTGGGGGCGGATGCCACCAGCGATTATTGGATGATTAGCCTCAAAACCGTTTCTTCGGATTTTGCAGCAATTTTATCCTTAGTTGCTGAGATTTTACAACATCCGATCTTTCCTGAAGCTGAAGTTGAATTAGAAAAGCGTTTAACGTTACAAAGCATTCGTTCCCAAAAAGAACAGCCTTTTAATGTTGCTTATAGTCAACTGAGAGAAGCCATGTATCAGGAGCATCCCTACGGGTTTTCGATTTTGGGAACGGAGGAAACCGTTGCTACCCTGACACGGGAAGATTTACTGGCCTATCATCACGCCTATTTTCGACCCGATAATATTGTGATTAGTTTATCAGGGCGGATTGTTCTCGATGAGGCAGTTCATCTAATTAAGCAAACCTTTGGGGATTGGCAAATTCCTCCGCGATCGCTGTTTACCCCCACCTTACCCACCTTAACCTCTCAACCCACTCAAAGTATTACAGCCAAGGAAACGCAACAATCGATCATTATGTTGGGCTACCTCGGCGCAGGAGTTAATAGTGAGGATTATGCCGTTTTAAAATTATTGAGTACCTATTTAGGAAATGGGCTTTCTAGTCGTTTATTTGTGGAATTACGAGAAAAACGGGGTTTAGCCTACGATGTTTCTGCCTTTTATCCGACTCGTTTAGGATTCTCCCAATTTGTCATGTATATGGGAACCGCTCCCGATAATACCGCGATCGCCCTAGAGGGATTGAGAACGGAAGCCGACCGCCTGAGAAATCAACTTTTAGAAACCGATGAAGTAGAAGCGGCTAAAAATAAATTATTAGGTCAATACGCCTTAGGGAAACAAACCAATGGGGAAATTGCCCAATTATTCGGTTGGTATGAAACTCTGGGATTGGGAATCGCCTTTGATAGTGATTTTCAAGAAAAAGTAGCCCAAGTTACCCCAGAAGATATTCAAAGAATTGCCCAAAAATATTTGCAGGAACCCTATTTATCTTTAGTGGGCCCTGCTAATGTTGTTGAGCAATATCGCGGAGAATCTTGAAGCTTACTGTTTAGAATAACCAACCTTTTAGACGACGAGCCACCTGGGGACGACGAAGTTTCCGCATAGCTTTGCTTTGGATTTGACGTACCCGTTCCCGCGAGAGGTCAAACATGAGACCGACCTCCTCTAGCGTATAACTCTGACTACTGGATAACCCATAGCGGAGAGAAATCACTTCTTGTTCTCGTTCCGTTAAAACATCACTTAAAACCTCCGAAATTTCTTGACGGAGCATCTTTTCGTTCATGTGGTCTTCGGGCAATTGCAAGTCCTGATCTTCCAAAAGATCCACTAATTCCGTGTCTTCCCCCTTACCGACCCGATGATTAAGGGAAAGAGATTGGCGGCGCAATTGCAATAATTGACGGAGTTGATAGGCAGACATTTCTAGACTTTCTGCCAACTCGGTTTCAGTCGGATTGCGTTGGAGTTCTTGCTTGAGAGAGCGTTGAATTTTTTTGAGTTTATTGAGCTTTTCAACGACATGAATCGGTAACCGAATTGTGCGGGCATCATTGGCGATGGTACGGGTAATGGCTTGACGAATCCACCAATAGGCGTAGGTCGAAAACTTATAGCCCTTGTTAGGATCAAACTTCTCCGAAGCTCGATTTAAGCCGATCGCGCCTTCCTGGATTAAGTCTAGAAAAGGAACCCCGCGATTGAGATAGCGTTTAGCGATAGAAACCACAAGACGCAAATTAGAACGAATCATCTTTCGTTTAGCGGTACGTCCCCGATGGAGCCAGGCATCAAATTGTCGTTCATTGGTAAAACCGAGGGTTTCCGCCCATTCCAACTTAGTGGGGGGCCGTTTCAACTCTTCCGTGAGTTTAAGTCGATTTTCTTCTGCTTTCACTAAAAGTTGAACATTATTCGCTAATTCAACCTCTTCTTCGGGTTTAAGGAGGGGATAACGAGCCATTTCCTTAAAAAACGAACCAATAGTATCATCAGACAGGGATTTTTTATAGTGGGATGAGACGGAATTCCCCATGTCATCAGCAAGATCCGAGAAATCAATTTCAACACTGTTTAGTTCAAAATCTTGGGGTTGGGCATCCAACGGATTGAATGCTTCCGTTGTAACATTGGGGACAAAATTCGTTTTAGTCATGGTTATTTTTAAGGGCTGTATCAAAAAAAAGAAATGATTATTAAAAATGGACGGTCTAATTCGTAAATGATATAGATTAGGCTGATTATGGCATTAAATCCTCCCAACGTCGATGGATTCTAAAGTTTTCTTAAGGGGTTTTCCTCAGAGTAATTGACTCAACACTCTGTCGATGCTTCATTTCCAACAATCTTTAGATACCTAAATTAATCAAGATTTTAGATTGATGATTTTATTTAAGTCAAGGGAAACCCGCTCTGTCACAGCCAAGAATCCATCCACTAGTCATCAAAATATCCTAAACCAGAAAGTTAAAATAGACTCTTATATTTGCTAAAAAGACTGGAGCATCGTTACTGGTCATTCTAAGTTATCAGCAATAGAATTGATGATCAAAAAGATGATTCCAGATTAACAAAAGGAAAAATAAGTTTTGTCTATTTCGTCACAAAATAAACTATTTTCCCAGAAGAGACTATCACTAGCCTCGGAAATGTCAGCAATCTAACATTGAAGATAAACAAAGAGTTTTTTTGATTATCTAGAGATTGAGCAGGACAATTTGAATACAATATAACGATTTTGGGGATGATTGCCTAGTGGAAAAAAATTTTTTTGTGTGACTAATGGTGACTCATTCTTAGGTAAAAACGGTCATTATAGGCGATCGCGATTTTCTCGTTTGAAATTACAGAAAACAACTCGATCGCAACGGGGTTTAAGGTTATACTGTCCTAGCGAACAAATTTGTGTTTAGTGACCCTCAATGACCGAATTTCCTGCTAATCTTGCGCTGATGGAACCCGTACTACCCTATTCGACAGAATTACCTAAATGGGTACAGGTTTTGGTCGATTGTCCAGGAATTCAGGGTTTATATACCTACGCTGTGCCGACGGAAATGGTGGTTCAAGTCGGAGATATTCTGAGTGTTCCCTTTGGTTCCCAGGTGATTGGGGGAATTGCGATTGGGTTTATGGCAGAATTACCGACAGACTTAACACCCGCCCAAATTAAGCCCATCGAAGACGTGATTACTCAGGGATTTTTTTCCCCTTCCTATTGGCAATTACTCGATCGCGTGGCGGACTATTATCGAACAGAGTTAATGAGTGTCATTCGCATGGCCTTACCCCTGGTCTATTGGGGCGATCGCAACGGAGAATTCGTCTGAAAATAGATGAATTACCATCGGGGGCCGAATTGTTTCTCAGTTTACCTGCGCGGGAAATCTTACAACTTTTACAAAAACAGACCGACCATCATTACAGTTATGTCCATCTCCAACGACAAGTGCGGGGTTGCCAACGGGGTATCCGTGAATTAACCAAGCGGGGTTGGATCGAAAGCTATTTAGAAGATCCTAAAAATAGTCGTGCTAAACAGCAAGAAGTCGTCACATTATTAACCCAAAATTCAGAGATCAAATTAACCCCCAGACAACAGGAAGTATTAGAAATTTTGCGTCGCCAAGGGGGCGAACTTTGGGTCAGTGAGTTAATAAAATTAGCCAATTGTACTAGCCCTGTTATTAAAAAACTGGCTGATAACGGATATGTGACCATTGAAAAAAGAGAACGATTACGGCTTTTGTCAACGGTAGAAATGACCAGGGATCAAGCCAAAACCCTAACGATCGCCCAATCCAAGGCCGTAGATACTTTAAAAAAGTTAAAAGGGTTTAATCAAGTCCTCTTACACGGCGTAACAGGATCGGGAAAAACCGAAGTCTATCTCCAGGCGATCACGCCTATTTTAGCAGAGGGAAAATCGGTCTTAATCTTAGTCCCTGAAATTGGTTTAACTCCCCAATTAACGGATCGTTTTAAAGCGCGATTTGGCAATAAAATTTGTGTTTATCACAGTGCCTTGTCCGATGGGGAACGGTACGATACCTGGCGACAAATGTTAACGGGAACTTCCCAGGTCGTCATTGGAACCCGTTCAGCAATTTTCGCGCCCCTGCCCAATTTGGGATTAATTATTTTAGATGAAGAACACGACAGCAGTTTTAAGCAAAGTCAACTCATTCCCGCCTACCATGCCCGCACCGTTGCCCAATGGCGAGCCGAATTAGAAAATTGTCCCCTCATTTTAGGATCAGCGACTCCTTCCCTGGAAAGTTGGCTCACGGTGAAAGTGCAAACCGAAGTCCAAAGGTTCCAAGGCTTCCCAAAAAGTCCTGTCCATTATCTTGCCTTACCCGAACGAGTCGCCGCCCGTCCCCTGCCGCCCGTTGAAATTGTGGATATGCGCCAGGAATTAAAAAATGGTAATCGCTCAATTTTTAGTTATTCCCTACAAAATGCCTTAAAAAATCTCAAAGAACAGAGAAAACAGGGCATTATCTTTGTTAATCGTCGCGGTCATAGTACCTTTGTTTCCTGTCGCAGTTGCGGGTTTGTCTTGGAATGTCCCCATTGTGATGTCTCCCTTTCCTATCACTATACCCATGCAGGAGCGACGGAACTGTTGCGCTGTCATTATTGCAATTTTACCCAAACTCAACCGCGCCATTGTCCCAGTTGTGAGTCACCCTATCTGAAATTTTTTGGCAGTGGGACTCAAAAAGTGACAGAAGTCTTGACAGAGCAATTTCCTGAGTTGAGTTGGCTCCGTTTTGATAGTGATACGACTCGCACGAAGGGGGCGCATCGCCGAATTTTGGATGATTTTAGTCAAGGAAAGGCGGATCTGTTGGTCGGAACCCAGATGCTGACTAAGGGCTTAGATGTCGCGCAGGTGACCCTGGTGGGGGCGATCGCAGCAGATAGTTTACTAAATTTTTCCGATTATCGTTCCGCAGAAAGGGCCTTTCAAACCCTGACTCAAGTTGCAGGTCGGGCGGGAAGAGGCGATGAGGCGGGACGGGTGATTATTCAGACCTATGCTCCGAGTCATCCGGTGATTGAGGCGGTGAAAAATCATGATTATCAAGCTTTTATCGAGCAGGAATTGCCCCAACGTCAAATTCTGAATTATCCGCCCTACGGTCATTTGATTTTGATTCGTCTGAGTGGTCTGGACTCAGATCTGGTGGAAAATGCGGCAGTCGCGATCGCGAAAAGTGTCAGGTGATTTTAGAGGATCTGGTGGAAATTTTAGGGCCTGCGCCTGCGAGTGTGATGAGAGTTGCAAAACGCTTCCGTTGGCATATTTTGTTGAAATTTTCCGACAATTTAAGGCAGAATCTAGATTTAAAAGCTTTACGGGCGATCTGTCCTGCTTCTGTCAGCCTAAGTATTGATGTTGATCCGCTTTATATTGAGTGAAATTTTATTTTGACGCGATCGCGTTTTTCTTAATCGGGAAAGTGCGATCATCGTTTCAGGGATTAGGGAAAAAGACAATTTCACAGATTTAGGATACTGCTCAGGCAAGGGGTTTTGAGCCGTTGTTGATAAAAATTGAGAATACCTTCCGCCTGTAAAGACCGCCATATTATCTCAAATATTACAGAATATTACAATTTATCAAGTATTTTCTAGAATCACCATTGCCCTTGCTTTTTCGAGAACTTGAATTTTCAGATAAAGAAAGGTTTCCCTCTGTCTTCTCAAAAAACTTGCCAAAAGCATGACTTATATCCTTATCATCGTAAATAGTAGTTGATTGCGTTTTCATATAGCGCACCTCTGTCGGAAACCATGCTTAAGGAACATTAGTTGTGATTTAAGTAGATCCTGTTATAGACTCACAGCATTGCTCATCGTTATAATCCCTATGTCCATTCTTGTCATTGTTGAATCTCCCACCAAAGCTCGTACCATCCGTAATTATTTGCCAAGTAGTTATCGGGTAGAAGCTTCTATGGGCCATGTACGGGATTTGCCCGCAACGGCGGAGGAGGTTCCCGCGAGTTATAAAGACAAAAAATGGGCGAATTTGGGAGTTGATGTCGAAAATAATTTTGACCCGCTTTACGTTATTCCTAAAACCAAAAAGAAAGTCGTTAAGGAATTGCAAGCCGCACTCAAGGATGCCGATGAAGTGATTCTGGCAACGGACGAAGACCGAGAAGGTGAAAGTATTAGTTGGCATTTGTCTCAATTGCTAAAGCCGAAAGTGCCGATTAAACGGATGGTTTTCCATGAAATTACCCAGGAAGCTATCCAAAAAGCCCTGAAAAATTGTCGTGTTATTGATGAAAGTTTAGTTCATGCTCAGGAAACTCGGCGAATTTTAGACCGATTAGTGGGTTATACCCTTTCTCCCCTACTCTGGAAAAAGATTGCGTTTGGATTGTCGGCGGGGCGGGTGCAATCGGTGGCGGTTCGTCTTCTGGTTAAGCGTGAACGGGAGCGGCGAGCCTTTAAGGAAGCAGGTTATTGGGATCTCAAGGCGTTGCTCTTGGCAGAAAAAAGTCCCTTTGAAGTGAAGTTAATCAGTCTGGGCGGTAAAAAGATCGCCAATGGTAGTGATTTTGATCCAAGTACGGGAAAACTGATTCAGGGAAAAAATGTTGTTCTTTTAAATGAGGCAGAGGCGATCGCCTTAAAAGAGCGTTTATCGGGAAAACCTTGGCAAGTTAGTAATACCGAAGAAAAACCAACGACTCGTAAACCTTCTCCTCCCTTTACGACTTCGACTCTCCAACAGGAAGCTAACCGTAAATTAGGAACTTCGGCGCGGGATACGATGCGAACTGCCCAAAAACTCTACGAAGAGGGCTATATCACTTATATGCGGACGGATTCGGTACATCTTTCCGAACAGGCCATTACGGCGGCCCGCAGTTGCGTCCGAACAGATGTATGGTGCGGAATATTTGAGTCCCCAGGAGCGACAATTTACCACCAAAAGTAAAGGAGCCCAGGAAGCCCACGAAGCCATTCGCCCTGCGGGGAGTGAATTTCGTATCCCCAATAAAACAGGCCTATCGGGGCAGGAATTAGCCCTCTATGACCTCATCTGGAAGCGAACCGTTGCTTGCCAAATGGCCGATGCTCGACTGACTCAATTGGCGGTTATTGTCAAAGTGGAAGATGCGGAATTTCGGGCGGCGGGTAAACGGATTGATTTTCCTGGGTTCTTTCGGGCCTATGTGGAAGGTTCCGATGATCCTGAAGCCGCGATCGACAGATCAGGAAGTAATCTTACCGCCCCTCAAAATTGGCGACAAACCGACCTGTCAACAACTCGATGTCGCTGGTCACGAAACCCAACCTCCCGCCCGTTACACCGAAGCCTCTTTAGTGAAAACCTTGGAAAGTGAAGGATCGGCCGCCCTAGTACCTACGCCAGCATTATCGGCACCATCATGGATCGGGGTTATGCTCAAATGCGAGCCAAGGCTCTGGTTCCGACTTTTACAGCCTTTGCCGTTGTCAGTTTATTGGAAGAACATTTTCCCGATTTAGTTGATACAGGCTTTACCTCCAAAATGGAACAAACCCTCGATGAAATTTCCACGGGAGAAGCCCAATGGCTCCCTTATCTTCAAGGCTTTTTCTTAGGGGAAGCGGGTTTAGAAAATCAGGTGAAAGTCCGGGAGAGCCAGATTGATCCCAGTTCAGCGAAGGCAATTATTCTCGAAAATTTGGCTGCTAAGGTTAAAATCGGCAAGTTTGGCCCCTATATTGAAATTCCTCAAGGTGAAGAGGTGGTGACGGCTTCCATTCCCGCCGATCTTACCCCCTCCGATCTCAGTCCTGAGCAGGTTTTAATGCTCCTCAAGCAAAAAATAGAAGGCCCTGAAAAAATAGGGATTCATCCTGAAGGAGGAGAGCCAATTTATGTGCTGGTGGGAACCTATGGCCCCTATGTCCAGTTAGGGGAAGTCAGTGATGACAATAAAAAACCCAAACGGTCTTCTTTGCCTAAGGGAATGAAGCCAGAGGAGCTTACCCTCGATATTGCCGTAGGGCTACTGTCTCTTCCTCGGACTTTAGGAACCCATCCAGAAACAGGAGCGCAAATTCAGACGAATTTGGGACGTTTTGGCCCCTATGTCGTCCATGACCAGGGTAAGGAGGGTAAGGATTATCGCTCTCTCAAGGCAGAGGATAATGTGTTAACGATTTCTCTAGAACGGGCCTTAGAACTCTTAGCAGAACCCAAGCGGGGCAAAGGCAGGGGCAAGAAGTCTCCCTTAAAGGAATTAGGAGTGCATCCGACGGATCAAGAACCTGTTCATATTCTGGATGCGCCCCTATGGCCCCTACGTCAAGCATGGCAAAATTAATGCCAGTCTTCCTGAAGGGGAAACGGTGGAGACTTTAACCCTCGAAAGGCAATCGCGTTGTTGGCGGATAAAGAGGGAACCAAAAAAACAACTCGTAAAAAAGCGGCAACGGCAACCAAAACGGCGGCCAAGAAGACCACTGCCACAAAATCAACGGCGGCTAAAAAAACAGCTACCAAATCAACAACGGCTAAGAAAGCAACGACCACACGAAAAACATCAACTAAAACGCCTGAAAGTTAATCAAAAAGTGATTACTCAAAATGAAAACCTATGATTGGATTGTGGTCGGGGCAGGTATCACGGGAGCGGCTCTGGCCTATGAATTAGCGAAACAGGGATTACAGGTTCTTTTATTGGAAAAAGAGAAAAATCCTCACAGTGCGACCTATTACAGCTACGGTGGCGTTGCCTATTGGTCAGGAATTACGACGATAAACCGTCAACTGTGTCAAGAATCCAAATATATTTTGAGTCATCTTTCTCAGGAATTAGACGGAGAGACGGAATATCGAGAACTGAATTTGGTCTTAACGATTCCTCATCGGCCATGATCCTGATACTGTTCGCAAAAATTATGAAAATTGTCTCAATCCCCCCGATTATTTAACCGTTGAAGAAGCTATTGAACTGGAACCTCTGCTTAATCCTGACCAAATTGCAGGAGTTTTGACGGTAGCTCACGGTCATATTCATGCCCAAAAAACCACCAGGGCTTATTTACAAGCATTTTTGCGACTGGGTGGAACCTTAGAAATTGAACCTGTTCTCAATTTATTGCGTCAAAATGAGCGAATTACTGGGGTTATTGCCTCCCAAAATACTTATCAAGCAGAAAATACGGTAATTTGTGCAGGAGCTTTCAGTCGTTCTTTTCTAGAAGCCAATAATATTCAGATTCCTCTCTATTTCAGTCATGCCCAAGTCATCAAAACACCACCCCTTAATATTCGTCTGCGATCGCTGGTAATGCCCGCCGTGTTGCAACGCTTAGAAATCGAAGCCCAGGCCAGACAACCCGAAAAAGAATCCGATTGGACGCTCCCCAACTCTAACGTCATGGCGGCAATCACCGAACCAGGCGCGATTCAGTTTTTAGATGGTAGTTTTTATCTTGGGCAAGTCAGCCAGATTATCACCGATGCAAGCATGATTCCTGACTTAACCCAAAGTGAAACCGAAATTCGTTCCCAAATTGCCAAAATTTTACCTCACTTGGCAATGTGCCTGGAACTTGCCATCATTGCCTAGTGGCTTTTAGTGATCCTAGTCACCCTTTAGTCGGTAAAGTCGAAAATCTTGGAGGTATTCACCTCTTTTCGGGATTTACTAGCCCTCTGGCCTACGCCCCGCCCCTAGCTCGACATTTTGCAACTTGGGCAACTCAAGGAAACGATCAGGTCATTGATCAATTTTCTGCGATTGGTTAACAAATTGGTTAACAAACAGAATGGTGAGAGGATCGGCTCTAGGGCATCTATTTTTTCAGAACTTAATAAGAGTATCTAATGCTGATGTGTATTTTGTAAATTCTTGTCTTTATGTTTTTTTGAAAAATTCTGAAAAATTCCTAATGAATAATCATTCTTTCCAGATTCTGTTGTAATTCTTGGGTCAGATTGGCCACCGCTTGACGACGATTTGCTTTATATTCAGGCGATCGCGCCGTGACAGAAATCGGTTCCCCAATGGTCATTTGGGCGCGTTGTTGACCTAATCGGGGGCGAGAAAAGGACGTTCCCCCCTTAATGCGGGCCACCAAATCCCACATCAGAAGTATGGTGTCGGCAAAACGTTCTACCGTCGGCTTTTCTCGGACATAATACCCCGTCACCGCCACAAAGCTTTCTACCATTCTCATGTGCCACATCCGCAAATCCGCTTCTTCCGCCACGCGATCAGCCAAAGCCCGCTTTAGGGGACTCAGATTCTTATCAGGCTTGAATTCTTCCCGATAGATGCAATCCCAACCCGCCTGTTCCACCCGACGACAGCGATCGACAACGGTTCCCTTATTAGGAATATGAAAATATTGTTCTGCCACTTCTAGAGCTATATTAAGTAAATTTTGTAATCGTAAGGAAAAAAGTGCATTGGGTAATTGTTGAAGGGTATCTGAGTTATCATCAAAAGTGGCTTTTAGGGTATCTACATCAGGCAAATTTTGGTGATAGGATTCCCGATAAAAATTCTCCATAATTCCTAAAATTTCTTCCCCTAAATTAAATAAACGCTCATACAATTTTTGTTCCTCTAATTGATGATTCTCAGTAGAAAATTGGGTTTTAATCCCACAATCTTTTTCTAATTGCATTAATAAATCGGCAATTTTTGCCCAGGGGCGTGTGATATAAAAATATTGAATTCCAACAGGAATAATAAACACTTCTTCCGTGCGATCGCTTTTTTGTAAATCTTCCGCACACCAAAAACCCAGTTGAGCAATCCCAGGTTCCAAGGGACTAATAATCTCGTTATGGCCATTCGTTGCCCCTTCAGGCGCGGCGGCGATCGGAAAGGAGGCATTAGTGAATAATTCCCGTGCCGATCGCAGTCCAGGAAGATCGAGTTTTCCCCGTTGAATTGACGTTCCCCCCAAATGGGAATAGAGCCAACTCACGGCTGTTCCTGCCCATAGAGGAATGCCTCGGTCATACATAAAATGGGCATGAATCGGTTGCTGGAGTTGAATATTTTCTTGTTTGATAAATTTAGGCAATAATTTCCACAGTAGATAACCCATACAGTAGGGATCATTGACACTAGGATGACGAAAAGCTAATAAAAATCTCACTTTTTTTTGCTGAAATTTTTGATAATATTCTGCCAAGATAGATAAATTGTCTGCCTCTATTTTCGCCAAGGGAGTCTGCGATCGCAACCAGAGCGGTAAAATGAACTGACATCCCTTCAGCACGAAAGCATTATAAACAGGAGGAATAAAATCAAGGGGCGGCTGGGCGCGAATTGAATCAGTATTCATGATATTTGATAATTAATCGCTAAAAATTTATCCATTTTAAGCTTGATATTGACATAAAATTAGACCAAACCACCCTTGGGAATCTGTCCAACTTTGTACCGTTTTTAATCCTTGATTTGCTAAATATTCTTCCATTTGTCTCAAGTTAAACTTACGAGAAATTTCAGTTAACAGAGTTTCTCCTTTGGTAAAATTGATTTTTAAATTTAACGTCTTAAGACTGACTACCTGCTCTTTTTGGCTAACTAGGTGCATTTCAATTTGGGATTTTTCCTGATTATAAAAAGACCTGTGCTGAAATTCGGATAGATTAAAATTTCCGTCAAATCGCCAGTTTAAATGCTCTAAAATATTGAGATTAAATTGAGCCGTAATCCCTTGACTATCATTATAGGCCGCTTCCAGAATTTGATTATCTTTTTGTAAATCAATTCCCAATAAAAAATAATCTCCTTGATTTAAAGCCGCAGTAACTTGCTCAAAAAAGTGATCGCATTCCTGGGGACTAAAATTACCGAGAGTACTCCCCAGAAAAGCGATCAATCGACTGGCAAATTGAACAGGAGGTAAATCTTCTAGGGCTAACTGATAGGTGCTGACTAATCCATGAATTGTCAATCTTGCATAATCCTTTAACAATTCCTGAGCCGTTGTTTCTAAAATTCCCGTACTCACATCAATGGGAATATAATGAATAGGATAATTTAAGTGCTGATAGGCATCTAATAAAAAACGGGTTTTAGTGGAGCTACCACTTCCTAATTCAATCAAGTCACAGGCTCCTGTGATAGTCGCAATTTCTGGGGAATTATCCTTTAAAATCGCTGCCTCTGTTCGAGTGGGATAATATTCAGGTAAAGTACAAATTTTTTCAAATAAATCCGATCCTAAATCATCATAAAAATAGTGTGGAGGAAGGGATTTTTGGACTTGTCTTAATCCAGCAATAACATCACTACCGTGATTAGTATAACTGAGAGGATGGGTCTGGAGAAAATTGTCAATTTGTAATCGCTCATCTAAATTGACCTCGAAAATAAGTGTCATGAAACTCCTCTTTTTATCCTGCTAGATTTTTGATCATTCCGAAGAATTGATTGAGTTGGTAGAAATTTTGAGCTACCCAAAAATATTTTATAATAATAACCATCAGAAATGAATCATTAAAATGGATATTCTTTCCCCTTCTTTACCGTCCGACTTAGAGCAAGCCTTAACGGTTCTCCGCGATCGCCTACGAGAAGGTCAACGCCCGCTTGCCGATTGGTCGGGGGGAGAAATGGCGGTTTCGGCAGTCCCAGGCGCAGGAAAATCCCATAGTTTGTCGGTAGCGGCGGCTATCACCATCGCTCGTCATCAATTGCAAGCCAATCGCCAATTACTAATCGTTACCTATACGCGATCGGCGGCGGCGGCCATTAAAGCCAAAATTAAAGACCGATTAAGGGAATTGCAGTTACCCCCAATGGGATTTATGGTGCAGACTTTGCATGGTTTAGCCCTGAATATTGCCAGTCGTCACCCCGACTCTTCAGGAATCAATCTGAATAATCAAACCCTTTTGACCCCTAATCCCAGCCATCGAGTGATTCGGGAGACGGTCGAGCAGTGGATACGGCTTAATCCCGATCTCTACCATATCCTCTTAGAAGCGCAACCTTTTGATCAAGAAGAAACCGAAAAACTCCGCCGTCAATCGGTCTTGAGAACAGAGGTTTTACCCCAGCTTGCCCATGTTGTTGTCCATGAAGCTAAAAGTTCAGGTTTATTGCCCCAGCATATTCAGCAATTAAGTTTACTGAGTACGGATCATTATCCCCTTTTAGCGATCGCGGCAGGATTATATGAGCAGTATGAAAAAATAATGAAAAGTCGTAATTATATTGATTACGATGACATGATTTTAGGTGCATTAAAAGTATTAGAAGATGACGTAATTTGTCAAGAATGGCAAAAACAAATCTTTGGCGTTTTTGAAGACGAAGCCCAGGATTCGAGTCCCCTACAGGAAAAATTAATTAATCGTTTAGCGATCGCTCCGAATAGTCCCCAAAAAATTGCCAACTTAATTCGAGTGGGTGATCCGAATCAAGCCATTAATTCTACTTTTACCCCTGCCGATCCTGTTTACTTTAATTGGTTTTGTGAAAACTGTAAAAATCAGGGTAATTTTTCCACAATGGATCAAGCAGGTCGTAGTAGTCAAATTATTATCGATGCGGCTAACTACCTCCTTCATTGGGTTAATCAACGCTGGAATCTATCTGATCAGAATCAGCAAGGTAAAGCCGTTAATTCTCAGCAATCTTTAACCCAAAAACTAGCAACGCCTTTTCGAGAACAATCTATTCGTGTTGTGGAAAAAAGTGATTCTCAGCAAAATGCAAATCCAGAGTCCGTTGGAAAAGGATTAGAAATTTATACTCCTGAAGATATATTCATGACCGTTGAATTAATCGGAAAACGAATGATTCAATTATTTACCGAAAACCCTAACAGTAATGCCGCTATTTTAGTCAGGGAAAATCGACAGGCTCGCTTTTTAGCGGAAGCTTTAGGGGATTTATTACAGGATCAAAAAATCAAAATTTATGAAGTCGGTGAAATGGAACGATTCTCGAAAATTCCCGAAGAAATCCTCAAACTACTTCACTTTATTGACCGTCCCCATTCCCCAGAGTATCTTAAAAATGCCCTAGAGATTTTGCAAAATCGGGGATTAATTCCCGCTCAGGATTTGAATATTTTAGCAACCTATCCCGAAAAGTTTCTCTATCCCAGCCCCTTGGAAGGAGAAGAAAAACAGCCTGTTTTAGTGGCTAGAAAATATTGCTGTCAATTATTAAATGCCAGAATTGAATTACCCCATTATCAACTGATTATTTTTCTGGGAATAATTCTTAAATATACGGGATCAGAGTTAGCAACTTTACAGAAATTATCAGAACGCATGGAGCAACAAACAAGTTATCAAAATTCTCTTAAAATAACTATTAATGCTCTACAGGAATTAGTCATTTCCGAACGGTTTGAAGGGGTTGAAGAAGAAACTGATGAAGTTTATACCAAAGCAGGGCAATTAACTATTATTACTATGCACAAAGCTAAGGGTTTAGATTGGGATTATGTCTTTATTCCCTTTCTCCACGAAGATATTTTACCTGGTGAATTATGGGTTCCTGTTTCGGCTAAATTTTTGGGGGATTTTACCCTATCAGAAGTTGCCCGCGCCCAAATTCGGACAGCTATCCATTATCAATATATCCATCATCAACCTATTACTCAAATTCCTAATGCGATCGCGGCTTGGGAGGAAGCCAAACAACTTAAAAAAGCGGAAGAGTATCGTTTATTGTATGTGGTAATGACCAGAGCAAAACGTTTACTATGGCTCTCGGCGGAGAAGAATGGCCCGTTTCGTTGGAGTACCTTTCAAGCGAATCAAAAAGGAAATTTACAGAAAAAAACAGTTTGTTCTGCTCTTGATGCCTTACAAATACAATTTCCCCAATCTGTGATGGAACTTTGAATTTTCTGAGGCGATCGCGAAGCGGTACTGGGCGATCGCGTCTATCCTCCTTTGTTACTCTATGTTGCGATCGCGTTTTGGGAACGAGAAATTTGAGACAATCAGAAATATTGCTAACGCTCAGACTGCATAAGGAAAAAATTAGGAAATGAAATTAGCCTATTGGATGTACGCTGGCCCTGCCCACATTGGAACCCTACGGATTGCCAGTTCCTTCAAAAATGTTCATGCCATTATGCACGCCCCCTTGGGAGATGACTATTTTAACGTCATGCGTTCTATGCTGGAGCGGGAACGGAATTTTACCCCAGTTACCACCAGCGTCGTCGATCGCAACGTATTGGCCAGAGGCTCCCAGGAAAAAGTCATTGATAATATTGTTCGCAAAGATGCAGAAGAGCATCCCGATTTGATTGTTCTCACCCCGACTTGTACTTCCAGCATTCTCCAAGAAGATCTTGCCAATTTCGTCAATCGCGCTCAAATGGAATCCAAAGGCGATGTCATGTCTGGCCGATGTCAATCATTATCGTTTTAATGAACTCCAAGCCAGCGATCGCACTCTCTCCCAAGTAGTCCAGTTTTATCTCGAAAAAGCCCGCAAAAAAGGCGAATTACCAGAGGGCAAAACGGAAATGCCTTCGGTAAATATTATCGGAATTTCGACGCTAGGTTTCCATAACCAACATGATTGCACCGAATTAAAACGTTTAATGGCGGATTTAGGGATTACCGTTAATGCCGTCATTCCAGAAGGCGCATCGGTTCATCAACTCAAAAATCTTCCCCGTGCTTGGTTTAATTTGGTTCCTTATCGGGAAGTCGGTTTAATGGCCGCTCGTTATTTGGAAGAAAATTTTGGGATGCCCTACGTGGATATTACGCCGATGGGTGTGGTGGAAACCGCTCGTTGTATCCGTAAAATTCAACAAGTTCTCAATGCTCAGGGGAGCGATGTTAACTACGAAGATTTTATTAATAATCAAACCCTCTATGTTTCCCAAGCCGCTTGGTTTTCCCGTTCCATCGACTGTCAGAATTTAACAGGCAAAAAAGCAGTGGTTTTTGGGGACAATACCCACGCCGCCGCTATGACTAAAATTTTGGCGCGAGAAATGGGCATTCACGTCGTCTTAGCAGGAACCTATTGCAAATATGATGCAGATTGGTTCAAGCAAGAAGTCAGTGAATATTGTGATGAAGTTCTCATTAGTGAAGATAACGGGGAAATTGGGGATGCGATCGCCCGTTTGGAACCTTCTGCTATTTTTGGAACCCAGATGGAACGTCATGTCGGGAAACGCTTAGATATTCCCTGTGGTGTCATTGCGGCTCCCATTCATATTCAGAATTTCCCTTTGGGTTATAAGCCATTTTTGGGTTATGAAGGGACAAATCAAGTAGCAGATTTGGTTTACAATTCCTTCACTTTGGGAATGGAAGATCACCTCTTAGAAATCTTTGGCGGTCATGATACCAAGGAAGTAATTACCAAGGGAATTTCTGCTGGTTCCGATTTAGGTTGGAATAAGGAAGCCCAGGGTGAATTAAATAAAATTCCTGGTTTTGTACGCGGTAAGGTCAAACGCAATACGGAAAAATATGCCCGCGATCGCGGTTTTAATGTGATTACTTTAGAGGTCATGTACGCCGCCAAAGAAGCCGTTGGAGCTTAATTAAAAAGTAGGGGTTGAATCGATTCAGCCCTTACCAGAATTTTTAGAAGGTTTTAGATTCCGATTTGGTGTATTGTCCTATCAGTCTATTGTTTCTCTCTCTAAATTTATGAAACCAACAACAATTTATTTACCTGAAGAAACAGAAAATCAACTCCAAGAAATTGCTAATAACACAGGAAAATCCATTGCCGAATTAATCCAAGAGTTAATTATTAGCCAGTTTCCTCAATCATCAAAAAAATTGCCTAAATCGGTGGGAATGGGAGCAAGTGGAAGAGCGGATCTATCTTCTAAGGTAGATCAATTATTATTGTAAATGAGATCTCGTTTGCAGATGGTACAGAATTTGAGACAATCGACACATAGAAGAATAATGTACTAACTCAATAATTTGAAAACGATGTCAGAATCCAATATCGAATCCATCCTTAATGAAGAGCGGTCTTTTAGTCCCTCTGCTGAATTTGCGAATCAATCCTATGTGCGGAGTCCCCGCGAATATGAGCAACTCTATAGTAAAGCCGCCGCCAATCCCGAACGCTTTTGGGCAGAATTAGCCGAACAAGAACTCCATTGGTTCCAAAAATGGGAGACGGTACTGGACTGGCAACCCCCCAATGCTAAATGGTTTGTCGGGGGTAAATTAAATATTTCCTACAACTGCCTAGACCGTCATTTAACCACTTGGCGACGCAATAAGGCGGCCATTATTTGGGAAGGAGAACCTGGGGATTCTCGCACCATTACCTACGGAGAATTGCACCGTGAAGTGTGTCTTTTTGCTAATGCCATGAAGCAATTGGGAGTGACAAAAAGGCGATCGCGTCGCCATTTATATGCCCATGATTCCCGAAGCGGCGATTGCCATGTTGGCCTGTGCCAGAATCGGAGCGGCCCATAGTGTCATTTTTGGCGGATTTAGTGCCGAAGCCGTCCGCGATCGCCTGGTAGATGCCGAAGCCAAATTAGTCGTAACCGCCGATGGGGGTTTCCGCAAGGATAAAGTGATTGCCCTGAAGGAACAGGTGGATCTGGCGATCGAACACGGTGCGCCTAGTGTGCAAAATGTTTTAGTCGTTCAACGCACCAAAGCAGAAGTGAAATGGGTAGAAGGTCGGGATCATTGGTGGCATGACCTCAAAAGCCAAGTTTCCGCCGATTGTCCCGCCGAGCCGATGGACAGCGAAGATATGCTCTTCATTCTCTACACCTCTGGCAGTACGGGCAAACCGAAGGGAGTCGTCCACACCACAGGCGGCTATAACCTCTACACCCACATGACCAGCAAATGGATTTTTGATCTCAAAGATACAGACGTTTATTGGTGTACTGCCGATGTGGGCTGGATTACGGGACACAGTTATATCGTCTATGGACTCTATCCAACGGTGCGACAACGGTGATGTATGAAGGCGTTCCCCGTCCCTCCGATCCTGGCGTTTCTGGGATGTGATCGAAAAATATGGCGTAATATTTTCTATACTGCTCCGACGGCGATTCGCGCTTTTATTGAAATGGGAGAAGACATTCCTAACGCTCGCAATCTCTCTTCGTTGCGTCTACTCGGAACCGTTGGCGAACCCATCAATCCCGAGGCATGGATATGGTATCACCGCGTCATTGGCGGAAAAATGCCCGATTGTCGATACCTGGTGGCAAACGGAAACGGGAGGGATTATGATTACCCCTTTGCCCGGGGCGATCGCCTACCAAACCTGGTTCCTGTACCCGTCCTTTTCCTGGAATTATTGCCGAGATTGTCGATTTAGAGGGAAATCCCGTTGAAGCCAATCAAGGCGGTTATCTCATTGTTAAACATCCCTGGCCGAGCATGATTCGCAATGTCTATGGTGATCCTGACCGTTTCCGTCGTACCTATTGGGAGCATATCCCCCCGAAAGATGGAAAATACGTCTATTTTGCAGGGGATGGTGCCAGAAAAGATGAAGATGGTTACTATTGGGTCATGGGACGGGTCGATGATGTGATTAGCGTCTCTGGCCATCGTTTAGGCACAATGGAAGTCGAATCGGCATTAGTTTCCCATCCCTCTGTCGCTGAAGCCGCAGTGGTGGGCAAACCCGATGATTTGACAGGGGAAGCGATTTTTGCCTTTGTCATCCTAGAGGGTCAACATTCTCCCAGTGAAGCCCTAGCCAAGGAACTCAAACAACACGTTGTCGAAGAAATTGGTGCGATCGCCCGTCCCAGTGAGATTCGCTTCACCGATGTTTTACCCAAAACGCGATCGGTAAGATTATGCGGCGTTTGTTGCGGAATCTAGCATCGGGTCAGGAAATTGCTGGCGATACTTCGACCTTAGAGGATCGTTCCGTTCTAGATAAATTGCGCGAAGGTGCTTAATTTTGTTGGAATAATCCCCTGGATAAAAACGGGGGATGTTTATCTTGCTACAATTAGAGTAATTTTTATGACAAGCTAACCTTGTCTGCTTAATCAATCACTATGGCTGTTCTTACCAATTATCAACAACTATACGAAACTCGATGATCTTCAATGGTGAGAGGAAACGATCGCTTTATTGAAAAATCGTCAATTTGAAGCATTAGATCTGGATAATTTAATTGAGCAGTTGGAAGATTTGGGGAGTGAAAAGAGAAATGCGGTAGTCAGTTTATTAGATCAAGTAATTCGTCATTTTGCTTTTATTAGAATATTGGGAATCCGAAGTAACGAATAACAGCATTCATTGGCAAGGCGAAATCTATAATTTTCGACTGCAACTACAGGATAAATGACTCAAACGCTTTATAATCACTTGGTTTATAAATTAGATGTGATTTATGGACGTGCATTAAAAGCAGTTAATATCAAAACTCAAAAGTCAGTTGATTTCCCCGAAAAATGTCCCTATTCTCTTTGAAGAGTTGTTGGATATAGACTGGTTGCCAATTTGTAGAGGGTAAACATTTTCCTTGCTGTAAATTTTTCGCTGATTACGTCTCATGCGATCGCGAAAATCTTATCGTATTGTTTCACAGAATAATCTATTAACGAATTATTTACAGGTAAAAAATTACTACACATTGTCGAAAAACGCGGACTAGATGCGATCGCTTTTTTAATTCGAGAAGATGGCGATCGCAGGATTTCAGCTAACAAGGCTCATTTTGACTCGTTGATTAAGTGCGGTGGCAATTTTTTATAGCATTATTAGAGGATTGTCTTGATAGTCAGCGTCCTCTAGGTCTTCAATAACGGATTGTTCAACATAGATTAGGTCAGCTAGTTTGTTGTTGGGTTAATCCAGTCTATTTGTTCAGAGAGTTATGAAATCAGTTGTGCGATTTCTGCGTTGAGAGATTCTAGGGCAATTTGTTCTTGGATTGTAGGATCGTCTGCGATCATTTGGTGAATGATTTTTATAGCATCTGTGGTTTTAGGCATTGTCTATTTCTCTTTGATAAGTGTGAAGTTCTGGATTTTTTTGTTGTTGGCGGGCTTTGTTATCTTCATGGGAAGTGAATCGCATTATTTTATTTAAATGTGGTTAATTCTTCGCGTAAAATGCGACGTAATAATGATTCTAAGGATTCTCCTTTTTGTTGAATATAGTCTTGTAGGGCTTGGTTAATTAAGGTTTGGTAGTTACCGCCATTTTGGGCGTTGACCGTTTCTCGAAACCAGTCAATAATTTCATTATCAAGATATAGGGTAATCTGAGTTTTTCCTTGGGGAATGAGATCGATTGCGCCTCGTTTTCCAGTGCTAAAGTCGTATTGTTCTTTCATAATTTATCCTTCATATTGTTGGCGTTCAATTTTGTTGGCTTTGCGGGCTGAGATGATTCTGATTGTATTTTGATCTCGATAGGTATAAGCAATAACCAGAATTCGTCTGAAAAAGTCTAATCCTATTATAATAAATCTTTCTTCGTCGGGATGATCATCGCTAATCATGATGGCGAATTTGTCATTAAAGACAGAAACTGCGTCTGCAAATTGGATGCTATGTTTACGAAGGTTGGAACGTGCTTTGTTGCGATCCCATTCATATTCGTATTGCATGGTGTTTGATCAATAATGCTTTTTTGATATGCGATTATATCGGATCGCTGGATAGCTTATAACCTCGTGGTCAACAACGATTGTATCGCATTTTTAAATTGAGAGGCGATCATGTTGAAAGAGGCGATCGCATTAATAAACATCCCAAAAATCAGATAATTACAAATTCATCATGTTTAAAAGTAAAAAGGCGCGTTGAGTAACGCACCTACAGCGATGGCGATCGCACTTATTTTGATATACCGCACTGTTTCAATCTTGCAGTAAGCGAGGCAAACTACTAAGTCACCTACCAAAACTGTGCGTTCCCCTGGTACACACCTATGGACGAGGGTAGATAACCTTCAGGAATTTCTTCAACGGATTTGTTGGCTATAGCTTGATAAAGTGTTTCCAAACTTAATGGTACTGCGTCAGCACCTTGCCACCCTACTGCAATACTGAAATTTCTTCGTATTTCAGGATTAACATTTTGTGTTGCTGTGGTTCCGCCGACACGCTGCCAAATTCGAGATTGAATAACAAAACCAAGACGATTCTTAGTTGCTTCAGACCATAATTGGTTAATAGTTTTTAGATCAGAGCAAGGTAGTACCCTGATATCACTTGGGTCAAGCCAATCCTGGCTCGGATATCGTGATGGTCTTGCTTTGGTAGCTGCTTCTAATAAACTGCTCAGTGTTTGAGCATCCGCACTTTTCCAATCACGAGCTTTCAACAACTTTTGTAGTGGTTCGTAATTGATTCCATTAGGAGAAAAAACGTAGTTGGAGTAAACCAAAAACTTTTGCCAACAAACCAACCGCTTAATCCAATTAACCCAATACCACCTAAAATTACTAGAAGATTCTTTACAGAAGAAGATTTAGAATTAGGATAACTGACTCTAAAGGCTAGCGCATCAAACTTCCCAGCACATTCTTGGATCTGTCGAATAATTTCTTCATTGTTCTTTAAGTCCTCCAGGTTATTTCCAATAGATTTCTTCAGAAGCTCAGATAGCTCTTTTGCTTTCTCTTGTGTTATTTCTTGTCCAATTGCTTCTGGCAATCCTTCAGCAAGATCTCTGAGTTCTGCAATTCTGCTATGAGGCATCTCCCCAGATTTAAGCTGTTGAGCTACTTCCTTAAGACACTCACCAACTCTAGAGAAGTATTTTGCGATGCTTTCTCGCTTTTCAACCCCAGCCTTTTTGAAGCTGTCACTAAACTCGAATAATCTTGATACGACTTCTATTATGTCCCCAACCATTAACTTTGCCCAGTCCTTATGCAGAGATATTAATAGAACTCAGTCCTGAATTTTTTCATATTCACAGCGATCGCGAATCTTGTACGGAAATAATAACCTCATTGTGGGTTACTGCGTGCCGACTCAAGTTCGATCACCGATCTTGTAGGGAAATTATAACTCTATTTTTGGTTAATTGTCGGGTTACTGCGATCACTTTTTCTGATGAAGTGCGATCACCTCAATTATCTATCTGAATAAAGGGTTTGCGGTATGGAGATCGCTATCCCTATGAGTCGTGATTTTTAGGTGATCGCTTTTGGGGAGGTGAAGCGGCGATCGCGGATGTCATAATCGCTCAAGCAGAGTAAAATAAAAGCTTGTATTGAAAAAGAGGAAAGTAACAATGCCGCAAACTATGCAATTTAGTAAAATCTTAGAAATGATTGACTATCTCTCTTTTGATGAACAAGACGACTTGATCAATATTGTTAAACATCGGCAAATCGAAAAAAGACGAGAACAAATTGCTCAAAATATTTCTCAAGCTCGACAAGACTATCAAAATGGTAATGTTTTTCGAGGAAATGTTGATGACATTATTGCCGAACTGAACAATGATTAACTTAGTTTTTAGCCAATCATTTAAACGCGCTTTTAAAACAACGATTAAACGACAACCCGAATTAAAATCGAAAATAGAAGCCAAATTAAGACTACTCGCTGACGATCCCTATAATCCAATATTACGCACTCATAAATTAAAAGGAAAATTATCAGGTGCTTGGGCTTTTTCTGTTGAGTATAATTGCCGAATCATCTTCAGTTTTGAACCGAATCCTGAAACTCAAGAAGAAGAGATTAACCTAATTGATATTGGAACTCACGATGAAGTCTATTAAATATAAATTTTTATTATGTCAGCAAGGTTTCGGGAGTTTGCGATCGCTTTTTGTGGGGATGAGATTGGATGAGGCGATCGCTTTTGGTGAGTCGTGATTTTTAGGCGATCGCTTTTGGTGAGGTGAAGGAGAAAGTGGCGATCGCCCTTTAATGGGTCAGTTTCTTCGTCACCAGAAAAAATTTCGTCCTCCCATTCTGGATGGCTTGGGTATATGTTAAGATAAGTAACGAAAATGAAAGCCTTTAAGATTTATTATTTAAGATTGCCGTGATCCCCCTCTTAACATCTGTTGTTGCCAACTTTGCTCGACCATCCAGTAGGGACGAGTTCATCTTACCCAAGGAGCGATCACAGAATACCGAAGCCTGGTTTATCCTGCTGATGTCAGGGTTTCTCGTCTCCGTGCCTGTTTTTGTCCAAGCCCCCTTAGTCCGCTCCTTTCCCTGGTTAAGTTTGGCGTTGACCCTCGGTTGGATAATCTTTGCCATCGTCTTAATGAGAAATCCCAATCCCAAAATTTCTGTTTGGGGAGATCTGTTCTTAGGATTTAGCTGGAGTTGGTTAGCGGGTTCTATTTATTGGGGATGGTTTCGTTGGGAACCCTTGATTCACCTTCCCATTGAAGCGATCGCTCTGCCTGTTGCGATTTGGGGATTATCTCGACGTTGGGGACTGGTGGGTAACCTATTTTATTTGGGATCATTGACAGGAACCGCTATCACGGATATTTATTTTTATCTCACGGGTTTAATCGATTCTTGGCGACAATTAATGGCCGCCGATCCCACCATGGCCGCGCCTATTTTCCACAACGCGATCGCCCAGATTCAGACTAGTTGGGGACTGGGTTGGGCTGTCTTGTTAGTCGGTTTCCTATTAGGATTAGGCAAATGGGCTTTGGCAAAACCCCAAATTCATTGGTGGGCGTTTGCTGGAGCAGTATTGAGTACAATTTTAGTAGACAGTTTATTCTGGATTGTTGCTATCCTGGCTTAGGAACCTGCTTTTTTATCCCTTCCCCCCGTGGAACAACTCGGACAAAACAACGCTCATTTTGTGATTCATACCCTCCAAGGGGAACGACAATTCTCTCTGGCGGAAAAAAACTATTGGACAATTGGGCGCAGTCAGGAAAATGATATTGTGATCCGTGACCATTCCATGTCCCGTAACCATGCGATTCTCCAATGTAATGAAACGGGAGATTACCTCCTGATCGATTTGGGAAGCAGTAATGGTAGTTTCGTGAACGGGAAACGGGTCAGTGTTCCGATTTCTCTGCAAAACGGCGATCGCATTCTTTTTGGCAAATCCCACGTTGAATTCTATGCTCTAGGTCGTGAACTATCAACCCAGACCCCAAGGGAAGAGGATACCCAAACAAATCTCTTGCACGAACGTCGTCTGATGTCTGTCATGGTGGCAGATATGCGGAATTTTACCGTTTTATCGAGACAATTAAACGAAGAAATCCTATCGGTCTTAATTAGTAATTGGTTTCGCCAGGCGGGAGAAATTATCCGCCACTCTGGAAGTTGGGTAGATAAATATATCGGGGATGCGATCATGGCGATTTGGTTTCATAGTGGCAAGGAAAATACTCCCGAAGAAGTCCTCAGAATTTTTCAAGCGGTCAAAGAGATCAATCAAATGACCGAAAAATTGAGCAATCAATATCCCGTTCCGTTTCCGCTCAAAATTGGGGTCGGCATTAATACGGGTTACGCAATGGTGGGGAATACAGGTAGTGAAGATCACCCCGACTATACGGCGATCGGAGATACGGTTAATGCGGCCTTTCGTTTGGAATCTTCCACAAAAATTTTAGGATTTGATATTGCGATCGGTGAAAAAACCTACGATTATCTTAATAAATTTAAATATTTAGCGCAAAATTTTGAACAATATAATGTTAATCTCAAGGGCTATGAAGTCCCTATTACAACCTATGGAATAACCTTTAATCAATTAACAGGATTTATTCAAAGTAATCAGACGATGCCAACACTCAATTAATCATTGGTTTTCAGATAGTGATTCTATATCAAAATTAATTAATAACGGCGATCGCGTTCCAAATCAAAAATAGCTTTTTCCCAATACCAAGTCTCTGATTCTCCTGGGTGTTTCAGGCGTAAATTTTTTAAAAGACGCTCAACTGTCCTCTGATCGCCTCCCACCATTGCCGTCAACTGTTTTCGAGTTTTTCTGGGAACGGATTTTCCTGAATGGGTTTTAGCTCTCGAAGTGGTGCGATAGAAACGAGAGGAGTTTTTGTTGGACGATGACTGATTTTTTCGATAAAAGAAAAAGATAAGTCCAAAAATGACAATTAATAAACCTAAAATAATATATTCCATCAATTAATTCCCCAATATGATGATTATGGCTATTTTTCAGGACTTTTTTTCAGAGATTAGGGCGATCGCGATCGTACCTAGTTTCTGAATTATAACTTTCCCGAATAAACCCGTAACATCACAACGTCTTCTTTGCTAAATGCGATCGCCTAGTCGCTTCCCACAAGTTACTTTTTTAGGTAGAATGTTATGAAATTGTTGTCAAATGTTGCAAATGTTGTTCACTGTGATCCCGATATAATGGGTGGGATTCCTGTTTTTGCTGGTACTCGTATTCCCATCAAAACTTTGCTTGATTATCTTGAAGCGGGGGATTCTCTGAATATTTTTTTAGATCATTTTCCTAGCGTGAGTCGTGAACAGGCGATCGCGGCTTTAGAATTAGCCATAGAAATGCTAACGACCTATGCGAATCCTGTGTCCTCAGCTACTACAGCAAATTTCGTTCAAACCCGCTACAAGTATGGTAACATGAAAAAAACTTAAAAAAATTAATGAGATATGGCAGCATATTCGCTAGATTTACGCCAAAGAATACTAACGGCATGGCAAAACCAAGAAAATACTCAAAGAGGTTTAGCAAAACGATTTAAGGTTAGCTTATCTTTCGTTCGCGATTTTTTACGTCGGTATCGACAAACAAATGAAATAGCACCCAAACCCCAAGGGGGAGATCGCCGTTCAAAGATAAAGGGTGAAGACGAAGAATTATTAAAAAAAATAGTTGCAGAACAAAATGATATATATTTACGAGAAATCCAAGAAAAATTGCAACAAGAGAAAGGAATAGAAGTAAGTATATCGGGGGTAAGTCGAACTCTTACACGTTTAGAATTAGGGCGTAAAAAAAAAACATTAGTAGCAAGTGAGCAAGGCACAGAAAAGGTTAAAGAATCGCGTTATGAATTTAGACGTTGGCTAGAGACGATAGATATAAGAAACCTGATATTCATTGATGAGACGGGTCTTAATCTAGCGATGGTAAGACTCTATGCGCGTTGTCTGGGAGGAGAAAGGGTTTATGATGAGCGTCCAGGAAATAAAGGACAAAACATCACTTTAATTGGGGCGATGAGTGATGAAGGTTTGATTGCCTCAATGACCTTTCCTGGCAGTCTAAATACCGATAGTTTTTTAGTCTTTATTGAGCAAGTATTATTACCTCAGTTATGGGCAGGGGCAATTGTCGTGATGGATAATTTGTCTGTACATTACGCTACCGTCACTACAAATCTGATTGAATCTGTTGGAGCCAAGGTTAAATTTTTACCTTCCTATTCGCCAGATTTATCACCAATTGAGTTGTGTTGGTCTAAATTAAAAGAAATTATTCGCTCTGCTAAAGCTCGAACAATCGAGGCTCTTGACGAAGCTATTACTAATGCGATCAATACCATTACTGATGAAAATGCTCTTGATTGGTTCCAACATTGTGGTCTCTACTTTGAGCCTTTGAGATAGCTTTTTCGTGGTGCGTTTGATCGGAAATTGCTGTAAAGTTACCTCACAGCGATCATTTACTTTTCTTTAAACAAGATCGATTTAGGAATCTATCATTTACAATAAGAAGTTGAGCGGGGTACTTTACTTATACTTAATTTCCGCGCTCTGCGACTCAATCTGTAACTCTACAGGGCTTAATCATCATGTATCCTTCTACTGAAAGAAAGCTTCGTCGGACATCTTCTACTAAGAACCTTCCTCTCCGAGAGTATAGAAAAATTGTTGGCTATTTAAGGGATGGAACTGAAAAAAAAGCAAAATTTTACCGTCAAAAGCATCAAGATAAAAAGTTGGTAGCTATTCGATTTGAGCCTGAAATTCTAGATAGCGAAGAGGGGATTCGTCTAATCAAATACCTCATAGAATCAGAACAACGTGGGGATAAAATCTTTGTACAAAGACCCGATGAAAAGTTACGCAGAGTGTCTTTTCGACAAAAATTTTGATCAGAGTCATTTCTCCATAAAATAAATTAACAATCACAAAAATAAATAACTTTATCTCCTGAAAATTATCATTTTTAGAATACTTGTATAATGAGTGAAGATCAACCAGAAATCCCTAGTACACAAACAGAAACTCAAGAGATAGAAAAAATCCTCACTGAAGAAGACCAGATTGTAGGGATAGATAGTTCTCTATCTTCTTCAGAGTCACTTGATTTACCTCTTTCAGAAGAAGATACAAAAGAAATTCGTAAGACTTTTGAAAGCCCAATCTTAGAAAAAGATGAAAAAGAGATTGCTAATAATTTAGATATCAAGCGCGAAGATACTCGCTCATTGCTTGCAAGTTGGTTGATTTATATATTTGGCTTTACTTATTTCGTTACTATTGGTGTGATGTTGTCCGTAATGTTTATGCCTGTTAACGACAAAGAGCAGAGAACAGAAAGATACAATTATTCTAAGGATGTATTTTCTTTATTAATGTCAACGCAAACGGGAATAATTGGTGCTGTTTTAGGATTTTACTTCGGAAGTAACCGTAATAAAAATTCATAAATTAAGAAGGTCAATTGGTGGCTTTTTGAACATTGAAAAACTAATTTTTAATTCCCACTAATCAACTGCAACAATTGATCCGTCGAAACCTTACCGCTCATATCCGTCCCTTCCAATAAACTATCCGCCAGATCGCGTTTTTGATGGTGTAAATCCACAATCTTTTCCTCGATCGGATGTTGGGCAACTAAACGATAAATCGTTACAGGACGCTTTTGGCCAATACGATGGGCGCGATCGCTGGCTTGATCTTCTACGGCGGGATTCCACCAGGGATCCATGTGAATCACATAGTCGGCGGCAGTGAGATTTAAACCCGTCCCCCCTGCTTTGAGACTGATTAAAAAGACATCCCCTTCCCCATTTTGGAAAGCATCTACCCGTTTTTTGCGTTCCTTGATCGGGGTGCTACCGTCGAGATATTGGTAGTTGATTTTTTGCTCGTCTAGATAGTTGCGGATAATCGTTAGGTGATCCACAAATTGACTAAATACCAGAGCTTTGTGACGATTTTCTAATAATTCTTGCAAAATTTCCCCAAAAGCTTCTAACTTAGAACTTTTAACAGGACTATCGGGCATGATCAAACTGGGATTACAGCAAGCTCGACGTAAGCGCATAATTTCCGCTAAGACCTGTAAATGTTTGGCTCCTGCCTGGGCATCGCTGTTTTCTAATTTGGCGATCGCCTGACGACGGAGAGCTTCATAGAAAGCCATTTCTTCTTGGCTGAGTTCCACTTGAATCAGGATTTCCGTGCGGGCGGGTAACTCCTTGAGAACTTGATTTTTAGTCCGACGCAAGAGAAAAGGCTGAATCAGGCGTTTGAGATTATCACGGGCGGCTTTATTTTGATTGCGTTCAATGGGATTGGCAAAGCGTTCGTTAAAACTTTCCAAAGAACCCAATAACCCAGGATTAATAAAGCGGAAGAGATTCCACAATTCCCCTAAATGGTTTTCGACGGGGGTTCCCGTTGTTAAAAGTTTAAATTCGGATTGCAGATTCATCGCGGCTTGGGAACGCTTGGTCGCCATGTTTTTAATGGCCTGGGCTTCATCCAAAACCACCACTTGCCATTGCACTTTTGCTAACATTTCCGATACTTCTTCCTGTTGCAACAATCCATAGGTGCAGAGAACTAGGTCAAAGGGTTGGAGATTTTCTAAGACTGAACCGCGATCGCCACTGCCAAATTGAAAGGGATTGAGAGTCGGTGCAAAACGATTGGCTTCACTAATCCAGTTGGGACAAACGGAGGTCGGAGCCACGATCAAAGTTGGCCCTTTGGCAGCTTTCGTCAGGATTAAAGCCAACGCCTGGACAGTTTTACCCAGCCCCATATCATCGGCTAAACAAGCCCCCACTCCCCAATGGGCTAAACGGGCTAACCATTGAAAACCTTCCAATTGATAATCCCGTAAATCCGCTTGTAACGTCGAAGGCAATTGGGGATCGAGGTCTTTCATTTCCTTGATGCGTTTGATATGTTCCTTCCAATGGCGATCGCTTTTGAGACTTTCGGCCTCGTCTAACATATCTTCGAGAGCAAGGGCTGCCAGGGGATGGAACCGCCGACCTTTACCCTGCTTTTCAGAAAAAGCTTTTAATTCTTCTAATCTTTGGCGAAATTCATTAGTTAACGCCAGAAACTGCCCATCCGCTAGGGCAATAAAACGACCAGGGCTTTTTTCCATTAATTCCATTAACTGTTGCAAGCCGATGACTAAATTATCATCAATGCGCAATTCCCCTTCAGCCGCGAACCAATCCCGTTGTCGTTGGATATTGAGATTAAATTGTCCAAAACCTGCCTGATGACTGACCCGTAATTTTTCCCCTTCAGGCCATTCAACCTTGACTCCATCCCCCACAGTTTGCAATTCTAAGAGTAATTCCAAGCAATTTTCGGGGTCTTCGAGATACCATTCTCCCCCTTCACTATCGTTGATCACTAAAGTCGGTAACGCTTTAATAATTTCCTTAGACCGTGCTTTTTCTTCGGTCAGATTACGAGTGGTCTGATAACGTTGACCGTCAATTTCTGTGATCACCGTTTCACCGCCTTTTCCTGGTTGGAAATAGGGGCCAGTTTCCCCAAACGGCCGAGTCATTAAAGCAACTTTTAATCCGCCTCCCATTGGTAACAAATGGAGATGGGGCAGACTATGGGAAGGCAGTTCTTGGGCATTTTCCAGACCGCCACCAATGTCGGAATGAACCGTTACTAAGCTCGCGACTCCATTAATGGCTGTCAGCACCTTTTCTTGGGCGGTAATGGGGACTTCTAGATGATTATTTTTTCCTAAAATGGTGGCAATTTGCTGATGCTGTTGGGTGACATGAATCACCTTCAGACGGGTTAAACTTTCTTTTAAAACAATTACCTCAACGCCAGAGGAAAGATCAGGCTGAAGTTTTAAAATTAATCGTTCATTTTTCGTTTTTTTCACCTGAAGTTCAGGTTCCCCTGCAACGACTTCGATTTGTATAATGGGTGTGCCATCTAAAAATACCAAAGGATGACCTACTAGGGCCACAAAAGCCGTTTTTTCAAATTCATATTCTGTTTGTCCGTAATAACCCACCGAATAGCTTTCTAAATGACTACAAATCTGCCAATCCTGGAAGTAAAATAATTAAAATCGGCGGATTGTTTGGTTAATCTTTTGAGAGCGATCGCTCTTCCTGCTGTCCAATCTCCTTTTTTTGTCCAACTTTGTTCACGGGGAGCGAGGGCGTAATTTTTTTCGGAGTAATAAGTCACAAACCAGGCTAAACGTTTAGTGGCGGCAGGGATGATTCTGCCTTTTTATCCGAGGGTTTACTGATTAAATTGGCTAGAGCATTGAGGGATAATTCCCAATCACTCTGGGGTTTGAGGATATCTAAAATACTCACTCCGCCTTGTTGTTCTCGCCATTCGGAAGCAATGATCTCGTAAACCTTTTGAGAAGACGGATCGCAACGGGCAATGAGTTCAGCCATTTCAGCCGATAACCATTGATAACCTGCTCGATAGGCTTGTCGCTGTAAGGCTTTAGCATGATTAACCAGAGCCGCTTTGTTATCCTGTTGTAACCAATAGGTACAGATCAGTTTTAAAAAAGTAACTAGGCTATGTTCACCAGAATTAAGGCGGCAACGGTGTCGCAAAATGTCTAGTTTCCCGCGATCGCCCTGTTGCCATTCTAATAAATAAGTTAAGGTTGTATAAACTTCATCTAAATAGGAATTATCTGACAAATCTACGGCGTATTTAAGGTAAGTTTTGGCTTCTCCTAAACAAACAGCCGAACCTTCTCCAATGAGGGCAAAAATAAAGAAGATACCCGAAATTCCTGGGAGTATATCTTGCGCTTTTTGGTTAATTTTTTGATACTGGTTAGGGCAGTATTGTAATGTGCGATCGCCTGGGTATAATCTCCTTTAAGAAAGGCAATATTCCCTTGATAAAAAAAGTAGTTACTGGGATGGAGATCAGGGCAATTTTTTTCAAACTGTTTAAAGACTTTTTCTAGCTCCGTTAATTCTCCTCGAAGCATCATCTGTTCAGCAAATTTTGTAGCCAAACCATGATAAATTTTTTCTGTCTCCATTATTCTTTTTGTGAATTGTTCAAACAATTCTTCCATAGGAGATAAACTTTCTAGGGATGAAGCCAATTTAGCTTCAACAGCCAGTTCAAAAAATTCCGTATTAAGACTATTAATCCAATCCAAATCAAAGGGATTGTCGATCATTTCTAGAAAGATTGCTCTAAGCTAATCCGTTTAGAAGAGGAATAAAAATAATAATCTTGAAATTGCTTATCAATAAATTCAAAATCCTGGCGGTAAATACCAATGCGAACTTCTCGGATAAATTCCGATTCTCCATGAAATGATCGGCGATTATTCGCACCATATTCATTTATCGGGAACGTAGCGGATCGCTGCGACTAGTTTTTCAAATTCTCCTGTTTTTACCGCCTCTCGAATGGGAATTTCGCTTAATGAGGGATGGCAAGTAATTCCTGTCCCCTTTTCTGCCATTAAGAACCCTGATGTGACGAGGGCATCCAGGGTTGGCTTGAGAGTGTTTGCATTCAATGCTTTGCCCTGATTATCCCGATAGTTCAAACGGTTTAAGCACAACATTAAATTATTCCGAGAAACTGGCACGTAGAGTATGGACAAGAATTGCAAAATTGTCTTCTCTAATTGAGGTAATTTCTCATATTGAACGGTTAAAGGCTTTTTATTTTCAAATTTAACGATATTATTAGACATAAAATAAGATCTCAAAAAAAATTTTTTACTTAAACCCATTCCCAATCCCCTAGAACAAAATTGGGAGATTTAGGCAGCTAGAGAAGGTTAATAAGAGAGGCTCAATCCTATCAATAACCTATGCGGTTTTCTACTAGTTTGGCTTGTTCAGGAGTATGTCGCAGATAGGGAGATTAAACTTCCAGGGATGCAAGGAGACGGGTAAACGGTGAGCTAAAGTTGGGAGACTAGGGAAGCGACAAACTAACTGTAATCAAAATCTAGTCCCTATTTTGTATCAAAATTATACAATACTTACA